>MEOF01000062.1 GCA_001769505.1 Bacteroidetes bacterium GWF2_33_38
TAAAATATAGATTAAAAAATCTATCGAATATTTCATTCCTAAATCTTTATCAAAATGTTATATATGAGATGGCTCCGCCAGTAAAATCTAACGGATTAAACCCATATTCGATATAAACTTTAATGTGTAGATTAAGTATGAAATAATAGGGTTTATACCGAATAATTTTTTAGAGAAAATTTCAAATAGTTCGACCACGTAGTGGTCGAACTATTTATAGCTGTACAATCCTGCTATAAACATTCGACTCCTTTGGAGTCATACAAATCTTTAAATTTAGCATATAATTTCTTATTCGGTATAATGTCTACTAATTAAACTATTCTTTTGGTTGGTGAATATTTAATTCAAATGTTAATGTTACAATAGAAAAAAAACCACCATAGTCATAAAATGTTTCCTGCTCAACATAAATGTATTTATTTCCTTTTCTTAATTTGTAATACCTTTCTAATCCTTCTGAATAATCTATCCCATAGCATTCTGTCCAACCTTCACCACAACATTTTTTTATAAACCCCGAAATTTCATTGAAAAAAGTATAATCTGAATTTTCAACATCTTTTTCAAATCTTGCTCTATAATAATGATGTGAGTCCCAATTTACAGAACCTTTCTCAAAGGGAGGAAATGAAACATTTGCTTTCCAAGAATAATATTCGGCATCGTCACTGTATGAATCATATTCATACTTCTCGTATAATCCGGTGAAACAATCGTCAAGACCTGATGAAATTTTATTGAATATGGTACAATCTAACTGACTATTTTGAACAAGGTCTGAGTTATAAAAGTCGTTAGATGAAGGATAACATCCCATATTAAACACTTCTTTTGTGTTAATAAATTCACCATTAAAATAAATACCTTGATGTGTTATTTCTCCAATTGAGTTATACATAATTCCAGGACCATCTTGTACTCCATCTTTCCAGTAACCTTTGTAAATACTCCCATCTTCATAATTGTAAATCCCAAATCCATTGTATTTATAATCCGCAAACTCGCCAATATATTTTTCTCCACTCGAATGATAATAAATTCCATGTCCGTCATATTTTCCATTTTTCCATAAACCGACATATTGGGTTCCGTCTTCAAACAAATAAGTTCCGTAACCGTTGGTGCAATTTCCATTATAGCCAACATTAATATCTGAAGAAGTTTGCGATTTCACAGTTCCTATTAAAACTATGCAAACAAATAAGAGGAGTTGGAAATTTTTCATAAATATGTTTTTTAGATTTTATTACCCTATTTATTAACAAAAATAAACAAAATACTCAAATGTTAAATATTTTAAAACTAATACTCAGTAATTGCTATCTAGTTTAAATTGAAATGCTTAAAAGTATATAGCTGAAAAAAATAAAATCTATTTTAATGATATTCGTAGAATAATTTTTACCTTTATAATATAAAATTAAAAAACTTCTAAGTATAGATTATTAAAAAATATTTAACTTTGGTAAGAATGAATAAAAGTTAACAATAATTGAGCATTTTTTTTTAAATTTATAATACCATTAAAAACCATGAAAAAAATAATTAAAATTAGTTTTGTAATACTAGGATTAATCATCTGTACAAACCTAACTGCACAGACAAGTAAAGAATACAACGATAGCGGCGAAAAAGCATTTGGGGAGCAACGATATGAAGATGCATTCAATTTATTTGACAAAGCAGTAAAAGCAGATAATAGTTTTGCTATTGGATATGGAAATCGCGGATATTTGTACTATATGTTTGGAGAGTATGAAAAAGCCCTTGCCGATCAAAACAAAGCGATTGAACTAGCTCCTGACACAGCTATACTTTGGATAAATAGGGGGCTATTATATATAGCAATGGGAAATTTTAATTCAGCCTTGTCAGATATCACAAAATACCTATCGTTTGCACCAAACGATGGAGGAGGTTATTTTTTTAGGGCTCAAGCTTTTGCAGGAAAGAATCTTTACGATAAAGCTATCGTAGATTTAAACAAAAGCATCGAGTTAGCTCCTACTCCCGAAGTTTTTGATATGAGAGGTCAAATGTACAAAAGACTTGAAAAATTTGATCTGGCTATTGCAGATTTTGATCAAGCCTTGGCTTTAAATCCCCAATTTACATCTGCCATTTTAAACAAAGCACAAGCCATGAACTCAGTTGGAAAAACTACCGAAGCAATCGAAATTATTAATAAAGCCATTGATGCCGGCTATTTCACAGGAAATCCTTCAGGGTACTCACTCGTTGGAAATTTATATGGTAGCATTGGCAATTTTACAGAAGCTGTAAATAATTTTAGAAAATGTGAAGCAGCTGGAAGCAAAGATGCTAACATGTATAATAACAAGGCTGCCTGCGAAATTGAATTAACTTTGTTGGACGATGCTCTTTCATCAATAAATAAATCATTGGAGTTTGAGCCAGGTGTTTTCAATTCGTATATGACTAGAGCAAATATTTATTACAGATTGGGAAAATTTGAAGCTGGTCTTCTAGATGCAGAGAAAGCTGTGAGCATGGAACCTGATAATCTTGGAGCTCTCAATGCAAAAGGTCTTTTCCTTTTAGATTTAGGCAGGAGAAGCGAAGCAGAAGCTGTAGGCAAAAGGATTGAAGAATTGCAAAATAAATAAAGTACTTCAAATGAGCAAATTCATAATATACCTTGTTCTATCGTTATTATTAAATAACACAAGTTTTGCTCAATGCCTAAAAGGAGACTGCCAAAACGGAAACGGAAAATATGATTTTGGCTGGTGTGTTTACGAAGGACAATTTAAAAGTGGACTGATGCACGGTGTAGGTACAATAGATTATGGTGGTAACGAGAAGTTTACTGGCGAATTTACCGATGGCAAAGAAAATGGGAAAGGAATTCTTTACCATGCAGATGGAAGTTCCGAAAATGTAGAATTCAACATGGGAACACAAGTAAAGAAATCTACAACAGTATTCGTTGATATTGGAGAACCGATTGCTCCGACAAAAGGCTGCCTTGAAGGAGATTGTGTGAACGGTTACGGAACATACGTATATCCTGGCGGTAACAAATATGTAGGATATTTTAATAATTGTGCTCGTGAAGGGCATGGCACATGTTTTCTTGCAAATGGAGACCGTTTCGAGGGGTTATGCCACAATAACTACTACCTATCAGGAATATATTATTACTCAAACGGATATAAATTTAGGGGCAAATATGATGATGAAGGATACGAATATAATGGAGCATATTACTCGCCAAAAGGAGATTCTATTGAAGTCAAAGACGGGAAAGAAATTATTCCTCCCCCTCCACCACCTCAACCCCAAACCATGCTTTGCCCTACTTGCAAAGGAAGTGGCCAAATAATTTCAGGAGGAGGCATGAGATACGGAAAAATCGAAAAAAATTACCTTATGGGACATACTGTTGACGATGTAACTAAAATTGGATCGTGGGGCGGAACTGTAACAAGTTATGGCGTTTCATGTAGTCCTGTAACATTTGAAACATGCCCTACATGCAATGGGTATAGGCTTGTCGAAAAAAAATAATGTCATTCAATAAAATGGGGTATGATTTAATCAATACTTCGGTTAATTTTTGTAAACCTCTGATTTTAAGAACTTTGCCAAAGCTTGAGTTGAATTGAAATATTGCTGATTATCAGCGTGTTATACTTTGGTTAAAATCAACTTTGGCAAAGTTGAACGAACTATTGATTTAATACAATGAATTAAAAATTATCTCAATAAACTTTATCCCCCAGCTACCACCAGCCTCAGCCATGTGGTAAAAAAAAGAATAAAATTGAGTAATGAGCAGAAATTGTAAGATTCCGCCTTTGATGGTTTTATCACCAACAAACGAATGGATAGTTGAAATTTATATGAAAAAGAATATATTGAAAACGTGAAAAAAGATGTTGGTGATAACACCAACATCGGGAAAAAACAAAAGTTTTAAAAACAGGAGTGATAAAAATATCCTTGTCATTATATATATAAGGATGTTTCATTCTTTCACAAATTTAATTTCGGGAATTATTGATTATAACTTCTTGCCTAAAATTAATTTTCAAATAACCAAATACTTAATTCTGAGTAATTATCACTTTTTATAATCGAACTCAAGTTTTTACTATCTAAATTTTAACCGTCAATTAATAATTAAATTTCTTATTTTTGCTTTGAAAAGCTATAATATTATATGGACGAAAAAAGCAAAATCAGTTTCGACGACTTTAAGACAGAAGTGTTAAAAGATTATTACACTGCCGTATTGAGTCGCGAAATAAGCGTTATTGGACGCAAGGAGGTGCTTAACGGAAAAGCAAAGTTCGGAATTTTTGGCGATGGAAAAGAAATTGCTCAACTTGCAATGGCAAAGGTTTTTGAAAACGGCGATTTTCGTTCGGGATATTATCGCGATCAAACTTTTATGTTGGCAGCCGAAATGATGACCGCAAAAGAAATTTTTGCACAATTGTATGGCGATACATCGTTGAAAAACAATCCCTCTAACGGAGGAAGGTTAATGAATAATCATTTTGCTACACGTAGTTTAAACGAAGACGGTTCATGGAAAAAAATTGTGAATCAAAAAAACTCATCGCCCGACATTTCTCCTACGGCAGGGCAGATGCCTCGTTTACTTGGATTGGCATCGGCTTCAAGAATTTATCGCAATATGTCAATAGAAAGTAAGCAAGCTGATTTTAGTAATTTTACACGAAATGGAAACGAAGTTGCTTTTGGAACCATTGGCGATGCAAGTACGTCAGAAGGTCATTTTTTCGAAACGATGAATGCTGCCGGAGTTATGCAAGTTCCTTTAGCTATGTCGGTCTGGGACGATGGTTGGGGAATTTCGGTTTCAAAAAAATATCAAACCACTAAGCAAAGTATTTCCGAATTGCTCAAAGGACTTAAAAGAGATGAGCGGTCAGATGGTTTTTTAATTTATAAGGCAAAAGGTTGGGATTATCCCGAATTGTGCAAAATATATAAAGAGGGCGTTTCGATTTGTCGCGAGCAACATATTCCGGTATTGTTTCACATCGAAGAAATGACTCAACCCAACGGTCATTCCACTTCCGGTTCGCACGAGCGATATAAGTCGAAAGAACGACTGAATTGGGAAACGGAATTCGATCCAATCAGTAAAATGCGTGAATGGCTTATCGAAACCCATATCGCTAATAATACAGAACTAGATAACATCGAAAACAAAGCAAAAACAGAAGCCTTGCAAGCCAAAAAAGATGCTTGGAATGATTTTCAAAATCCTATTAAAGAAGAAAAGACCGAATTATTGAATCTTATTAATAGCGAATTTTCGTGTGGTGCTTGTCCTAAGCAAGATAAGATTGATTATATTGTAAATGAATTACAGAAAATTCAAACTCCAATTAGAAAAGATAATTTTAGTTCGGCAAAAAAAATTCTTCGATATGTTTGCCAAACCTGCGGAGTTGAAAAACCATTAAAAAAAGGCTTGGCTAATTGGCTAAGCGAAAAATATAACGAAAACGCAGATAGATACAGTAGTCATTTATACAGTAAAAGCGAAAATTCAGCCTTGAAAGTTGTCGCAATTCCTGCAGCATTTTCAGAAAATTCGGCACATGTCCAAGGTCGTGAGATTATTCGCGATAACTTCGATATATTATTTTCAACATATCCAGAATTATTAACCTTTGGCGAAGATTCTGGGCGATTAGGTGATGTAAATCAAGGACTGGAAGGTTTACAAGAAAAATACGGCGAAAACAGAATATTTGATACCGGAATACGCGAAGCGACCATTCTAGGACAAGCAATTGGATTAGCTTTGCGAGGATTTAGACCGATTGCCGAAATACAATATTTCGATTATTTATTGTATGCATTGCAAACCATGAGCGACGATTTGGCAACTATGCTATATCGTACCAAAGGAGGGCAAAAAGCTCCTGTGATTATTCGTACTCGAGGACACCGCCTCGAAGGAGTTTGGCACTCAGGTTCGCCATTGAGTATGGTCATAAATTCGATTCGTGGAATTTATGTTTGTGTTCCCCGAAACATGAATCAAGCTGCTGGATTTTACAATACTTTGTTAAAATCTGACGATACTGCACTGGTTGTTGAACCGTTAAATGGGTATAGAGTTAAAGAAAAACGACCAGACAACATTGGTGAATATTGTATACAGCTGGGTGTGCCAGAAATTTTGAACGAAGGAACAGATATTGCCATTGTAACTTATGGTTCGTGCGTTCGTATTGCTCAAGATGCGGTTATTCAGCTTAGCGAATTTAATATTTCGTGCGAGTTGATTGACGTACAAACCTTACTTCCGTTTGATATTAATCACACAATTTTGCAGTCGATAAAGAAAACAAATAAAGTGTTATTTTTTGACGAAGATGTTCCCGGGGGAGCGACTGCTTTTATGATGCAAAAGGTATTGGAAGAGCAAAAGGCATTTCAATATCTCGATTCGGCTCCGCGAACACTAACTGCAAAAGAACATCGTCCGGCTTATACAACCGATGGCGATTATTTTTCAAATCCGAATGCTGAAGATGTTTTCGAACGAGTTTACGAAATAATGAACGAATATAATCCAACGAAATATCCAAAAATATACTAGAAAAGCGGAGAAATTTAGCAATAAATAAGGGGCTGATTTTTCATAGGAAATTCGGAATGATAAAATGTTAAGAATAAAATGTTAAAAACTCAATCTTATGACTTCTAACATCTAACTTCTATTTCTTAACTTTACAAACTTGAAATTTTTTTAACTCTACTAGCGATGGCTACAAAAAAGAAAAATAATAAAAAACAAATTATCAGGATTATTCTCATTTTCTTTCTTATTCTCATTGCTTCTGCAGCTTTTTTTTCGTACGATTCGTATAAAAAAATTTATGCTCCCAATGTTGTTCTTAAAAACTCATCTGACAAATTTTTGTATGTAAAAACAGGCTATGAATTCAACGATTTAGTGAATCTCTTGTATGAAAAAAACCTTATAAATAATCGAAGTTCATTTGAATGGGTTTCCGAGTTAAAAGAATTTTCAGTGGTTAAGCCTGGAAGATATCGATTAAGAGACGGAATGAGTAATAACGAACTCATAAATTTGCTTCGTTCGGGAAATCAAGAACCGATAAATGTTACGTTTACAAACATTAGAACTAAGGCTCAATTAGCCGGAAGGCTTGGTCGAAAAATAGAAGCTGATTCGTTATCGATAATCTCATTGCTCACAGATTCTGATTTTTGCTCAAAATATGGATTTACAACGAATACAGTAATGACGATGTTTATCCCAAATACCTACGAATTTTTTTGGAATACTTCTGCCGAAGAGTTTTTTGCCCGAATGGCTGAAGAATACAAAGCCTTTTGGACCGACGAACGAAAACAAAAAGCAAATAATATAGGGCTGAGCCAGTCTGATGTTTCGATTTTGGCTTCAATTGTTGAACTTGAATCGCAAAAAAAGGACGAACGTCCGATTATTGCTGGAGTATATATGAATAGACTTAAACGAAATATGCTTTTACAGGCTGATCCCACAGTAATTTATGCCGTAGGCGATTTTACAATTAATCGAGTATTGAAAGTCCATTTGCAATACGATTCGCCATATAATACATATAAATATTTAGGTTTACCTCCTGGACCAATCTATTTTCCTTCTATTTCGGCAATCGATGCTGTTTTAAACTACGAAAAGCATAGTTATATTTATTTCTGTGCAAAAGAAGATTTTTCGGGTTATCACAATTTTGCTGAAACGATGGCTCAGCATTCAGTTAATGCTCGAAAATTTCAAAAAGCATTAAACAAACGAAACATAATGAAATAAATATGTAGGGTTAATATTGTTATGATTTCCTTTAAAAATCGGAAGCGATAATCCTTTTTTGTGGTCTTGCATGTTCAAATGATGCTTTCTCCCTTCGTTGAGATTATCGCCAGCGAAATAAATATTTTTTTGAAGTTAATGGGAAAAATTCCAACGAGAGAGCTAATGTTTTTTTAACCCAATTCACTAATTTTCCTCAGACTGTCTTTTTGCAGCAGTTCCATTTCTCCATTATTATCTGATATTAGTCCACTTTCTTTGAAATCTTTTAATGCTCTTACTACGCTCATTACTGATAATCCGGTAAATTCAGCAATATCTTTTCTTGTCAACGACAAGTGAAATTTATCAGAATAATAAATGTATTTTGCTAAGAACAAAAGTGTCTCAGCAATTCTACCATTAATTTGTTTTTGAGTTAACGAAAATATTTTATCGAAGTGATAAAACGTACATTTGGTCATGGTTGAAATAATAGAAGCCGCGAATTCTCCATTTGTTTTGACAAGGTTTTCAATTGTTTTTTTATCAATTGCACAAACTGTTGTATCTTCAACGGCAGCCACTGAATACTGTAAAAAATCATCTCGAAATAATGATGGCAAACCAATTAGAGTTCCTTTGGGATATAAACTTAAAATTAAATTATCTTTTTCATTAATCTCTTTATAAACTTTAGTTAAACCTTTTTGTACAAATAAAATGTGAGTTACGAAAGAACCTTGTTTAGCTATAACCTCTCCTTTTTTATACCGCAACTCAACCCTTTTGGGCGAAATATTATCAAGTTCATCGACAGAAAGTTGTCTAAAACATGACGATTTGTTTTCACAAGCTAAACAAATATGTTCTGAGGTACTCATCTTTACTGGTTTATAAATATTTATAAATCAAAACATTAATAAAATAAACTAACAAAAATCTATTCATCTATTAACATAAATCTATTTTGTAATATATAAAAAACGACTTATAGGTCTTCTAATTTATAATGCAAATATATCTAATAAAACGATGTTTTCAAAAGTTATAAATTAACATATCTATATCTTTATCATTATAAAATTTTACAAAAAAATTAAATAATATTAATCTTGATGAAAGCTAAAAATGTAATAGTTGCTTTTGTAGTAATGATGATTTCATGGCTTTTGCTAAATTGGTCGTTCAATCCAATAATTCTAGTTGTTGGCGTAATTTTATCACTTGCAATAAGTGTTATTTTTTGTGGCAAATGCAGTGTTTTTGAGGGAATAAAAATAACACCGAAAGCTTTTTTATACACGTTTATTTATTTGTTTGTTTTTATTCGAGAATTAATTAAAGCAAATATTGATGTTACCAAAAGAGTTTTATCGCCCACCTTACCCATTAATCCTGGAATTGTTAAAATAAAAACAAATTTGAAATCGAAGATGGCGAGATTAATATTGGCCAACTCAATTACATTAACGCCTGGAACATTCACAGTACATATCGAAGGAGACTTTTTTTACATCCATTGGATTAGTGTAGAAGCGAAAAATATAGAGGAAGCAACTCAAAAAATAGCAGATACTTTTGAAAACATATTGAAAGAATTATATGATTAATACAGATTTTATAATATATGTAGCGGTAGCAATTTTACTCATTGCTATGTTTTTGAATATGCTACGTTTTATTAAAGGACCAACACTAGTTGATAAAATTATTGCCTTCGATGTTTTATCAATATCAGGGCTTGTTTTGATTGGTATTTTAGCAATTTTATCAAATCGAATGATATATATTGATGTTGCAATTGTTTATGGACTATTGAGTTTTATGGGAGTTATTGTAGTTGCAAAATATATTCAGAAAGGATTATAATTATGGATATAATAAAATTAATAGGTGGGATTTTTCTTTTAGGCGGTTCTTTGTCCTTGTTGGTCTCAGCAATTGGGCTTTTAAGAATGCCTGATGTTTATAACAGAGTACAAGTTGGAACCAAAGCTTCAACTTTTGGAGCAATTGTATCCTTTGTTGGAATAGCATTGTTAAAATATGAACATTGGTTTACCGGCGAAAATTGGTTAGGAAGAGCAGCTATTTTAATAATATTTATTTACATCACTAATCCGGTGTCATCACATGTTTTAATGAGGGCAGCGTATTTTATGAAAGTTCCTCTTTCAAAAATCACTAGTACTGACGTGCTAAGAGACGATTTAAATAATAATGTTATAAAAGAGCCAAAAAATGAATAGAGAATTTTTATATATCGTATTAACCATTTTTTTGGGAGTAGCGTCCATCGTACTTTCATTTATTTCGATACACAGCAAAAAGCTTTCTCTAGCAGTTATTGCAGTAGGAGTAGTTAGTTTGTTTGCTTCGATTTTGTTTTTATTAATGTCTGCACCAGATGTTGCTATGACAGAAGCTGCCATTGGAAGTGGATTAACAACCTTAATTTTCTTTTATGTTTTAAATAAAATTAAAAAGTCAGATGCTTAAGAATATTATTATAGCCGTAATTTTAATTGTTTTTGCCGTATTGTTTTTTGATTTATTTATGCTTTACGAAGCAAGAACAGGATTAACAGGAATTGCTCAATATTACGCACAAAATGGGGCTAAAGAGGTTGGTGCGGCAAACTTAGTAACGTCTATTGTGGTTACTTACAGAGGATTTGACACACTTGGTGAAGTAACAATTTTGTTTGTTGCTGCTTCCATAATCTCATTCTTTTTAAAATTGAAAGAAAATGATGAAAGCAAAAACATATCGAGTAAAGATACCACCGAAATTTTAGTTACAGCATCAAATGTTCTTGTGCCAGTAATTTTCTTGTTTGGTATTTACGTATTCATCAATGGACATTTGACTCCCGGAGGAGGATTTCAGGGTGGAGCAATTATTGCAACCGGAGTCGCTCTTATGATTTTAGCAAACCCAAACATAAAAATAAATACTCAAATTATACATTGGGTTGAAAGTATTTCGGGTGTCGGTTACGTTGTTGTCGGTATATTTGGGTTGATTTTAGCAGGAGGCTTTTTAGATAATAAAATTACAGGTTTAGGAGAATTCGGGGCACTCTTTAGTGCAGGAGCAATACCAATCATTTACAGCTTTATCGGACTGAAAGTAGGAGCTGAAATTTCTAATATTCTTAACAAATATCAAAAATCACAAAAAAATGATTAATACTGAATATTTTACATTAGGACATATAAGTTTATTACTTGGCTTTATACTTATTATTGTTGGTTTTTGGGGTATATTAACTCAAAAAAATATAGTAAAAATTATTTTGGCTTTTTCAATTGCTGATGCAGGAATAAATATTTTGATTGTAAGTTTAGGATATGTAATTGGTAAAACGGCTCCTATCATCGACGGTTCTGTTGTGCAAAAAGCTGGTATTGATGTTTCTGATTCAATTGTTGACCCGGTACCACAGGCATTAGTATTAACTTCAATTGTTATTGGATTTGGAGTTACCGCATTAATGTTGGCATATGCAATGAAACTTTTTACTGCCAAAAAAACTTTACATATTAATAAATTTAACGATTTAAAATGGTAACACCAATATTTATTGTCGCAACAGCTCTTGGAGTTGGTTTTGCAATAGGAGTTTTAAATAAGTTTGGGCGAAATTTTACTGGAGCATTAGTGCTTGCCGCTCTTTCTTTTATGACGTTTATTTCTTTTCAATGGTTTTATGCCTTAACTTTTAATAATTTATCAGAAGCTTATGTTTTTACTGGAGGATTTAAGCCTCCTTTTGCCATAAATTTACTAATGGGACAATACGAATCTATTGCCACTCTAATGATAAATTTAATTGGTTTTCTTGGGGCAGTTTATTTGTATAAAAGTTTAAAAGAAAGAGGTTCTGATGCACAAGTCGTTTACCTGATTCTTATAATGGCTCTTAATGTTTTGGTAATGACACGTGATATTTTTAATCTCTTTGTTTTTTCAGAAATAACAAGCGTGGCAATTGCCGGACTAATTCTTCTTGAAAAAGGTACTCGTTCAATTAGTGCAGGGTTTAAATATATAATAGCGACAAGTGTAATTTCAACAATTTTTCTCATAGGAATTGTCTTTGCTTATTTTATCACCGGAACTTTAAATATTGACGATTTTATTGGAATCAGTTTATCGACATATAAAGGAGGAACTATCGTGGTTTTTTTAATAATGATTTCCGCTGTGTTAGAACTAAAACCTTTTCCTGCCAATGGTTGGGGAATCGATATTTATGAGGCTTCAGAGGCTGGATTTTCGGCAATTATTTCTGCTGCAACTACGACTGCTTCACTTTTTGTTTTATATAAAATTATGGCATTTGCCGGAGCTGAATGGAATTATTATATCGCTCTTATTGGAATGATAACATTTATAGGAAGTAATTTATTGGGTCTCAAACAAGATAATACCCGCCGAATGCTTGGTTATTCTTCGATAGGACAAGTTGGATTGCTAATAACAATTTTAGGATTTAAGGATATTTTAGGTGAAAACGCTCCATTTATATTTTTCGGAATTCTAATTTCGCATTATTTTGCAAAAGCAGGATTATTCTGGCTTTCGGGCATTATTAACGCATCTAATTTAAAGGCTTGGTCTATTATTCGTAAAAAGCCAATTCTTTTATTTCTGATGGGAACTTTTATTTTTGCGTTAATCGGATTTCCTCCATTCCCTTCGTTTTTTGCAAAATGGACGTTGGTTATGGATCTTGTTAAAACAGGAAACATCGTTTGGGTTATTGGAATTCTATTAGGGTCGTTGTTTGAAGCTATTTATTTATTCCGATGGTTTGGATATGCAATTAAGGGAGACGCAGAAAAAACAGAAGAATATAAAATCGAATTCCATAAAATAATACCAGTTTGGATTGTTGCATTATCGTTATATGTTTTAGGATATTTTATCGCCCAATACAATGAATTTACTTCTGTTATTAATTTTATTCCGTTGGCTTTTGTCGCTCTTATTTTTGCCATAGATTTCATGCCCGTTTTGATAAAAAATACGATTGCAATTATTGGAATGATTTTTTATTTCTACACTATTTATCCTCAATTGGATAATCTCCGATTAATTTTTGAAGTCATATTTTTAATAGGTGGAATTTTAGCCCTTATTGCAGGTTATTTACACAAAGGGAAACGAATAGGTTTTTATCCTGTTGCATTGCTTATGTATGCAGGGTTAACAGGAATTTTGGAAGCTAAAACTACCTTAGAATTTTTCTATGGATGGGAGCTGATGACAGCCGGCTCTTATTTTTTGATTATTCGAGGAAAACGTTCAATGACTCACGCATTAAGTTATATGTTGTTTTCTCTTGCAGGAGCTTATGCGATTTTAACTGCTTTCGGAATAGCAAGCGTAGGACAAAGTACATGGTCGTTAAGTATAATCAACAATATTCAATATATTCCTTTATGGGCGTATTCTTTATTAATAATTGGTTTTTTAACAAAAACAGCATCAATCGGATTACATATTTGGTTACCTGGAGCTCATGCTGAAGCTGAGAGCGATGTTTCTCCGATGGTATCAGCAATTTTATTAAAAGCTGGAGTTTTTGGAATTGTGTTAACTTTAATCGGCATGGGGGCTGAAAATAATCAATATTCTGAACTTGTGTATGTGTTAGGTTGGCTTGGAGCAATTACAGCATTGATAGGAAATTTAGCAGCAGTTTTTCAAGAAGATGCAAAGCGATTATTAGCATATTCGTCAATTGGACAACTCGGATACATTGTTTTTGGTTTTGCAATGATGACACATTTAGGTTGGTTGGCAGCATTTACCTACACCATAAATCACTTTATGTATAAATCAATTCTATTTTTAACAATTGGAGCAGTAGTTTTGAGAGTTAAAACACACAATATGTACGAAATGGGCGGTTTAATTAAAAAAATGCCATTTGCATTTATAGCCGTTTTAATTTCAATAATTGCACTTTCGGGAGTTCCACCTTTATCAGGATTTGCCGGAAAATGGTTGTTGTACAATGCTGTAATTTTAAAAGGTTGGTATTTACAAGGAGCAATTGCATTTTTTTCAGGAATTATTGCATTTTTATATTTATTTAAATTGATAAGTTCAATTTTTTTAGGACAACTAAAAGATAATCACCGAAATGTAAAAGAAATATCAATTTGGTTTATAATTCCAATTTATATTTTAATAGTTGGATTAATGATTTTTGCCGCAAAACCCGAATTAATTCTTCAACCATTAGGAACAATGATTTCACAATATTTCCCTGAAGGAGGATTAAATTGGAATGGAGGAATGGCAACAACATCAATAGGATATTGGCACGGAACTCACATTATGATTATTGTTGGAATTATGTTTGCTATTTTATTTTCGTGGTTAGCATTTTTAAGCCGAAAAGCACAAAAAGTGAAACAATTCAACATTGTATATTCGGGCGAAAGACCTTTTACACCCGAAACTACACACGTTTCATACAACATTTTTGCAGGTTACAACAAAGCATTAGGATTTTTAGTTCTTCCTTGGATTACCGATTTTTGGACATTAACAACAAACATTGTGCACGACATTTCGGGCTTCGTTAGACGAATTTATAGTGGCAACGGACAAACATATTTAACACACATAGTATTGTATGTAGTGGTTATATATTTTGTGTTTTTTAATTAATTTTTTAAGTAAAATATTATTAAAATGAATATCGATTTTACTAAACTATTTTTTACCTTTTTAGGATTAATGATAGTTCTTAATTGGGGTTTATTAATGAGTGCAATTATGCGAAAAATTGGAGCAAGAGTTGCCGGACGATACGGAATTCCTTGGTTTCAACCTTGGGTTGATTTAATTAAAAACTACGCAGTGCGATCGCAAATAACTCACGGAATTATGTTTTATTTAGGACCCGTTTTTCGTTTATCGGGAGGCGTTGGTTTGTTTCTTTTTATGCCAATACTTTTTGGTTCAAATTTGTGGAGTAATTTTTCGTTTCAAGGCGATTTAATTTTAATATTGTATTTTCAATTTTTTGGAATGCTCGGAATGGCTCTTGGAGCAGGAGAAGGCGGTCAACCACATTCGTTTATTGGAATTAGCCGTGGACTTTCGCAATTCACAACCATTGAAGTTCCAATGACTTTAGCAGTAATTTCACTTGCCGTTCAATATCACACATTATCAATTTCAGAAATTGTGGCAGCACAACAAGGCGGAATTATGAATTGGACAATGTTCACAAATCCATTTGCAACCGCAGCTGCAATGCTATCGTTACTTGGAGCATTTGGACATTCGCCATTCGATTTAGTAAAAGCACCAAACGAAATTCCAATTGGACCACCAACCGAATATCACGGAACTTTTTTAGGTGTTTTAAGAACCAACGCAGCAATTTTGCACGTAGTTGAAACTGTGTTGTTTATGAATTTATTTTTTGGCGGAGCAAGCAATTGGTTTGAACTAATAATAAAATCATTCTTAATCTATTTTTGGTCGGTTTTTGTTGGAATGGTTTTTCCACGATTTAGAATTGAACAATCGGTAGTGTGGTTTTTAAAAGTACCTTTAATATTGGGAATTATTGCAATTCTGTTGCTTTAGGGAATTTACTATTGATATTTACTATTGATATTTACTATTGATAATTACTAATTGATAATTGCTCATTGCTCATTGCTAATTGCTCATTGAACATTGCTAATTGAAAAAAAAATGACAGACGAAAAATTAAATAACGAACAAATGGAAAGTGTTTCAAGATTTTTTGCTCCTGAAAACGAGTTAAAAAAAGTAGAAACTCCCGATGGACAAATAATTGAAGTAAATCCATTACAAGATTATTTTTCAGAAGCACGACCCAAAGTTCACGAACCCAATAGTTCAAAAATTATTGAAAAATTCTTAAATTGGGCTAGAGCAGAGTCACTATGGGTGTTAGGTTTTGGAACCGGATGCGGAAGTATTGAAATTCCACCACTTTTAACACCACGTTTCGATGCTTTCCGATATGGAGTTCAAATGCGACCAACACCACGCCAATCAAATGTAATAATTATTTCAGGATATTTAGCCGTAAAAACGTTAAAAAGAGTTGTGCGTAGTTACGAACAAATGCAAAATCCAAAATATGTAATTGCACTTGGAAGTTGCACAATAAATGGAGGAATGTATTTCGATAGTTATAACACAATTAATAGGCTCGACCATTATATTCCGGTTGATGTTTATATTGCAGGTTGTATGCCACGCCCCGAAGCATTATTAGCAGGTTTTGGAAAACTAAAAGAACTCATAAAAGACGGAAAAGCTGAAAATGCAAATAAATATGTCGAAAATTTTGATTGGTATAAAGCAAATCAAAAAAAAATTATAAAAGATTGGAATATGCCCGATTATAATTGGTAGAAAGTGAAGGTTATAGAGGAAATATGGAAATAAAGGTATAGAGGAAACAAGAAAATAAAACAAATTATAAAATTGAAAAGCAAATCTAATTCCCCCTTAGAAAAGGGGGCGAGGGGGATTGAAAAAAAATAGATTTCTCGCAAGAAACTCGAAATGACAAAAAGAACGAAAAATGAAAAACTTATTAGAGCAATTAAATAAAAAATACACACTTTCTGAAATTGATTTTCAGAACCCGCAATTTGTGTATGTTACTATATCACACGAAAATACAATTGATTTAATAACGCATTTGCGTGATGTTGAAGGTTTTACACATTTTGTATTACTTTCTTGTGTTGATTGGATTGAAGATGGAAAATTTCAATTAAGTTATTTTTTAAATCAACCCGAAAAAAAAATGGATTTAGTTGTTCGATGTTTTATTAATAGAGACAATGCCGAAATGCAATCAGCACATCATTTGTGGAAACATATTGAAACTTACCAACGAGAACTTCGCGAAATGTATGGAATTAATTTTCCCGGAAGTCCACGAATTGAAGAAAATTTTATATTAGAAGGTTGGGATAATATACCGCCAATGCGAAGAGAATTTGATACAAAAAAATATTCCGAAGAAACATTTTTTCCTCGTCCAGGAAGAAAAAAATATGACCCTGCAACATATATGAAAGAAAAATTGTATCCAAACGCACCAACAAATGCAAAAATAAATAAAAATGAGTAGTTTATTTAAATGGCAAACAGATAGAAGTAAATATCCATCAATGAATGACGATGGAAGTTTAGATGTTGATTTATCATCACATAAATATACAAAATTATGGGTTGGTCCAAACCATCCGGGAATTACAGGAAGTATGGCGGTTGAAATTACAATAAATGGCGATGAAATTGTTCAAGCAAAAACTCACGTTGGATATTTACACAGAGGTTTTGAAAAATTAATCGAACGCCGTTTATTCATTCAAGGATTTCCAACTTGTATCAGAATGTGCGTTGCCGAACCCGATTTTAACGAATATCTTTTATCAAAATCAATAGAAAATTTAGCCAAAATTGAAATTCCCGAAATGGCCGAATGGTTACGAACCTTGGTTCTAGAAATGGCTCGTTTGCAAAGTTTATTAAGAACGGTGCCGGGTCAAGCGGGAACCTTTTCGTTAGGTTTAGGAGTTCAATGGGGAATGTATTTACGAGATTTAATTTTAGACAGATTTGAAGAATTAACAGGCGGACGAATTTATCACATGTATATTTTACCCGGCGGAGTTCGTGGTTTATTGCCCGATGGTTTTAAACAACGAATGGAAGAAAATTTAAAATTGATTGACGAATTTATTATAAACATCAAAAAATTAATGTTCAACAATGCTGTTTTCAAAAAAAGAGCAATTGGAGTTGGTGTAATTAAAAAAGAATGGGTCGATAAATTTGGAATTGTTGGACCAAATGCACGAGCCGTTGGAATTAACCGCGATGTGCGTAAAGATTATCCATATTTAAAATATTCGGAATTAGATTTTGAACCACCAACAGCAAAAGAAGGCGATATTTATGCACGAAGCACAGTTCGATATCAAGAATTAATTCAAACCGTTGATTTAATACGTCAAATTATGGCAAAAATGCCCGAAAAAGGCGATATTAAAGCACAAACACCAAATGTTTTACATTGGCGAATTCCAAAAGGAGAAAGCTATGTTCGCTCCGAAAGTTCACGTGGCGAATACGGAATGTATTATGTTACCGACGGTAGCGACAAACCACGAAGAATTAATTTAAGAGGACCAAGTTATAATCACGCAATGACATTATTAGAACACATGCTAATAAATGCAAATGTTTCTGATGTTCACGCAATTATGGTTTCGTTACAAACTTGTCCACCGGAAATTGAAAGATAATTTGATAATTTGGTAATGTGTTAATTTGAAAATGAAATTATTGAAATAAAATTGGCTGTCATTTCGAAATGAGCGGTAGCGATTGAGAAATCTATAAAAATTAAAGAATTGAGATTTCTCCCTGCGGTCGAAATGACATAAATGGAAGTTCGAAATGACAATTTGAGTTGGGCTGTCATTTCGAGGGAAGTGCAACGACGAGAAATCTCAAAAATAGATTTCTCATAGGAAATTCGAAATGACAAAAAATAAAATTAAAAATTTCTTGTAAGAAAATAGGAATAAACAAATCACCATCAAAAATATGAGTTTAAAAGATATAATAAGTCCATTTACGGCATGGGGAAACATTGTGAAAGAACCTGTTACAATTAAAAACCCAATTGGACGACAAGCAGCTCCTCGTTATAGAGGATTTCATAAAAACGATTTAGACAAATGTATTGGTTGTGGAACTTGTGAAACCATTTGCGAAAACGAAGCCATTGATTTAGTTCCCGTTGAAGGAATAAAAACAAAAGATGGCGATAGCGGACTTCGCCCAATGCTCGATTATGGACGCTGTTGTTGGTGTGCTTTGTGTGTTGATGTTTGCACAACAAATTCATTAAGTTTATCTGACGCATACACTTGGGTTGTAACCGATCCCGAAGAATATAGATTTATTCCCGGAGTTGATAAAAAAGATTGGGATAATTCAGAAAATGGATGGAAAAAACCTGAACCAAATTACGAATTTTATAATATCAACCGAGTAAAAATGCCCGAACTTCACGCCAATGAACGAGCATCATCATTTATTGAATTTGTTACAGGATATTCAAAACAACAAGCAGAATTAGAAGCCGACCGTTGTGTTGAATGTGGAATTTGCACATCGGCTTGTCCCGCTCACATGGGAATTCCCGAATATATAAAAGCAATTCGTAACAACAATTTAGAAGAAGGTTTACGAATTTTATACGAAACAAATCCATTACCCGAAATATGCGGAAGAATTTGTACACATAAATGCGAAAGCGTTTGTAGTATTGGGCACAAAGGCGAAGCATTATCAATTCGTTGGTTGAAACGCTACATTGCCGATCAAAATCCATCAGAAAAATACAAAAAAATCCTAAACACCGACAACCTAAAACAAAACGGAAAAAAAGTTGCAATAATTGGATCCGGACCATCGGGTTTATCTGCCGCACATTATTTATCGTTGATGGGATATAAATGCACAATTTTCGAAAAATTGCCAAAAGCCGGAGGAATGATGCGTTATGGAATTCCCGAATATCGTTTACCTTACGATCAAATTGATAAAGATATTGAATATATTTTAAGCCTTGGAGTTGAAATAAAATACAATGTAAATGTTGGAACAGATATAAAACTCGAAGATTTAAATAAACAATTCGATGCAGTATTTTCAGGAACCGGTTTGCATCTCGGACGAAGCACTCGAATTGCAGGTTCAGACCACAAAAACGTTTATTTTGCAACCGATTTATTGCGTGAAATTTCGTTAGGAAATGAAGTTCCTTTAGCCGAAAAAATTGTTGTAATTGGTGGCGGAAACGTAGCAATGGACATAACTCGTTCGTTGGCACGATTGCAAAATCAAAAATTCGGAAAAGTTGATATAACAGCAACTTGTTTAGAAAGCGAAGAAATTATGCCTGCCGATAGAGAAGAAATTGTTGAAGCACGAGAAGAAAATGCTATTGTTGATGCAGGTTGGGGACCAAAAGAAATTGAAATAGAAAACGGAAAAATTAAAGGACTTAACGTTGTAAAATGCTTATCGGTTTTTGACGAAAACAAAGCATTTAATCCAAAGTTTGATGAACAAAATAAGAAATTTTTTGCCGCTGAAATGGTGGTAGAATCTATTGGACAAGGTATGGATTTAAGTTATTTGAGCGAAGAATTTAAACAAAATTTAAAATTTAATCAACGTGGACGAATAGAAGTAAACGATTATTTTCAATCGAGTATTGAATGGTTGTTTATTGGAGGCGATATTATTCAAGGTCCTGATGTAATTCACGGAATTGCAAATGGACACAAAGCAGCAATTGGAATTGATAAATTTTTAATGAACGAATTATGGTAAATTTAGCAACAACATATTTAGGTTTAAACCTACGAAATCCAATAATTATTGGAAGTTCAGAACTTACAAATTCAGTCGAAAAAATTATTGAATTAGAAAAAAGTGGAGCAGGAGCAATAATTTTAAAATCGTTGTTCGAAGAGCAAATTTTAATGAATATTGATGCCGAAAGAGTAAATAATATGTATGAAACTTATTCTGATACAGAAAATTATGTTTCGTACTATTTAAAAAAACACAATGTTGATAGCTATTTAAATTTAATTAAAAATGCAAAATCGAAAGTTGAAATTCCAATAATTGCAAGCGTAAATTGCATAAGTTCAGAAGATTGGACAAGTTTTGCAAAAGACATTGAAACTGCCGGAGCCGATGCTTTAGAATTAAACATTTTTATACTTCCAAGCGATATTAACACAAAAGGAAGCGAAATTGAAAAAATATATTTAGAAATAATTTTAAAAGTTAGTTTGTTAGTTAAAATTCCTATTTCGGTTAAATTAAGTTCTCAATTTTCGGGATTTGCAAATTTCATGGTCGATATTTCAAAAATTGGAACAAAAGGAATAACTCTATTTAATAGGTTTTATAGTCCGGATATTGATATCGAAAACGAAAAAATTACATCAACTCATATTTATAGCAATGAACTCGAAAATGCAAATGTTTTACGTTGGATTGGAATATTATCGAATAAAATAAATTGCGATTTTTCTGCTTCAACAGGCATTCATACCGGAAAAGATGTTGTGAAAAATATTTTAGTTGGAGCTACAACAACTCAAATAGTATCAACTATTTACAAAAATGGAAATCAACAAATTGAAAAAATGCTAAACGAAATTATTGATTTTATGAACCAAAAAGGATACAAAAACCTTAACGATTTTAGAGGAAAATTAAGCCAAGATAAATCAACAAAATCAATAATTTTTGAAAGAACTCAATTTATGAAATATTTTAAACAGTAAGGTTGAGGGAAAGTGAAGAGTAATTTGTAATAAATAGAAAATAGGGAAGAGCGATTAGTAATCGGGAATTAGTCGATAAAATAAAAAAAGTCGGAAGATTTTTCTTCCGACTTTTTTAGGACTAGTCACACTTATTTATCGTCTTCTAATTCTCCATCGTCGATAATTTCGCCCGTAGGCTTCGATTTTTCCTTTTCTTTTTCAGCTTCCGGCTCTTGTTCTAAAGTTACTTCTGCACCAGGGATAGGTTCTCCAGGAGCTGCTTTTTTGTCACTTGATTCTTTCTTTTCTTTGAGTTCTGTTTTAGCTTTTTTCTCTTTTTTCTTTTGAGGTTCTTGGGCTAATGTTGTGTCTGATAAAGACATAAAGAATGCTATGAAAGCAATTCCCAATAGTAGTTTTCGTAGTTTCATATCTGTTTTTTTTTAATTTGGTTCGAGAATTATCAAAATATATGCCATTAATTTATTGTTTGATTAATGATTTTAAATAGCTAATCAATTCAGTATTTCCATTATTTTCGGCAAATGTAAGAGCTGTATATCCGTAATTATTTTTTTTCGACATATTCGCTCCTTTTTCAATTATGAGTTTAACAATTTTAAGATTTCCCATTGTAGAAGCATTCATTAGTGCTGTATTTCCGTTGGTATCGGCGAATTCTATATTTGCTCCTTTTTCAATTAAAAATTTACACATTTCGTAATTATTTTTACTTATTGCAATAAACAATGGAGTAAACTCATTATCGTCAACTTTATTGATATTTGAACCATTTTCGAGTAAAATATTTACAACATCGATACGATCTTTTCCGGCAGCAACACCTAACGGAGTATTTCCGTTAATTAGTGTATTTATTTCGGCACCATCTTTTATTAAAGTTTGAATAATTTCAGTATCACCGGTATAAAGAATTTCTGAAATAAGTTTTCGATTTAAACTTTTTATGCGATCTTCTTGAGTTATTGTTTCTTCTTGTAGTGCAGGCACAACAGATTTTTCACGCACTTTACACGATGAAAATATAAATAAAATAATTATGAAAAATAGAATTTTATTCATGCCAAGAATATTGATATTGTTACAAATGTATGAATTATTTATGGAATAGAAAATCATAAACAAAAACGATAATCAGTATTTTATAATTTGGCGTGAGTTTATTCGGTAAAATCATTAATTTTACAATATTGAATGCCGAAGTTTGGTTTTAGTTTTATAGCATTTCAATTAATCGAAAAAATGGAAAATTACCATTATAAAATAAATAAAGCACTCTTTGTTGTTAACCCTAAAGCGGGTAAAAAAAAGTCGCTATTGATTGAGACATTCTTATCAAATAATATCAACGGTCGTTTTACTTACGAAATTTTGTGGTGGAAAAATGCTTCGCAAAATATAGAAGAAGAAATAAACAATTACATAAATAAAGGCTTTGATACAATTGTTGCCGTTGGAGGAGACGGTACTATGAATAGAGTGGGAGCTTCGCTAATTGGCAAAAATGTAATATTTGGAATTGTTCCTTTTGGCTCAGGAAACGGATTGGCTCGACATTTAAAAATTCCTTTAAAAGCCGAAAAGGCTATTGAAAATATAATAAATGGACATTATACGACAATTGATGGGTGTACGATTAATAATATTCCATTTTTTTGTACCTCAGGAGTTGGCTTTGATGCTCACATTGGGTATTTATTTGCGACTGATAAAAAAAGAGGATTTTGGAGATATGTTAAAATTGTTTTAAGCGAATTGAAAAATTACAAATCGCAGTCTTATATCTTGAAAATTGAAAATGAAGAAGCTAAAAACTATACTGCGTTTCTTATTACTTTTGCCAATGCTAACCAATACGGGAATAATACATTTATTGCTCCAAAGGCTAACATACAAGATGGTTTGATGGATATTACGATAATAAAAAAGTTTAAGTTTTATCATGTCCCTCAATTGATTTACCGAATATTTAATCGAACCATTTATAAGTCATCTGTGGTTGAAACATTTACAGCTAAAAAAGCCATACTCGAACGCAAAAGCAATGCACATGCACACTACGACGGCGAACCTGTTTTTATAGAAAACAGAATAGAACTGTCAATTATTCCCAAAGCTCTGAAAATAATTACGCCGATTTCGTTTAATGAATTTTTAGAAAAATGATTGGTGAATTATAACGGTTTGGTATTTGAGTAGGCGGCATGCTTACCCATGTCAGCCGGTGAAAGTATGTTGTGGATGTGCCCCATGTCTGTTGTCTTGCCCGTCCTACCGCCGCTTAAGCAAATACAGTATTAGCGGTATGTGCAATTTTATTATTGTTTAGTAATTACTTTTCTTTAATATAACATTCGTCCGGTTTATCGGTTTTTTTCCTACACAACATATTATTAATTAGTAAAAACTTTTCCATGTCTATTTCTTTTATTTTGAATGGATGTTTTATTGTCCTAGATTTACAAATACCGCTTGTACGACGATAGCTCTTATAATTTAGCGTCAATGTGTCGCAATTATATGTCCATTTTCCATAGTAAATTTTGCCATTCCCACTTTCCCAGTTATTTCTAACAAAAACAAAGGTATAATTTCTTTTCAAAATTAAATTGTTTCTTAACATTGTATAGGGTCCAATATATATTCCTTCAATCTCTTTCTGACCAAATATTGCTGTTGAAATAAGAAGTAGTATGGATATAATTGAAAGTCGTCTCATGTTTTTTTTTGCATTACCGCTAACTTGTTTATATGTAGACCTTTTGGTAAATATTATTTTTCTCAAATATATTTATTTTATTCTTACAAAACATCAAATGGCAATTTAATATTTCGGTAAATTTGAACAGAATCGACTCACAAATTCTTTTCTTTAGAAAAGCTATTAAGATTGAGTATATCATTTTTCATATTACATTTGTGCCTATGCAAAGTTCTCAAAAATATATAGAAAAAATAAAAAAGAAAGTTGCCAGAACGATTGTAAAGCAAAATCTTATTCAAGAAAACGATCGTATTTTGGTTGGTGTATCTGGTGGAAAAGATTCGATGGTATTACTCGATATTTTGGCAAAAATTCAGAAGTATTCGCCTGTAAAGTTTGAAATAATTCCACTTCATATCGAATTGCAGGGATTATACGAAATTGATAAAGAATATTTGAATAAATTTTGCGAACAACACAAAATAGAAATGGTTTATAAAACCATCGAAATTGACTTTCCGGCTTGGAACAAAACTCCCTGTTTTGTTTGTTCTTCTACAAGGCGTAAAGCACTTTTCAGCTCTGTGAGTGAACACAGATGCAACAAACTTGCTCTTGGTCATCATATGGACGATGCCATCGAAACAGTTTTGATGAATATGGTTTATCATGGGTCAATTAGCTCGTTGCCCTTTTCATTATCAATGTTTGCTGGCGAAATGCAATTAATTCGACCATTGTTGGAAATGAATAAAGCACAAATCGAACAATATGCTGAAATTATGGAATTTCCAACTGAGAAAAAGCTTTGTCAACATAGTAAGGAAACAAGTCGTTCAGAATTCTCACAGATTATTTCTGAATTTGAAAAGTTGAATAAAAATGCACGTAAAAATATATTTCGTTCTACATCAAAATTATTTCCGGAGTATTTTCCCAATATTATAAAATAGATTGAAATCCAGTGTTTTAATTAAACTTATCAACTATTGTATTTGTTGATTCTTAATTTCTTTTTTTTTATTAAAAATATCTTTAAACTATTTTCGCTTCAAATAAAAATCTAGTAATGAAATTTCTTTTTACATTAATATTTTCTTTCGTTTTTAGCTGTTTATTTGCTCAACAAAAACAATATCCGCAATATGATTTTTGTTCGCCGCTTGACATCCCGTTAAGTTTGGCTGGAAATTTCGGAGAATTACGCCCAAATCACTTTCATGCAGGAGTCGATTTCAGAACGCAAGCAAAAGAAGGTTTTAGTATTTATGCAATTGCCGATGGGTACGTTTCTCGAATAAAAATTACAACTGGGGGTTATGGAAAGTCGATTTACATAACCCACCCGAATGGTTACGTTTCGGTTTATGCACACTTAAAAAGCTTGAATTCGAAAATTTCGGAATTTCTTAAAAAAGCTCAATACGATCGAAAAACTTATGAAATTGATGTTTTTCCATCGCCAAATCAGTTACCGGTAAAGCAAAAAGATATAATTGGATTATCGGGGAATACAGGAACTTCTTCTGGTCCCCATTTGCATTTCGAAATAAGAGATGCTGTTACTGAATTTGCAGTTAATCCATTACTTTTCAACTTTAAGGTTGCCGATAATGTTGCACCCGAAATTTATAATGTTCAACTTTATCCGCTTGACGAAAAATCGTTTGTAAACGGTAAAAACGAAAAGGCTACTTTTACGGCTGTAAAATCAGGGGGAAGCTATATTTTGAAAGAGCCAAACATAACTGTTAGCGGAAGCATTGGTTTTGCTATTTCAGCAAACGATTTTTTAACAAACTCTGATAATTCTTGCGGGATATATTCGCTTGAATTAACACACGATGGAACTTTAGTTTACCAATTTGAATTCGATGAGATTTCGTTTTTTGAATCGCGATATGTAAATGCTCATATGGATTATTATCAAAATCGATTTAAAAGAAAAACCGTACATAAAGCTTTTCGTGAACCAAATAATCATTTACACATTTATAATACTTCGGTAAACGATGGAAACATTTATTTTGACGACGATAATAATCATCAAATGAGTTTTGAATTAAAAGATTCGTACAAAAATACGGCTACTATAAATTTTCAGGTAAAATCAACACCCACATCAAATAATCCTAAGATTAAAAAATCAAGGTCAGAGAATTATAAAGTTACAATGCCTTGCAATATTGATAATTTATACAAAGACGATGAAATAAGTGTTTGGTTTCCAGTAAATACACTTTATGATACGCTAGATTTTGAATTTCACAAATCCGAAAAAATAGCAAATTCTATTTCGCCGGTATTCCATATTCATAACAAATATATTCCGGTGCATAATTATTTTACTATTTCGATTAAATCGGCAGATATTCCCGAAAAATATAAATCCAAAGCATTGGTGGCAACTTTCGACAGCAAAGGTCGAGTTGATGTTGTTGGTGGAAATTTTTTAAACGACTATGTTGTTGCCGATATTAATGAATTTGGGGCTTATTTTGTTGTAATTGATACTCTTGCTCCTAAAATCATACCTGCGAATTTTGAAAATAATAGCAATTTAGAAAAACAAGAAAATATTCAAGTAAAAATTAGCGATGATATTTCAGGTATAAAAAACTACGAGGGTTATATTGATGGGTGCTGGGTTTTGTTTGAATACGAACCAAAACGAAATATGCTAATTTATCATTTCGACGAAAAGCGTTTAAAAAAAGGGCAGAATCATACATTGAAAATTAAAGTAGAGGATTGGAAAGATAATATTACGATATTCGATGCTAAATTTTATTGGTAGATGGAAAAATATAATGTAATTGGAACTATGTCAGGTACATCGCTTGACGGACTTGATATTGCTGATTGTACATTCACATTAAATGAAGGTAAATGGGCATATAAAATTAATCATGCTCAAACTTTTAAATATCCGACGGAAGTAAAAAATGCATTGATATCTTGCCGAAATTTTAATTCTCTTGATTTTCTTAGTTTTCACAATAGCTACGGATGTTATATTGGGAAAAAAATAAATGCATTTGCAAAATCAAACAAATCAGAATTTAACCTAATTGCATCACATGGACACACTGTTTTCCATATGCCTGAAAGACGACTTACTTATCAAATCGGAAATGGTGCTTATATTGCCTCTGAAACAGGTATTACAACGATTTCAGATTTTAGAACTTTCGATGTTGCACTCGGTGGGCAGGGAGCTCCTTTAGTTCCAATCGGAGACGAATTGCTATTCCACAATTATCAGTATTGTTTAAATCTTGGTGGTTTTTCGAATGTTTCATATCGTGAAAAAAATATTAGAAAAGCATTTGATATTTGTCCGGTTAACATTGTCATAAATCATTATACTCAAATGCTTGGGAAAGAATTTGATAAAAATGGTAACATAGCAAAAAAAGGAAAAATTAATGAAGTGTTACTCTCAGAACTAAACCAATTAGAATTTTATCGCAAAAAAAATCCCAAATCATTAGGGAAGGAGTGGCTCGATGAAATTTTTATCCCATTAATTAATCAATATGAAATTTCAATCGCTGATAAAATGCGAACTATATACGAACATATTTCTATTCAAATTGCGAATGTTTTGAAGGGCGGAAATACTCTTGTAACGGGCGGAGGTGCCTACAATTCATTTTTAATTAAATTGATTCAGGAAAAAGCAACATCCGAAATAATTATTCCTGATAAAAAAACGATTGAATTTAAAGAAGCTTTGATATTCGCTTTTTTAGGAGTTTTAAGATATCGCAACGAGATAAATTGTTTATCGTCGGTAACTGGAGCAAAAAGGAATAATATTGGAGGGGTTATTCACTTGTTACCACACATGTTGACTGAATTTCGTAAATTAAGTAATTTATTGTAAATTTGTTAAAAATATAAGAATGAAGTTAAGAGTTTATATTGATACTTCTGTTGTCGGAGGATATTTTGATGAAGAATTTGAAGCAGTAACAAAATTATTTTTCGATAGAATTTTTTGTAAAGACTTTTTAGTTTATTTCTCTGAAATTAGTGAAGCAGAATTAAGTTTGGCACCTGATTTTGTCAGAGAATTAAAAGCAAAAATTCCGGAAGACTGTTATAGATATCTAGAATTAGATGATGAAGCAAAGGAACTTGCGAAAACTTATATTCAAGAAAAAGTTTTAGGAAAAGCAAGTCTTGATGATGCTTATCACATTGCAATTGCTACAATAAACAGATTAGATGTCCTTGTTAGTTGGAATTTCAAGCACATTGTAAATTATGATAAGATAAAGCTATTCAATTCAATTAACTTAAAATTAGGATACCCATTAATTGAAATTCGTTCACCTAAAGAATTTATAAAACATGAAAGCAACGAATAATAAAAAATTTGACACTGTTAAGTTTTTCCGTTTAATTAAAGAAAAACTTGCGGAAAAAATGGCTGACATGACTTTAGAAGAACAGAAAGTTTTTTTGAAGCAAGTTAGAGAAGGCAAAATCAAAATTGCATAAAACACGTGTGGTACAGCACCTACCTTAAAAGCAGGGGTCAGTGCTTCGGCAGACGGAAAAGTATAATATTTGTAATGCAGCGTTTCAAAGGAAGTTTGATGGTTAAAAGCCCTGCCTTTGGGTAGCTGCAAAATGTTACCGCCAAGTGTAAGAAACAGATAGCGATATAGAAAAATTGAAAAGTAAATTTGTGTTTTAATATTTATTTTTCATTTTTTTAGTATTACAAATGCTTGCTTTTCTACTTTTTATTCAATTCCTCTTTTATTCCATTTAAAATTCTTGTTATCTTGTTGTTCTTTTTTCTACCGCAAAAAAGAACCAAAAACCCACCACAAAAACCAATTTTCGCTATTCATTTGCTTTTCAATTTTTGATTTGTAGTTCTAAATCCGCTCAAATTCACAATTTCGTGGACGCCCACCGCACGTTTTTCAAAGAATAATTATAACATTTTATATTTTAATTTCTTCCGAACAGTTGTGGTGACAATACCAACAAGGGGGAAGAAATGCTACAATAATAAAGGTTGGCGAATCAGATGCCTCGCCAAACGGGAAGATTTTACAGAAAATTTGGGTATTGGATATCCGTTCGAATTAAAATTCAAAGCTTAAACTTGCTTGATGTACTAATGTTGCACCTCCATTTGTTCTTGCATTAACACAAGCATCGTAAGATAAATTAATAATAAAATCATTTATGTCAAAGTATGCTCCTAATTGAAAATAGCCACCAATAGATGTAAATGAGTCGTTTATTCTAATTGATTCAACATAATAACCTAAGCTATCTTTAACCCCGCCTTTTTTATGAATGTTGTAACTTCCAACATTTAGTCCTGTAGATGCCATAATACCAAAAAAACTAGCAATTTCTTTTTTCTTTGAAATACCAAAAGATGTATAGCCGCCATATGTAGTTATAGTTACATATCCAATATCTTCGTTTGAATTGCTATAATCATAAATATCAAACATATGGTGTATAGGTTTTGATTGAATACTAGTTTTAATAAATAAATCGAAATCATATTTAGTTGAAAGCTTTGTACCAATAACAAAATTTATTGGAATCATGTTTGTTGGGGGAGTCAATATATTCTTCGTAATGGAAATTATTTCCTAAAATTTGTTCCTGAGAACCACTAAAGTATGTATTTGGGGTACACATATTAAGTCCCAATATTATTCTAACATTTTTCTTATCTGTATTGTTTCCTTGTGTTTCTTGAGCAAGAATAAAAGATGATGAAAAAATAAACACAAATGATATAAAAATAGTTCTCATAAATAATATTTTATTTAGTTTTTAGAGGTTACCTTTTATTAATTACGCAATATTCGTCATTAAATTTGTAAAATCATAAACTTAGAAAAGATATTTTTTATTCTATCCAAATTTCATTAATTTTCTACCTTTGTTAGTGTTATCACTTTTAGAATGAAACACAACATATTCCTTTGTTTGAATATTATTATTTCGAGAAATGGTAGCTTAATTTTAAATATATTTCTCTTCCAGCTGTTGGAATAGGATCGATACCTGCTTTATATGCATTAATGAACGAATATTTTTCGTTGAGAATGTCATAAATACCTAGTGAAATTCCCAATCCTTTAATCATATTTTCGTAAGAAATAGTAAAATTTATCAAATTAGACGGGGCAAATTTCTTTAGCTCTAAATTTCCAAGCTCATTGTACAAATACGTGTATCGGTCAGAGTAAAAAAGATAGCTTGGGTTAATTGTTAATTTTTCGCTTATTTTTATCGAACTATTCAATGTGATTTTGTAGTTGGGGTAAGCTCCTAAAATTTGGTCATGGTTCTCGATATTATAGTCAGGGACTCCGTTATAGGCAGCTCTATAAAATGAATAAGTTGTATTTACAAGTCCCCAATTTCCTTTTATTCGATATTGAATTTCAACTCCATTTGTTTCTGTTTTATCGTAATTTACGTAGCTATCGCCTGTATTGTCGTCCCATAAATACACAATAGGATTTCGAATAATTATATCGAAAAAATTTAAAGTTAAGAGCATATTGTCAGTAATTTCATAACCTGTTTCCATTTCAATAATATCCGATGTTTCAGGCTCAATATTAGGATTAATGTCAATATTTGCAATTGTTGGAGCTTTAAAAGATTGACTGTATAATATTTTTTGATGCCATCTTTCAATTTTTTTGGTAATCCCAATTCTTGGGACGAAGGCAAACCCGAATTCACTGTGATTTTCAAATCTTGCTCCCAACGTAATATTAGCAATTTCAGGAGTGAAAATTCCTTCGGTAAAAAAAGCTAAGTCGGAGTATTGAATCTCTTTTTTTCCATTATTGTAAAAAACATTGGTTTCTTCTTTTTTCCCTTGTTCCAAAAAATATTCAGCTCCACAAATAAGAGTAGCATCTTCGTTTATGGTGTATTCAGATATGATTAAACCTGTGTGTCGATTGTTTGATGTATTGTATATTTTATAGCTATCGAAGTCGATAAATTGCCAAGGTTTTTGATTTTTCCAGTTAATTTTAGGTGTGATTTTTATTTTATCGCTAATATTGAACGAGTACTCAAGTCCTATATAGTGTCCGCTAAACAATACATTTCCGATTTGCTTTTGCAAGTTTTTGAAATTAAAATCGTCGTATAAGTAATTGATTTTTAAATTTTTGTAGTTAATACCAGCATTTAAGTTTGTCGATTTTATTTTTGAACTATCTGCATAATTTATCGTAGAACCACTTGAAGGAGTAATTTCTAAATTGCTTCGCTTCCCTATACCATAATATCCTGAAAGGCTTATCTCTAGTTCATTTTTTAACTTTTTGCCACATGCAAATTGATAATTATTTTGCAAGGTTTTTCCATTGCTAATTGAATAATCTATTGCAGCTGATGCTCCGTTAACGTCTTTTCCTTTTTTTGTAATAATTTTTATTACAGCTAATTCAGCAAGACCGCCGTATATAGCTGAACCTGGACCTCGAATAATTTCAATGCGTTCGATATTTTCTAAAAGAATGTGTTGCCCGAATGCGAAACTTCCATAATTTGTTTCGTTCATTTGTTGTCCGTCGATTAACAATAAAAATTTACCTTCAGTTGCATTGTTGCCTCTCACACCGAGTCCTATAACATTGTCTAATTCAGCTCCAAAGTCAAATCCAGGAACAAATCGTAATAATTCTAATAGATTTCTTGCCCCGCTTTTTTTTATTTCTTCGCTTGTAATGAGCGTAACGATTCCAGGGGTTTCATTCACTGGAGATGCTTTTGGGCTGGCAATAGATACATGAACATTCATTAATTCTTCAAGCGACAAATCAATCAAATCTCCCATTGGAATACTATCGGTTTGTGAAAATACCGATAAAGAGAACAAAATTGAGATAGATAATGATAATAAGCTTTTCAAGCTAAAATGTTTTGTTTATAAATTTACATTAAAATTGATTATGGAAATGGGAAATGTTGTTTTTATTTGACTAACAAATGAAATATAATTGTTAAAGATTAAAATTGAATGATAAATGCATTTAACAAATTTTACACTAAAATTTCGGACAAGAAACGATTACTTTTTTGCGTTTTTTTTGTTGCTCTTTGTCTTGCAAAAATTCATAAATAATCGAAATTTCGTGTGAACCTCCTGTTTTTGAACTTAATCCCGAAATTGTTAAATCGTAACTATAGCCAATTTTTAAATCTTTGAGCTGGTATCCTGCTAAAATAGCCACCGCATCATGATTTACGTAATCTGATGAGTATTTTTTAAATCCGGGAATACCTCTATACCAAACACCAATAACCATTGGTCGTTTCGACCAATATAATCCAATGTCTAGCTGGTCGTACTCGGATTGTGTTTTGTATATGAAGGCTGGTGTGATTAGCTCTTCGTCGTATTTTCCATATCGATTGTTTATTGAAAACTTTGTGCCTCCAAAAATTGAATATCTCATTGGAACATTGCTTTCAGCTCCTAACAACGATTCGTTTGGTTTGAGCATGTGGTTAACGGATAACCCTACCCAATTTCTTTCAGAAAAAAACAAAGCAGAAGAAGAAAAATCGATATATCCAATTTGTTTTTCTGATGGAATTTCAACGGATGTACTCGTATTATAAACCATTTGGTCGCTGAATTTAAGATTATAAAAATCAACTCCTCGCTGCGAGTACATTAGGTGAATTCCAGGTCTAAACGACCACTTTCTATTTATCGTGAGATTGTAAGAGTATTGAAGCCCAATGTTTGTTGTTCGTAGATTTCCATGTCCAGCTTGGTCTTGGAGAAACAATAGCCCTAAACCGCTATTTACATTTGAAAAATAATGATCGTAACTAAAACTGTAGGTATTGTATCCACCTGCAATTAATCCCCATTGATTTCTGTAATTTAATGCGACTCTGCTACCATCAGTTGCTCCCGCAAAAGAAGGAGCTAAATACAATGGTGCAGCATAAAATTGCGAAAATTGTGCATCTTGTGCCAATACATTATTAACATTAAATATTTTTAAAGCAATAAAAATGAATAATATAACATATATTTTATTCATTTTTAATCAGTTTAATGTCTTTTATAAGTTCTTTCTCTGTAAAATCATTTTTTAATTCGAAATCTTCGATATAAGATTGATAACCTTCCGATTCAACTATCATCTTATACTTTCTATTTTTGAATAGAATCAATAAATATTTTCCAGTTAACTGATTGGTTTTGTATATTCCTTGTAATTCTTTTGAATGATAATCGATGATTGAAATTGTTGCTTTTAAAATTTGTGTTTGTTCATTGTTGACCTTTCCTTTTAGCGGAACATAATTGGTAATATGATTAATGTCGTGTACTTTATAAATATCAAAATCGCCCAATCCTTCTTTTCGATTAGTCGATAAATAAGCTGAAATCATATCAGAAGATGGTACGTAATATATGTCATTTTCAATGCTGTTTATTGGGTAGCCTAAATTTTCAGGAGTTGACCACGTAATGCTATCCAAATGAGAAACAAAAACATCGAATTCCCCCATGTTTTTATGCCCTTTCGAACTGAAATATAAGGTGTTTCCGTCTGCGGTTATAAATGGACCATCTTCGTCGTATTGTGTGTTAATACTTGCTCCAAGATTTTGAGCTAAACTCCATATGCCAGTTGGTAATTTCGAGACTTTGTAAATATCCTTGCCACCCATTCCGCCATCTCTGTTACTTGCAAAAAAGAATGTATTTCCATCAGACGAAATACTCCCGCTGGGTGTCCACGATAAGCGTGCGTTGATGTCGGCATTAATTATTTGAGGCGTGGTCCAATTATCTTCAACTTTTTGTGAAATATAAATATCTCCTCCCGATGAATCTTGATTTGTACGATAAATATAGAGTTCATTTCCGTCGTTTGAAATTGATACACAAGCATCGTGCTTTGCTGTATTTACAGGAGTTTGTAGGTTTTTAGCACTAAGCCAGTTTCCATTTTCGTGGTTCGATACATAGATATCCTCGTAATATTCGCCAAATGGATTCTTTAATTGACCTATACTATTGTTTCGTCGAGAGGTAAAGTAAAATTGCTTTTCGGTTGAACTTAGTACAACTCCATAGTCAGGATACAATGAATTTATATTTTCTCCTAAGTTTTCAATTTTAATATTAGCTTTTGATGTTATCAATTGTTTTGCAACTTGCGATTTCTCAACATAATAATCGACCACTTTTTCATCGAAAGTAAGTTTCCCTTTTAGACTGTTGTAATATTTGTAATTATTAATTGCTTGGTCGAATAGTTGCTCGGAATGCAAAATTCTAGCTAAATAGAAATAGGAATCATTAAAATCAGATTTCGATTTTTCAAAATATTTTTTCGCATTCGTTTTGTTTGGATTTGTGTTGAATATGCAAACTCCCAACTTAAAATTTGCTTCTATAATACTTGAATCTATTTCTACTATTTTTTGAAAAATAGGCATTGCATCGTAAAAATTATCGTACTGAAAATAGTAATTTGCTTCGATTAATTTTTGTCGAATAACTTTTGTTGTTGATTTATCTTGAGAAAACCCACTCAAACCATACATTAAAAATAATATGTAAAAAAAATATTTCATTCGTATTCCGTTATCTTCAAATTTCTAATAATATTATCTCAATAATGTTACATCGCCTGATTTAAAAAACGATTCTCCATTACTTAATTTCCCAGTAACTTTCCATACATATACATCTTGTTTGCATATTTCTCCTCTATAATATCCATTCCAACCGATATTGATATCTTCGCTTACAAATAATAATTCGCCCCAACGATTGTAAACTTCGAAATGATATTGTTCAACTCCTTCAGCAATCGGAAAGAAAATGTCGTTGCTATAATCATATTTATTGTATTTTCCATCGGGCTCACCATCTGCATTTGGTGTAAAAGCATTTGGATAATTGATATTTCCACCAACTGTAGTTTCAACAGCTTCAGGTTTTATTTCTGTATCAACGCAGTTTGAATCCGACCAAGCTTTAAGAGTTATAGTATAAATTCCAACCTCGGTATAAACATATTTGGGATTTTCTACACTAGTGGAATCTCCATTTCCAAAATACCACATATAAGCGGTTGCATTTTCTGAAAGGTTGTAACAATTAATTTGCTGATTTGGCAAATACACTTTTATTGGTGAAATGGTAAATTCTGCAATTGGGTTTGGAAACACGTTTATTGTTGCATTTGTTGTTTCATCGCTACCACCAGGTCCAATAGCTTTTAGTGATACTTCGTAAGTTCCTGCTTCAATGAATGTGTGAGCTGGATTTTCTTGCGAAGATGTATTGCCATCACCAAAATTCCATTCGTAATTTGTTGCATTTTGCGACTTGTTGCTAAACTGAACAGTAAGTGGCTCACAACCCTGAGCCGAAGAATCGAAATCCGCAATTGGAAGTGCTGGGATTATTTCAATTTGACGGAAACTTGTATCGGAGCAATGAGTTCCTGAAACAGTTAACATAATTGTATAATTACCAAAATTATCGTATTGATGCATTAATGGATGTTCTTGTGTAGAAAAATCGCCGTCGCCAAAATTCCAATCAAAATTCCAATTTCCTAGATTTGTTAAATTATCGATGGTAATAGAAGAAAACGGATAAATTTGACTTGTTGGCAATGCAGTAAAATTAGCTGTTGGACTTGCATAAACGGTTATATTTTTACGAATTGAATCTAAGCAATGGTATTGCGACTCAGCAATGAGTTGAACTTCAAAAATTGAATCCGTCCCTGAATTATTTGTGAATATATGAGTTGGATTTGTTTGTGTGGAAGTAACTTGGTTGCTAAAATTCCATGTGTATATATTTGCTCCAAATGATTGATTTATAAATGACGATTGTAAAGGGCTACAACCTACTGAATCGTAATAAAAATTGGCAATAATCTCAGGGTAAACCAAAACTGTTTGAGAAGTTGCATCGGTACAGCCATTTACATTTTGGGCGGTTAACTCAACAATATAGTTATTAGGAACGCTTATCGTATTTTCGAAAATGTGATTTAAAGAGGATTGTTGAGTTGAAATTGTGTCGCCGTCGCCAAAATTCCATTTGAATAAATCGCAACTCGACGAAGTATTTTCAAAATTTATTGATAGGGGAGAGCATCCCAAAATATTATCCATAACGAATTTAGCTATTGGAACAGCTAAAACATTTATGTTTTTACTGATTGAATCTTTACAATTATACATAGAATTTGCGGTAAGTTTTAACGTAAAAACGGTATCGTTTATCGTTGATAAATTGGTAAAGATATGAGTTGGATTTGTAATCGAAGATGATATTCCATCGCCGAAAATCCATTCGTAATCTTGAGTTCCTACGGATGTATTTAATAATGAAATGCTTAAAGGAGAACAGCCGATAGAGTCAGTTAAAAAATCAGCATTTATCGAAGGGTAAACTACAATCTGTTTTTGAATTTCGTCTGTACAATTAAAAATATTTGAAACAATAAAACTTACATCAAAATAATTAGGAACACTCTGGTTGTTATTGTATTCGTGAGAAATTATCGAATCACTCGAAGTTGAAAAATTGTTATCCCCAAAATACCATTCATAACTATTCCCACCTATTGATAAATTAATAAAATCGATAGTTTTGGGAGCACAAAAAATACTGTCTGATAGCGTGAAGTTGGCAATAGGCTTTGGGTTTACCGTAATTTCTTTGCTAACACTGTCAGTACATGAATATTGGCTAGTTGCTATAAGATGAACTACAAAATTTGTATCGGTTAATTGTGAGATTATGTATTGATTTGTAGGGTTTTTTATGCTAGATGTAGAATTGTTGCCAAAATCCCAATTGTAAGATATAGCTCCAATTGATTGATTTGTAAACTGGATTGTTAATGGTGAGCAACCGACTGAATCGCAAGAAAATTCTGAAATGATTTCAGGATAGGTGGTAACAGTAATTGAAAAAGTGTCTTTGCATTCAAACTGTGTTTTGCTTATCAATGTAATAGTATTTGAAATTGGAGTACTTATCTGATTCAAAAATTGATGAGAGAATTGATTCAATGAAATAGTATCCAAATTTCCATCTCCATAATCCCAATAGTAGAAATCAGCTCCAGTTGATAAATTTGTAATTTCGGCAATAAATGGAGTGCAAGCACTTGTAGTATCTAACGAAAATTCAGCATTAGGTTTAGGATGAACTACAATATTATGAGTAACAGAATCGGAGCATCCAAAAAATGAAGTTGTTTTTAGTTTAATATTGTAAGTTGTATCAACTGTTAATAAATTCGAATATGTATGATTAATATTGTAATCATCAGTAATTATAATACCATCTCCAAAATCCCAAGTGTACATAAAAGCTCCTTGAACAGCCGAAAAATTTACATTCTCGGGATTACATGCAGAACTAGGAATCAATGTAAAATCATAAATAGCATTTGGAAAAACTGTTACCCATGCTTCTGTAGTGTCTTTACAATTGTATTCGGAAATGGCAATTAAGTTAACTTCATAAAATTGAATAAATGAAGTGTCGTTTATAAAGGTATGTGTTGGATTATTCGTTGTATCTAATTGACTTCCATCATTGTAGTTCCAAATTAACATGTCTGCTCCAAGCGAATTTTCAATAAAATTTAGGGTTAGAGGGCTACACGCTGGTGTTATATCAAAATCATAAGAAGATTTTGGTATTGGGTGTACTGTAACAGAATGTGCGACTGAATCAATACATCCAAAAACAGACTCGGTAATTAATTTAATTGTGTAGGTTGTATCGCTATCATTTTCATTTAAAAAAGTATGAGATGGGGTTTCATCTGTTGAATTATTTCCATCTCCAAAGTCCCAGAAATAATTGCTTGCACCTAAACTTGTATTTGTATATGTAATTGAAAAACCAGAACAATCGTCAAAACTTGTTGGAGTAAAACTTGGTGTTGGAACTAAATCAAAATTTATGATTACTTCGCCACTATCAGAGCAATTGAAATTATTTATTTCTTTCCATTGAAAAACATATGACCCAAAAACATCGACAGAAACATTGCTGCTTGGTATGTTTGGTGTTTGAAAAATTGCTGTTCCGGCTCCACTTTTTTGAGTCCATGTGCCTTGCCCTACACTTGAATTTGCATTCATTTGATAATTTAACCCACAAATTGTATCGTTAGCTCCTGCATCTGAGTTAGGTATTTCAACAAAAACAATCGTAATTTGAGAGCTATCAGAACACAATGCTCCCGAAACTTCCTTCCACTGAAAAACATATGAACCATAATTATCGACTGTAACTGTAGCCAAGGAATCGTTCAAATTTGAGAAATTAACATTTCCTAAACCCGAAATTTTCGTCCAAGTTCCAGTTCCAATACTAGGAACAGCATGTAAGTTGTACGAATTTCCACAGATACTATCTCCAATGCCTGCGTTTGCAATTGGATTTTCAAAAACAGTAACACTTGTGTTGTCGCTTCCTGTACAACCATTTGAATCGGAAACGATGTATGTTAGATTGTACGTTCCTATAGTAGATGAGTTAAAAATAGGTGTTTCTATGTTTGTTTGCGAAATATATGTAGTGTCTCCGTTCCAATTGTGAAAAGAATATATTCCTGTTCCTCCAGACGGGTTTCCATCTAATATTAAATTTTCTCCTGCACAAATTTCTGCAGGATCGGGTAATATATTGGCAGAAACTGGATTTACCGATATTGTCATATTTTGTGATCGAGAACAAGCATTTTCATCAACAACTGTGTAGGTTAAATTGTATGTTCCTTGTGTCGAAGTTAAAAAGTATGGATTTTGAATTGTTGTTTGATTCAAATTTGAAGTTGAGCCTGTCCATAAATGACTTATAATATTTCCACTTCCTTCGGTTGGATTTCCATCGATAAAAAGTGTATCGCCTGGACAAACTTCGGCATTTGTGCTTGGTAAAATATTAATCTGTGGGCGAGCCCATACTTTTATCAAAATAGTATCAACTCCAGCACAGCCATAAGCATTTGAAACGGTATAAGTAATTAAATGATTCCCTGCTCCAGCAACCGAAGGATTGAAATTTCCAGTTGCAGAATTTGTTATTCCTGTTCCTGACCAAGTTCCTCCAGCAGTTGCTGCTGTTAAAAGAATCGAAGATGCGTTTGAACAGAATGGACCAACAGGAGTTATAGTTGCATCAGGATAATCTACAATCAAAATCATAGCAGTTGTTGTTACAGGTAAACTATCAGGATACGGATTGCAATAATTCCAATAGTTTAATGTTACTTCAAAAAATTGTCCAACAGTTGCTGTGGATGGAGCAAAGCACGGTAAGCTGAAATCGTTAGGAGGAGTTGGACCTGTAACTGGTCCAGTATGTTCTTCTACATCTCCTGCAAAAGGATAAACTTGTACTGTTCCGTCAACTTCAACGTTCGTAATGTCGTAGTTTGTTCCATAAATCCATTGAGTCCAACGCGTACTAATATTAGGAACGTCATTTTCAATGGGCGGTACACAATTAAATGTTGAAACATCTTGAAATGTAACGGTTCCCGAATTTCCAGCACAAATTGGAAAAATAATAGGGTCGATTGCAACTATTCCTCCATTTTCGTCGTCAGTATCCCATACAGTAACGCTTTGTTCTTGTATTGAACTTGAACAGATAATTCCATTAACAACCAAAGTTGCATTTGGGTTATAGTTACAATTTATTCCATTTTGAGGATAAACGTGTGAAACGGTTACTTGCCATTCGCGAATTAATGGATTTGGATTTGTGTTTATGGCATTTACCAATTCAACTGCGTTTCCGTCGTCCCAATCGAATTGTACTTGTACCAAAGTACCTCCATCATTTACACCGCGATAAGTAACTTCCCATGTCAGAGAAACGGGAGCACAAAGTTTATCGGGTAAAATGTCGTTTGCTTTTGATGTAATATTGCAGTCTTGAGAAAACAAATCTTGAGAAAAAAACAAGAAAGCTGCGAAGAAAAAAAATAAAAAATAAAACTTAATATTTTTAATAAGGCACAGCATTTAACTTTTTTTGTTTTTGTACGATAATTTTATAGAAAATGTTTAAAATCAATAAAAGCAAATATAAAAAAATATTGAGTGTGGAGATTGATTTAGCAAAACAAAAAAAGGGTCATTCACGACCCTTCGATTCTTACAATCCTAAAACCGGCAAGCCCTGTTCAAAAATAAGGTCGGTTTTAATACCTTCTTCGCTTATTCGTGTAATATCTTTTTTGAGTTGTTCTTCCATCATACTTTTTTCTTTAACTAAATCAACACAAGCTCGATAATCTCCATTACCTTGAATGGTAATAATTTTGGTTACAAGACTTGTTACTGCTTGTTTCATTTTGTCGAAATTAACGCTGTATTTTCCTGTGCCTGCATCTCTGTTAAATGCTCCATTTTCTTGAAAATAGTTAAAAATAATCATATTTGCTTTTCCTTGAGCATTTCCGGCTCCAAATCGAACTGAACGGAACATATTTGCCATTTGAGTAACATAATTGTCCATAAGTTCGCCATCGTTTAATTCGCCCATTTCATGAAGTTGGGTAGCTAGGTAAAGACGCAACACTTCAGCTTTACTTGAACTGATTGTACTGTATTCCTCTTTCAATGCTTCTTTTACGCTGCCTTGATTGTTGATGGTATATTTTATCCCTAAAGCATCGCCAATTTCGTAAAGTAAACTGTTTTCAAAAAAAGCGTGAAACTGAACGTGTTTAAGTTGATTTTCATCAATCAAAACTGTTGCAATTGGATGTAAAATTTTGTCGAATTTTAGTTGCATTACATTTTTAAATTCTAATTTTCGATTTCCTTTTTCGAGTTGTACTCTTCCATCGAGTGGTCGATTGATTGAAATATTTTTTGGACCAGAATTGCAATATCCTGCATAGTAAATGGCATCGTAAACTCCTATATCTGATGATTTTCCGGGTACGTCTTTTTTGTATATTTCGTCAACTGGCAACGATGCTTGAAGCTTTGGAAGCAACGACGATATTTTATCAAGTTTATCAGTCCATTTTTGATCTTTTATCAAAATATATGATTCGTATGCAGCTTTAATATTTAAAAATCTGTCTTCAATGTCTTCAACAGGACCAATAAGGAAATCAATAGTGTTATTTTTCATATCCATCCACGCCATGTCGCTATCGAAGAAATTATCGTTTAGCAAGGCTTCAGCTCTTAGATTAAGGTATTTTTTGAAACCTTCATCTTCAGCTAATTCAGCAGCTTCTTTCATGAATCCGGCAGCTTTTTCTAAATCTTCTTTGTAGGCTTTATTGTAAGGAATAGTGTATAGAGTTCCGTCTTCCATTCGGCTAAGCAAGGTAAAAGCACTAAATTTGTCTTCGAATTTCATATCAACAAATTGCAAGTACTTAATATCTGAAGGATAAAAATTAGCTCCTAGAGGTTTTTTTCCATATCTTTCGATAAAAGCTTTGTGACTCGCTAGCCTGTCCCAAGGACCATAATTTATTTGAACGTATTTTAATGTGTCATCACCTTTAATATCGCTAAATAATTTTTCTTTGTCTCCAAATGCCTGTTTCCAAAATATTTCGTCAATAATTTTCGATGCTTCGATAAGTTTGGGTATCATTAGCTTTTCATTTTCCGACAAACCGGATAAATCGCTTGTCAACTGAACAGGAATGTAATTGCTTACTCGTTCTTCCATACTTGTTACAATTTCTTCGGTAACTTCAATATCAGTAGGTTCAGCAGTTTGTTTATTATCACACGATGCAAATAATATTACAAGTGAAGATAAAACTAAGGATAACTTTTTATAAATCATCGTTAAAATTTTAAGTTTTTTATAATCGTGCAATATAGTATTTTTTTGAGAATTAAAAGATAAAAATATGACAGTTTTAAACTATTTTAGCGATATATTTTTTGTAAAAAGTAAAATGCACACAATAACGATTTGAATTTATGGCTGTTTTAGAGGAAGGAAAAGAATATTTGTTTGATGTCGTTGGCGAAATTTCAATTGAAAATGAAGCCGTTTTTTATATTTTAGCTGATATATTTTCTCAAAAACATCTGTTAAGCAAAAAAACATATCGTAACTATAGTATTATAGTTGGTAAAGCGATTACGTGTAAGGTTGATAAAATAAATTGTCAAGGACGAATTTATCTTGAACCAAAGCATCCTCTTTATAAAATTGGTCAAGTTTGCGAATTTACTTTTAAACAAAAGGAAGTAATAGTAAATAAAAAAGGAGTTAAAAAAAATGTGCTTCATTTTTCTGATAAACATGGAAACAAAGCGATGGCAATTATTAAACAACTAGATAAATTCAATAATTTTGATTTGCCAGCATGCCATTGTCGAATTATTGACATTAAAAAAGCAATTTTAATTGTTGAAATTCAGATGGATATGTTTAATTGTAAATAGAAATATAAATATTATTGATAAGTGCATTTTTCATCTCATTTTTTGGTAGTTTCATAAACGAAATTATTATAAATTTGCCCCAATATTTAACCAATAAAAAATTGAAATTATGGGAATGACAATTATTGAAAAGATACTTGCTAACCACTCAAAATACGACGTAGTTAAACCAGATGAAAATATCGATATTTTAATCGATGCGAGGGTTGCTCGTGATTTTGGAGGGGCAAATGTTGTTAAAAATCTTGAAGATAACGGAATGTCGGTTGATGACCCTTCGAAAACATTTTTTACATTCGATTGCAATCCAACAGGCTCTGATCAAAAGTATGCCGTAAATCAGCATATTTGTAGATTATTTGCCCGAAAACATAATTTTAAAGTTTATGACATAGATTCTGGCATTGGAACTCATCTAGCAATTGATAAAGGCTTGGCTTGGCCAGGCTCAACTTTTGTTTCTACTGATTCTCATGCAAACATCATGGGAGCAATCGGTTCATTCGGACAAGGTATGGGCGATGTTGATATTGCTGCAACTTTTGCAAAAGGAAGTATTTGGTTTAAAGTTCCGCATTCGGCAAAATTAACATTTGTTGGAAAACGTCCTGCGAATGTTTCTGCTAAAGATTTCGTTTTAAACATGCTTGCAATTTATGGTGCAAATAAATTATTAGGATATTCAGTTGAATTATATGGCGAATGCATCGAAAAACTTACACTTGACGAAAGAATTACGATTGCGTCGATGGGAACCGAAATGGGTGCTATCATTATATTAATTCCTGCAAATGATGAAATTATCAAATACAGCGAGAAAATTACCGATAAAAAAATAGAAAAAATTATTGCTGATACAGATGCTCATTACGAATTGAATCACACAATTGATGTCAGTAAATTTGTTCCAATGGCCTCACGACCAGGAAAACCACACGATAGTGTAAATATTAATGATGTAAAAAAGATAAAAATAGATTCTGGTTTTATTGGTAGTTGCACAAATGGACGCATTGATGATATGCGTGCTACAGCTGAGGTTCTTAAAAATCGCAAAGTCGCTCCGGGAGTTGTTTTAAAAATAGTTCCTGCAACAAATGAAGTTTGGGAGCAATGTCTTGAAGAAGGAATAATTTCAATTTTCAAAAAAGCAGGAGCAATGGTATCAAATGCAGGTTGTGCAGGTTGTGCAGCTGGTCAGGTTGGTCAAAATGGTGCAGGCGAGATAACAATGAGTACTGGAAATAGAAACTTTCCTGGCAAACAAGGCAAAGGCGACGTTTATCTTTCATCTCCAGCAAATGTTGCAGCGTCATGCGTTGCAGGTTACATTACCACGGTAGATGATATTCCGGCAAGTCCTGCTGTTTTTGAGCTTGGCGAAAAAATTAGCAAGGTAGAAGTTGTCGTAAAGAAAAATATTAAAGTTGAAGATAAGCCAATAATCGTAGAAGGTAGGGTCTGGTTTATAAAAGAGGATAATATCGATACCGATATGATTTATCACAATAGATATTTGGCTATTACCGACATTAAAGAAATGGGGCAATATACTTTTGATAATCTTAAAGGATATGAAGATTTTGCTAAAAAAGCTAAACAAAATGATATAGTTGTAACTCAAAAGAATTTTGGAGCAGGAAGTTCACGTCAACAAGCAGTTGATTGTTTTAAATCGTTAGGAATTCATTGCATAATTGCCGAATCGTTTGGAGCAATATACGAGCGAAATGCTATCAATGCTGCTTTCCCAATCATGACTTACAATAATATTACAGACCTTGATTTAGTTGCAGGAGACACTATCAGCGTAAATTATGAAACCGGAGAAATTACTAATTTGAAAAACAAAAAAACAATCAAAGGAAATCCTTTCTCTGATGTTCAAATGGAAATTTATCAGAATGGAGGGCTTTTTTAGAAAATATAAGTTTAGAAGATTAGGATTTTAGAAGACAGAATAAATGGATAATCTGGAAAGTGCAAAAAGTTTTGAAAACTTAGTAGTTTGGCAAAAAGCTCATCATTTTGTATTAAATGTGTATGAATATTCTTCTAATTTTCCTAATCACGAATTATTTGGACTAACTTCTCAATTCAGAAGAGCAGCCGTTTCAATTGCTGCAAATATTGCTGAAGGGTTCAAAAAAAATTCCCCAAAAGATAAATTAAGATATTATAACATTGCACAAGGTTCTCTGGAAGAATGCAAATATTTTACAATTCTTTCAAAAGACCTTAAATATGGAGAAAATAATCAACTTAAAACAAATTTAGAAGAGGTAAGTAAATTACTCGGAAGCTATATCCGAACAATTAATAAAAATATTAAAAACGAAATATAATGAGTTCAGAATTCTAATTTTCTGACTTCTAATATTCTAAAATTCTAATAATATGGGAAAAACCTTTGTAGAAAAAGTGCTAGGAGCCGAAACAGGTGCTATTGTTTTTAGAAAACCAGACATCGTTTTAACTCACGACAATACGGCAAGTATTCGCAAAACATTTGAGAAAATGGGTGGAGTAAAAATATTCGATCCGAATCAATTGTTAATCGTTTTAGACCACAATGCTCCACCAACCGAAGCAAAATTGGCAAACGACTACCAATATATTAGAGAAACGGCAAAAGAGCAAGGAGTGAAAAACTTTTATGATGCAGGAAAAGGAATTTGCCACCAAATAATGTCATATCATGCCAAACCCGGACAAATAATTGTAGGAAGCGATAGTCATACTTGTACAGCCGGAGCATTTAATGCAATGGCAGCTGGAATAGACCGTACCGAAGCCGCAGGATTATGGAAACGTGGCGAAACTTGGTTTCGAGTTCCCGAATCGATGAAAATTACCTTGACCGGAAAATTAAATAAAGGTGTGTATGCCAAAGATATTTCTCTTTGGATTATCGGCATGATTGGAACCGATGGAGCAAATTATTATTCAATTGAATATCACGGCGATGGAGTTAAAACATTATCGATTTCAGAAAGAATGACTTTAGCTAATTTAGCTTCTGAAATGGGTGCAAAAAATGCAGTTTTCCCTGCCGACGAAGTATTGGATAATTTTTATGGTAAAAAAATAGAAGGCGTTTGGGCTGATGCTGATGCAAAATATATTAGAGAAATTACGATTAATCTTTCAGATTTATTTCCGGTTGTTGCTGCACCACACAATGTAGAGAATATAAAATCTGTTTCTGAAGTTCAGGGCACAAAACTCAATCAGGGTGTCGTTGGGACATGTACGAATGGTCGCTTAGATGATTTGCAAATTGCAGCTGAAATTTTAGCTGGAAAGAAAATTGCCGACAACTTCCAGTTGTTGGTTATTCCAGCATCACTCGAAATATATATGAGTGCAATGAAAGATGGAACACTTGAAAAACTTATCAATGCAGGTGCCACAGTACTATCAACTTCTTGTGGTCCTTGCTTGGGAACAGGACAAGGAATTCCGGCCGATGGATTTAATGTCATTTCTACAGCAAATAGAAATTTTTTAGGTCGTATGGGAAATAAAAAAGCAAATATTTATTTAGCTTCACCTGCTACAGTTGCACATTCAGCAATTAAAGGTGAAATTACCGACCCAAGAAGTATCAATGCAAAAGATGTTTATAAATCGACAATTGTACAAGGCTCGACTATTGAAATTGCCAAAACCGATAACCGAAAAGTTAATGGAATTTGGAATTATAAAGACGCCGACAATTTAAACACCGACCAAATGTTTGCAGGAAACTTAACATACAATGTGTTGAGTTCTGATGCAGAAGCAATTATGCCTCACTTGTTTAAAGGATTTGACGAAAAATTTTCTGAAAATGTAAAAGAAGGCGATATTGTAATAGCTGGCGATAATTTTGGTTGCGGAAGTTCGCGCGAACATCCTGCAGTTGGATTGGCTCACGCTGGAATTAAGGCAGTAATTGTAAAATCGGTTAACCGAATTTTTTATCGCTCGGCAATCAATCAAGGCTTATTGCTTATTGTAAATAGCGAAATTGTTGATGCTTATAATTCGGGCGATAAAGTTGATGTTAATTTTGCAAAAGGAATTGTAAAAATTAACGATAAAGAAATAAAATTTGCTCCACTTCCCGAAAAACTAATGCAAATTATTGAGAAGAAAGGCTTGGTTAATTGGATGAAGAACGAAGCATAAAAATTAACATTTAAATGTAAAAACGCAGTCAATTTATGACTGCGTTTTTTTTATTAAGAAATTTTGATTTCTCTGGCAGGTTTGTCTTTTGCTTCTTCTTTTTTGTAAATCACAATTTCTAAAATTCCATTGTTGAAGCTTGCATTAATTTTTTCCAAATCAGCGGATTTAGGAAGAGTGTACAAACGTTCAAAATTATTGTATTTGAACTCTCTTCTTTCGTAAAGAATATTTTCATCGTTTAGATCTTCAGATGTTCTAGAAATGCTCAAAATATTCTTTTCTAAGTTAATCACAACATCTTCTTTTTTTATTCCGGGTATTGCCATTTCGATTTTGTAATATTCTTTTGTTTCATAAATATTACTCAATGGCTTTAATTGGGAGTTAGCTAATACGTTTGTATAAGCATGGTCGAAGAAATCGCTGAAAATGTCGTTAAAAGTTAACAAATTGTTGTTTCTTCTTTCGACTTGATTTTCTCTGTTTTTTAAAGCTAATAGTGTCATAATTTTGTCCTCCTATATTTAGTTTATTTATTAAATAGTTTTGCTAAGAATAAATCAAACTAAATGCCATCGGAAATTTAATGACTATGTGTCATATAATAAATAATTAATATGTCATAAAGGCGTGTTTTTGATAATTTGCACACATAAAAAAGACTTTTATACAGTAATTAAATGAGAATATGCTAAGCTCTATCGGTAGAAATAAATGCAATTTTCGCCGATGATTAAGCATAAAATATATTTTTATAATTGCTTATTGACTTTCAAACTAGCCCTAATTTCTTGAGCATTTTTTTTAATAAATTTGTAGTCGTAATCGTAAGTTGGGAATTCGATTTGAATTTGGTCTTCTAAAAAATCAAGTTCTGTTTTTACATCATCAAAAAAATTGGTTATGTACAAACTATCAGAATATTCTTCTAAATATGTAAAATATAATTTATTGAATTGTTTACTATCGTAAACTTGATAAATTAAAGATTCCGCGTCGTATTTTTTGTACTTCAAATGATTATCGGTGAAGCCTAGATAAGGATTTGCCCAAGTCATATGATTTGTAGCAGTGTAAGCATCGTAACCTATTGGCTCAATTTTATTTTTTTGAAAATCGTAATAAAATCGAAGGTTAATCCAGCCCATTGCGTGATATGCTCTCGCAATGTCGCATAAAGCGTAATATTTTGCCATTTGACTTAAATCTAAGTATTTAAAAAATGTAGAATCTTGCTTTCGATATAAATCAACAATTTCGATAGCTTTTAAAATTGCTTCGTCATCTTTTGATTTTCCGTATGTTTTTATTTCGGCTTTCGATGCTAAATTGTTCATCTGCCTTTCTTCTTCCTTTTTAATCATTTCATCCCAAAAAGGTTTCTCGTCAAATTTTAAAATAACTCCCGTATTTTTGTTGAATCTATTCATTAATCTTTGGCTAAGATGTTCTTCCAATGCATAAACGCCATAAGATTTTTGATTAATAAAGACTTCAACAAATCTATATTCAGGAGTCAATATACCTTCTCGTTCCAAGAGTTTGTGAAAAATATATTCATTTAAAAAACCTCTTGTGTATGGATTTTGTAGACTAAAAACATTCATGCCAGATATTAAATTTTCATTTAATTTTAAGCGATATGACCATTTTTCTCCATATAAATGATCAGTCCAATCACCTTTAAGTCTAATTTTTCCATTTATTTGTTTATTTTCAAATTTGGTACTTACCGGAAGAAAATCATTGTCTTGTCGATTTAAAATACCTAATTCAATTGCTTCATTACGAATTTGTGTCAGTCGATCAAAATTATTTTTTTCGATATTTAAGTATAATTTATCAAGCTTGAATGCTTCATAATCAACTTTTCGATGAATATGAGTGATTTTGAAATCATCGAGAAGAAATTTCTTTTTGTCTTTATTCCAAATATATATCGTTATTTCATTTCCATTATAAATAATTGGAATTTCGAATTGAGCTTGTATGAGATTCCATCCATTTTTTTGTTTTGATAGATTGCTACCTGTTTTATAAAAAAAATCTTCTTTGCTATCAGCAACAATAAGACATTTAGCAGAATCAATTTCTGAAAATTCCCATACTTCTACATTAAGTTGATCATATGGTTTTATATTTTTAATTTTTATTGAATATCCATAATTGTTTGTGCTATCAAGCAAAATACTATATTTTCCGGAAAAGGCTTTTTCAGTTGTTCTAATTTTATTAATCCCATATTCATGTAAGCTATCGTCAATCAGAATTTCATTGTTTAATGTAACCACAACCTGCTCAGCATCACAAAAATAAATAGTTTCATTCTCTGTGTTTTGTTGTATGAAGTTGCAACTAAAAAACATAGAAAGTAACGGTAAAATAAAAACTAACAAATTGATTTTCATAAGTTTTTCGAAATTAAATAAAAAAAGCGGACAATTCAAATCGCCCGCTTTTCATTCTATTGTTAAGTACTATTTAACTTCTTCGAAGTCAACATCAGTTACTTCGTTTTCTTTTTTTGTTTGAGTGTCTTCGGTTGGAGATCCTTGAGAATTTGCTTGTTGCTCTTGCGACGATGCTTTATACATTTCTTCAGAAGCAACTTGCCATACTTTATTTAATTCTTCCATAGCAATATCAACTGCTGCAACATCTTGATTTTTATGAGCTTCTTTTAAATTTGCTAAGGCTTTTTCGATAGGCTCTTTTTTATCTGCAGGTAATTTATCACCAAAATCTTTAATTTGTTTTTCAGTTTGGAAAATCATGCTATCTGCTGAATTTAACTTATCAACTTTTTCCTTTACTTGTTTATCAGCTGCCTCATTTGCCTTAGCCTCATCTCTCATTTTATTTATTTCGTCATCGGTCAAGCCTGAAGAAGCTTCTATTCTAATACTTTGTACTTTGCCCGTTCCTTTATCTTTTGCCGAAACATGTAAAATTCCGTTAGCATCAATGTCAAAAGTAACTTCAACTTGAGGAATTCCTCTTGGTGCTGGTGGAATTCCGTCCAAATGGAATCTTCCGATGGTTTTGTTTCCCGATGCAATTGGTCTTTCACCTTGCAAAACATGTATTTCAACCGAAGGCTGATTGTTTGCCGCAGTAGTAAACGTTTCAGCTTTTTTGGTTGGAATGGTTGTATTCGACTCAATAAGCTTTGTCATAACTCCCCCCATGGTTTCAATTCCAAGCGATAAAGGTGTTACATCTAACAAGAGAACATCGGTTACTTCTCCGGTTAAAACCCCACCTTGAATTGCAGCTCCAATCGCAACAACTTCGTCAGGATTTACACCTTTCGAAGGTGTTCTTTTAAAGAAATCTTCAACTATTTTTTGAATAGCAGGAATTCTAGTTGAACCACCTACAAGAATTACATCATCAATGTCAGATACTGAAACGCCGGCATCTTTTATGGCTAATTTACATGGTTCGATTGTTGCACGAATTAAACTATCGCTTAATTGTTCAAATTTTGCTCTTGTCAACGTTCGAACTAAGTGTTTTGGTACACCATCAACAGGCATTATATATGGCAAATTAATTTCGGTGCTAGTTGAACTCGATAATTCGATTTTTGCTTTTTCGGCAGCCTCTTTTAATCGCTGAAGAGCCATTGGGTCTTTTCTTAAGTCAATGTTTTCGTCGTTTTTAAATTCAGTAGCTAACCAATCGATAATTACTTGGTCAAAATCGTCACCACCAAGGTGCGTATCACCATTTGTCGATTTAACTTCAAAAACTCCGTCACCCAATTCTAAAATTGAAATATCGAAAGTTCCACCACCTAAATCGAAAACTGCTACTTTTATATCTTTATTCTTCTTGTCCATACCATATGCTAACGCAGCAGCTGTAGGCTCATTGATGATTCGTTTAACTTTTAAACCAGCAATTTCGCCAGCTTCTTTAGTAGCTTGTCGTTGCGAATCGTCGAAATAAGCAGGAACGGTAATAACAGCTTCGGTAACTTCATGACCTAGATAATCTTCGGCTGTTTTCTTCATTTTTTGAAGAATCATAGCAGAAATTTCCTGCGGAGTATATAATCTGTCATCAATTTTAACTCTAGGCGTGCTGTTATCTCCTTTAACAACTTCGTACGGCATTCGAGATATTTCTTTTGCAACTTTATCGAATTTTTCCCCCATAAATCTTTTTATCGAAGAAATAGTTTTCTTAGGGTTTGTAATTGCCTGACGTTTTGCAGGATCTCCAACTTTACGCTCCCCTTTATCAACAAAAGCAACAACTGATGGTGTTGTTCGCTTGCCTTCGCTGTTCGGAATAACGATAGGCTCGTTTCCTTCCATTACAGAAACACAAGAGTTTGTGGTTCCTAAATCGATTCCAATTATTTTATTCATATTTTAATATTTTGATTTTAATTAATTTTCGCGAATGGCAAGTAGTCAATGACTATGCCATTATATAAATAATATATTTTATTGAAAATATGACATACAAAAACGGGGTACAAAAAATTTATGTCAGTAAATAATGACATAAAGACACTAAAATTGTGCTTGATAGTATAAACTGGTATGATCTTCAAAGCTTAATTTAGATGTATAAATGCTATGAGCAACGGAATCGACGCTTCGATCTGTAATTTCATTTGATAAGAAAACTTTGTCATAAAGCGAAGACATTAAGCCAATTCCATCAACAATATTCGTGAACTCTGGTTTTTCCTGAATGACACTAAACGAAGGTCCATTAACTTCCATATAAGTATATAAATCAGCACCTCCTACTTGAAAAATAATATCAATTGCATCTTTGTGAACAACTCTAATGACATCATCTTTTATAGTAATATTAGATGCAAGTGTTTTTAAAAACGATTGAGGAGTAAGTTCAACGTACATGTTTTCACTCGAAGAACTTGCATTACTAGATATTTTTGTACCTACATTCCATTTTACGGTATGAAAAGTCGTATCACCAGATGTTAAATTAATTTCAAAGTAGTGAAAATCTACTGATACATTATAAATTCGGGCGTTTGCCGAACTTTTCCATTCAACGGAATATGGATACTCGTAATTAGCAATATTAATTTTAGGAGGCAATGATGTTACTTCAATACCATTAATTAACTTCGTTTCACCATAAACTGTTTTGTCAAGGTCAGGATTATAAACAACCAAGCGATATTTTCTAGTAGAAATTAAAGATGCATCTGTTTTATATAAAACATTATTATCGTCGGCAAAAATTCCTGTATCTTTTGGAATTTCGGTAGTTTTTTCAAGGTAAAAAATGTTTGTCAAATTATCATTATCATATTCTTCGAGAGAGACTGTAATATTATCGTAGTATAGAGAATCGCTAATTTTTGCCATTTCATAAGCATCGGCCTCGCCAAGAAAAGCTTTTTCGATTTTGGCATAGTGAATAGTATCATTTTGGTTCAGTAAACAGTATATAACTGTAATATCTTTCCATTCGTCGATTACGTCAAATTCTGTAGTACACGAATTAAAAAAAACACTGAGAATAATTAATACTGAGAGTATTTGTTTCATTATTTAAATAAAATTGACAATTTTGCATAAATTATACAACGTGGCAAAGATATAATTTATTAATCAAAAAAAAGAAAAATGTCAACACAACATAATATAAGAAAAGTTACTACTCATGTTCTTGCAGAAATGAAGTTGAGAGGTGAAAAAATTTCTATGCTAACTGCTTATGATTACTCAATGGCTAGAATACTTGAACAAGCAGGAATTGATGTAATTTTAGTTGGCGATTCAGCTTCAAATGTAATGGCTGGTCACGAAACAACACTTCCAATTACATTGAACGAGATGATTTATCATGCTTCGGCCGTTGTAAGAGGAACAAAAAGAGCTTTAATTGTAGTTGATTTACCATTTGGAACCTATCAAGGAAATTCCAAAGAAGCATTGGCATCTGCTATAAGGATTATGAAAGAAACCGCTGCAAATGCCGTAAAACTAGAAGGAGGTAGTGAAGTTAAAGAGTCTGTTTCACGAATTTTATCAGCAGGAATTCCGGTTATGGGACATTTGGGTTTAACACCACAGTCGATACATAAATTCGGAACATATGTGGTTAGAGCAAAAGAAAATGAAGAAGCAAAAAAACTAATCGAAGATGCACATATTCTAGAAGATGCTGGATGCTTCGCTCTTGTCTTAGAAAAAATACCCGCTACGCTTGCGGCCAAAGTTGCTACTGAAATTAAGATTCCGGTTATTGGAATTGGGGCTGGAAACAAAGTTGATGGTCAAGTTTTAGTTCTTCACGATATGTTGGGAATTACTCAGGAGTTTTCACCACGTTTTTTAAGAAGATATCACAACTTATATCAAGAAATTCAAGGAGCTGTTTCAAATTACATTAACGATGTTAAAAGTTCCGATTTTCCAAACGAAAGAGAACAATACTAGAACGAATGAATACAAGTATCGAAAATATTGATGTCCTTTACGAGGACAATCACATTATTGTAATAAATAAGAAAAACTCAGATATTGTTCAAGGTGATAAAACCGGAGATGAGTCTTTATTGAATAAGGTAAAAGCGTATATAAAAATAAATTACAATAAGCCTGGCGATGTTTTTTTAGGTCTTGCTCATCGGCTCGATAGGCCAGTAAGCGGTGTTGTTGTTTTTGCACGAACAAGTAAAGCTCTAAGCAGATTAAATGAGATTTTTAAAAATCGAGAAGTTGAAAAAATTTATTGGGCAATTGTAAAAAATCGTCCACCAAAAGAAGAAGACAAAATCGAACACCACTTGGTAAGGAATGAACAAAAAAATAAATCGGTGGCTTTCGATGGACCAAAAGCAAACTCAAAAAATGCTATTTTATCATATAAACTTTTAGGAGCAACTAAAGTATATAATCTTTTAGAAATAACTCTTGAAACTGGAAGACATCATCAAATTAGGGTTCAATTGGCTAAAATTGGATGTCCAATAAAAGGTGATTTAAAATATGGATTTGATCGTTCAAATTCGGATGGAGGAATCAGTCTTCACGCACGAAAAATTTCCTTTATTCATCCTGTAAAGAAGGAAAAAATAGAAATAGTAGCTCCACCTCCAGAAGATAATCTATGGAAAGAGTTTTTGAAAATCGCAGAATAATTTCAATTACTTTACCTTGCTTTTAATACGAAACGAGCAGTATGTCTGGTTTTTTGCTCTAGATAAATTTTTTTGTCAGTCAGCACCCTATCAATAGTTGCTTGATTGTAATGGCGAATGGTAGCTAGTTCCATATCGCTGTTGTAAAGAATTTTATATTCTTTTTTCAAATCTTTAATTAACTTTTCGATTTTAGATTGACAATTGTCGATACAAACCGAAAAACTAACGGCAGAATTTTGCATTAAGTTTATTTTAACTCTGTGTTTTGCAAAAACACCAAAAATATCACTCAAGTTATTCTCCATAATGAATGATAAATCCCTTGGCGAAATAGACAACAATACCTGTGATATTTTAAAAATAAACGAAGGTTTAAGTTTATCGCTCAACTGATTTTCGTTAATAACAGTTCCTTCACTTTGTGGCGAAAGAAAGGATTTAACAAATAGTGGGATTTGCTTATTTTGTAAGGGTTTTATGGTTTTAGGATGAATAACTGTAGCTCCATAATAAGCTAATTCGATAGCCTCGAGGTATGAGATATTATCAAGTTTCTCAGTATTATCGAACCATTTTGGGTCGGCATTTAAAACCCCATCAACATCTTTCCATATAGTTACACTTTCAGCATGTAACGAGTGTGCAATGATAGCAGCCGTAAAATCTGAACCTTCACGCCCAAGAGTGGTTGTTCGACCATTCGATGTACTTCCTATAAAGCCTTGAGTTATGTAAGTATTTGTTTGTGTAAAAGTGAAAAAACGAGACATTAAATCGTTGGTTTGTTTCCAATTAACTTTTCCTTCTTGAAAAGTATCATCGGTTTTTAAAATAGAGCGTATATCAACAAACTCGCAATTATTCCCTTTGTAATTCAAATATGCAGCTATAATTTTGGTTGACACTATTTCTCCAAAAGATACTATTTTGTCGTATTCGGATGAGTAATCTACACTTGGCTTACTTCCAACAAGCCTGTATAAGTCGGCAAATATTAAATCTAAATCGTTAAAAATTTGATGGTTTTTATCATCGAAAAGTTCATTCGTAATTGAGAGGTGAAATTCTTTTACGATTTGCAAGGATTCTTTTTTTTCGATTTTTTCATAAAAATAATCATTGCAGAGCTTTTCCAATGCATTGGTAGTTTTGCCCATTGCTGAAATTACGACAACAATTTTTTCGTTGTATCTTTCGAGTATTGATTTTAAGTTTTTTACTGCATCGGCATTTTTTACCGAAGCTCCTCCAAATTTAAAAACAATCATAATTTAAATAATTTTTTGTTCTATTAAATATTCGGCAATTTGAATAGCATTGGTTGCAGCTCCTTTTCGTAAATTATCGGCTACAATCCACATATTTATAGTTTTTGCTTGTGAAAAGTCTTTGCGAATTCTACCAACAAAAACTTCGTCTTTATCGTTTGCCGTTAGAGGCATTGGATAAAAATTATTGAATACATCGTCTTGAACTACAACGCCTTTTGCGTGTGATAAGATTTTACGAATTTCAATTATATCAGGCTCATTTTCGAACTCAATATTTACAGCTTCTGAATGACCTCCAACTACTGGAACTCTAACGGCTGTTGCTGTAACATTGATATTTGCATCAAGAATTTTTTTAGTTTCGTTAACTAATTTCATTTCTTCTTTAGTATATCCGGTTTCGTCGAATGTATCGCAATGTGGCAAACAATTTTTGTCAATTGTGTGCGGATAAGCTTTTAATCCATCAATACCTTTTCGTTCATTCTCCATTTGATTTACAGCCTTCATCCCTGTTCCTGTAATCGATTGATAAGTAGAAACAACAATGCGTTTAACCTTGTATTCCCGATGTAAAGGTGCAATTGCTATTAACATTTGAATGGTCGAACAATTGGGATTTGCAATAATTTTGTCGGCAATAGTCAACACATTTCCATTTATTTCGGGAATCACGAGTTTTTTGGTCTTGTCCATTCGCCAAGCCGACGAATTGTCGATTACTACTGTATTATTTTTAGCAAATGCTTCAGCCCATTCGAGCGAAACGCTTCCTCCTGCCGAAAAAAGTGCAATATCGGGTTTCATCGATACGGCTTCGGAAATACTTACGATTTTGTACTTTGTGTTTTTATATTCGATGATTTTTCCCAATGATTTTTCCGATGCTACTGGAATAAGCTCAGTGATTGGAAAATTTCGTTCGGCTAACACTTTCAAAAACATTTTGCCTACTAAGCCTGTAACACCTACAATTGCAACTCTCATGAGACTTGTCTTTTAATATTTTTACAAATTTAAAACTGATTTATTGCTGACCTGATTTTACACAATTTATCCAAAAGAGGTTCGACCAAATCGAGTTTTAACATATTTTCACCATCTGAACTCGATAGTTTAGGATTCGGATGTGTTTCGAGAAAAATGCCGTCAGCACCAACTGCTATGGCCGCTTTTGCAAGTGTTTCAATCATTTCGGGTTTGCCTCCGGTAATTCCATTCGATTGATTTGGCTGTTGAAGCGAATGAGTAATGTCGACAACAACAGGATACCCACATTTTTTCATCGTATAAATACCTCTGAAATCAACAATTAAATCGTGATAGCCGAACAGTGTACCACGTTCGGTTAACAAAATATGATTATTTCCCGATTGGCTGACTTTTTCGCTTGCAAATTTCATGGCTTCAGGCGATAAAAACTGACCTTTTTTAATGTTTACATATTTTCCGGTTTTTGCAGCCGCAATTAAGATATCGGTTTGACGAGATAAAAAAGCAGGTATTTGCAATATATCAGCAACCTCTGCAACTTCGGCGGCTTCGGCGGCAGAATGAATGTCGGTAAGAATAGGTAAATGCAAGGTAGATTTTATTTCTTGCAAAATGTCAAGTGCTTCTTTATCTCCTATACCGGTGTATGAATCTAATTTAGAACGATTTGCTTTGCGATACGATGCTTTAAAAATAAACGGAATTTTAAGTTCTTCGGTAATTATTTTTAAGTTAGTTGCAATAAAAATGCTTGTTTCTCTATCTTCGATAATACAGGGCCCTGCAATTAAAAAGAAGTTGCCTGAATTTATATTTTTTATGTTTGGTATTTTACTCAACATTGACTTGAAATTTATACTTCAAACTTACATGATTTTTTTTAATTTTGGATATGCTTGAAAAAAATACTTAATTTTTAACTGCTTAGGTATTTTCTGCTGAAAAATAGAATGTTTTTTAGAATTTATTCTCTGTTGCCTGTAGCTCAAAACAATCCCATGTTCCTGAAAACATGATGCTTGTGGAATACTAAGTTCTAAAAAAAAGTATTCCCTTTGAATTAATGAGTAGAAATTACAAATTTCATAATCCTGAAGGATTTTAATTTATAAATTTGCTACAGTATATTAGTTGGATATATTTGTTCGTAAATTGTATGCTGATTGCATATTAAAAACTTAACTTACAGTGTTAAAAAAAAGGGATGGAAATGTCTGGTGCAAAAGATTATTGCGATGAAAAAGAATTAGTAATTTTATGTTTAATTTAATAGGTAAAATAACCACAAGCGTGACGCTTGCGGTAGCTGGGGGATTATATCCTGAAATAGCTAGTCTTTTTAATATGTCAGATTTAAGAAAATCTAAGATCGTATTGTTTTTTGAAATAAAAGATTAAACCGCAATTATAATGAAAAAGATTGTAATATCAATATTGTTTTTTTTAGCTTTTTTTAGTATCTCTTGTAATGAAAGAGTAGAAAAAAAAGAAATCGTCAATAGAAATTCTAAATATTATAAAGTATATGAATTTTGGGAAAAATTTGTAGAAGCAATGTCAGTTAAAAATTCATCGTTTTTAATTGAAAATTCATTAGATACTATAAATTGTTGTGAATGCCTTCCTTCTGTTAATTCAAAAGATAAGTTCTCTTCAAAATTTATTTTAGATAAATATATTAATAAAGTGATGCATGTTGAAACACTAAAAGAAATACCTTTTAGTGTTTTTGAAACCGATACTAACACATATAAAATTACTTATCATATTACAAGTAAGAATGCTCCAAATGGGACATATAGTTTATTTTATACAGTTGTTAAGGAAAATGGGGAATTTTTATTTTCAGGAATGTTATTTCAATAATAAAAAATAAGAAATATGAAAATTAACTTGATTACTACAACTTCAATTATTTTATTGTCATTATCTTTTGGCTGTGATAGTATAGTTGATGTAAAGAATAGTGAGATAAAGAATAATATTTATACAAATAATTATTTCAATTTTAGTTTACATTTTTCAAATAATTGGAGAGTCAAAACGGAAAAAGAAAATGCAGAACTAATTGAGAATGTTGTTGTTATTTACTTTGTCAATAGGATTGAAAATAATATATTTGATAATATTAATGCTGCCAAAAAATATTTACAAAATTTAAAAAACTAAATTCTGGGTAATGTGGTCAAAATTACCAACTATTTTTGGTATCATTAAAAAAGGGCTACGACATTGGGTTTATATTATTATGGTTCACAACCAGTATTTGGTTTGCAAAATGGACTACATTATTAACTTAAATAATCACTTTCATGAAATATATATATTGTATTATTTTTTTAATGATTTTACTTGGATGCGATGAATTTGATTCACGGTTAAAAGTATATAATAAATCAAATAAACGAATTCTTGCTGAATGTAGTAAAGATACTATAATTGAAGATTCATTATATTATGATTTACTTGTTACGCCAGGAATTGTTAGACCAAATGAAACAATTAGTTTTACTTATGAAAAATGGGATATTTACATTAAAAATGAATTTCAAGATAGTAAATTACACATGTTTATTTTTGATTATGAAAAATTAACACAATATGCTGTTTATGGTAAAGTAATTTCAAGGGATTCATTATATAAGCGATACGATTTAACAGTAGATAGTTTAGAAAAAATGAACTGGACAATTACCTATCCCTATAGAAAACTCCAAACCTTTCCGAAAGTTTTAAAACTTTCGGAAAGGTAAAAAAATAGTTCGTTTTCCGTCCTTGTAGGTGTTACCAACAAACAATTCTACTAAGCTAAGAAGAAATCAAACAAAAAAAATAAGAATTTATTCCTTTTTGGTAATCGTTGAAATCGCTGTTGATTTTACATTCCATACTAAAGAATCTTTTTCAAATATCATATCTACATCTGCTGTTATAAAAAAACAAGGCGATTCATCAATATATTTCATAATTAGTGTTCCGCTTTTGAGGTCGTTGATATCTAATAAAATATTTTTTTCAATATCATTAAACATGAAATTTTGAATCAAGTTGCTAGTTTTAAGTTCAAAATTACCTTTGTCATTCAATGTTTGGACCCATTCATCAAGATTCATATTCTCGTATTCAGTAAACGAAATAAAATCTTTCGAAAATATGGTTAAGCTAAATACTTCGCTTTCGATTGCAATACTGCATTCGCCAGTTGGTTTAACACTGAACATATAATTTGGGTTTGCTCCAAAAACACTCTCATCATCGATAATTTGTAGCGAATCATTAACATAAAAATAAGCTTCTTCCTGTTCAAAACACTCGTTGGGTATTTCATCGATTATTTTTTTGCATTGAGAAAAAAATAATATTGGAATGATTTGAAAAAGTAAAAAGAGAACACGAAATAATTGGTTTATCTGTCTATGATTCATAACAAAACATTTTTTTTTCTTTGATAAAATCCGAAACATATTTAGGTGCCAAGTCTTCCCACGTTTTGTCTTTTGCTTTTATTTTCGCCAATACTTGTTTAGAAGTAATATGTAAGCGTTCTTTTTTCACATTTGGCAAATTCAATACAAACTAAAAAATAATATAAGGAATTGCTATAAATCTTCAGTTTTTATACGAGTTTATTTTTTTATCCTCTCAGGTATTAACTTAAATTGATTGGTAATTAGGTTTAAAATTGCCGATGTAAGTGTTTTAGTAATTCTTTAGCATTCGAAATAGCAGCATTGGTAAGTTTTTCTCCACTTAGCATTTTAGCAATCTCAATTATTCGTTCGTTTTCCGATAAGAGTTTAATATCAGTCTCAACGGTTTTGGTAGAGTTTTGCTTGTAAACGATGTAATGAAATTCTCCTTTGGCTGCAATTTGTGGCAAGTGTGTAATGCTGATTACTTGCATTTGACTTGCCATATGTTGCATAATGCTTCCCATTTTGTCGGCAATATTTCCTGAGATTCCATTATCTATTTCGTCAAAAATAATAGTTGGCAAATATGTCTTTGAACTTATTAAATGTTTTATGCTAAGCATTAACCTCGAAAGTTCACCGCCTGATGCGATTTTGGTAATTTCTTGCACCTGAATTTTTTTATTTGCTGAAAACAAAAATTGAATTTTATCAACACCCGATTCTGTAATTTTTTCGCTTTGTGTTAAGTTTATTTCAAAAGTTATATCGGGCATTCCAAGCAAGCGACACATGTCTTCAATTTTACTTTTTATTTCAGGAATACCAGCCTTTCTACGTTTGTTTAACTGCTTTGCTAATGCGTTTACTTCTTTTTCTTGCAAAGCAATTTCGATGTTGAGTTTTTCTATTTCGTTATCGAACGATGCAATTTGCATAAGCTCTTTTTCGATTGATTCTTTTGTAGAAATAAGCTCAACAATTGAGTTGCATTGAAATTTTTTCTGTAGCGAATATATTGTGTTGAGTCGTTCGTTGACTTTTTCTAATCGTTCAGGATTAACATCAATCTTATTAAAAATACTTTCGATATCGGCATTGATATCTTTTGTTTCAATGTAAATTTGCTGAGTTCTGTTGGCAAGTTCTGTAATATTTGGATATATTTTTTTTACGTTATCTAAAGTGCTTAACACAAATTTTAACTTATTAATTGCATTGTGTTCTTCCTCGCTAAGAGCTAAAACTGCATTATTCAAATCGCTTTTAATATCAACTGCATGAGTTAAAAATTGAAATTCTTGTTCGAGTTCTTCTTGTTCACCTGGTGCTAATTTTGCATCGTTAAGTTGCTCAAATTGAAATTGCAAGAAATCGAGTTGCGTTTTTGAATCGTTGGCTTTTTCTTCGAGCACTTGAAGTGTTTTTTGGGCGGTTTTAAATTTTTTGTAGCGGATCGAAAAATCAGAACACAAGGGTATATTATCGTTGAAAACATCAACTACATTTAATTGAAAACCTTCGTCATTTAACAATAAATTTTCGTGTTGTGAATGAATATCAATTAATTTCGATGAAATTTCTTTTAATGCTTGAAGCGAAATAGGGGTGTCGTTTATAAATGCTCTTGATTTTCCTTGTGAATTTATTTCTCTTCGTATAATTGTATTTTCAGAATAGTCTAGATCGTTGAGTTGAAAAAGGTTTTCGAGTTTATATTCTTTAATGTTGAAAACGGCTTCAATTACACATTTTTTATCTTGATTTTTAATGTGGGCATTATCGGCTCTATTTCCTAAAATTAACGATAGAGCTCCAAGTATTATTGATTTTCCGGCTCCGGTTTCTCCTGTTATGGTTGAAAAACCTTTGTGAAAATCAATTTCTAATTCATTGATAATTGCGTAATTAATTATTGATAATGACTTTAACATTGAATTAGATGAGATTACGAACTATTGCTGCTTCATAATTTTGTTGTATTTTCCAATATTTGCAGGATCAACTTCTTTTAAGATATTTACAACTCGAGCTTTTTCGTCAGGAAACGACTCTGAAAATATATTAACAAATTCGTCTGCTTTTGCGTCAAATAAAACTCTTAAAAAAACGGTTGAAATAGTTTTATTTCGATATGCTTTTTGCACATAGTTTAAACTTTCGACCATTGTTCCGCGAGCTTCAATTGTTTTGTCAGCCATGCGATCCAAACCCATACGGTGGTACGAATAGTAAAATTCTCTTAATGGACGGTAGTTTTCGTTCAACATGTTTTCGACCATCCAATAGCGATTCTTATTGTTTTCAAATGCTTTCCAACCTTTAAATTCATCTTGAGTTTGTGCTTTTTGTACAATATTTTCGGCTACTTGATAATACGGTGTGCCTCCTTCAAGCGAAAACGAATCATAATCAATTCCAAGAATTATGTATATGTAATAGGCAATTAACGAAGTTAAATTATCGGTAAAAACTTGTTCGTTAAATTCCATCGCTTGAAATTCGACATATCGAAAATGCACATCGTTATCAACATAATTCATCAATACTGAATTGTATGTTGAATTGAAAACAGGACGACTTGCTTGTATTTGCATGGTGCCTTTAAATTCGTCAGCTCCAATTTCAGTTGAAATATTTATTAAAATATTGCACTCAATTTTTTCGTCTTGTGTATATGCATGATTAGTCCATTTTCGATTATTAATAAATTCGAAAAGGTCTTTTTGCATATTGGTAAACTTATCTTTGTTTGTACCTTGAACTTGAGGAGATACAACTTGTATTCTACATTTTAACTCTTGTGAAAAAACATCAAGATTAACAACGATTCCTAAAAGAATAATTAAAAAAAGTCTCATTTTATGTGATGAGTTTTATAATTTTGTTTACAATATCTGAGGCAACTTCGCGCTTAGTCTTTAACTCAAATTTTTCGATATTATTGTTTTTGTCAATAATAGTTATTTTGTTTGTATCGTGTTTAAAGCCAGCTCCAGTGTCTTTTAGCGAATTTAGAACTATAAAATCCAAGTTTTTACTTGTGATTTTCTTTTTTGCATTTTCAAGTTCATTATCCGTCTCAAGTGCAAATCCGATTAAAAGTTGATTCTTTTTTTTCATTTTTCCAAGTTCCAACGCAATATCTTTGGTTGGAATCAATTCAAGAACCAGATTTTCAGTTTTGTTCTTAATTTTTGAATCTACTTGTGTTTTAGGTGTAAAATCAGCTACTGCAGCACTCATAATTGCTATGTCGCAGTTCTGAAAATGTGAAATTGACACGTTGTACATTTCTTCTGCAGAAGTAACTTTAGTAAGATGAATGTTTTCATGATTTATATTCATAGAAACAGGACCACTGATTAACTCAACTTTTGCCCCATTTTCAGCAAGGCATTCAGCAATATTGTAACCCATTTTACCGCTTGAGTGATTTCCGATAAAGCGAACAGGATCAATTTTTTCGTAAGTTGGACCAGCCGTTACGAGTATTGTTTTATTGATGAGTTTTTTTTTTGAATCGAAAAACGAAACAACATCTTTCAAAATATCGGCAGGTTCTTTCATTCGTCCTTTACCGTGAAGTCCGCTTGCAAGCTCTCCTTCAGTAGGCTCAATAATAATGTTTCCGAACGATTTTAAAGTTTCAATGTTTTTTTGAGTTGCAGGATGTTTGAACATATCAAAATCCATTGCCGGAGCAATCATAACAGGACAACGAACTGATAAATACGAAGTAAGTAATAAATTATCACAAATTCCATTTGCCATTTTTGCTATTGTGTTGGCAGTGGCAGGAGCAATTAACATTAAATCAGCCCAAAGTCCAAGTTCTACGTGACTATTCCAAGTGCCATCGTCGTGATGGAAAAAATCGCAGAGTACGGTATTTTTTGATAGTGTTGCAAGTGTAACCGGAGTAATAAATTCTTTGGCTAGCGGAGTAACAATAACCTTAACATTTGCTCCATTGGTTACTAATAAACGAATAAGCATAGCTGCTTTGTAAGCAGCTATGCTTCCAGTTATTCCTAAAATAATATTTTTGTTTTTAAGCATTTATACCCAAGGTATTGCTTATTATTTTTCGGTGTTTGGTTTACGGTGATAAACTTTTCCTTCAATGTATTCTTGCATTGCAATTGAAGTTGGTTTAGGAAGTCTTTCATAGAACTTTGATATTTCAATTTGTTCTCTATTTTCGAAAACTTCTTCCAAATTATCGGTATAAGATGCAAATTCTTCTAATTTTCTGCTTAATTCTTCTTTAACTTCAACAGAAATTTGATTTGCTCTTTTAGCTACAATCATAACTGATTCATAGATATTGTTTGTATCTTTTTCGATGTCGGTAAAGTTCCTTGTAATTGTAGAAGGAGCTGCGTTTGTTTTTTTGTAATCCATTTTTATCATATTGATTTTAACTGTTTATTCTCTTTTTTGAAGCTTCAAAAATTCTTTCGGCTTCTTTTTTATACTGAGTTTCAGGGTATTCATCAACAAGTGCATGATACTCAGTTAATGCACTTTTATATCGTTCTTCTTTTTTCTTATCAATACTATTTTCGGCCAATAAGTAACTTGATTTAAGAACCAAAAATAATAAATCTTCTCGATAATCCGAATCAGGAAATTCGAATAAACTTGATTTTAACGATGCAATGGCAGCCTTATAGTTCCCTAACTCGTAATACAGTTTAGCATTATTAAATGATTTTGTCTCTAATTTATATCGAAGTTTGTCGATATGTTCGTTGCAAAGTTTAATTCTTTCGCTTGAGGGATATTTATTTATGAAAAGTTGTAACTCTTCAATTGCTTTTTCAGTATATGCCTGATCCAGAGAAGGTATAGGAGAGTTTAAATAATAACAATATGCTGCCATATAACTGCATTCTTCTTTGTGTATGCCATTTGGGTAAGTTAAAACATAATTTTTGAAATAGTATCCAGCCATAATATAGTCTTGTTCACCATAGTAGCAGTATGCATAATAGAAATAAATTTCTTCAGCTTTATTTGTTCCCTTATATATGTTTAAAAGTTCGGTAAACAACGACTGTGCTCTGAAATAATCTTTTTCGTTGTAGTATTCAACAGCCTTATTGTATTTAAGTTCGTAGTCAGTACTCTTCAATAGTTTCTGAAATTCGCTGCATGACGTGAATACGCTCATTACGAAGAGAGCAGAAATAGTGTATGTTATTAATTTTTTAAACATTTTACAAAGATAATTTATTTCTTTTACATAACGTATTAAATTTGAAATTCATATGTAAATATTCTTTTTTTAAATTAACTTACCTGAAATTTTAACTTAATTTATGATTAAAGTTTCCAAAAATATTTCTTTTATTGATATTCATTCACATAAAAGTTTTAATAATGAGAATGAATTTAGAATTCAAAATATTATGTCATATGATTTTGATAATTTAAACATTATTGCTTCTAAATATTACAGTATAGGGATACATCCTTGGTTTATTAATTCGAAAAATACTGAACGAGAACTTGAAAAACTCAAAATGGTTTTTGCAAAATATAAAAATTTTATTGCTTTAGGCGAAGCGGGGATTGATCGAGTAAAATCGATAAATCTTGATGAACAAAAATACGTTTTTACACAGCAAACAATGATTGCCGAATCGCTCAATAAACCTGTGATAGTTCATTGTGTAAGAGCCTACATGGATGTATTGGAAATTAGAAAAACAATACATGCGAAAGTGCCCTGGATTTTTCACGAATTTTCCGAAAACATTCAAGTTGCAAATCAGCTGATTCATAATTCGTGCTATGCTTCAATCGGTTCCCGAATTTTAAATGAAAACGATAAATTAAATGAAGTAGTTAAAAATATTGATATTAATTATATTTTTGTCGAGACCGATGAATTCGAGGGGTGCATATCTGAAATTTATGAAAAAATAGCAAAAATTCGTGGGATAAAAGTGAGTCAGTTACAAAGACAGGTATTAAAAAATTTTAAGAACATTTTTAAATGAATCAACATATTAATTGGCTCGAACGAACAAGTTTATTGCTTGGCGACGAGAAATTACAAAAATTAAAAAATTCACATGTTTTAGTAGTTGGGCTTGGTGGTGTTGGAGCCTATGCTGCCGAACAAATTTGCAGAGCAGGAGTAGGAAAGATGACCATTGTTGATGGTGATAATATTAATCCGAGCAATCGAAATCGCCAGTTACCGGCATTGGTTTCAACCAATGGTAAAGCAAAATCAGCAGTAGTTGGAGAGCGATTGTTAGATATAAACCCTGATTTAGAACTCTTCGTAATTAATGAATATATTCGAGATGATAGAATGAAGGAAATTTTGAGTCAAAAATTCGACTATGTGGTTGATGCAATTGATACCTTGTCACCCAAAGTTTTTTTAATTTATTTGTCGGTTCAAAATAACTTACGCATAATCAGTTCAATGGGGGCAGGAGGTAAATTTAATCCCGAATTGGTTAAAATTACAGACATTTCAAAATCGTTTAATTGTAATTTAGCTCGAAAAATTCGAAAAAAACTATATAAACTTGGAGTTAGAAAAGGGGTAAAAGTAGTTTTTTCAAGCGAGATTGTTCCCGAAGAAGCTGTCTTGTTAATTGATGATGAAGAAAACAAAAAATCGACCGTTGGAACTATTTCATATATGCCACCAATATTTGGCTGCTTTTGTGCTTCGGTTGTAATTAGAGATTTGTTGGATAGTTAATTAACAATTAACAATTAAGGCATTCTATTGGTAAAAGTTATGAAAAACTAAATTAATTGTAATAAATAAGCATAATAAAATTAAAAATCATTAAATGAAATCAAAAGAGTATTTTAAAAGCCTATCTATACTTTGGGCAGCTTTAGTTGCCGGGCAGATATTTTTTGCAGCAATTGTATATTATTTACATAAATCTGGAAATTTTGCAGTTGATGAAAATCTTAATAGAATTTTTTTAGTGATTGTGCCAGCATTTGTAGTTGTAGGAATCGCTGGAAATATACTTTTTTTCAAAGCTAAACTAAAACAGTTAAAATTTAAAAAGGATTTGAGCTACAAAATGGAACAATATAGAGTTGCATTACTTGTTTCCTATGCACTTATCGAAGGCCCTTCGATTTTGGGAATAGTAGCATTTTTGTTGACTGGAAACATTGTATTTCTTTCGCTTTCAATTTTGATTATTTTGCTATTTTTTGTTAATAAACCATCGAAATATAAGTTTAGCTTAGATTTAGAATTGTCAGGCGACGAAAAAAAGTTAATTGAAATTGAAGAGTAAAAAGTATTTTAAAAATCGAACGTAAAGTTTTCGATATTTTTTGCAACTCGTTGCAAAAACATACCTCCCATTGCTCCATCAATAATTCGGTGATCAAACGATAATGAGAATATACTTTTATGTCGTATTCCGATGCTATCGCCCATATCAGTAGTAATTACCGAAGGTTTTTTAGAAATTACCCCTGTTGCTAAAATTCCGACTTGTGGTTGGTTAATAATGGGTGTTCCAGTAATGTTTCCAAATGTTCCAAGATTTGTAATTGTAAAAGTTCCGTTTGAAATTTCGTCGGGAAGCAATTTATTATTTCTTGCTCTTTCGGCAAGGTCGTTAACTTTGAATACTAATTCGTGAAACGAAAGTTTATCTGCATTTTTAATAATAGGAACAATCAGATTTCCATTCGGAAGAGCAGTAGCCATTCCAATGTTAATAAATTTTTTAATTAAGATTTTGTCGCCTTCGAGTGACGAATTCATGATTGGAAAATCTAGTAATGCATCAATTGTTGCACGAATGAAAAATGGAGTATAGGTTAACTTTGAATGATAGCTCGCTAAATAAGAATCTTTATTTGTTTCACGAAATTTTACAATATCGCTACAATCAACGTCGATAAATGAAGTAACATGAGGCGATGTTTTGACCGAATTCACCATGTGTTCGGCAATTAATTTTCTCATTCTATCCATTTCTACGATTTCGATGTCCGAATTTACTGACGGGGTGATAGATTTAGTAGGTGTTTCGATATTTGAACTTTTATTTTTGAGGTAACTTAAAATATCATTTTTTGTAATTCTATTGTGCAATCCACTACCTATAATTTTATCAAGTTCTGTAAAATTTATTTTTTCTTGTTTTAAAATTTCTCGAACCAATGGAGAAAGGTATTTGTCTGAATTAGTAGTGCTAGTCAATATTTCGATTGAGGAAATTTTTGACTCAGTTTCGATTATTTCTTTTTTCTCGTCGATTGTTGGTTTTAAATCGACTTTTTCGACTTTTATAACTTCAGTAATATTATTTTCGTCGGTTTGAATAATTGCAATTGTTTGCCCAACAGTAGCTTCAGTATTGTTAGATGCAAGTATTTTTTGAATAAATCCGCTCACTGGAGAAGGGATTTCAGAATCGACTTTGTCTGTCGCTATCTCAACAATTGATTCGTCTTCTTGAATGAAGTCTCCTTCATTTTTTAACCATTTAATTAACGTAACGTTAAAAATACTTTCTCCCATCGAAGGAACAATCACTTCTATTGCTGCCATTTTTATTTCCCTAAATATTTAAAACTGTTAAATATGATTTTTAAATCATTGTAAATATTGTAATCTTTTGCGTAGAGCATATTTAAACGCTCGATAGTTTCATCGGAAATTTCTCTGTTTTTTATTGAATCTAATTGCGAAATAACTCCCTTTTTTATTTTGGGAAGTTTTCCATTAATGCTTTCGTTTGGAGAGTAACCAACCCAAGAACTTTCGCTGATTAATACTATAAAAATATTTTTGATAAAATTAATCGGATTTTTAACGAAAAATACAAGAATAGGAGATAATACAAACAAGCAAATCGAGATAATTACATCGAAAAGTCGTTTGTTTCTTTTGTTCGAAATTTTTGTAATGGAGTTGAGATTAATGGTGTATAATTCGCCCGAAGTATTAATCGAGTTACTCCCAATAATCGAAAGGCTATCGGGAGATGCAATTTTGTAGTCAATATTACTTTCAGCAAGATTCAACATTAGTTTGATAATTACTTGTGTGCTGACATCTTTGGCACAAAAAATAATTTCGTTAATTTTATTTATTTGAATCATCTCGTGGAGTTGAGATATGTTTCCAATATAAGGTCCTGATTTTCCATTTTTATCGGGAGCTACGTAACCAACAATAATTGGTTTAAAATCGGTTTTCGTTAAAATATATTTTATTCGCTCAGCTTCCTCAATATTTCCAACGATTACGATTTTTTTCTTTTGTTTTTCAGAGTAAAGTTTATTTAATTTTAATAGGTGAAATGCATATCTTGAGATGCTTAGAGTAATTAATGTCCATAATGCTCCGATTAAAATCAAGGCTCTCGAAAATCGATGTTCTTCACTCAATAAGGCATACATAACTAATATTAAAAACGTTCCGACCACTATTCCTTTAACAAGATTTACATATTTTAATGGTTTTTCATATCCGCTTGTGAAAAAAATAGATGTAATCCAAATTAATGCATAAATCGGAACCATAATGTATAAAAATTCATCGGGATATGAACTCCCGTCAGAAAATTTATACGATTCCCAATATGGTTTAACCAAGTAAATACCTATGAAAATGACAATTGCATCGAAAATAGGAAGCCACATCGATTTTACAAATCGGGTTGCAATAGCTATAAAAGCCCTGAAATATATAGCTAATTTAATCAAGAAAGTATAAGCGTTAGCATTCTTTTTTGTAAAATGCTTTTTTGCAAAAATTATCATGGCATTGTAAAATACCATTACATAGTTTATACTTCCTTTTTTGGTGCTTTCACCTTTGTAGTGAATGATAGTTGTTTCGGGGAAATAATAATTTTTATAACCAGCTTTTGTGATTCGATAAGATAAGTCGATGTCTTCGCCGTACATGAAAAAAGTTTCGTCGAGCAGTCCGATTTTATCAAGGGTTTCTTTTCTCAACAACATGAATGCACCAGATAAAACATCAACCTCGTGAATTTTAGTTTTATCTAAAAATCCTAAATGATAACGTGAAAAGGTTTTTGATGTCGGGAATAATTTTGATAAGCCGAATATTTTATAAAAAGCGACCATTGGAGTTGGTAGAGCACGCTTCGACTCGGGCAAAAAATTCCCTTTTCCATCAATCATTTTTACTCCTAAACCTCCTGCATCGGGAGTGGATTCCATAAAACTTACGATTTTTTCAAAAGTATTTTCTTCAACCAACGTATCGGGATTCAGCAATAGAACATATTTTCCTATCGATTCTTTTATAGCTTGATTGTTTGCAACAGCAAAACCAACATTCTTTTTGTTTTCGATTAGTTTTACCCACGAAAATTTTTCCTTTATCATGGAGCAACTGCCATCAACCGAATTATTATCTACAACAAAAACTTCTGACGGAATATTTTTTATTCCGGCTTGAACTGAGTGCAAACATTGTTCAATAAAGTGTTTTACGTTGTAATTTACTATTACTATCGATAGTTGCATGAAATCAATGGTCGTATAATTGTGCAAATATAATTATATAGAGCCTATAAACGTAAAAAAAGAAAAATAATTGCAGAAAAAAGCTTTGATTTTTACTCTAAGTGTTGGTCGAAATTTGTACCGCTTTTATTTTAGTATGCGTAATAAAACTATTTCAATTGCTAAAAACATGAGTGCAAGTAAAATAAACCATTTCCAAAGCTTAATCCCTTGGTTTAATTCCGATAATGATTTGCTGAGGTCATTGTCGATATTTAGCAAATTTAGGTTAATCAAACTATTTAAATTGATTATATCTTCAATTTCCGATTGATTGTAGTATGTAACATCAGATTCTTTTCGATTATAATTAAACGAAAAATTATATATTTTTTCGTTATTATTTAGTACAAAATAATTGTTTGCAGATAAAATATTATTGTGTAAAATGATTTTTGTGTTCGATGTATTTGCTTGAGTTTCGGGAATAAAATCAATTTGACTTTCTTTGTCGATTATGTGCAAAACCGGATATTCTTTTTTTTCTTTGGTGTTGATTTCAATAATATTATTGCTTCCGATTGTGTAGTACAACTTATTATTTACTTGACTATTTAAGGCGAAATTTAAAAAACTAGGAATAAAAATAGGATTGGTCATAAAATCTCCCGCTTCTTTATTCAACGGCATTGCAAGCGTGTAAACGAGACCTTTTTCAAACACATTTTTTGTTAAAAAACGATGCCCGTTTCGTGTTTCAAGTAGAATTTCTTCTGTTGTCGAAGTCGTTTCGCCCAAGTAAAAGTGCTTGAAAACTTTAGGCATATTCGGATTGTTTGCAATTTTTTTTATCGCATTTTTATATATTGAGCTTTCGGTATTTATGTCCTTAATTTGTGTTTCGGCAGTATCGATGTTTACAATGCGATTTGAATTTAAAGCAATACTAAATTCGTTGTAGCTGTACAAATCGGCTTCAAAAGCCGGAATAAGTATAATAGAACCTCCGTTTTTGACAAAATTGCTTAGTTCTTGAATTATACCCGAATTGAATGACTTTATTTCATTTAATACAATTGCGTTGTTTGATTGAAGATTAGCAAAATTTAGTTGTGAGATATTTTCATTTTGATATTCGAAGTCAATATCGTTATTGAAAATAGAGTTTAAGTAAATATTCTCATCTTTTTCGTTGATTACCAGAATCTTGGTTTTATTTGCAATGTTGTAATTAAAATAAAGAATATTGTCGTAAGTTATTGGATAGTCGGTAATTTCGATTCGACCGTTTATAAAACCTTTGAAATTGTTGGTGTACGGAATCGAAACGCTGATTTTTGATTTAGCATCAATTGTAATGCTATTCAAGCCTTTAAGCGAGTCGTTCAAAAATAATTTGACAGGAATATTTTGATAAAGTTCACTTGAATTATTTACTATTTGGACAAATATTTCGTCTTGTGAGTTGAAATTATGGCTTGGATTCACAAACCAACACGAATCGATAAACAAATTGTTTGTCGGTTGGTTGTTTAATTGTAAAAGGGTTATATTAATTGTACTATCAGGGTTAAGATTGTTAATATCTGTGGTTGATTTTTGAAAATCGGAGAGTATAAAAAGCGTGTAAATTTTAATATTCTGTGTAAATCCTTTTTGATAATTTACAATCTCAGAAGTTTGCTTAACCGAAGGTGAAACGATTATTTTATCAATATATTCGAATAATTGTTCTTGATTTAAAAAATGTTGATGCTGAGTTTCAAAATCGTTGGTTGTGAGCAAAAATTTGGTATTTGAACTATATGTTTTTGCAATTTCTTTAGCTTTTGATTTGGCAACATTCAACAAATTTCCATATTTTCCGTCGGCATCCATACTAAATGAATTGTCGATATATATTCCGACAAATTCACTGTTCGCTTTTTTTACATTTTCTGAAACTGGAATATATGGTTGAGCAAAAGCAAATACAAGTGATGCTACCGCTAAAATTCTAGCCAGTAAAACCAATAAATGTTTTAATTCCGATTTCGCTTTAGTTTGTTGCTTAATGTCTTTAAGAAAGGCAGTATTGCTAAAATAAATTGTTTTATATTTTCTGAAATTAAAAAGATGAATGATGATTGGAATACTTATCGCAAAAAGACTAAAAAGAAAATATGGATATAGGAAGTTCATTTACTACTTAATTTAATCGTCTAAAGATATTATAAATATTCACATTTTTTTCCATTCAGAATTACCGTTTCTGCAAAACCAATGGTTTTAAAGCCTTCAAAAATATTTGAATCGCAATTTTGCTTGTGAGTTTTTGCTGATATTATGCTTTCTTTTTTGGCATTCCAAATTACGATATCGGCATCGAAACCTTCTTTAATTTGACCTTTATTTTTAAGTTTAAAAATCTCAGCGGGTTTTGTTGAACAAATGTCAACAAATTGATTTATGGTTATTTTGTTTTGCAAAACTCCGTAAGTAAAAAACAAACTCATGCGATGTTCAACTCCGCCAGCTCCGTTTGGAATTTTGGTAAAATCGTTTCGTCCAACATCTTTTTGTCCGTGCAGATGAAACGGACAATGGTCGGTTGCCAAAGTTTGAATGGTTCCATTTTTCAAACCATTCCACAAAGCAATTTGGTCGGCTTTTTTGCGAATTGGCGGACTCAACACAAATTTTGCCGAAAGTTCAAATTCTTGGTCATAAACCGAATCGTCTAATAATAAATATTGTGGACAAGTTTCGGCAAAAACTTTTTGACCCGTTTGTTGAGCTTTTCTAATCAAATCAACAGATTCTTTGGTTGATACGTGAACAATATAAATCCCACAATTTGTTTCTTTTGCCATTCGAATTGCTTTTTCAACTGCTTCACTTTCAGTGTGATTTGGTCGCGAAAGCGGATGGTATTTTGGTTGAGTTTTTCCTTCTGAAATAAATTTCGCACGCAATTCGTCAATTTCGTCGCCCATTTCGCAATGCAAAGTCAGTAACGAATTTTGTTTTGCAACAGCTTTCATAACTTTTAGCAAAACATCGTCTTCAATTCCAACAGCTTTTTTGTAAGCCAAATAAACTTTAAACGAATGAATATTTTCTTTTTCAATACATTGATGTATTTCATTTTCAGTGTTTTCGCCAAACCAAGTTGGACTCATGTGAAATGCATAATTGCATAAACAAGTTTTTGCTTCGGCTTTGCGTTTTTCTAAAGCAACAATGTATGATTCTCCTTTTTCGGGTGTAACAAAATCAATTATTGTGGTTGTGCCACCAGCCAATGCGGCTTTGCTTCCCGTTAGGAAACTATCTGACGATTTTCCAGTGTGGCTTGGCAAATCCATATGAACGTGTGCATCAATTCCGCCAGGAATAATGTATTTTCCTTCGGCATCGATAATTTTTTCGTTTGGAATTGAAATGTTTTCAGCAATTTTTGTGATTTTGCCATTTTCAATTAAAATATCCGATTTAAACGTTTTTTCAGATGTTACAATTGTTCCATTTATGATTAGCATTTTTAAATTATAGTTTTGATTATATATTTTGACTTTAAATTACGTCTATTAGAAAATTGATTATTAAAATATCTTCCATCCAAAATGAAATAAAAATCTTGGACGCCAACTATATTCAGAGTCCTTATTAATATTTTGTTCCATGTTATCATAAACCAAATTATAATTAATATATTTTTTATTTGCAAATGAACATCCTAAACCGAAATCAAAAAACACTCCTTTTTTTCGAGAGAACCAATATCTTATAACACTATTAATCCCAATACCATTAATATTAGATTTATAGTTAAGATATTCTTTTTTTTTATTTAGTCTTTCATTTGTAGAATAAATACTTACTGAATAATCAAATAAAGTAGTTTTTATGAAATTATATTTCAAAGCAGGCATAACCGCCATATTGTTTGTGTTTCCTATTTTTAATAATCGAGATGTTAAGTCGAAAGTAAATCTTTGATTAAGTTTAACTTCAAAACCTAGAGATATTATTCCTCCAACATATTGGTCGGTAATTAGAGGATTTACAGATAATTTTATTGAACTTCGAATATTATTTATTTTATCTTGTGCAGAAGAAATATTAGACAAAATCAAAAGTGCATATATAATTAAATTTCGAATACTCATATAACTACCTATAAATAATAATAACTTTTATTATAGTAATAAATTACAATTTTTTCAAAAATAATCTTTCTCCACGAGAATGGTCTTCAAAAAAGCCCATTTTTACTAAATATTTTTCGTGATAGTGATTTAGCGATATAGTATAAATTTTTTTGTATCCTAATTTTTTAAAAAATTCACAATGTTTCCCATATATGTATCGTCCCATTTTAAAATCGCGGTACTCGGGGATGGCAAAGTCAAGAGACATCATTAATGTTTCATCGTCTATTTTTCGAGCAAGAAAAACTCCGGCAACAAACATATTCCGCAATACTAATAAAGTCAAGGTATTTTTTTCGGGTTTGTAAGTAAAAAATGGAAAGAACTTATTGATTTCTTTACGGTAATAATCGAGAAAATTTATCAAATATAAATTGTCATTGCGTACTTCCAGCAGTTTAAAATATTCTTTTTTGGTATAAATTTTATATAGAAAATAAATATTTACTGTTGCGTTCAACGTGTTTAGTAAGTAAATAGGAGGCGAGTCGATAAAAAAACCATAGCCAATAAAAATTAAATTTCCGATTAAAACCGCCCACCTCATTTTGAAAATTGATGTCATCCACATCGAAAGTGCAAATACGATAGACCCTAGGTAACCAATAATTTCGATAATTAATTCTGAAGTGATTTCCATTTTGTATATTTTATTTTAAATTTTTCATTCGAAGCAAAATGAGAATTAAATTTAAGATTTCTCACATTCGTTCGAAATGACGTTGTAATTTTAAAAAAATGTTTTCAAAGAATTCTTTTTTATTTCTTCGATTAGCAATTCGTGTAATTTATTTTTTTCGTTAATGTTTAAAAAGCTTCCATTTCCGTACTTTACCATGTGTCTCATGGTTTTATTGGCTTGAGGATTATTGCCAAAACCAATTACCGATAATTTTATATTCATTTGGCTATTGCCCCGAATAAGTTGAATTAAATCTTTTTCAGTATAATCGGGGCTGTTAAACTCGCCGTCGGTGGCAACAATTACTTGATTATTACCTCCATTTATAAAGTTTCGCAAAGCGATTTCGTAAGCTTTTGCAATTCCCACTAAACCGTAAGTTCCGCCATCAGCATACAAGCTATCGACGCAATTTATAATATCATCTTTTTTATCGCCACTTATAACTTGAAAAAGTACCTTGGGCTCTTTTGCATATGTGATGAGTGAAATTTGGTCGGTATTTCTAAAAATATTTACCAAATCAATCATCGACATTTTTAAATTGTGTAATTTACTTGATGGACGCATTGATGCTGAAACGTCGATTAGAAACACAATGTTGTTTGAGTTAAATTTTTCTTTTGAGAGTAAACCTTCGTCGTCAAAATCGGGTAAATCAACTATTTTTTTTGAAATGTTAGAATCTTGTTTCTCGTTTTGATTATTGATAGTTTGTGATTTCCTTTCTAAATCGGTATTATCAGGCTGTTTGAAAATAGAGTTGTTTTTTCGTTGAGCATTAGCGTCTCGTTCAAGTTCAATTACAATTATTTCGTTTCGTTTAATGCTGTGATAATCCATTTGGTATGAATTGTATGTTTTTTTATTTGCAGAAATGAGACAGGTGCCCGATTCTACTTTTTGTTTAATTTCGCCTTTTCTATCGGTAAAATTTCTGAAAAACTTTTGTTTTGAATATCTCAATACGACTTCGGCATTTGGAATAGGCTCTTTTGTAAGTTTGTCGATTACAAGTATATCAAAGAAAAATTCTTGTTTTGCAGAGTTATTTTCAACATTCGGACATTCGATTATCGATTCAACATAACCTATTACGGTTAGTATAATCGGTTCATCATTTGCATTTGAAATAATAGGAATATATTCTTTAAAAAAACCGACTTCTTTTGGTTCAAAAGCTACATAAATAGTGTCTTTTTTTTCGGGTTCTATAAAGTGATTTGGAAGCGAAACGATAATATTTTGTGGCATAGCCGTGGTCATTAAAATGAGCTTTGAATCGCCTTCGTTTACTAATTCAAAAATTCCGGGTTTTGGAATAAATTTATTTACTGTACCAAAATCGTAGGTGTAATTGGTAAATTTTATTTTCGGCTGTGAAAATGCAACAAATTGGAACAATAATAATGTTATGATAAATGTAATCCGCATGTTAAAATTTTACTTAGATTCCCACTTTCGTGGGAATGTTCGCTTTGATTAATAATTGTGCAAAATATTTCATTTTTTTCATACCCGAGAAATCGGGTATCCAGATTTTAGTTCCAATTTTTTGATAAATCTTCCCATTTAGGATTTTCTTTTTCAATTAATTCAATTTTCCAAACCCTATTCCATTTTTTCATTTGCCTTTCTCGTTTGAATGCTTCGAAACTTGTTTCATGTTGTTCAAGATACACGAGTAAACTGGTATTATATTTTTTTGTAAAACCAGAAACTTCTTTTGCTTTATGCTCTCGCATTCGCCTTTCTAAATCATTGGTCATACCTATGTAAAGAGTACCATTTTTTTTGTTGGTTAGTATGTAAACGAAGTAGCTTGGCATTTTTCTTACTAATTATGAGATTCCCACTTTCGTGGGAATGTTTGCTTTGATTAATGATTGTGCTAAATAATTCATTTTTTCATACCCGAGCAATCGGGTATCCAGATTTTAGTTCCATTCTTTCTTATTAGTTATGAGATTCTCACTTTTATGGGAATGTTGGCTTTGATTAATAATTGTGCTAAATAATTCATTTTTTTATACCCGAGTAATCAGGTATCTAAAGTTCATACACAAGCATGAAAAAAGATTAGATGCTACATTTTTGACATTTTATCCCAAAGTATTTTGCCTTGTTTACGACCAAATTCTAAAACTTCTTGCTCGTTTACATTGACAACAATTCCGTCTTTGACGATTAGCTTTCCTGATGAAATTACATGTTTTACTTGGCGTGATTCCAAACCAAATAAGAAATGCCCCAAGAAATTTTGTTGATTAAAATCGGTAGGCGTATCGTAATCCATTACAACTAAATTGTTTTCGCCGTCGCCACTTAAACCATTGGTTTGTAAATATTTATGAACATTACGGAAACGATTGTAAACGCCCGGATAATCAATGGTGTCGTGAGCTTGCCCTATGTAAAAAGCGGCTTTTGCACTTCGAAGCATGTCGCTGTGCATACCGTCAGTACCAAGCATGATATTGTCGCCTAAACCACATGAATTAAAAAATCCGACATTATTATTCAAATTACTTTCGGCATTTTGAACAACCCAAACTTTTGAATTGCGAATTAATTTTCGTTCGTCTTCGTGGAGGTGTAAACAATGTCCAAGAATTGTTTTTGAGAAAGATAAGGCTCCGAAGTCGTTCAATCTTTCAACTACTCGTTTGTCGTATTTTTCCCAACATTCGGCTTGGTCGTGCAAATCTTCTGCAACGTGAATATGAATTCCGGAATTGTATTTTTTTGCTAAATCGACTGACTTTTTCAAGGTTCCATTTCCTACCGTAAACGAAGCATGTAAGCCAACCAAACCATTGCGGTTTTTTAAATAATTTTCCGTTTCCATTAGTCCTGCTTCTGCTTTGTCTAAGCCATCTCTATCGGTAATTTCGTAGCATAGTAAGTGTGAAACGCCAACTTTATCAAATGCTTTTGCAATTATTTCAAGCGAACCTTCAATAGCAAATGGCGAAGCATGGTGGTCGATAACATATGATACTCCACTTTTAGCACTTGCCATGGCTGTGTACAATGCACTAGCTTCTATCATATCTTTATCAAGACATTTGTCGAGTGTCCACCAAACATATTGTAAAATTTCAAAGAAGTTTTCAGGCGATTTCTTTGGTGCGTTCATTCCTCTTGCAAGAGCCGAATATACGTGATGATGCCCACAAGCAAAAGATTTGGTTACTATTTTTCCAGTGCAATCAAGAACATTTTCGGATTGAGGAGTTGTGTTAACGAATTCAATTTTTCCGTTTAGACCTTCATGAACTTTAATATTGGTATTTTGTTTAAATTCAAGTGTTTGCCAGTCGATAAATGTTGCATTTTTTAATATCATAATCTTATTTTTTATTACTCAAATATTCTGAATTTCAGATTTTGAATATAGAAATTTTGTTTGTTCTTTACAAATATACTTAAAAAGTTGAAAGTTCGTAAAGTTTTTAAAGTTGAAAAGGTATAAGGGTATAGAGGTATAGGGAAATGTGGGAAGAATTCAGAAGTTAGAAGAAGTAAAAGGTATAAAGATTAAAAGCAAATGGCATAAGGCAAAAGTAAAAAATCAATTCGTAATTTGTAATTTTTTGAATTAGCATATTATCACATTAACACATCATCACATTTCTTTATCTTAATCCAAAATAAAAAAGCACCCAATATGAGTGCTTTTAAATATTCTTGCAGAGTTATGATTAAACTCTTTTTTCTTTAATCCTAGCTTTTTTACCTGTTAAATCTCTTAGATAGAAAATTCTTGCTCTTCTAACTTTACCTTTTTTGTTTACTTCTATTTGATCAATAAAAGGAGAGGTAACCGGAAAAATTCTCTCAACACCAACACTACCTGACATTTTTCGTACAGTAAATGTTTGAGTATGACCAATTCCTTTAACTTGAATAACAACACCTCTATATTGCTGGATTCTTTCTTTGTTTCCTTCTTTAATTTTATAATGTACAGTTATGGTATCACCGCTGCCAAACTTTGGAAATTCGTTGGTTACAGCCAAACTATTATCAACAACATTCATTAAATTCATCTGTCAAGTATTTTTAAAATTCAACCTTCTTATCTATAAAAACGGACGCAAATGTAGAATTTTTTTTCTTAAAAAGGAAGTAAAAAGTCGAAAATTATCAAATATTTATTGTTAGTAATTATATAACTGACTTTTATGCAACCAATAATCAGTTTTTTAGTCTTAGTTTTGTAAAAATAAAATGAGAAAAATGAAAACAATAAATTTATTTATCGCACTCTTATTCGTTTCAATTTTTTCTGCTTGTGTAATTTCTGATGAAGAAATTGAAGTCGAAGGATTAAAACCAATTTACATTAGTAAAACCGAAGCATATAATGTAGCTTCACAAGCAGCTATTCCGATTACGGTTCCTGGTAAAATTTACCGTTATCATAATTTTATTTTTATAAACGAAAAAGGAAAGGGAATTCATATTATTGATAATACAACTCCTTCAGCTCCTTTAAAAATTGCGTTTATTAATATACCTGGGAACTACGATATGGCAGTGAGCGGAACGGTTTTATATGCCGATAATTTTACCGATATTATTGCCTTAGATTTGACTGATCCGACAAATATTACGATTCTAAAAAGAATTCCGAACGTGATGAGTGCAACAAACTCATATTATCCTGAAAATTATACTGGCTATTTTGAATGTGTCGATACTACACAAGGCTATGTTGTTGGCTGGGAAGAAGCTGTTTTAATTGATCCTAAGTGTAATCTTTAATTCTAAGAACGATGAAATCAAAACTAACATATTTAATAATTGCATCTGTAATGCTCATTATAAATGCATGCTCGAAAGATAACGGAGATATATCTTATGATAGCAGGAGCGGGCAGGGGGGCTCGATGGCTCGATTTGCGATAAAAGGAAATTATCTTTATGTTGTCGATAATCAAAGTTTGAATGTACTTGATATTTCAAATCTTGATGATCCTCAATTTATCGATAAAATCGAAATAGGATTTGGAATTGAAACCATATTTCCTTTTAAGGATAATCTTTTTTTAGGGGCTCAAGACGGAATGTATATTTATGATATAACAAATCCTGAAAGTCCTAGTCAGACTTCGGTTTATGAGCATATTACCTCGTGCGACCCCGTGGTTGTAAACGATTCGTTAGCTTTTGTTACGCTTCGTAATGGAGGCAGTTGTCAAACAGGTTTTACCGAAGACCAATTAGATATTATCGATATTAGCGATTTGGATTATCCAATAAATCTTGTTTCTCACGAAATGACCGAACCATATGGGCTTGGACTTGATAGCATAATATTATTTATTTGTCATGGCGAAGAAGGTCTTGGTATTTACGATGTCAGTAACATTTATAGCTTAAAAATAGTTGATTTTAAAACCAATATTTCAGCCTACGACGTAATTCCTTACAATAAAAATTTGTTGGTAGTTGGAGAAACTGGTTTTTATCAATACGATTATTCAAATTTGAATAACATTACATTGATTTCACAAATATTAATTGGCGAATAAACAAACATTTATGAGAAAAATACTTATTGCAATCAGTATCGTGATTTTTATCAGCTCCTCTTACTCACAAGAAGTTGCAACAACGGTTAATAAACCTGCAAATATAAAATTTAACATGTTGGCTTTATTTGATCCCGTTTCGGCTTATCAATTTTCTTACGAGTACGGTATTGGTGGAAGATTTAATTTACAACACGAATTTGGATACATCACACACAATTCGCCGATGTATTATGGAAATGATAAAAAATTGGACGGATTCAGAATTAAAACAGAATTGAAATATTACATGCCGGATCGTGAACACACTCGAACAGGTATGTATTTTTCGGGAGAAGCAATGTGGAATAAATACAGCATGACAAAAGAAGCTCAATTTGCGATGCAAGATTGGTCGTATTTTCAAATGATGGATGTAACTAAACACAAAAATGTATTTGCATTTCATCAGAAATTCGGGTATCAAGCAGGGATTAAAGATTCTAAGGTTGTTTTCGATTTCTATATTGGACTGGGAGTTCGTTCGGTTTATACCCAAACCGATTATCCAGAGGAAGGTGAATTAGTTTCGGGAGAAGATTTAGATTTTTTCACAGTATTTGGTTCTTCTGATAATGGTTTTAGTGTAAGACCAAGTTTTACAATGGGATACAAAATAGGAATATTTTTATCGAAATAGTAAGAAACATTAAATATAAAAAACGCCGATTAATCGGCGTTTTTTTAATGCCCAACGTGATTTGGGTCATCAGGCTTTTTACAGCAAGGAGGCAGTTTTTCGTAGGCTTTTGGGTCAGCTGGTATGTTATCTGCATCGTAACCTAATTTTGCAATTCCGTTTCGTAGATTGTCAATGTTTGTTTTGTTTGTTTTGTATTTGATAACAACAATTTTAGTATCCATGTACAATAGAGCATCAACTACACCTTTCTCAAAGACCATGTTTTTTTCAATTCTATCTTTACACATTCCACATTGAGCTGAGGTTTGAATCGAAACTTCAGCAAGGTTTTTTTGTGCAGACACCTTGATTCCAATAAATATTGAAACCAGAACAACAATTATTTTAATTCTTTTCATCATAATTCGAAAGTAAACAAATTCTACATCAATTCAAATCATAATGCGAACTTTTCATGAGAGAATTAATCATTTAATACATTTTCTACCAATCGTACATTTGTTTGAATTCGTGTAAGAGCATCAAGTGTAATTATTAAATGATTGCTAGGAAATTGTCGTTGTTCCCATGTTTCAGTGTAGTTTCTTGTATTATCATCAACATCAAACAACGAATTTACTAATTTACGTTGCATATCGTCGATTTTATCACAGGCTAACACCTTATTTTTGTAATCTGCAATTTTAGTTTTTAATGCAGACAATTCGCCAATTCCATTTTTGCGATAAAGAATTAAATATGAAATTTCAGTATCATCGCTGTTGTAAATAATTTTGCAGGAATCATTATTCATATTTTTGTTGTCTGATGCAACAAGTATTTCATTTTTAATGTTTTCGATATAATTAAACAATTCATCAGATTTTTGAGAAATATCGTTGCTAATGCTTGAATTTTCATCATTTAGCGATAAGCACAATTGCTTGTTATTAAAAATGTTTATGCTGATTGTATCAAGAATTGATTTGCTAACATTCAGAGAAAGTAACACACTGAATACGGCTAAAAATATTAGTCCAAACATAATTCCCATAAAATTTAACGATGTGTTCTTTTTATCTTTTCGTGTTTGGTAAAGATAAACTGGCAAAAACAAAATAAATGGGAGTGGAATTCCAATTACAAGGAACATTCCTGCACCTGGCCAATGCATAATTTTAAATAATGCTCCGATAAATACAATAAAAAAAACTAAAAATGTTACGATGTGCAGCCATTTGTATCTTTGTTCTTCCTGACTTTTGTAATCGCTTACTAAAGCCGATGGAAGAAACAAAAAACTGAATATAAAAATTGCTAATGTCAGAAGGACATTTGCACCTGGCCAATGCATAACTTTGAAAATAGAGCCAAGCAACATTAGGTTAGCACTGACTATTCCTGATATATAAATTAACTTTTTCATAGTTTTAAAATTTAAAGGTTAAATATTTTTGTGAATTACAGTTTTAATTGATTCTGATTCAATTAATTGAACTTTTAACTCTAAATCGGACAAAATTTGTAATGCACTTATAATTACAGTATTGTAAAAATTTATTTGTTCCCACGAACGTATTTGCGAATCGTGCATTTTATCAGACGTGTCCAGTAGTTTATCTACCATTGAATTAATATCTTGATTGTCAGGTATATTACTATGAATATTCATTTTGAAAGTTTCGGTTTTTTCTTTTAGTGAAATTGCTAAACCATTGGCATTTTTTCCCAACATAATTTTAGTTACAAAATCATTATTGTCTTTTGAATTAATCATGAATGTTTTAGATAAGTATTCAATGGCAGTTGCTGAATCTACATTTTCAACAGCTTGAATGAGCTCAATTTTTATATCATGAATAAAATTACATAAATCATGAGCTTCTTGTTGAATTTTAATAATTTGAGATTCTTTATTGGTTTTAAGGCTATCGGGCTGACTTAGAAAATCGGCTACAAGCTTATCGTTTTTGTTTTCATAATATTGAGCAACGATTAGTTTATCACTATCATCGTTTACAAAAGTTACTAATACATTTTTAGATACATTCATTGCTAACAAAAACGTGAACAAAATGAAAAACATCGACGTAGTTATTAAGAAAATATATTGTCCTGTTATTTTTCCTGACTCTTTAAATTTACGGTACGTAAACATCGGAAGAAATATCCAAAATAACATTGCCGAACCTAGTAACATTAATACAAAAGCTCCCGGCCAATGAAACATTTTAAAAGCAGTTGATATTTCAAAAACCATAAGTGCTATAACACCGATAATGTATATTCGTTTTTCTTTTTTATCTGAAGCTGTTTTTAATTTTACATACAATAATATTGGGAGAAATATCCACAACAACACAATAAAACCTATTTCCATCAATATATTTGCTCCAGGCCAATGCTGAACTTTAAATAAAATTCCTGCCATAAATGCGATTCCTCCTACCAAAATAGAAAGATGAAGAATTAATTGTCCTTTTTTCTTTGCGTCGCGGTAATTTACATAAATAGCCGACGGAAAAAATAAGACACACAGAATAAAGAATCCTAACACAAGACCAATGCCAGCTCCAGGCCAATGAAAAATTTTAAATACGGTGGCTAACCCAAGCATTGCAAGGGATATTAAGCCCGAAATTTTCATAGTTGTTTTCATAAGTTTATAGTTTTTATCGATTAATAAACGGGTGTTTTCCTGAATTTTTTGGAGAACCTTAATGCCTGTTTGTTGTTTTATTATTTCATACGCCTCGTTAAAACTTTTTCCTTGATTCATTTCTTGTTCCACTTCACAACAAATATGATCGATTAAGTCTTCAGCCAAATGCAGAAATGTTATTTTAGCCATTTCTACATCAGCGACAATTGTGTCAACCTGTTGTTTGTTAAGCGTGTACATAGTCTAATCCGTAATTTGGTTTTAAAAGAATTCGAATTGTATTTACAAACTCTTCGAGTTCGGCGATTTTCTCTTTTGCGGTGCTAGTACCTTTTTCGGTTAGTGAATAATAAATCCGATTGCGGTTATTAATAACTTCTGACTCGGTTTTTACTATTCCGTCTTGTTCTAATTTATGCAAAATTGGATACAATGCTCCAAATGTGAGTTCAATCTTACCTTTTGAAATCAATTTTACACTTTGTGTGATTTCGTAACCATACATTCGTCCTCTTTCAGATAAAAGCTTTAGAATAATAGGTTTTAAGGTTCCTTTTAATAAATCGTTCGATGCCATAATTATAATTTTTATTTATATAACGAATCATTTATATTTATATTGCAAATATATATAAGTAATTTATATATACAAAAATATTTTAAGATTCATTGCTTAAATAATTATAAAGCGAAGATTTCAGCTTCCGCCAGAATGATGACCGATTTGAGATTTATTTTAGGTATTCTTGAAAAACAATCAATTTTCCATTTTCAAAATTTAGCGAAAATTCTGAGTCGAGCGACTCATTAAGTGTTCCTTTCCACCACGAATCCAAGTTGTATTTATCTAATGGATATTTCAAATTGATTGAAGATATCGGAGTATTGGGTGTGAGTGAAAATATCGAAACTTGTTGACCTTTGTAGCTGTTAAATGTTGTTGATTCGATAATCGGACTTAGTATTCCATAATTTGTAAACATTGTTACTTGAATGCTTTCGATGTAATTGCTTATCAACGAAATGTTTCCAATGCTGTGATCTTCTCGTTTGCCAGTTGCTCCAAGTATAACAATTTCAGTAATATGTTGCTTAATACACCAGTTTACGGCTTTAGTTAAATCGTTTGTATTTTGGTCGGTGTCGTGAATGAGTATATGCGAATACTCATTTTTAATTTCCCTAGAAACGGAGTCTAAATCGCCAATGATTAAATCGGGTTTTAGTCCGTAGTTTAATAAGTTATTTGTGGCTCCATCGCAACAGATAATTTGATTTGCATTGTTCAATATTTGTAATGGAATTCCATGTGTGGGAAATTCTCCGTTTGCGAGTATTACGGTTTTGTTTTTCATTGACTAGCAGAATTTGCAATTTTTTTCCATTCAATAAATCCTACAATTGAAAGCACAAAATAAGCGGCGAAAAGAATACTTGTTAAGTACAAATCTTTGTAAAAATATAATCCTATCGACACAAAGTTAACCAAAATCCAAATATACCAATGTTCGATAATTTTTCGAGCAAGCATCCATGTTGCAGTAATGCTGAGTGAGGTTGTAAACGAATCCCAATATGGAACGGTTGAGTCGGTGTAATTAATTAATAGGAAGCTAATAGCAACAAATAAAAATGCAGAAATAATTGTTAGTACAACTCCTGTTTTTTTATTGAGATAGCTGATTGAAAGAATTTTTTGTTGTTTGTATTTTGCTCCGTTTATCCACCAATACCAACCGTAAATGCTAATAAATACATAATAAAACTGCAAGCCCATTTCGGCATAAAAGCCTGAATAGAAAAATACGAGTATGTAGAAAATAGAGGTTATGAGTCCAATTGGCCACATACTTGGTTTTCCTTTTATTTCCAAAAAAATATAGATGAATCCTGCTATGGCTCCAATTATTTCAATCCAATTAGCGATTAACCAATTAATCATAAAAAACAATAAAATTGATGTTCGTTGCAAAATAAAGCTTTCTTTACGAACTTTCAAACTTTTAAAAAATTCAGCGTTAAATTTTGTTAATGAAACAAAATATTTAGAAAAGGGCTTATTTTTGAATATATTTGTACATAATTTATGTCGAAAATACAATTTATGATGAAATCTTTTTTGACCACTATCTTGTTCGTTTTGTTCACATTTTTGGGAAAATCACAAAGTGTAGAAACAAGTCCGATTAAATGGCTAAGCATTCAGGAAGCTGAAGAGCTGTGTAAAACAAATCCGCGAAAAATTATCATCGATTTTTATACCGATTGGTGTGGCTGGTGTAAAGTAATGGATAAAAATACTTTTTCGAATCCAAGCATCGCAAACTACATAAGCCAAAATTATTATGCAGTAAAATTTAATGCCGAAACTTTCGATACAATTACGTTTAAAGATAAGCAATATACAAACAAAGGAACGGGAAATCGCTCGCCGCACGATTTGGCTGTTGAACTTTTAAATGGAAAAATGTCGTATCCAACCATGCTTTTTTTAGACGAAAAATTGAACATCATTTCTCCAATTGCCGGCTACATGACTCCTGATAAAATTGAACCGATTTTAGTTTTCTTCGGTCAAGATGTGTATAAGCAAATTCCTTTCGAGGAGTTTAGCTCGTATTTCGATAAAACTTTTAAAGATTCGATTCAACGCCCAGAGCTTGTTAAATGGTACACCTTTGAAGAAGCGGTTGAATTGAATACCAAAAATCCTAAAAAGATTGTGCTTCATTTGTATGCCGACTATAGTATTTTGTCGAAGATTATGCATAAAACTTCGTTTAATCATCCTGAAATTGCTCGATATATCAATGAGAATTATTATCCTGTTTCGTTCGATGTATTGAGCAAAGACACGGTTCATTTTAAAAATAATTTGTTTATAAACGAAAATAAAGAGCATCCTTTTCACCAGCTTGCAGTGAGTTTGTTGCAAGGAAAGATGTCGTTTCCGCAAGTTGTATATCTTGGAAGCGACAACAATTTAATTAGCGTTGTTCCTGGATATTTTCCGCCGGAGGTGTTAGAAACAGTACTTCATTTTTTTAAAGACGACGCTTTTAAAACAACAAAATTCGACGATTATCGAAAAACATTTCAAAGCAATATTCCGAAATAAATTTTAATTTTTGATAAAAAGATATTGAACAAAGGCTGCTGCCTCCATCAAATAAGCAACGCCGATATGGATTACACATCCGCCAAGAATATTTTTGGTATATAAAGCAATTACACCCAAAATATATCCACCGAATATTGACCCGAGCGTTTCGCCCAGCGGTTTGCCAAAATGCAAAAAAGCATAAACCGAAACCATCGGAAGAATGGCATCTTTTCCGATAATGGTAGCTAACCCAATTACTAATGCACCTCTGAAAATTAGTTCAACAAAAATAAAATCCCACCCATAAATCAGTTCGTAAATTATTGCCATCTGAGATTTTGATATCCCCCATACTTCATTCATTTTCCAGAGTTTTATGGTAGGATAAGTGCGTAAGAAATCGTCTTGAAACGAAGCCCAAGTAATGAGTGGCAGCATGATTAGTAACATAGTAAAATACGGTTTCCAATGAAATCCTTTGCTTTGTAAACCATATAAACCTTTCGATTGGCGGTCGTAAACGTATTTAATTATCAATAGCGGAATAATATAAAATACCATTCGTTTCGAATTGGCTAAAATTTTCATCCAATAATAAAAGCCTCCATTCAAATCGAATAAATCAATAATGCTTTTATACGAATTAAAAGCCCCAACGGCACCAATTAGTGAGATAAATACGAGCGATTTAATCCAAAATTCAGATTTTAATAAATACTGTTTCTTTTTTTCGATTAAAAATTTGGGAATTGCAATTGAATAGTAGGCAAGACTATAAAACAAAAACGAAAATATATATCCTTGAAAAGTTCCGTAGTGTCGAATTACCAATTTGCGTTCGAAGCCGTAGGTATAATTGAAATAAATAGCAATAGTTAAAAAAATGGCTGTAAAAAGATAGGTTTTGTAATTGAAATCTTCTCTAATAAAGGTCTTTAAATATCCGATTATTTCTTTCACCTACGAGGTTTGCTTTATAATTAAAATGCAAAAATAACATAAACTTATGAAGTCATGACGAATAAATAACAAAACCATCAGAAATTATTTTTATGATGGTTTTGTTGCTTTTTAACGTTTCCAAAATTGCAAATTTTTTTGCTATTTTTTATTTTTCTAATCAATCAAAATAAATTCGCCAATTGCTTATCTTTATTGTGCTCAATTTCGTACGAAAATTTTATTGTTTTCGATTCTTTTGAATTGAGTTTTAAATTCCATTTTAACATACCGGTTGTTTCGTTGTGTTTGGCGTTTGACAATTCAATAGTTTGAATCTTAATGTCAGTTTGTTGAGATATTGGTAATTGATCTTCGATGATTAAATTGCTTGCAAAAAGCTTGTTATTTTTTATAATTATTTCATATGAAATAGATTTAATTACATTACTACCAATGAGTACATTTCTTTGTTCGTCTAGATTTTTCTTGCGTTCAACAATAATTCCACGATCTTTTCCCAAAGAGAGTTCTAATGTGTCTTGCATAATTGAAGGGTTAATAGTAGTTTCTCCAACATATGTTCCTTCAAAATAAATATTTGCATTAGCTGTTAGCAAATCTAAATTACCCCAATCCGCTATTCTTGCTATCAAATATGCTTGTTTATCAATACGAGGAACTAAATAATGATAATATTCTGTTTTTAATTCGTAGTTTTGAATTGCAACTTTGTGATATTGACCATCAGATGGGATTGAATAAGCTAGTTTAATATCAAATTCTACATTCGTCATGGTTTGTTGCACTTGTGTATATTGAGCCGAATTTGAAGCTGGTATTTTAGAATAATCTAATTGAATATCTTCATCTTGCATACTTGCACCACCGTAAGCAACAGCTTCGTTCATGTCTTTTTTGCTTTCTCTGTTTTTTGAACAAAGCTCAACTACATTGTTGTAGTAATAACTTAAATATTGAATAGGTAAAATAGGCTTATTGTTCGATAAATTAGGTGTAATTGTCGATAATTTCAAATTTACATTATCCCAATCTTCGCCAGAGTTTTGATATACGTTTGCTTTGTAAACTAAATTTATCGGTTTATCGGTACCTTCGGCTCTAATATCGTATTCAGGAGACCAGCCTGCATTATTTACCATATATTCCAAGGTGATTTTTCCTTGTGCAGGATAATCCGACGAAACAGTAACTACAATCTGATATTTTGGACTTTCTTGTTTTGGTGGATTAATGTGCGAATTATAAGCTTTCAGTTCATTCAATCGTTCTTGTTGGCGTGATTGCAACTTAGTGAGATTATAATTCTGACGATTTAATTTATTTAGTTCTAAATTAATATCGTTCAGTTGTTTGCGTAAATATTCCATAGCATCTTTTAGTTCTGGAATTGTATCAACATTACCTTGCATAAATTTATTTTGCAACAAAACATTTTTTTCAAGATTTAAAACTTCCTTTTTGTTGTAAATATTTTCGATATCGAAACTTAAATCGGACAATGAATCTTCGAGTAATTTAATGCCACGTAAAATTTGCTGAGGTAATGTTGAAACGATTGTAGCTTGTGGTTCGGGATATTTTATTCGATATTGAACATCAAGAATTATATATTTCCCCGTTCCACGAGCTTGAATACTTTTCGTATTCAAGTAGGGCGAAACACCTTCAAAAATTAAATCGTTTACTCCTGCTTCAATATTTACATTAGCAGTTCGTGTTACTTGTGCAGAATTTAAAAATACGGTAACATTTTTAACATTTGATTCTACTTTTTTTTCGTTGTTTGCAATTCCTGTAAATGGAATTAATAAGCTGATTAATAATAAATTGATTGTTTTCATGACTTTTATTTTTTAAATTTATAATTTCTTTTTATAAACTATAGATACATGATAATTTAAAATTCCATAAAGTGAAATGATATATTTTTTAATCATTATCTTTGAAGCATGGAATGTCGTCCTAAATGTGCAGCTTGTTGCATATATATATCAATTTCGAGTTCAATGCCCGGCTATCCAAACGGAAAACCGGCAGGTGTTCCATGTATGCATCTAACCGAAGATTTAGAATGTAGTATTTTTAACGATCAATCTCGCCCGCAGGTTTGTTTTGACTTTAAAGCCGAAGAGCTTATTTGCGGAAAATCTGCAAGCGATGCTAAATCAATACTTTCGAGACTTGAGAATTTATAAAAATATTAATCAATAGATATTTTGTAATAAGTCATAAAAATTATACCTTTGCGGTTCGTTTTTTAAATTTAATATTAATAAATTAATTAGAGTATGTTAAATCATTATGAAACCGTTTTCATTTTAACTCCCGTTTTATCTGACTCACAGATGAAGGAAGCGGTACAAAAGTACAAAGATTACATTACCGCTAATGGTGGTGAAATCGAACATGAGGAATTTTGGGGTTTGAAAAAGCTTGCTTATCCAATCCAGAAAAAATCAACAGGTTTTTATCATTTATTGCAATTCAAATCTGAAGGTGAATTAATTGCAAAATTAGAGACAGAATACCGTCGTGATGAGCGAATTATTCGTTTCTTGACATTCAAAATGGATAAATATTCTGTTGCGTATGCGACTAAGAAAAAGAGTGGTAAAACTGAAAAAAAGGAGGAATAAGTCATGTCAACACAAAGTCAAGGAGAAATTAGATATTTAACTCCACCGTCAGTAGATGTTAAAAAGAAAAAATATTGCCGTTTTAAGAAAAGTCAAATTAAATATATTGACTATAAAGATGCAGAATTTTTGAAAAAATTCTTAAACGAACAAGGTAAAATTTTACCACGTAGATTAACAGGAACTTCTTTGAAGTATCAAAGAAAAGTATCTACAGCCGTAAAAAGAGCAAGACATCTTGCTTTATTGCCATATGTAATTGATAATTTAAAATAAGCAGGGAGGATTAGATATGGAAATTATTTTAAAACAAGACGTTCATAATTTAGGACACAAAGATGATATCGTAAATGTAAAAGATGGTTACGGTCGTAATTTTTTGATTCCTCAAGGACATGCTACATTAGCTACTCCATCGGCAAAAAAAGTTCATGCTGAAACGTTGAAACAAAGAGCTCACAAAGAAGCTAAAATTAGAACAGAAGCTGAAAAATTGGCTAAAAAACTTGAAGGAACTACCTTGAAAGTTGGAGCTAAAACTAGTACAACTGGTAAGATTTTTGGTTCGGTAACTAATATTCAAATAGCAGAAGCAATTTCTGCACAAGGGTTTGAAATTGATAGAAAAAATATCACAATCAAAAACGAAAGTGTAAAAGAAATAGGAACTTATCAAGCTAAAGTTAAAATCTATAAAGACATAGTAGTTGAGATTAGTTTTGAAGTTGTATCAGAATAGTTGAAACTTATAAAATGTAAAAGGGCTGAATCAAAAAGATTCAGCCCTTTTTTTGCCTTTGGCAGGTAATTTTCTTTAATTTTTTAATGAAATCTAAAACAGAGGCAAAAAAAATCAATTAGATAATGCTACTTTTGAAGCATGATATAACCACATACAAATATGCATATTAAACGAAGTAAATATATGGCTATCAATTTGACAACCAAAAGCAAATTGTAAATACATGAAAAAAAATAAAATATTATTTGAAGTTTTAGCCCATATTATTGGCTGGCTGATTTTTCTCTCAATCCCGTTTTTATTTTCACATGTGCCACCGTCAGAAATAGGGCAGGAATTTAAGGAATTTTATTTAACGCCTATTTTTATTAACAGCCTATTTTTAATCCTACTGTTTTACTTCAACTATTTTATTCTCATTCCCAAATTTCTCTTTACCAATCACTATTTTATTTACACCCTTTTAATCCTTGCTTGTATTGGTATTAAGCTAGTTAGCCCCACTTTCATGATGTTCTTTTTTGATAAACCGCCACATAACAACATGCCTCACGAATCACAAATGGAATTTATGATGCCACTAGTTTTTAGCAATTCAGTATTGATGTATATAGTTATATTTCTTGCTTCCATTGGTTTGCGCTTAAATAGTAGGTGGAAACTTGCTGAACAGGAAAGATTACAGTCTGAGCTTTCATCATTAAAATCACAAATCAATCCACATTTTTTGTTTAACACACTCAACAGTATTTATGCTGAAACATTGGGAAAAGCTGACAATGCTTCAGAAATGCTTATAAAACTATCCGACATAATGCGTTACTCTATCACAGAAGCACATCATGATAAAGTTTCTCTGCAAAAAGAATTAGATTACATCACTAACTATATTGAACTGCAAAAACTTCGGTTAGCTTCAAAAGCAAAATTGGAATATCGGGTTGAAGGTGAATCACAAGCATTACAAATTGCACCTTTTCTTTTAATACCATTTATTGAAAACGCATTCAAGTATGGCGTAAATTCCGAACAAAACAGTTCTATCCGTATAGAGTTGATAACTAATAATACCAAGTTAAATCTCACGGTGTTCAACAAAAAAGTAGAAATAGAAAGAACGATACAGGAAACTATTGGTTTGGGGATTAAAAATACACGGCAGCGATTATCGTTAATCTATCCTGAAAATCATCTACTTACCATAAACGAAACTGATAGTGATTTTAATGTTTCATTACACATCAATCTTGCATGATAACAGCTATTGCATTAGACGATGAACCTCTTGCATTAAAAGCAATTGAAAAACTTTGCGAAACGATTGATTTCATTTCGCTCGAAAATACATTTACCGAACCAAGTGAGGCACTGAAATACCTTCGTAAATTTCCAACTGATTTGTTGTTTTTGGATATAAAAATGCCTTCCATTTCGGGACTAAATTTTTATAAAGCGGTGCAACAAAACACTATGGTTATTTTTACTACAGCCTTTAGTGAGTACGCTGCTGATAGTTACGAACTCAATGCTATTGACTACTTGTTAAAACCCATTTCACCAAAGCGATTTAAACAGGCGACTGATAAAGCCCATGACTTTTACAGATACATTCACAACAAAGACCACGAACAGCAAAATTATATCTACCTTCGTAGCAATTACAGCTTGGTAAAAATACTTATTACCGACATTCTTTACATTGAAGGCATTAGTGATTATGTAAAAGTGTATTCCAAAAATCAAAAAATGGTAATGGCACGAATGAGTATGAAAGCCATGCTTGAAAAATTGTCAGTAAATGATTTTATTCGTGTGCACCGAAGTTTTATTATTCCTTTCTGCAACATTACCTCAGTTCGTAACAAAACAATTTTTCTCAGCAATATTGAAATTCCTATTGGCAACACATACGAAGAAGTTTTTTTTAAACGCTACTCTTAAAGATTTTTCTTCCCCACATTCTCTTCCAACATCGCAATTATTTTTCTTTCCTCTTTTTCAATTTTATTTTTGCATCGAAAATCAAAAATTCAGGAAATGAAAAGTATAATATCTGCAATAGTAGTTCTGTTTACAACAAATGCCATAGCACAAACCAATTCTACAATTTGCATTGACGGCAATATCAGCGAATGGAATCTTCCATTAAAATATTACGATACCGAAACTAAATTATGTTATTCAATTGCAAATGACGACAGTGCATTTTTTTTCTGCATTAGGGCAACAGAAGAAAATACACAAATGCGACTTACAAAAGTTGGTTTTCAAATCTCGGTTGACCCAAAAGGGAAGAAAAAACAAAAATATAATCTTGGCTATAAACCTGAAATGACATTGCCTTCGAGTGACAGATCTAGTGAAAAACCATCCCCTGAAAAAATGAAAAAAGGATTTAAGCAAAAACTAATGTATGCTTATTTAAGTGGTTTCAAAGGAATTACTGATGATACCTATTTGGTAAATAACCTAAAAAGCGTTCAGTTCGCTATGAACTGGGATACTCTTAACTTTCTAAACATAGAATACAAAATACCTTTTTCTGTAATTGATTATGACACCACAGTAAATCAACTCTCTCTCGGCATTATTCTTTTCGCAATGGAAATGCCATCTGGCGGAATGCAGCCACCGAGTAATATGAGTGGCGAATCTCCATCCGAGATATCCCCTCCATCGGGAATGACTCCACCTCAAGGCGGTGGAATGCCACAACGAGGCATGAACAATATGAGTGATATGTTTTCTGAAAAGAAAGTTTGGACAAAATTTAAAAATCTGATTGTAAAATAATGTGTCGGAAATTATTGTTATTGACGGTCACGTAGATTCAAGTATCAAATGCATACAATTTAGCTTAAACAAGATTTTTTCTCCCACACATTCTCCTAGAACATCGCTATTATTTTATTTCCTTCATTTTTCCATCCCATCTTTGTAGGTATCATTAATAACATAATAAGAATGATGCAATTAAACAATAAAATAACAATTACCTTTACCTGCTTCATATTTTTACTTTTGGTTAATAAATCATTAGCACAGAATTCTGACTATAAAGAATATGAATTCAACAGCCAGGGCAATGTTTGCTTCTTTAAATACATTTACTACGCTCCAAATAATGACTACGGTTTTTTAAAGCGACCTTACCTTTACATACTTGGCAAAGAAGGGGAATCCGCACTCCAAACCTTTGAGACAGATACACTAAAAAACCTTTTCAATTTCTATAATTACCTATTGGTTTACGTTCCCAACAAAGGTGGAAATTCTACTAATAAACTCTTTTGCTTTGATGCTTTGGTGAGCCTAAATACATGGCAATATCAATGCGGAAAAGACAACGTTTTTTTATCAATATATGATAGTACGATTACCGAAGCCGATATCAATACTGTTGCCTTACATAATGTATTCAAAAGCATTCGCTTTGCCAGTACACAAGATACTACAAAGATTGCTGATGATTTTAAAGAAAATGTTTCTTCCTATTATTCCCAACCTAATAATGAAAATGATAATTTGGGGACTTTTTATTACGAGGAAGATGAAATTGGAAATGAAAACATTGCATCCAATCCAAAGTCAACAAAAACATACTTTGGACAACCAAAATCATTTAACTATACGCTTTCGGGAATTTTAAGAGATAAATCAACTGGAGAAGCACTACCTTTTGCAACTATTCAGATTAAGGGAACAAAATTGGGAGCTTCAACTAACGCTGATGGATATTATACAATCCCAAAAGTTCCATCAGATACTTGTGTGATTATTGTATCTTATGTTGGTTATACTAAAACAGAAATCTACTTATCACCTTTTCTGCCTAAAACGAATTTTATTATAGAAGTTTTACCTGCTATAAATTTACTTAAAGAAGTTACAATTAAGGGTATAAGAGATGATGTGGTGCTAATAAAAAAAGAAGATATAAGTGTTGTAAAAATGACTCCTAAACAAATTGAGAAACTTCCTAATATTGGAGAAAAAGATGTAATGCGTTCTCTCCAGTTAATGCCCGGTGTATGTGCTTCGCAAGAATCATCTTCTGGACTATATGTAAGAGGCGGAACTCCTGACCAAAACCTTGTTTTATTTGACGGATTTACGATTTATCATGTTGATCATCTCTATGGATACTTTAGTGCATTTAATGCAAATGCTGTAAAAGATATTCAACTATATAAGGGCGGTTTTGAATCACGTTATGGTGGTAGGCTATCAAGTGTTACTGAGATTACAGGAAAAGATGGCAATCGGAAAAAATTCAATATGGGTGGTGATATAAATTTATTAAGCATAAATGCATGGATAGAAACTCCTATTGGAGATAAATTTACTTCTATCATTGCATTTCGCAGATCATATAAGGGAGCTATTTACAACAAGCTCTTTGAAAAATACAGTAAAAGCAGTACATCTTCAAGCATAACACAGCAAGAAGGGCCTGGTGGTAATCGGTTTATGCAAGAAACACAAGTTACCAATTATTTTTATGACTTGAATGGCAAATTCACTTACCACCCAACTCAAAAAGACATTATTACACTCAGCATTTTTAATGGAACTGATAAGTTGGATAATAGTATTGATAACTCTGATCTTCCCTCATTCGGGGAGGACAACTCCAATCTCAGTTCTAGTTCCACCGATTTAACAAAATACGGAAATATCGGAAGCAGCTTAAAATGGTCACGCAAATGGAGTGATAAATTTTATGGAAACACTATTCTTAGCTATTCAAACTTTTTTAGCAAACGTGACCGATCTATGGTACGAACAACCACCAATTCAAGCGGAGAAGAAACCACTAATAAGAACGGAATCCTTGAAGATAACGATTTAAAAGATTACAGTTTTAAATCGGATTACCAGTGGGATATATCTTCTTTTAGCCAACTACAGTTTGGTTTATTTGGAACATACTATGATATACATTATACTTATTCTCAAAATGATACTACCACCTTTATTGATAAAAAAAATCAAGCTTTTTTAACTGGAGCATATTTACAAAACAAATTCACATTTTTCAATAATAGATTAATCTTTATTCCCGGTATACGCACTAGCCATTTTGAAACAACAGGGCAATTATATCATGAACCAAGAGCTTCACTTACATTCAACATAACTGATAATCTATCATTTAAAGGTGCTGTAGGAAAATACTATCAATTTGCCAATGTCATAACGCGGGAAGATATTCTTGCAGGCAGCAAACAATTCTGGTTACTGTCCGATGGTAAAAACATACCAGTGAGTTCTGCCAATCATTACATTGCAGGATTATCCTACGAAACCATAAACTACTTATTTAGTGTTGAGGCTTATTACAAAGAAGTAGATAACCTGACTGAGTATTCTTTGCGTTTCAATCCTAGTCCAATGGGGAATAATTATGATGAAAACTTTTTTACCGGATATGGTTATGCTCGTGGAATAGAAGTTTTAGCACAAAAGAAAACAGGGAAATTCAATGGATGGCTCAGTTATACTTTAGGTGAAGCCAAAAATCATTTTGATGTTTACTCAGATTCATATTTTTCTGCGAATCAGGATATAACTCACGAATTTAAAGCAGTTCTTCTCTATAACTGGAAGAGATGGGATTTCTCGGCGACTTGGGTTTATGCAACTGGGCGTCCATATACAGCTCCATCAGGGGCATATAGTATTACTCTGCTTGATGGCAACGAACAAGATTTCTATACAGTTACAAACAAAAACAGTTTACGCTTGCCAAATTATCATCGTGCTGATATTTCAGTTAATTACAAACTTCTTGCAGGAATGACAGGCGACAAAAAGAGAAGAGAAATCGGCTATATCGGGTTCTCAATCTTCAACCTCTATAACCGCTCCAATGTTTGGTATAAGACCTATTCTATTGAAGATGGTTCAATTATTGAAACTAATGTAAATTATACAGGGATAACTCCAAATATCACACTTTCTTTAAAACTCAGATAAAATGCAAACAAAACTCGTATTAGTAGTATTTCTAATAATGATTTCTTTAATTTTTTCTTGCAAAGAAGAAGAAAATTCTGAATTTTCAGATTCACCTATCATTGAATCATACTTGAATCCAGGTAATTACTTCAATTTAAAAATCAGCAGGCAGCTTCCTTTTTCATCAAATGTTTCTTATTCAGCCGATGATATTAATAATCTTACTGTTCAAATTACAATTAATAATAATATACACACATTGCAACCCTTGGGCAATGGAAAATACATTGATAGTTCTTTAACAGTTTCTGAAAATGATTATTATTATCTCTCTTTTAAGTTCAATTCAAGAAATGTAGCTGCTTATACTTATGTTCCTTCTAAGCCTGCTAGTGTAACGCAATCCGCATCAAAAATTTATATTCAAAAAATTGATACTGATGACATGCCTAGTTTTGGCGATCAACCTGACCCAGTAGAAATAACATGGAGTAATCCTGATAATTCCTACTATCTGATTGTAGTTGAAAACATTGAAGCTACACTTAATCCTATTTTTGATTTTGGAGATGATGATCCCCCTTCAAATTTTTTTAGAAAACAGCCCTCCAATGCTTCATCCGAAGAAATACGCTCAATGGAATTCCAATATTTCGGCACTCACCGAATTATAATCTATCACGTTTTACCTGATTATGCCTCGCTTTATGATCAAAATAGCACCAACTCACAAAACTTAACCAATCCATCCACTAGTATTACTAATGGTTACGGTATTTTTACTGGACTTAATTCTGATACACTTTGGTTGGAAGTGAAAGAGCAATAATCTTTTGCTTCCACACATTCTTTAAGAGAAATGAAACATTTCAAAAGCCATTTAAAATGCAGTCAAGAACTGAATTCTTGGTGGATAACACCAACAAAGACAAAAATTATGATACGAATACTAAATGTTGAACATTTCAATTCGCATTATTACTCTCATTATCAAATTCTTTCATCGAAAGCTGTATTCGCTTCCGTAGAGCATCTACGTCGATAACTTTAACTTTAACATGTTGATGTAAACATACAACATCGTTTGGATTCGAAATATATCGGTTTGCCAAATTTGAAATATGAACTAAGCCATCTTGTTTAACCCCAACATCGACAAAAGCTCCAAAATTTGTGATATTTGTTACAATTCCTGGAAGTTCCATTCCTATTTTTAGGTCTTCTATTTTTTGTACATCTTTCGAAAATTCAAAGACTTTTATAATTTTTCGAATGTCTCTCCCTGGTTTTAATAATTCCTCTTTTATGTCTTCTAAAGTAGGTAAACCTACTTTTTCAGTTACATATTTTTCGAGATTTATTTTAGCAATAATTTCTTCGTTGGCAATAAGTTCACTCAAATCGCAATTCAAATCTTTAGCTATTTTATTTACAACACTGTAACTTTCAGGATGAACAGAGCTATTGTCCAATGGATTTTTCGCATTATTGATTCGAAGAAAACCTGCACACTGTTCAAATGCTTTATCGCCTAAACGAGCAACTTTTTTTAACTCTTCTCTAGAAGTGAAGATGCCATTTTCTTTACGAAAATCGACAATATTTTGTGCAATTTGTGGCCCCAATCCCGAAACATACGTTAATAAATGTTTGCTGGCAGTATTAAGATTCACTCCAACGGCATTTACACAACTTTCAACAACGAAATCAAGTTTTTCTTTTAGTTTTTTTTGATCAACATCGTATTGATATTGACCGACTCCAATTGATTTTGGTTCTATTTTTACAAGTTCTGAAAGTGGATCCATTAATCTTCTGCCGATTGATATTGCTCCTCGAACTGTAACGTCGTATTGAGGAAATTCTTCTCTCGCAACCGATGATGCAGAGTAAATTGAAGCACCGTTTTCGCTTACAACAAAAACTTGTATTTTTTTACTAAATTTTATCTGTTGTATAAAATTTTCGGTTTCGCGACCTGCAGTTCCGTTTCCAATGGCAATGGCATCAATTTTATAAGCATCAACCATTGATGATATTTTTTTAATTGCTTGTACTTTTTCCTCTTGTGGCTTGTGTGGATAAATAGTTTCGTTGTACAAAATATCTCCTTTGTCATCTAAACATACAATTTTGCATCCGGTTCGATATCCTGGGTCGATTGCCAAAATACGTTTTTGTCCGAGTGGTGATGCCAATAATAGTTGTCGAAGATTGCTCGAAAAAACTCTTATTGCTTCATCGTCGGCTTTTTCTTTCACAAGTGCTAAAACTTCATTTTCGATTGATGACATTAAAAGCCTTTTGTAGCTATCTTTTATAGCTTTTTTAACAATTTCAGAAGATTCGTTTTGAGCTTTGATGAATATTTTTTCTAACATTTCGATTGCTAAGTCTTCGTTTGGAAAAACTTTAACTCTCAAATATCCTTCGCTTTCTCCTCTTTGTATTGCCAAAAAACGATGTGAAGGACATTTAGCGATTTTTTCGTTGTAATCGAAATAATCTTTAAATTTTTCACCATCTTCCTCTTTTCCTTTGATTATTTTTGAATAAATGTAGGCATCATGTAAAAATAATTTTCGCAACTTATCTCTGACTAATGCGTTTTCGCTGATATTTTCGGCAATTATATCTATTGCTCCTTGAATAGCATTGCTTTCATTTTCAATTTTATCGTTTAAGAATTTAATAATCTCGTTTTCTAGCTTTATGTTTGTTTGTTTTAAAATTATAGAAGCTAATGGTTCAAGTCCATTTTCTTTTGCAACACTTGCTCTAGTTTTTCGTTTTGGTTTGAAGGGTAAATAAATATCTTCTAATTCGTTGAGTTCCCAAGTTAAAGAAATCTTATTTTTAATTTCATCGCTAAGCACTCCTTGTTCTGCAATTGACTTCAAAATTGCTTCTTTCCTTTTTTCGACAGTTAGTAATTTTTTATACAAATCGTCAATATTGGCAATCTGAACTTCGTCTAAACCTCCGGTTGCTTCTTTTCTATATCTGGAAATAAAAGGGATTGTAGCTCCATCTGATAATAAATTTAGAGTGCTTAATATTTGATTATCTTTTATTCCGAGTTGTTGTGAAATTATATTTTTTAGAGACATTTTTTGTATTCTATAATTTATATATGTATTTTTTTACTATTTTTACAAAAGTACTGAAATAAATTATTGTGCAATCTAACTTGAGTTAAGTTTTGGAAACAAATAAAGAACACAATCATAATTATTCTTTTGGAGAAATATCATTGTTTTTCGAAGAAATTAATCATAAACTTGATAAACTTCAACAGTATTCGGCTACAGATTTTAACGAAATTAGTCGAAATATTAAAAATTATCACAATACAGCAAAAAATATATACGAGAATATCCAACTTATTTTGTCATTGATTAACGATGAGGAAAAGAAAAATTATCTTAAGAAACTCCCGACATCGATTAAGTCATTATTAAATATTAAATTTAATATAATTGGAAGTTTTGTACTATTAAAAGAGGCATTGTATTCGATTAAAGACAAAGTAGTTAACAATCAAAGTACAGCTCCTAAATTTTTAAAATTCAAGACTCAACTAGATACTCTTATAGAAAATATTGATAGCTATGAGCTTGAAGCTAAAGAGATTCTTGACCAAACCTCGACAAAAGTTAAACAATTTGTTTACTTGATTGTAGAGGATAAAAACAAAGCAAAGAAATTGATTCCTCTTCTTGAGGGCAAAATTCATGAGTACTACGATAATTTAAACAAAATCATTATCAGTATTCAGTTTCACGATATTATTCGACAAAAAATTGATCACATTTCAATTGCAAATAAAGAAATATTGCATGAACTTTCAGATTTTAGAAGTCTTAATGCTGAAAAACAACGCATTATTGAAACTAACTATGTGTATGTAATTCCTGAAATATTGAAATTGCAAAGTGCAATATTAGATCACACAAATAACGAGTGCCAAGAGGCTTTCTCTACAATTAAGAACAATTTGTCGGATGTTTTAAATAATATATCAGAATTATTAAATTTAAGTACAAAACTTACTCATTATCAAAAAACAAATAATACTCATTATATCCTTGATATTTTTGAAGAGTTAAATAGTAATATTTTACTTTTTGGTTCTAAATACGATTTAACCAATAATCCTATCTTGATAGAACTTATTAGGCACGATATAAATATGACTTATTCAGATATTCCTGATAATCTTTTATCGAGCTTATCTAGTGATTTGAAGGAGTTTTCAGATAATTTCAAAAATGCTTTCGAATCGAAAACAATTAATTGGGAGTTAGACGAAATTTCTGAAAAATTGTCCGAAGCCCATGAAAAATATTCTGCAAGAAATCATAAAATTGAGGATATGCTTCATCAAGGTTCGTTATTGAATATAAATTTGACTGAAAATGTAAAACCAATTATTGAACACATAAGTAAATCGGTTTTTTTTAGCGATACTATTAATGAATTGCTCGCAAATCTTTCGTCGTATTACGAAAAAACGGCAGAAGAATTTACTGATATTTTAAGACCAAACGTTCGCGAAAAATTAAATTTCTTATATTCACTTTATTCTATGCAGAGTGAACGAGAAATACATGCAAAACTATTTGCAGATGCGAATTCTATTGTTGATGCAAACCCAGCTCAAATTGAAACTGACGATGAAGTTGAATTTTTTTAATATCTAAATAGATGAATATTACTCTTACTGAAAAACATATAAAGAATAAACTTGTTGCAAGTATTGCTTTTGATGGGAACTTAGTTCTTTCTGAATGCAATCGAGCAAAAGAACAATTACAAAGTACGATTCAGAAATATAAGGCATTTCAGATTTCTCTCGAAAAAGCCGAATCAATAGATTTATCTTTTGTACAACTGCTTATTTCATTTTTCGAAACAATTGTACACGATAAAAAAGAAATAAAAATGTTAAAAATATTAAATCCGAATATAAAAAATATTTTAGAAACCACAGGTTTCATTAATCAAATCGAAAAATATACCGAATCATAAATAGAATAATTATGGCAAAGAACATTTTAGTTGTTGACGATTCTGAAAGTATAAGAGAAGTTGTGAGTTTTACCCTAGAAAACGCTGGATATACTGTAATTAAGGCGTGCGATGGACAAGATGCTTTAAACAGAATTGTGGGAGCAAAACTAGACTTGATTATTACCGACCTCCATATGCCAGTTATGGATGGAATTGCACTCATAAAAGAAGTCAGGGCATCAGAAGAATTTAAATTTGTACCTATTCTCTTCTTAACAACAGAGTCTCAGGCTAATAAAAAAATGGAGGCTAAAGATGCTGGAGCAACGGGTTGGATTGTTAAACCATTTGTACCTGAAAAATTATTGGCTGCAATTACAAAAGTAGTACGATAAGTATGGATAATTTTATACATAAATACTTAGAAGAAGCAACTGAATTGATTATCAATTTAGAAGATGCTTTGCTTGTATTAGAAAATAATCCGAGTGATAAGGATTCTATTGCGAATGTATTTAGAATCATGCATACTTTAAAAGGCAATAGCTCGATGTTTGGATTCGATGTTATTAGCGACTTTACTCATCACCTTGAGAATATTTATGATTTGGTAAGACAAGGAAGAATATCGTTGACAAAAGATATTTTTGATGTAACATTAGAGTCTGTTGATCATTTGCGAAATCTTTTAAAAGATACAAAATTAGAAGACAAAAATGTTAAAAATTTTCACGATATACTTATACAAAAAGTAAAAAAAATAAATACTGACGAAGCAGAACAACGAACAGAAACCGTTATTTCAACCGAAACGCTTATTAAACAAGAAAACGATACAAAATCATATTATATTTATTTCAAACCTTTTGAAGATATTTTGTTGAATGGAACCAATCCGTTTTTTCTAATTGAAGATTTGAACGATTTGGGAACCTGCATGGCTATTCCAAACCATACTATCCCAAATTTATCTGAAATAGAACCTGAAAAATGCTATTCGTATTGGCATATTTTACTAAATACAGAAGAAGGAATTGATTCAATAAAAGATATTTTCATTTTTGTTGAAGATGAATGCGAATTGGTAATTCAAGAAATACCTAATGTAAATATTTTTAACTACGAAGATGGAATCAATAAATTTAAGCTACTTACCTCACATTCAATTCAAAAAATCGAAATTTCTGACTTAATTTCAAAACAAGAAGGCAAAGAAAATGAAAAACTTCACATTGAAAATGATGATAAAGAAGTTGAAGTTTTAGTAAGCCCTTCGGAAAAGATATTTAAACAAAAAGAAACGTCTATTTCAAGCATTCGAGTTTCATCAGAAAAAATTGATGAAATGATGAATTTAGTGAGCGAATTAATTACAGTTCAAGCTCGATTGACTTTATTTGCCGAAAATAATCCCTCGTCAGAGCTTACGAATGTTGCCGAAAATATTCAAAAGCTTTCTCGCCAATTACGTGATAATGCTTTTAGTATCTCATTAATACCATTACAAAGTGTTGTTACACGTTTTCAACGACTAGTCCGAGATTTATCGACTGAACTAAATAAAGATATTGAATTTGTAACCGAAGGAACAGAAACAGAATTGGATAAAAACATTATTGAAAAGCTTTCTGATCCAATAATGCATATTATTAGAAACAGTTTAGATCATGGAATTGAAGATAAAAATATAAGAAAAGAAAAAGGAAAACCCGAAAAGTCGAAGTTGCTTCTTAAAGCATATTATTCAGGCGTAAATGTGTTTATTCAAATTTCTGATGATGGTGCAGGACTTGATGTAGTTAAAATTAGAAACAAAGCTATTTCATCGGGAATTATCCATGAAGATACCGTATTGACAGAGAAAGAACTCTTCGATTTAATTTTCTTACCCGGATTTTCAACGGCTTCAAAAGTTACTGAAGTTTCAGGTCGTGGGGTTGGCATGGATGTCGTTAAAAGAAAAATTTCGGAAATTCGAGGAGAAGTTTCAATAGACTCTGTTAAAAATGAAGGAACTTCCATTACTATAAAGCTCCCATTAACACTTTCAATTATCGACGGGCTTTTAGTTAAAATAGAAAATGAACATTTTGTAATTCCTCTCTCTGGAATTTTTAAATGTTTTGCTGTTGGCAAAGACGCTTTGTTGAATGCCTTTAACAATACAATTGTGCTTGATGGCGAGCAAGTGCCAACCGTAAATCTTAGAAAAGAGTTTGGAATGATTGAAAACATTCCGGAAACTGTTCAAGTTGTGGTAGTAATGTACGATTCTCAAAAAGTTGGGATAGCTATTGATAAGGTTATTGGAGAATACCAAGCAGTTCTAAAACCTTTGGGCAAAATATATAAAAATCAAGAATTTATTTCGGGAGCAACTATTTTAGGAGATGGAACAATAGCCTTGGTATTAGATCCATATAAAATAATTATTGAATTTGATTTAAAAGCTAAAACTATATAATACAAAAGATTATGAGTGCTGAAAAAATGGAAATAAACTCGTACTTGTCTTTTAAACTTGGAGATGAAGTATATGCTGCTAACGTGAGTAAAGTGCTGAACATTTTGGAAATGACTAAAATAACAAAAGTTCCTAAAGCACCTGAGTATATGAAAGGCGTAATAAACCTCAGAGGTTCCGTTTTGCCAGTTGTAGATACTCGAATTAAATTTGGTATGACTCCAACCGAGTACACAACAAATACTTGCATTTTGGTTCTTGAAATTGAAATTGATAACGATTCATTACATGTTGGTGGTTTGGTTGATTCGGTTCAAGAAGTTCTAGAGATTGAAAAAAATCAAATCTTGCCTCCTCCAAATATTGGAAATAAGTTCAAATCGCAATTTATTACTGGTATGTACAAAATGGGAGATGATCAATTTATTATGATTTTGGATATGGATAAGATATTTACGATTGATGATTTATTAGCATTGAAAGATAATGCTGATGTATCGGTATCGTAGCATTCCCATAAAATATATTTATGCAAACTCAAAATATAAATACACATTCTTCATCAAGCCCATTCACAGTAAAGATGTCAAATTCTACGTTTGATAAGTTTAGTAAATTTATCAAAGATGAGTTGGGCATTAAAATGCCATTGGAGAAAAAAATTATGCTCGAAAGTCGATTGCAAAAACGACTCAAGGCACTGAACTTTGACTCTTTCGATGAATATTACAATTACGTTTTTAGCAACAATGGAAAAGAAACAGAACTTATTCATATGATGGATATAGTTACGACAAATAAAACTGATTTCTTTCGTGAACCGGCTCATTTTGAGTTTATGCAAGAATATGCAATTCCTGAATTTTCAAATAAATATGGAAATCGTCCAATGAAAATATGGAGTGCAGGTTGTTCTAGTGGCGAAGAGCCATATACCATTGCTATGGTGTTGAACGAAGCGGTAGAGCGAAATCAACTTTATGATTTTCAAATTTTAGGAACTGATATTTCTGTCGGAATTCTTCAAAAAGCATTCGATGCAACTTATCAATTCAGCAGAGTTGAGCCAATTCCCAATACCTTGCTTAAAAAGTATTTTTTGAAGCATAAAGATCCCAATAATAAAATAGTTCGTGTAATTCCTCAAATAAGAAAAAAAACAACATATCAACGCTTAAATTTCATGGATAATACTTACAATATTCAAGAAACATTTGATATCGTTTTTTGCCGAAATGTTTTGATATATTTTGACCGCGAAACACAAGAAAAAGTTATAAATAGACTTTGTACTAAACTTAAAACTGGAGGATATTTTTTCTTGGGTCATTCCGAATCATTATCCGGATTTGACGTTCCGTTACAAAATATTAAACCAACCGTTTTTAGAAAAATTTAATTATTAGCAATATGATAAAATTAACTGATAAAGAATTGCTTGCAGAACTTGAAAAAAGATTTGAAATTAATCAAAAAGCACTCGAAGAATTACGCGAGATGACTGAAAAACTTAAGTTCGTAAATAAAAAATTAGAAGATTCAGAAGCATTAAAAAGTCATTTTTTATCTAATATAAGGAACGAAATAATCAATCCTTTTGCTTCTATCATGGCTTTGTCAAAAAATATCATGACACTGAAATCTGAAAATTTTGAAAAAGGGAAAGACATGGCAAAACATATTTTAACCGAAGCATTTATTCTTGATTTTCAGTTAAATAATATTTTTGCAGCTGCCGAAATAGAAGCAGGAATTATTGCCCCTCAAATTACAAATACCGATATCAAACTTGTGATTAAAAATGTAATTGAAACTTTTAACACTTATGCTAATCAGCGAAAAATTACACTCGAACATATTTGCAACATTCAAGAAAATACACCTTCTGTATTTTTTAAAACAGATTTTTCTAAAATTCAATTGATTTTATCTAATTTGCTATCCAATGCGATTACTTATAGTTCCGAAAATCAAAAAGTAATCACATCTATTTCACTAAACAATAAGGTGTTGCGAATTTCGATTAAAGATTTTGGAAAAGGGATTAACGAAGAAAGTCAATATTTAATATTTGATAGATTTAAAAAACTAGATGATAGAATATACACTTTAAACGCAGGTCCAGGATTAGGGCTTTCAATTGTCAGAGAGTTTGTGGAAATATTACAAGGTGAAATAGTTTTAAATAGCAAAATTAACGAAGGGTCGGAGTTTATCCTTACTATACCAGAATCTGAAATAAGTGATTTCGGATTTTCTGAAGAAGGAGACACAGAATTATTCTAAAATCGTTATTTATTTAATGGAAAATTTAACAACATACTATTTATACCCTTCGGCAATATATTATAGCAAAGAGCCTTACTTAATTACTACCGTTTTAGGTTCTTGTGTATCAGTTTGTCTTTGGGATCCTGTACTTCATTATGGCGGTATGAATCATTATATGCTTCCGTTATGGAATGGACAAGGATTGGCAACGCCAAAATATGGAAATATTGCGATTAAAAAATTAATTGACAATATGCTTGCATTAGGTTGTCATAAATCCTCATTAGTCGCAAAAGTATTTGGAGGAGGTGAGGTTATTGATACGAATATTTCAAATTTTCAAATTGGTGAGCGGAATATTTATATGGCAAAGCAAATGCTAGAAGAAGAGAGAATCAAAATTGTAAGTTCGAGCGTAGCGGGAAAATTGGGAAGGAAAATTATTTTTAATACATTCGATGGAAGTGTCAAACATAAATTTATTGAAAAAACACAATTTTAATGGAGGTTGAAAATAAAATAAAAGTTCTTATTGTTGACGATTCTGCAGTAGTTAGACAAGCTCTTACCTCAATACTTGAATCAGACCCTCGAATAGAAGTAATTGGTACTGCATCAGATCCTTTTTATGCCGCTAAAAAATTACAAACTCATGTGCCAGATGTAATAACGCTAGATATTGAAATGCCTAGAATGGATGGGCTTACTTTTTTACGAAAGTTAATGTCTCAACACCCTATCCCTGTTGTAATTATTTCAAGTTTGACCGCACAAGGAACTCAAACAGCTATCAAGGCATTAGAAGCAGGAGCCGTTGAAATTATTACCAAACCTCAATTAGATGTTAAAGGTTTTATTGAAGAATCACGTAGTCATATCTGTAGTGTAATTAAAGCAGCCGCAAGTTCAAACGTAAAAAGAAAAAAATATACTGAAAATGTTATTGCACCCAAATTATCAGCCGATGCTGTAATTCAAAAAGCACAGTCGTATAGCATGATAAAAACAACTGAAATTGTAATAGCAGTTGGTGCTTCAACCGGAGGGACCGAGGCTTTACGGGAGTTTTTAATGGAATTACCCCACGATGTACCCGGTATAGTTATCGTTCAGCATATGCCTGAAAAATTTACAAAATCGTTTGCCGATAGACTCAATGAATTGTGTAATATAACCGTAAAAGAGGCAGAAGACGGCGATAGCGTTCTGAGAGGTCGAGCATTGATTGCTCCCGGAAATTATCATACACTTTTGAAACGAAGTGGAGCTAAATACTATGTTGAAGTTAAAGATGGTCCATTAGTTAATCGACATCGTCCTGCGGTTGATGTATTGTTCCGTTCCACAGCTCGATATGCCGGAAGTAATGCCATTGGAATTATAATGACAGGCATGGGCGATGATGGTGCTAAGGGATTGTTAGAAATGAAAGAAGCCGGTGCCAAAACAATTGCACAAGATGAAAAATCATGCGTTGTGTTTGGAATGCCTAAAGAAGCCATTAAATTAAATGCTGTCGATAAAATTTTACCTTTGAATAAAATTGCACAGCAAATATTAAATATGCAACACGAATTTTAAAATTATTAATTATGGACAACAAAAAAGTTCATTCATATACCAGAAAATATACGCTTCAAGGCTTTTTGTTCAGCTTGGGAGCTTATTTTATTCTTCTCCTTATTGATTTGGATATTAATGGAATGCATTTTACATTTTCAAATGTGTATAAATTACATCAGATTAATCCATTTTTTTGGGCAATAGACACACTGCCCATTTTAAACACACTTGTTTCATTTTACATAGGTCGTAAAATTGGTAAAAACGTTGCATTAACCGAATTTACAATCGATTCGGAAAAAGAAAAGACAGGCAAAATAATACAGTTTACCGAAAATCTTCGTTCGGGAAAAATCAATATCGATGTTGAAAATATTGCGAAAGACGACGTATTGGCAAAAGCCCTTCGAGATTTACAAAACGACCTGAAAGACAGCAAGGTAGAAGAAGCAAAAAGAAGAAAAGAAGACGCACAGCGAAACTGGACCTCGGAAGGATTGGCTCAATTTGGAGAAATTCTCAGAAACGACAACGATAATATCGAAGTTTTATCGTACAATATTATCAGCAATTTAGTTAAGTATTTAAAAGCCAATCAAGGTGGGGTTTTCATCATTAATGAAAACGAAAATAACGAGAAGTATTTTGATATGACTGCTTGTTATGCTTATGACAGGAAAAAATTTGCGAATAAACGACTTGAATGGGGCGAAGGATTAATTGGAACTTGTGCTTTAGAACAAGAAAAAATATTATTGACTGATGTGCCTGACGAATATGTTGATATTACATCAGGGCTTGGAAATGCAAATCCTCGTGCCATATTAATTGTGCCATTAAAAATTAACGACGAAATACATGGAGTTATCGAAATAGCCTCATTTAATGTATTCGAAAAATTTGAAATTGATTTTGTCGAGAAAATATCAGAAAGTATTGCATCAACTATTTCGACTGTAAAAATTAATATTCAAACAGCTCGATTGTTAAAAGATTCGCAAGACCAAGCTCGTATACTTGCCGACCAAGAAGAAAAAATGCGTCAAAATATGGAAGAGCTTCGGGCAACTCAAGAAGAAGCAACTAGGCAAGGTATTGAATTTGAAAATTTTACAAATTCTGTCGATTATTCATTGATTAGAGCTGAATATACTACAAAAGGATTATTGACGTATGCTAACAAGCAATTTTTGAAAAATTTGAGCTATGCTTCACTTGGCGAAATAAAAAATAAACATATAAATACCTTCATCGACAAGAAAAGCCACGAGTTGTTCGAGAAAATTCTGTCGGAGCTATTGGAAGGAAAATCGCATTACGAAGGCGACATGAAATACATTACCAAAGAAGGAAAAGAATTATGGACAACTTCTACTTATGTTTGTGTAAAAGATCATCACGAAGAAATTCAAAAGATTTTGTATTTAGGAATTGATATTACACATAAAAAACGTCAAAATCTTGACTATCAAGGGCAAATTGAAGCTCTTCACCGTTCGAGCATAAAAGCAGAATTCAATACCGAAGGTCATGTTTTGTTTATCAACGATTTGTTTGTCGAAAATCTAAAATATTCGACTGCCGATTTAATGGATAAATCTGTTTTTGACTTATTGCCTAAAAAAGATATTAAAACCTTTAAAAATATTTGGCAAAATGTTGTGAATGGAAATGCATTCAAAGATCAAATAAAATTTGAAAGCATGGATAACGAGGAGCGATGGCTTCAAGCTACATTCTCTGCCGTTCACGATATGTATGGCGATGTTGCCAAAATTATATTAATTGCTCACGACATAACAGAGCAAAAATACATGGAACTTGAGGCTCAAAAACAAGCACAGATTTTAAAAGAACAAGAAGCCACTCTGTTGCAAAATGTTGAAGAAATGAAGTCGATTCAGAACGAAATGGAAAAGAAAAATATTCTGATTGAAGCCGAAAAGACAAAATCTCTTGCAATTCTCGAAGGCTGTGTTGAAGGAATTGTTACGTTCGACAATAAAGGAAAAATAGACTCATTTAATAAGGCCGCAGAGTCTATTTTTAATCTGAATAAAGTTGATGTTATAGGGAAAAAAATAAATAAATATTTTCCGTTAGAAATTGAAAAAAATGAGGATTCAATTAAAGTTATATATGTAACTGAAGCCGAGAGAATTTCACTCGAAAATAATGTAAAATTAGAAATTTGGATTCACAACGATTTTATACAACAAAAGTCGGTATTATTGACCTTACTCGAAATTTCGTCGGGCGAAAATATTTCGTTTACCGCATTCTTTCAAGACATTGAAGTTGAGTTGTTTTAATTGTGGGTGTTCGGCAAAAGTGCATGTATAAATTCGAGTTTTTACATTGAAGAAGTTAAATGAAATTGAAACAAGCTATAAAAATAATTGAGGAGCAAAAACAAAAAGTATTAAGTCCTGATTATCCTAAAAATGATGAATGGATTGTTGAAACTGCATCTTATATCAAAGACTTTTTTGGATTTGAATCAATCGAATATTCTCGCATTGCACAATTCAAGTGGCATGTTAAAGTCTTAGACACTACACCTAAAGAAAAAATTAAGCAATTTCTCGAACAAAATACGTCTAATATTGTTATCTTTTTAGATAATTGTAAACGTACTTTAAAAAATAAAGGACTATACAAAGTACCTAAAAATAATTTTCTGTCAGATAAAAGTAACTTAGAGCTTTTAAGTATAATCTTAGGTATTTGTGTGTTTATTTTTGGAATTGGATATTGGACGAAAAAATTCGAGGTATTTTCTGTTGTTACAAGAACTGAAAAGTCTGCTTATTACTCTACTTATGATTCCTTAGAAAATGAAACAAGTAAAAATAATGATATCGAAAAATGCGATAGTCTTTATAATTAATAGCTTAACATTCAACGTGATATTAAATTTGAATTTAAACGATTGAAAAGAACGAAATAAAATTGTATTTTTGTATAAAAATAATAGTATGAATATTCAAGCCGAAAAAATAGAATTAATGAAAATGATACTGGAAACAGATAATCCAAGTATTCTAAATTCTATTAAGAGAATTTTGAATATTGAAAAGAAAAAAGACTTTTGGGACACATTACCGGCTAATCAGAAAGAAGAAATATTGAAAGCAATTGAAGAAATTAATAGTGACGAAATAATTGATTACAAAGACTTTATTAAGAAGCACAAGTAATGAGTAAAAAGATTGTGCTTTCAAAAAGAGCAGCTAGAAACTTAGAAAATTTACTTGAATATCTAGAAACTAAGTGGTCGAAAAGAATAAAAGACAATTTTATCAAGAAGTTAGACAGAACGTTGAACATTATAAAAGACCGACCTGAAAGCTCAACAAAATCCGAAATTATTAAAGGACTTTATCGAAATGTTATTACCAAACAGACAACTGTTTATTACAAATTTGATAGTGAAAAATTATATATTGTTACCATTTTCGACACTCGGCAAAATCTTTCAATATTGAAGAAAGAAGCAGAATTATAACTAAGGTTTGTTTTAAATAGTTGCATACAACATAATAGAATTGCCTAAGAAAGTGTTTTTATTTCAAAGTTCAAATTCCTATCAAGCAAAAACACTTGGCTTAGAGTTATTTAGATTTTATAAAATAAGTTTATAAATGACAAATTGTCGTAACCTTACATTTGGTAAGAAGTTTGAGTTTAAGAGTACAAACAATTAAACAATTAAAATTATGATTTGGATTATTTTTGGTGTTTTCATGCTATTGAGTTGGCTAGTTGGATATCAACTCAAATCAAGGATTAAAGAGTATTCTAAAATACCGATTAATTATGGTTTATCGGGAAAAGAAGTTGCTGAAAAAATGTTACGAGACAATGGAATTCAAGATGTATCAGTTGTTTCGGTTCCTGGTTCTCTTACTGACCATTACGACCCAACAAAAAAAACGGTAAATCTTAGCAAAGAGGTTTATTATGGTCAAAATATTTCGGCTGCAGCAGTTGCCGCACATGAATGTGGACACGCTGTTCAACATGCAAAAGCATATAGTTTTCTTCAAATGCGAAGTTCGTTGGTTCCGATTGTAAGTTTTGCTTCGAATTGGGTACAATGGATTTTGTTAGCCGGTATTTTAATGGTGCAAACTATGCCTCAAATACTATTGGCAGGAATTGTCTTATTCGGTTTGATAACTATATTTAGTTTTATTACACTACCCGTTGAAATTGATGCAAGTAATAGAGCCTTGGCTTGGTTAAATACAAGCGGTGTAACAGACATTCGTTCTCACGATAAGGCTCAAAGTGCATTACGTTGGGCAGCTTACACTTATGTTGTTGCAGCACTTTCTTCTCTTGCTACATTGCTATACTACATTATGATTTATATGGGGAGAAGAGATTAATCCTATAAATGGTAAATTAAGGTAAGGTAATATGGCAAAAATACACATTATCTTACTTTTTATAAATCTTCCCTTGAGCTGCTAACAATGTATTTTTAAGCAACGAAACAATAGTCATTGGTCCTACACCACCCGGAACGGGAGTTATAAAACTGCATTTTGGAGCTACTTCGTCGAAATTTACATCGCCAGTAAGTTTCCAACCTGATTTTGTTTGGTCTGATTTTACGCGAGTAGTTCCTACGTCAATTACAACGGCTCCGTTTTTAACCATGTCGCCTTTTACAAATTCAGGAGAACCGATGGCTGCAATAATAATATCGGCTTGCAAACAAATTTCTTTTACATTTTTAGTGCGACTGTGAACTATCGTAACGGTTGCATCTTTTCCCTTTTGAGACATTAGCACACTTACCGGACGCCCAACAATATTGCTTCGACCAATTACCACACAATTTTTGCCTGCGGTTTCTATTTTGTAGCGGTCGAGTAAATCGATGATGCCTGCTGGTGTTGCTGAAACATAAGCAGGTAATCCGATAATCATTCTACCAACATTTGTCGGATGAAAACCGTCCACATCTTTTTTTGGGTCGATTGCTTCAATAACTTTTTGGTCGGAAATATGTTTTGGAAGTGGCAATTGTACTATAAAGCCATCAATATCATTGTTTTTATTTAACTCATCAATTTTCGATAATAAAAAATCCTCGGTAACTGCATTTGCGTCTTCAAAGTGTAAAAGAGTTGATTTGAACCCGACTTGTTCACATGATTTAACTTTGTGTCCAACGTATGTTAAACTTCCACCGTCGTTACCAACAAGAATTGCTGCTAAATGCGGAACTTTTCCACCACTAGCTTTAATTTTTTCAACTTCGCTTGCAATTTCCAACTTGATGTCTTCCGATATTTTTTTTCCGTCGATTAAATTCATGATAAGGTTTCTTTAAATTTATCTTTTGTTCATGGGCATATTTTGCATCATCCGTCCCAAATTTTTATTTCCAGTAAGCATTTTCATCATTTTTCGTGTCTCGTCGAATTGTTTAATGAGTCGATTTACATCTTGAATAGTTGTTCCGCTTCCGTCCGAAATTCTTTTTCGTCGAGTTCCATTTAAAACCGATGGATCTTCTCTTTCCTGAGGAGTCATGGAATAAATTATTGCTTCGATTGATTTAAATGCATCATCGTCAATATCAACATCTTTCAAGGCTTTCCCAACACCCGGAATCATCGATGCAAGGTCTTTCAAATTCCCCATTTTCTTAATTTGCTGAATTTGAGAAATGAAGTCGTTGAAATTGAATTGATTTTTGGCAATTTTCTTTTGAAGTTTTCTTGCTTCTTCTGTATCGAATTGTTCTTGAGCTTTTTCAACAAGCGAAACAATATCACCCATGCCTAAGATACGGTCGGCCATACGAGCTGGGTAGAAAATATCTAAGGCTTCAAGTTTTTCACCGGTTCCTACAAACTTAATCGGTTTGTCAACAACTGAGCGAATCGATAGGGCTGCACCGCCTCTTGTATCTCCGTCGAGTTTGGTTAAGATAACTCCGTCGAAATTTAGTCGATCGTTAAACTCTTTAGCTGTATTTACAGCGTCTTGACCAGTCATCGAATCGACAACGAACAATGTTTCTTGAGGATTTGTAGCTTTTTTAATTGCCTCAATTTCGTTCATCATTTCTTCATCAATAGCCAAACGTCCTGCAGTATCAATTATTACAACATTGTTTCCATGAAGTTTTGCGTCTTTTATTGAGTTTAACGCAATTTTTACGGGATCAATCGAATTTTCGTCACTATAAACCGGAACACCAATTTGCTGACCGAGTATTTTTAACTGTTCAATCGCAGCCGGACGATATACGTCACAAGCAACCAACAATGGATTGCGTCCTTTTTTTTCTTTAAGATAATTTGCTAGTTTACCCGAAAAAGTTGTTTTTCCTGAACCTTGTAAGCCCGACATCAAAATTACGCAAGGACTTCCAGTCAAATTAATATCAACCTTATCTGAACCCATTAAGGCGACTAGTTCTTCGTGAACTATTTTTACCATCATTTCGCCTGGTTTTACAGCCGACAATACATCTTGTCCGATGGATTTTTGTTTAACATTTTCGGTAAATGTTTTGGCTATTTTGAAGTTAACGTCAGCGTCAAGCAATGCACGACGAACTTCTTTAAGAGTCTCGGCAACATTGATTTCGGTAATTCTTCCTTGTCCTTTTAATAGTTTAAATGACTTCTCGAGTTTATCTGATAAATTTTCAAACATGTTTTTTATTTTTTAAAACTGATTGCAAAAGTACTGTTTTTAATAGAAAAATGAACCTTTTTTTGCATTGAATTTTTGAAAATGGCTTAGGCTAAAAGTTTTGCCATAAATCGCTCGGTATTTATAATGAATCGTTCGTGGGTTCCGAATCCTATTTCTCCTTGTTCGTCCCAAGCTTTGACCAAAAAAGTTAATTTTTTTCCGTCGATTTTATCAAGTTTAGCCTCGCACACAACTTTTTGACCTATGGGTGTTGCTTTTGTATGCTTTACTGATATTTCTATTCCAACGGTATTATCGCCTTCGCTTAAATATGGAAGCACAGTTTCTAACGCTGTTTTTTCCATTAAGGCTACCATTGCTGGAGTGGCGAAAACTTCAACCATTCCTGAACCATATTTTGATGCAGAATCGTTGTGTTCAACAATTTTTTCAGTTTTGTGAATTATTCCTTCTTTTAGTTCCATAATTTATATGATTATTTTGAGACCATCGTAGGCTGGCATTACATTTTTGGGTAATATTTTGATTATTTCTTCGTACTTTCCTAAATAATGGCTGATGTGGGTTAAGTATGCTTTTTCGGGTTTTAGTTCTTCAATAATTTCTAAGGCTTCTTCAAGATTATAATGTGAAACATGTTTGCGAATTCTTAGGGCGTTGATAACCAGAATTTTAGTTCCTTTTATTTTTTCTTTTTCTTCGGTTGAAATATAGTTAACATCGGTAATGTAGGTGAAATCTTCTATTCGAAATCCAAAAACGGGAAGTTGCATGTGCAAAGCTCGAATTGGAATTACGGTTATTCCATTAATATCAAAAGGGTTATTTTCAATTTTATGCAGAATTACTTCGGGTATTCCTGGATATTTTTCTTTGGCAAAAACGTATGCAAATTCGCGTTTTAAAGCTTTTTCAACCCTTTTTTCGGCATAAATATCCATTGGTTTTTGGGTTGTGTAGTTGTATGCTCTAATGTCGTCCATTCCAGCAATGTGATCTTTATGTTCGTGCGTGAAAATAATAGCATCTAGTTTTTGAACATTTTCTCGCAACATTTGTTGACGAAAATCAGGTCCTGAATCAATCACGATATTTGTATCGTTAATTTCGATTAAAATAGATGAACGCAAACGTTTGTCTTTATTGTCTTTTGACAAACAAGTTTCGCATTGGCATGTGATTACCGGAACTCCTTGCGATGTTCCAGTTCCAAGAAAGGTAACCGTTAACATTTTTAAGGATTTTGTTCCATCAACGAATTTCCCGACATTTCTTCTTGCGGAATTTTGAAAAGCAAACTATTGTCGTTGTACGCAACTCCATCTCTTACATTCTGTTTTAATCGGCGTAAGTTTAAATATCTATCTCCTTCAAAAGCTAATTCTCTTCGTCTTTCGGCACGAATCTTAACTAAAAAATCGTCATCTGTCCAAGCCGGAGTTCCTTCTGCTTCGTAAATAGCTTCGCCTACGCTTCTTGCTCTAACAGCTTTATAACTATCTAAAGCTTCAGTTTGTAATCCATTTGTCAAATAATTTGCTTCGGCTCTAATCAGGTGCATTTCAGCTAAACGAATGATTGGAATATTATTTGAAAGCGAGCCCGATTGGTTCCATTTGGCAATGAACGCTTTATTTAGATTTGAATAATAGGTTAGTAATAGTTTAGCTCTTACATCAGAAAAAATAGGACTTCCCCAGAAATCTAAAGTAGTGTCATAATCTGTTCGGTATGAGTCTAATAGTTCAGTACTTGAATAAAAAATAGCTCCTTTCGTACTTTGATAATAACCGGGTAATGCATTGCTTTGGTCGCTTGATGTATTTACCAGCTGAAAAATAACTTCGTCGTCAGCATAATCTCCTTGTAATTGATAAATTTCAGCAATTGACGCAGAATCTGCCATATCATAAGACCCACTACTATTAATTACATTATTGGCTTCGATAGCGGCATTTGCATAATCCCCTTTGAAAAAATATACACGTGCTAAAAATGCAGTGGCAGCCATTTTAGAAGCCATACTTGAGTGGCTTGTTGCTTCGATTAAGTCAATTGAATTTTGCAAATCGGTAATAATCTTATTGTAAACTTCTTCAACCGTATTTCTTGCCATGTCTAGTTCATCTAAATACGATAGAGTAGGAGTGGTTCTATATGGAATTCCTAGTTGTGTGTTTCCTTCTGGGTTGTCAACATTGTAAGCATGCGACCAAAAGTTTAGCAACTGAAAATGAGTAATGGCACGAATAAATAGGGCTTGACCTTTATAGTCATCTTTTATTTCTTCAAAATCTTCATCGTTAATCAAATCGTTGTCAATGTAATAAATAATTAAGTTTGCTCGATTGATGGTCGAATAACAGTCACTCCAAGCATATCTTAAATAACCAATTTGAGTTGAAGTTACCCGATTGTAAATTTCACTAGTGCCGAATTGAGAAAGTTTACCTTCGTCAACGGCTGCGTCGTCAGCTAATAAGTCGCCAAACATGATAAAGTTTCCTCCATAAACATTTCCCGACTGTAATCCGTCGTACGTTCCGTACAATAAAGTTGTTAAGTCTTTTGTCGACTGAACAGCTAATTCACTAGGTATTTCAGTAACAGGTTTAACATCTAAAAATTTTTCACAAGATGTGAGAAATATAATTCCGATTGTTATGTATATAATTTTTTTCATTTCTAACATTCTTTAAAATTCAACTTGAACACCGATATTTATTGTTTTAGCTTGCGGAGTTTGATACGATGGACCAGCAAATGAAACATTTCCTTGTTGGCTATTTGTATCAACATCTCGTAAAACTTCAGGATCCCAACCAGGATATTTTGTCCATAACCACAAATTAGTACCGCTTAAATAAACTCGAAGTCGATAAATATTCATCTTTTTACAGGTTTCTTTTGGCAACGAATAACCTATGGATACATTTCTAAGCCTTATGTATGATGCATTGTATAAAAATCTACTAGAATTAACGGCTGTATAATTTGCATCAATTTCGGGAACCTCAGTTTCTGTATTTTCTTCGCTCCAATAGTCTAATATTTCAGGTCGTTGAGCTACGTTTCTGAATGCTCCAATTTGTTGTTTTGCAGGGTCGTCGTAGATTGTGTTTCCAAAAACAAACGAGAATAAAAAATTTATATCGAAATTTTTGTAAGAAAATGTGTTGTTTATACCACCATAAAATTTAGGAGTAGGGTTGCCCATTGGAATACGATTATCATAAAAATATGGGTGATCAGAACTCATTAGATTCCCATTTACATCGTAATATACATCATCACCGGCTTCGATATGAGTTGTCATTATGCTTCCATCAGAATTTAAAACTTGATTTCCGTTAAGGTCATAAACAGTTAAATCGGCATCACTTTGTTGAACTCCGGCATACTGAACCACGTAAGCTTGTCCTGCAGGATAACCAACTATTACACGACCTTCGCCTGGCTGACCGCCTTCAAATGCATCGGGTGGTAATCCACTAACATCAAGAACTTTGTTGCGATTGAGCGATATATTGAAATCGGTTGACCATTTAAGTTCTTTATTTATATTTTTGGTGTTCAATGTAAATTCCAGTCCGTAATTTTTCATTTTTCCTACATTTTGCCAAATTCCTGAATAACCTGATGAAGATGGTAGAATAATGTAAGTTAGCATATCGGATGTAATTTTATTATAATATGTAATATTCCCTGCAATTTTATTATCTAAAAATCCATAATCCATTGTCAAGTCAGTTTGATTACATTTTTCCCAATGTAATTCAGGATTTGCCAATGAAGATGGAGTTAGTCCGTTTTCGCCATTATAACCCGATGAAGTAGAGAAAAGACCATAGTATGAATAATCGCCTATTTCGGCATTTCCTGTGAGTCCCCAACTTGCATTAAATTTTAAATAGCTTAGCATTGAAATATTCTGCATAAAAGTTTCATCGGTAATAATCCACCCAAGTGAAGCGGTAGGGAATAGACCGTATCTGTTTTCTGGACCAAAACGCGAAGAGCCGTCAGAACGAAGACTTGCACTTAGTAAATAGCGATTGTTTAGTTTGTAAAAAACTCTTGTGAAAAACGATGTGAAAGCGTATCCTGTTTCCCAACTATAACCGCTTTGGTATGCAGCGTTAACATTTCCTGGTTCAGTTAAGTAGTCGTTTGAAAAATTATAGCCGGATAATCCAACTCCTTTGGTTTGTGATTTTTGTAACGAGTTTCCTAAAATTACATTAAAATGATTGTTTTCATTAATATCTTTTGTATATGAAAAGAAATTGTTGGTGGTCCAATTAAAAACAAAAGTTCTTCTATCTGTTGCATTTGAAGTTGAACTTTCATCTTGAGTGTTTCTATAATTGTATTCTTCTTCAATTTGATTTAAAACGTCGATACCGTATTCTGAACGAAATCTCAAACCTTTGTAAATTTCTAAGTCTCCATAAATTTTAGTTAATGTTCTAAAAACATTAGCAACAAAACTCATGTTCTCGAGTTGCCATAAAGGATTACTGTATGGGTCGTAATAAGTACCATCTGCGTTGTATATTGGCAGGTATGGCATTTTTTGCTGAGCTAAACCCAAACCTCCAGCATCTCCCATCGGAACACGATTATTTTTTGAATTTGATAATCCGATGCTCACTCCAATGTCTAATTTTTCGGTTGCCTGGTTGTCTATATTTATTCTTCCATTTATTCTTTCGTAGTTGTTTCCGACAAGGAATCCTTCCTCGTTTTTGTAGCTACCGGCTATATAAAATTTTGTTTTTTCATTACCTCCAGCTGCCGATATATTTGCTTCGTGCATTCGTCCAACTCGTAACACTTCGTCAATCCAATCGCTTCCGCCGGCAGCTGCTAATGAATCGGCTTGAGCACGAGTCCATGGATAAGCCGAAGAACCTAAGTTTGTAGTGGGAGAGTCGTTTAGTCCTGCACTGTCTCTTAATGCGAGATGTTCTGATGCTGATAAAAAGTCTAATCGATTCGTTGCAGTGATGGTTCCGGTTTTGTAGCTGGCATTAAATTTTGTTTTTCCTGAACTTCCTTTTTTTGTTGTGATTAGAATTACTCCATTTGAGCCTCTTGCTCCGTAAATTGCAGCCGAAGATGCATCTTTTAATACTTCAATAGATTCGATATCGTTAGGATCTAAGTCTGCCATAGCATTAGTTCTTGAACCTAAATTTCCGGGACTAAAATCACCCGAAGTCATTGGAATTCCATCGATAACATATAAAGGTTCGCTACCTGCAGATATTGAGTTTGTTCCTCGAACATTTACTTTTATTGCCGCTCCTGCAGCTCCGTTTGCCGCCGTAACCTGAATTCCGCTGGCTCTTCCTTGCATAGCATTTTCAATGCTCGAAACGGTTGCATCACCAATATCTTTAGGTTGAATTTTTGTGATAGAACCGGTTACATCTCTTTTTTGTCTTCGTCCAAAACCTACAACTACAGCATCATCAAGCATTAACCTATCTTCAGTTAAGGTAATATCTATGGAAGTTTTTGAACCATCGCCTATAGTAACCGATTGTTTTTGTGTTTTTAATCCGATAAATGAGAAAATTAAATTATATGTGCCAGATTTTGTTTCTAAGGTGTAATTACCATCGAAATCGGTTGTAGTACCGATAGTTGTTCCTTCAATAACTATTGAAGCCATAAAAATTGGTTCTTTTTTTTCATCAACTATTTTTCCTGAAACGGTTCCTTTTTGAGCTAAAGCAGAAAAGGAGAGGGCTAACACAAATATCAACAAAGAAGATATTCTAAAAATAGAGTTGTTTATCATCTGAAAATAGGTTTAAAGTTCAACCTTTAAAAATAGTAAAAATTGTAATTGAATTAATTGAATAGATGTTTTTTTGTAATATTTATTTTTTTGTTTGATATGGAAACGAAAATTATTGAATTTGTTTTAATACCTATCTGCTCAATATCCACTATGGTTTCGGTAATGTTTTTCTTTTCAAAAATGATTCGACCCAAAACGTCGTATATTCTTATGCTTGATGGATATTTTTCGTTTAGAAATATTTTATTATTGAAAATGGTAATGTTCTCGTCCCATGATTGAATGGAAATAATATCAGAATAGGAATACTTGCCATCAAAATCAACTTGTTTTAATCTATAATAGTTATTGTTTGAAATATCGTAATCTTGTGTTTGATAATAGTTTATTGAGGAACTGTTCCCCTGTCCATTGGTTTTGTAAATTTCTAAAAAATTAATAGCATCGACTGATTTTTCGAGTGAAAAATAATCGTTATTTAATTCGCTTGCTGTTGTCCAAAAAATATCAATAATATTATAATTTTTTTTGGCATAAAATTCAATTAATTCGATTGGGAGCACAATGCTCGATTTTCCTATTGCAGCTTGTGAAAAAGAGGCTAAATCCCATTTATAAGCATAACCATCATCGTACATTCTTCCACTACCATCATTTGCCGAAATTGTTCCGTTTCCATTTGTAAAATCACCTAAGTCGGTAGAAGCTGTAGGACGTTTTAGAATTGTGAATTTATTATCATTTGATGCAGAAAGACTTGTAAATCCATCGAAATAGAGTTTAATTCCATAGCTACCAGAGGTTACTAAACCTGTTGGTTCAATTTTCCATATTCCTTCGGTGCAAATTGAATTAATTGGAGTTCCACTTTCAGTAACGTTTAATATTCCAGTTGTTAAATCTTCGGTTGTCGAAAATTTTGCATTTAAGTAAGTAACTCCTTCGAGGTTTGTGTTTTCATAAATCATTAATCTAGGATTTGCAGATACTCCAATGGGAAAATAAAAAATGTCAGAATTTGAACTTGAATTTGGTAATTTTCGAGTTAAATTTCCAACAATATAACTGTTTGCAAAATTATTTGTCCCTGCGTCAATTACATTTGCGGGGGTAATATTGTCAACGGTTACTATGAAATTTCCTGTAGATATTTTTCCATTTAAAAGAGAGAGTTGATTGCTAATTATTGTAGATTGGGCTAACGAAATTTCATCGGACGAAGTTGTTTTATAAACATATAGGCTAGAAACGGTTGCAGGCAATCCGTTGCCAACATTCATACTTCCATCGCTAATAAATCCGTAGCTGGCATCGGTTGGAAATGTTCGAGTTCCTGAAACACGAATATTCCCGTCAGAAACTCCTGTTCCGCTTGTTTTTATCCCATTAGGAGACCCAAAAAGTAGGGTTGCTCCGCTCGATAAATCAAAATTGCCTGTGCCTGCAATATTATCTGTTTCGTCCATTCTAAATACAGTAGGAGAATTTATTGTAATTGCGTTTGATATGTTAAAACTAGAATTTATATCAATATTTCCAGCGTCTGCACCATTATTTGATGTTAGTAAATTTGCTGCATCGGAATTTAACTCTAAATTATAATACGTAATTTCAGTTGGACCAGAACCATAACTTCCTTTGACACGTTGTTGCTGATTTGCATCAGAACCGTAAAATTCTACTGTTCCTCCCGTTAAACTATATGCTGAATTAATACCAGTTAGTTCGGGGAGTGCCGTACTTACTTTACTCATGCGTAGCTTTCCTCCATCCATTACTAATCCTCCATCACCAGTTATTCCATTAGCTTCCATATCAAATATAGTTGTTGCATCAGTAATTTGAAGTTGGTTGGTTATGACGCAGGCTGACGAAACTAATTTGTAACCTCCGTTTGAGCTTCCGCCTGAAAATTTAACATTGAAATATGTTCTATCAGCTCCTTTTAATATTTGAAATGTAGAACTTGTATTGCAATCTGTAGCTAGTTCTATGGTTCCACCGGTAATTGCGTAAGTACCTGTTAAACGAGGGTAAACAGTTGCTGAAGTTGGCAATGTTACGGTAGATAAAAATTTGTATATTCCGCCTGACATTGTTAAATTACCTGCACCACTGAATATGGTTCCTGCTCCGTCTTCGACTAAAGTACCTTCCAATATTTTTAGTTCCGCACCTGAACTTATGCTTACCGACGATGATGGAGTAAAGGTGGTAGGTGTTGCATTGAGTTCAATTATTACCTTGCCTCCGCTATTTATGGTTGTTGGCAATCCATTCCCCGACACTTGGTTTGCAGACGCAATGTAGTGATATATGCCATCTTGAGCGTAAGTTCTTGTTCCTGATACTTGAATATTTCCTGAGGCTGTACCTGTGGTCGTGATTCCGTCAATAGAACCAATTTTTATGGTTCCAATGCTGTTTAAATTAAATGTTCCAGTTCCTGTAACGGTTCTAGTACTCAAATTAAGTATGGCATCTGTGGTAACATTTAAGTTAGTATTTGCAACAATATCGTCAATCAATGTTACAATGACACCACCTGAATTGTCAATGGTAATATAATCGAAAGTTGTGTGATTATTTATATTTTGATTAGTGGTTCCGTTGAATGTAACTAAACGTCCGTTTGTGGTCAAGGTTCCTGTTCTGCTCCAATGACCTTTTACTTCTAAATCTCCACCAACTGCAGACGATAATATTAATTCGCCGCCTAGTGATACGTTTCCTCCAACAATCAGTCTTGTTGTCATGGCTTGCATATCTATAACAGAGCCAACGTCAATCGTAACATTCCCACTTGCAGTATAATCAACACCTGTTGAATTCATATCTAAATGAGTATTTCCAGTAACCCAAAGATTTGCTGGATTATTCCATTCAATAACCCTATTGTATTGCCCCCCGATATTATATTTTAGAGTTGATGTTGATGCTAACGACGGAGAATTAGAAATAATAAAACCTGCACTTAAAATTTCAAGAATTCCATAAACGGTCGAAACTCCTGCTCCAAAATTTACATCAGCATTTACCGTTACATCATTAAAATCAATGTGGTTAGCTCCATTTACATAGGCGTCGTGAGAAAAATAAATTTTTCCGGTTCCTCTTGTAAATGTTCCATTATTTGTAATATATCCTCCGTTTCCGATTGTTATTACTCCTCCATTTGTCATATTAAGAGTTCCGTTTATATTCACAGCTCCACTTACTGTCAGTGTTGCCGATGAACTTAATGTTGTTAGTGATTTTCCTGTTTGAATGGTCAACAAGCCGACATTATTAGCTGCGGCATTTAATGTTACGGCATGTTTTATCATAACATTTGAACCTTCAGGGGGAACTGAATTTGCGACCCAAGTTGAGACCGTATTCCAATCTCCATCTTGAAAAGTTTGCCAACTTAATGCATCTTGCTCGCCACAGGTAAAATCTCCAAAATTTACAACTGTACCTGAAAATTGATTTGCTCCATCATCAACAACATCTAAAATTTCCCAATATGAGCTACTTTCACGTCTAGCTCCGTAAAGGCTTGTTTCCGTTCCAACAATGTCGGCGGTAACATATGTACATGTTACTTCACATGAAAATGAAGTAATTCCAAATTTATCGACAGTCCAATATCTTTCTAAATAATTAGTAGTACTAGTATTATCAGCGTGTTTAGTTGCAGTGAGATTTACTCCGACCCAAGCCGATGAAAAAGAACCAACTGTAAAATTTAAGGCAATAGGAGTGTATTCGCCTATACTACCAACAGGAAATGAATACGAGCCTATTGCAATCAGATTTTTTTTCAGTTTGCCAGTACTTGTGGCTATTATCATATTTGAAGATGAAAAAGTTCCGCTTACCGAAGCTCCTGAGGTTAATGTTAAATCATTCGAACCTAAAGTAAGTATTCCGCTTGTTAATGCTAATGTACCAGAAATAGTTTTGCTACCATTATTTAATGTAATATTCGAATTATTGTCAATTGTAACATTTGGAGGAGAACTCCATTCAGTATTTGAGTTATAAGCACTTCCTACATTGTAGTATAAGGTTGCAGATGCACCATAAGTCGGAGTGGCAAAGCTTACAACGCCATTTTGAACGTATCCGTTTTCATTAATTTTAAGTGTTCCGTTAACAGCAAATGTTCCATATCGACAAAGAATACCTCTACTTAAAGCCAATGTTTTGCTTGCATTTACTGTAATTGAATGAAATTTTTTCTCGTGATCAAAATTTGAAGTTGCACTTCCTTGAAGAGTCGTTAAAGTTCCTGTACAAATTAGAGTTATATCGTTCCCAGATCCTGCATCTGTTCCGGTAATACTTCCTCCGTTAATATCAATTACTGATGTTGTTCCCGACATTGTTAATGTTTTACTTCCACTAGCTTGTAAATCGCCACCAGTTATTGATAAGGTGGTTTCGACATCAATATTATTTTGTAATGTACGAGTTCCTGAACTTATCGTAAGATTATAAAAATTTGTTGCTCCCGTAATGTTTCCAGTTCCATTAAATGTAACTGTCCCTACATTTTTAGTAAATGTTCCGCTATTTGTAAAATCGCCAGAAATATTTAATATTCTGTTTTGTGAAGCTTCGCTGGTAAGTGTTTTTGTTGCTGCAATTGTAATCGAAGAGCCTATTGCATTTTGGTTTAATGTAACATTGTGGTTTATAGTAATTACGCCCAATGTAAAGTTAGTGGGAGGGACTTCGTTTGGAAGCCATGTTGATGCCGTACTCCAATTTCCATCTGCTATTGTTGTCCAACCATTTGCAACGGTGTACGAATAATTAGAACCACTGTTATTATTTAAGTTAATGGTGTACCAATCTGCATTTGTTCCAGTTATTGTTAATCCATTCCCCGAAGTGAATACGTAATACGAAACATTTGCTCCGGGAGTATTCACAGCAGTTGGTATTGTTGCTGAATAAGAAGTTCCAGAGCCACTCATTTCAACAATAACTGAATTTGAGTAATTATCAGTTGTGTATCTCAAATATACGCTTTGTCCAGTTGAAAAACTACCCGATAGTGTTGCAGTTACTGTTGCAGACTGGCTTGGGTACACAGTTGCTTTATCAATTGATACACTTGAAACAGATTGAACAGCACCTTGAACGCAAAAAACAATTAACTTATGAGGAGGTGGATTTCCTCCGGCAGGTGTTTTAAAAATATAATTGTGGCTTGTACTTCCAACATTTAGATACATAGCACCACTTCCTGTTGGACCTTGATTCGGAGTATATTCTGTATTTGGAGATATTTGTACATCAGAACCGATTGTAATTGTAAATTGGTCATAATTACTATCCCAACCAACCTGAGTTCTGAAATATTGATTTCCAGTTCCATTTGCTGTGAAGGTTCCGATTCTTGAATTTCCTGCTCCAGCCCCAAACCAATCAGTTGTAGCCCAATCATTAGCTCCAAAACCGCTACCAATAATTGCGTTTTGAGAGAAAATAAATAAACTATTTGCTACAATTAACCCTATAATTCCAAATATTTTAGAAAATATTTTTTTCATTATTAATTTCTTAAGGTCAAATTTTATTTACACAAATCTATACAAAAATATTTATACGATATATGCTTGAAATAGTTTATGAAATTACATAGTTTTATGAAAAAAATGAAATGAAAATTGATAGAATTTTTTATGCCCCCGAAATTCAATTGGATTTACATGCTTTAAACGACATTGAATCAAAACATTGCATTAAAGTATTACGATTGAAAATTGGAGATGAGATTGTTTTAAATGATGGTGTTGGAAATTTTTATTTTTGCGAAATTATTGACGATAATTACAAAAAATGTATAGTTCAAATAAAATCAAAACAAGAAGTTGAAAAAACTACTTCGGTAAACATTCACATAGCTATTGCTCCAACAAAAAACATCGATAGATTTGAATGGTTTTTAGAAAAAACAACTGAAATTGGTATTGATGAAATTACTCCCATTTTATGTGAACGTTCAGAAAGAAAAGATGTAAAAATTGAAAGAGTTGAAAAAATCGTAATTTCGGCAATGAAACAATCGTTAAAAGCACATTTACCAAAATTAAATTCGTTAACTTCATTTTCAACTTTGGTAAAAACACCGCTCGATGGTGAAAAATATATTGCACATTGCAACAATGCAACTGAAAATTTGGTTGAAATTTACAAAAAAGGAACAAACGCATTTATTTTAATTGGACCAGAAGGCGATTTTACGGAAAAAGAAATTAAACTTGCAAAAGAAAATAATTTCAAGGAAATTTCACTTGGCAAAAGTCGTTTAAGAACTGAAACAGCTGGAATTGTAGTATGTGATATAATTAATGTATTAAATTCAATATGAGAATAATATTTTTTATTTTTGCTTTTTTTGTTTCTTCATTCTTGTTTTCACAAAACACAAGTGTTAAATTTGGTTTATTGAAATATAGCGGAGGAGGAGATTGGTATGCAAATCCTACTTCTCTACCTAATTTAATTGAATTTTGCAATAAGGAACTGCAATCGAATATTTTTCTTGATTACATGACTGTAGAACCAAGTAGTACTGAGATATTTGAATATCCATTTGTGCATATGACCGGACATGGAAATGTTATTTTTTCGAGCAATGATGTCGAAAATTTACGAAATTACTTAATGGCTGGTGGTTTTTTACACATCGATGATAATTATGGTTTGGATGTTTATGCTCGCAGAGAAATGAAAAAAGTTTTTCCGGATAAAGAGTTTGTTGAAATTCCATTTAACCACCCAATCTATCATCAAAAATATGATTTTCAAAATGGCTTGCCCAAAATACACGAACATGACAACAAAGCACCGCAAGGATTTGGGATTTTTATTGAAAATCGCTTGGTTTGCTTTTACTCTTACGAATGTGATTTGGGTGATGGTTGGGAAGATGCTGATGTGCATGGCGATTCGAATCAAATAAGATTAGACGCCCTAAAAATGGGAGCAAATATCATAAGTTACGTTTTCGAAAATTGAGAATGATTCAATTATTTTTGATATTAAATAAATAATTATATACATTTGCCTTAATTAAAAACAGATTATCAATAGCAAACTATGAAAAAAATCGCTCTTTTTATTGCAGCTTCAATGATGGTTGTTTGGTCTTGTAATCAAACTCCATCTGATCAGTCAACAGTCGGAACAGAAGTTGAAGACTCATTACAAGGTGGTAGTGTAGATAGAAATACTCAATATCGCTTGCCTTCTCCAGTAGAGTTCTATATGTTTTTACGAGAAGCAAAAGCCCCGTTCAACGCTAAAGAATTAAACAATGTTGATAATATTTCTAAATATATCACATTATCAAGCAAAGCTATTAATTTTGGCGTATATGCTTCTGATTTAGGATATTGTACGGTATTTGGACAAAATCAAGAAACTTTTTTATATTTCAAACAAGCAAAACAAATAGCCGACGAATTGGGATTAACTGAAGGTTTCGACGAACAATTGGCAGGTAGAATAGATCAAAATATAAATAATAGTGATTCATTGTACCAAATTACTAGTGATGGATATTGGGAAGCTGTATCGTTTTTGGAATCTAACGATAAGTCAAATTTACTACCTTATATATTATTCGGAAGTTGGGTTGAAAGCGTTCATTTAGCAATTAAATCGGTTAAAAAGTTTGATGCAAATGACCCAATCGTTATAAGAATAACAGAACAACAACTTTTGTTAGAAAATCTTATCGATTATTTGAATTCATTAAACGATAATAGTCAATTGCAAGATATCATCTCTAAACTTACTGACCTTCAGTCTTCGTTCGATTTATTATACGAAAATCCAGAAGATGTAATCATTACACAAGAGCAGTATAAAGAAATAACAGAGAAGGTAGAATTATTAAGAAGCGAAATCATTAGTTAATTTTAAAATCGAAATTTTATGAAAGCAATATTTTCAAAAAAGTTTATATTCATTTTTTCTTTCATAAGCATATTTGCTGCCACAAGCATTTATTCTCAAAACCCAACCCGAGTAGAAGAGGTAAAAGAGAGTAAATGTATGAGAAAAGATTTTTGTAGCGAAGATTTTGGCGAATATGATTACAGAAGTCAATCGAGTTACGGTGAATTTAGCCCAGGTGATACAGTAAGAGCTAAGTTTATTGTCTATAGTGGACAAGATTACAGATTATTTGCTTGCGGTCATCCTGACTTAGGAGATATTCAGTTCAAAATAATTGAGCCGATTAAAAAAACAAATAGAGTTATAAAAGATATTCAAAAACAAGAAGTTGTTGAATACGACCTTGACGAGTGGGGTGATGCAAAAGTTGACGAAAATGGTGAAATGATTGTTAAAAGAAAATATACCAAAAAAGACACTATTTGGGCTAGAGAAACTGTGATTAGCGAAAAAATTATTTTCGACAGCATGAATAATAAAACCAGCCAATTGTTTTGGGAAGCATCGGTTGTAAAAACAAGAAGATTAATTATTGAAGTTCTTATACCAGAAGGAGATAAGTCTATTTACGATTGCGTAAATATATATATTGGAAGAATGCAAACAAGAAATAAGAAATTTTTCCAATACTAAGGAGAATGAAAAATAAAATGAGGGTGTCCGAAAAATCGAGACACCCTTTTTTTGTTGTAAATTTTTCTTAAAATTAGTATCTTAGAGTAACACAAAACACAATATAGGCGGGTATGCGTGTTCGCTGAAACTTTTGAAATTAGTACCTTTACCTACCTAAGAAGAAACCATAAAGACAAGAAAATAAATCAATAAGCATTGCTGATAATCTCAAAAAAAAAGTGTTTTTTTCCCTTGTAGTAAAGTGAAATTCTAATTTTAGTCCCTTCTACTTGAAAATAATATCGTTAATTAATTGTTCGCCTGCAAGTTCGTTAAACCGTTTGATGATTCCATCTTTGATTATAAAAAGCTCTTGCTTAATTACTGGAGAGCTAATAAAAACATACAACTTTTGTTTTTCTACGTATATTTTTGTCGTAGCATTGGCAATTTTTTTTCCAATAATTTCGTCCCATCTATTTGCAGTTCTAATCTCAAGTAATTTTTTGTCAATTTTCAATGCTTTAAGATATTCATTTACAACTTGATCGATGCTTTGCGGGTATGATTTTCGCATATTTATACAAGGTTAATGTTTGAAGCATCGTCAATCAAAAATATTCGGTTTTCAATATCGATTGAATTTAAAATATTTTGCAAGGATTCAAGATTTTTATCAGTAATAAAAATTTGCCCAAAATGATTTTCGGCTACTAATTCAATAATTTTTTTTACACGATTGGCATCTAGCTTATCGAAAATATCATCAAGCAACATAATCGGGTTGGCTTTATTTATTTCTTTTAAAAAGTCAAATTGTGCTAGTTTCAGTGCTACCAAATATGTTTTTTGTTGTCCTTGAGAACCTATTTTGTTTATTGGATAATCGCTTAGCAATAAATTCAGGTCGTCTTTGTGCACTCCAACGGTAGTGTATTGTAAAATTTTATCTTTTTCAAATGACCGTTTTAATTGCATGTAAAAATCGTTATCGTGTAGGTGAGAGTTGTATTCGAGAACGACTTTTTCTTTTTCGGGAGCAATAAAATTGTAATATTTTTGAAAAATAGGAATAAATTCGTTGATATACTCAATTCGTTTTTTATAAATTTCAATTCCATATCGAACCAATTGTTCGTCCCAAACATCAATTGAGTCGGCATCAAATTTACCTGAAAAAGCAATGCTTTTCAGTAGATTGTTTCTGTGTTTTAAAGCTCGGTTATAATTTATCAAATTATCGAGATATGGCTTGTCGTATTGGCTAATTACGGAATTTATAAAATTTCGACGATCTTCGCTACCTTCTACTATTAATTTAATATCTGCTGGCGAAACCATGACCAAAGGTATTAGTCCAATATGGTTCGATAATTTAGTGTATTCTTTTTTGTTTCTTTTGAATTGTTTTTTCTGATTTCGTTTTATCCCGCAATAGATTTCGTCTGTCGATTCTCCGTTATCGTAAAGACCTTGAATTACAAAAAATTGCTCGCCGTGTTTTATATTCTGATTATCAATAGGATTAAAATAGCTTTTGCAAAAAGATAAATAATAAATAGCATCAATTAAATTTGTTTTTCCAACCCCATTGTTTCCAATAAAACAATTGATTTTTGAAGATGGCGAAATTTCAACCTGCTCGTAATTTTTATAATTTAGTAATGAAAGTTTACTTAAAAACATGACGAAAAATATTTTCATAAAGTTATAAAGATTTTTCAGGATTTCGTTTCTCAACTATTAAGAATATTTTGCTTTGCTTTTATGCAGCATTTAGCTTGATAAAGACCATCAAAAAATATTTTTTACCTATTTGCTCATTTTTTTCGTAATTATTTCGGTTTTATTTAACAAAAAATTTACTTTTGCTGTTCGATTAACATTTTATGATAAATTATGGCAAAAGAAACTAAAGATTCAGAAAGTTTAGAAGCAGTAGAAAGTGCGTTAAGCAAAACAGAACAGTACATTGAAGATAATCAAAAAAGTCTTACAATCATTGTATTAGCTATTATAATTATTGTTGGAGGGTATTTGGCGTATCAAAAATTTTATGTAAAACCATTGGAAGAGGAGGCAAAAAATGAAATTTTTGTTGCTGAACAGTATTTTGCAAAAGATTCGTTTAATCTTGCAGTAAATGGTAGAGATGGCGAATTTTCGGGTTTTATAGAAATTGCTGACGATTACAGTGTAACTAAAATAGGAAACTTAGCAAATTATTATGCTGGTATTTCATATTTAAAGTTAGGAAAATTTAACGAAGCAATCGAGTATTTGAGTGAATTTGACTCTGACGATGAAATGTTAGCACCAATTGCAAATGGTGCAATAGGAGATGCTTATTTAGAATTAGGGAATGATAATGAGGCAATTTCGTTTTACGAAAAAGCCATTACCATTAGTACAAACGATTTTACGACTCCAATTTATCTATTGAAAGTTGGTCAAGTTTACGAAAAACAAAATAATTTGGATAAAGCTTTAAAAGCATACGAAAGAATCGAGACTGAATTTGCAAAATCAAGAGAAGCTAAAAAAGCTGAGAAATACAAAATCCGTATTGAATTAAAAAAATAAATAATATTTCATTAACATAGAAAAGTATCAATGGTTCATTGGTGCTTTTTTTTTATAAAAAATATAATATGGCAACTGTACTTAAAAATTTATCGGATTACGATGCAAGTAAAGTTCCTTCAGCAAAGGACATGACATTTGGAATTGTTGTAGCTGAATGGAACGAAGAAATTACCAAAGCTCTTGCCGAAGGAGCTGTAAAAACGCTTTTAAAGCATGGAGCAAAAGAAAAAAACATTGAAGTTAAATATGTTCCTGGAACTTTTGAATTAACGCTGGGTGGTCAGTTTTTTGCCGAATACCGAGAAGTTGATGCGGTAATTTGTCTAGGTTGTGTAATTCAAGGTGAAACACGTCATTTTGATTTTATTTGTCAAGGAATTACTCACGGAATTACTGAATTGAATTTAGAACACAATATTCCTTATATTTTTGGAGTGCTAACAACCGAAAATAAACAGCAGGCATTAGATAGAGCAGGCGGAAAGCATGGCAATAAAGGTGATGAAGCTGCAATTACGGCTATTAAAATGGTAGCTTTGCAAAATGATATGATGGATTAAAAATCCATAAATAAAAATAAAGCGGGAGGTTCAACATAATTTTGAACCTCCCGCTTTATTTTTCCAAAGATTCTTCATTTCACAATGAAGTAAGTTGAAATAAAAAAAGCTGTCCTTTAAGAACAGCTTTTAATTATTATTGAAATATTTTATTGTTGAACTTTAACATTTAAAGTTATTGAACCTGTTGCATCAGCAGTAAGTGCAGTTACTTTTGCAACTCCGATTTTACCAGCAGCAGTTTTGAAAGAAACAACATCATCAACAGCTAGTGAAGTAACAAGTGTTGCAGTTCCAACTGAAAGTTGAGCTATTTCTAAATCGTCATCAAAAGCATCAAATTCACTTGCAGAGATAGTAGTTGTACTTAAAACAGTAGCATTTTGAGTTGTTAATCCAGTAGCTAAAGTTAAATTACCACTTCCTCCATTAACAGTTGGTTCTGTTGGACCACATAAGGTAGCTAAATTTGAAGAGCCATAATAATAAATAATATCTATTAAAGAAGAGTTTGTATTTGCATTAGCTTGTGTATAAACAGTTCCTGTAGTTGTTGCTAAAAAACTACCTTCAGTTGCATTACTTTGAGCACCCATTAAAATTGCTGTATAAGTATCAATTGGGTCGCCGGTTGTAACAGCAGCTTCTTCAACAGTGATAACGATTTCTTTTTCAGCAGCATACTCTTCTCCATCTTTGTCTGTAGCAGTAAAAGTGAAAGTGATGTCGCCTAATGTTTGAGTTGATTTAATAAAAACTACAAATTCATTATCTGTATCAGAAGTTCCTTCTAATGCAAATTCTCCACTTCCTTCTTGAACACCATCAATAAGGATATCGTCTGTAGATGTCCATGTCAATTTGTCAAGATCTTCGTTTGAAGATACTGAATAAGTAAACACGATTGAGTCTCCAGGGTTAACTGTAGTAACGTCAGCAGAAACTGTTAAAGTTGGTCCAGTTGGGTCTTCGCCTTTACAACCTGTGTTTAAACTGATAACAGCAGCAAATAATACTACTAATAAAATACTTAAATTTTTCATAAATTAATTGTTTAGTTAATAATCTTTTTGTTAAAATTTTATGCAAAGTTAATTTAATTTTTAAATCGGTCAAAACTTAAATTAAATTAAGAAAAACAATGCGTTATTCATTATCGTCATCAATGTACGATGCGTAGCGAAATGGGATATTAATTTCGGACATCTCAAATAATTCAAAGCCAGATTCTTTCATATCGTCATCGTCTTGTTCGTAATGCCATACAAATTCAACATAAACACCACTTTCGTAAAATTCTTTGAGTTTTTTAATCAATACAATTAAATATTTGAATGAAGATGAATTAACGTATATATAATTTAGGTTGAATTCAATCTTTGTGTCTTTTTTTCCTTTAACTTCGGTATAATAATTATCGAGCCATTCGAAAATCGGCTTAAAAAACTCACGAATATTTTCGGGGTGAGACTTACCTGAAATTTCAAAAACATTAGTAATCGGATTTAAAATTACTGTTGGAGTATCTTTTGTTGATTCGATTTTTAATATATCCATATTCTTTTTTTTTACTAAAATAGAAATTAAAATTGTATAAAAAAATCAAAAATATAATTTCTGCTATTTCTTTGTCTTATATAAGTCGATGAAAACTGGTAAGTGGTCGCTGTATCCATCGTTAAATTTATATCCAATATATGTTCTAAAGGGCTTATATCCAAAATGAGCTTCGTCTTTTTCTAATAAAAATGTTGCATTAAAAATATGTGCATTGTCTTTGGTGGTATATAGGTCGTTTTCTTGGTCGATTAACGAGCCGGATACGATTAAATGGTCTAACACTCCCCATTCTCCATTATATTTATGTGAACCAAGTCCTTTGTTTTTTTGCAAATAATATGAAAAATTATACAACTTATTGGCTTTGATATTGTCGTAAGTAATGTTGGCTTCGAGAACATCTTTTACGCTTTTGTCTTCAACACCATCGTTCAAATCTCCAACAATTATAATGTTTGCTCGTTTGTCGGTTTTGAAAATCGAATCGACAGTATTTTTTAAAACATTCGCCACATAAACTCTATTTTGCTCAGATTCTAGCTGTCCACCCCAGCGTGAAGGCCAGTGATTTACAAATACATGTAAGGTATCGTGCTTGTAGGTTACTCCTTTAACATATAGTATATCTCTTGTTGTTTTGCTTTCGGCAAATGGAAAAATAATACGAATTGCTTTAGTTGAAATTGGGTAAAATTTATTTTTTACGTACAACATTCCTACGTCAATTCCTCTATTATCTGGTGATTCGTAGTGTATTACCTGATAATTATGTTTGTTGAGTGGTGTGTGTTGAACAATTCCTTCGAGTACATATCTATTTTCGATTTCGCATAAACCTACAATTTCAGGAGGGTCCCAGCTACCAACCGCAGTGATAACTTTGCATATATTCAATAGTTTTTTGTTGTATTTGCTCCAACTCCAATGCTTTTCACCTTCTGGTAAGAATTCATTATCTTGCTTTAATGAATCATCGTAAGTATCAAATAAATTTTCGGCATTATAAAACATTACTCTGAAATAACCTCTTGAATCAGCATAGCTTGGGTCTTCTTCAACAGGGGTTGATTTTACGGAGTTATCTTGTTGTTTACAAGAGATGGTGGCAATAACAAACAACGAGACAACTATAATATATTTTGAAAATGAAGTCATGACATCCTTAATTATGAATTGAATTTAAAGTTAATTCTATTTTTTAAAATCGTATAATAAAAAGTGAAAAATATCAAAAAACTATTCGATTCTTTCAAATGCTCCTAAGTCAGGAGCAATATCTAGCAATCGACTTTCTTGCTTTAAATCGAGAGGGAAGTAATTAGCCCATTCAATACTCCCTTTATCTTTTGCGCCAGAAAGCGTGTCAAGTTGATAGTCGAAAGGAGAGGAGGTTGATACAAAGTTAGGAAGCCCATTTTTTACAATATTTACATATTGATTGGTATTTGAAATATCAAAACCATCGTTAACTTTCAAAAGACAATGGTCAAATTTGTACGTAAAATCATATTCTGTTCCTTCGTACATGCTTAATCCTAGCTCCAAATCTTCGTTTCCATATACAATTGAGTTTGCAAAAGTTGCATTTAAACTTCTTACTTGAATAACTCCGTAAACATCTTTGTAATAGTTATTTAGAAGTAGCGAAGGCGTGCTTCTTTTTGAATGATTCCAGTAATTCGCTACAGTACAGTGACTAAACTCATAATTTCCACCAATGGTTAAAGCTACAGCATACTGACCGCAATTAGCAAAAACACAATTGCTTGCCACAACACTCGAACCTTGTGCAAAAAGTGCAGCTGCATTCATATTTTCGATTATCGAATTTGAAATAATTAAAGTGGGAGCAGATTCTGTAACAAATGTATCGACTTGAATTCCAATAATTGCATTTTTGATGACAGCATAATTGATATTATTGTCGAAACTACCTGGTAAAATATGGATATAGCCCCATTGTCCAGGATTATCGTCGTAGAAACTTTCTAGTCTATCTCCTTGAAAAAAAACAGGTTCTGTTACATCTCCTTCAATTTTTAATGTTCCTTTTACATACATACTTGAATTGTGATGAAAATGAAGCCTGCATCCTTGCTTAATCGTTAATGTATGCAAAGTATCTATTAACATTGAATTGTAAATTAAATATGGTTTATCGTTTTCCCAAATTTGTGTTTGTACTATTTCTCCGTCAATTAAATGCACATCCTGTCCCCAAGCAACTAAATCTATATCTTGTGTATTTCCATTGGTCATAAAAACAATGGAATCTTGAATTACCATTGGATTACCCTGATTTGTAGGGTCTATATTTGCTTCCACAAAAATGAAGATGCTGTCCTGAGCGGGAATAATTACATCACTAAAAATAATACCCGATTCTCCATCAACATTCATCCTGAAAAAAGAATTATTTCCTGTGGCTAAATAAATAGATGACACAAGTAAATCTTTCTTATATGGATTTTTGGCAGTGAAATAATGTGTAGTTGTTCCAATTTTTGTAAAAACGGTATCGAATTTAACCGTATCGGTTGAGAATTGAAGAATGGCTGAACTATCGTCAAGTAAATTGTCTTTTTTACATGAAAAAAGACAAAGGAGAGTAGTAATAATTAACAATGGAAAAAATAACTTCATTGGTTTTTAATCAATTTGTAATTTTCATAACGGCTCTAAGTTAATAAAGTTGTATGGTTTATGAAAAATTTTACCTTAAATAAAAATCTCCCTCGAAAAAAGGGAGATTTTAAATGTGAGACATAAGAAAAACCTAGTTTGCTTTTTGTGTGATGTTTTTAAAAATCCCTAAGTCTTTAATATCGCTATTTAATATATATTCTGCTTTTTGTTTATTTTCAGCTTTGCCTAATTTGATAAATACTTCAGTTAACTCTTTGTATTCAACATCTTGATTAGCCATATCTAGTACTAGATATCCCATTATAATATTTCCAGCCATTTCAACTAATCTACGAGCATGAAATGAAGTATATTCGTTATCTTTTTTCTCTCTAACAAGTTCAACCATTTTGGAATATTCATTGGTCATATCAAGCAAAATAGATTTTAAGTAATTTAAGCTGTGGCTGATTGCTCTAGCTGAATATTCTTCAATTCGTTTTAGATAAGCTCCTGTTTCTACGCCACGAATAGCTGCTACAACTTGTAATTGAGTAGTCCCTTCGTATATTGAAGTGATACGTGCATCGCGGTAAATACGTTCAACAGGAAAATCTTTCATGAAACCCGTACCGCCATGTATTTGAATTGCATCGTAAGCTATTTGATTAGAATATTCACTTGAAACTGCTTTCAACAATGGAGTAAATACATCGGCTAATCGTTGATATGTTTTTGCTTCTTCTTTTTCTTCTTTGAATAATTGTCGTTCTTGTTCGATGTGGTGATAAATTTTATAAACATCAACAAGGCGTGCGGTTTCATAAAATAATGCTCTTGAAGCCATCGTTTTAGCTTTCATATTTGAAAGCATTTCATACATTGCGGGGAATTCTATAATTGCTTTTCCAAATTGCATGCGTTCTGATGCGTATTTTTCGGCTTCACGACAAGCGGCTTCGCACAATCCAACAGATTGACCTCCAATACCTAATCGAGCTGCATTCATTAAAGCCATAACGTATTTTATAAGTCCTAACTTTCTGTCTCCAATCAGAATCGCAGGTGAGTTTTTGAAAACCATCTCGGCTGTTGGTGAACCATGAATACCTAATTTCTCTTCAATTCTACGGATGGTTCTAGTATTGTCTCGAACGTACAATAACATTGAAAGACCTCGTCCATCGCTTGTTCCTTCTTCGGTACGGGCAAGAACCAAGGAAACTTCTGCATCTCCATTTGTGATAAATCGTTTTACTCCATTAAGATACCAAATTTTATCTTTTTCGCTGTATGTTGCAGTAAGTTGAACTCTTTGTAAATCGGAACCAGCATCTGGCTCGGTTAAAACCATTGCTCCGGTTTCTCCATTAACAAATCGTGGAAGATAAATATCTTTAATTTCTTGAGATGCGAACTCATTTATCGTTTCAGCAATATCTTGTAGTCCATAAATATTTGAAAAACTTGCATCGCCTCTTGAAATTAATTCGGCAGTCATTGCATAAAGTGTAATAGGCATATTTAGTCCGCCATATTTACGTGGCAATGTAAATCCCATTAAACCAGCTTTTTTCAATGCTTCAATATTTTCGACAGTTCCTTTAGCGTAGTGAATTCTATTGTCGATTAAACTAGGACCTTCGATATCAACACTTTCGGCATTTACAGCTAGCGTATCGGCACAAATTTCTCCAAATACGCTCATGATATTTTCATAACTATCGATTGCATCTTCAAAATCAAGAGGAGCATAGTCATATTTTTCTTTTTCGGTAAAATTTCTTTCTCTAAGTTCTACAATCCTTTTCATTAAAGGATGTGTAATATGAAATTTAAGCTCTTTATTATCTGTAAAAAAATTAGCCATTTTTCGTTTTAATTTTTATAATAATTATTTAGAGTTCTTTTTGTATGAACGTATCATTTGTGGGATAACTTCGTTTATGTCACCATTGATAACGTAATCAGCTATTTCGTTGATTGGAGCTAAGGGGTCGTTGTTTACGGCGATAATCATTGCTGATTCAGCCATCCCCGCTCTATGCTGAATTTGCCCCGAAATTCCGCAAGCTATGTACAACTTTGGTCTAACTGTAATACCTGTTTGACCAATTTGTCGTTCGTGTTCGCAGAAACCTGAGTCAACCGCAGCTCTTGATGCTCCAACTTCTCCTCCTAAAATTTCGGCTAAATCGAATAACAGTTTGAATGATTCTTTTGAGCCAACTCCGTAACCGCCGGCAACTATAATTCCAGCACTTTTAATATTAATTTTGCTTTTTTCAATATGTCGCTCGATAATTTTTACAATAAAATCGGCATCTGTTAACAATTTTGAAACGTCTATTTTTTTAATTTCTCCTTTATAGCTTGCCGAAACTTTTTCTTGTTTCATTACTCCTTCTCTGACAGTAGCAATCTGAGGTCTTGTTTCGGGGTTAACAATGGTTGCAATAATATTTCCCCCAAATGCAGGGCGAATTTGATAAAGAAGATTTTTATAAGTTGTTTGGGTTTTATTTTCGGTATGTTCTCCAATTATTAATTCGGTACAATCAGCAGTAAGACCTGATTTTAAGGCAGATGCAATACGTGGTGCTAGGTCTCTTCCAATTGAAGTTGCTCCGAATAATGCAATTTCAGGTTTTTCTTTTTCAAAAATATTTTTTACTATAGCAAAATGAGGGAGTGTTAGGTATGGATACAAATTTTTGTCATCGGCAATATGCAATACATCAACACCAAAAGGGAAAACTTGTTTTTCGATACCATCCAAACTTGTTCCTATAACGATTGCTTCAAGTTTGCAATGTAAGGTATTGGCAAGCGTTCTTCCTTTAGTTAGTAGTTCTAGACTAACATCAGCAACTTTACCTTCGTCAAATTCACAATATACAAATACGTTGTTCACAATTATTAATTTTATAAGTTAATATTAACCAATGGTATGGTTTGAAATTAATTCTTTCATTAGTTCATCGATTTCTTCTACTGAGCTACCTAATTTTTTCGATTCTTTTGCTGTAAATACAACATTTTCAATCTTTTTAACTTTTGTTGGTGAGCCCGACAATCCTACCCAATTAACATCAACATTAATATCATCGGCACTAATTTCTTTGATGAATAAGTATGGGCGATCTTTTTGCAGTTGCATATAATCTTCCGATGCATCTTGCATTTCAGATGTTGTACGGGCGTGTTTGAATTTTAGATATTGTTTTGCATGTCGAGGTCTGCATTCAGGAGCTGAGCTATGAACAGTAATCATTGCTGGAAGCTTAGCTTTTACAACTTCAATTCCTCTTTCCAACCTTCTTTTTACCGTAACTTCTCCTTTTTCAACTGAAAAAATTTCTTCGGCGTATGTAATTTGTGGAATGCTTAATTTTTCTGCAATTTGAGGTCCAACTTGAGCTGTATCACCATCGATAGCTTGGCGACCAGCAATAATTATATCGTAATCAATTTTTTTTATTGCCAGCGACAATGCATATGAAGTTGCGAGAGTATCAGATCCTGCAAATTTTCTATCGGTTAATAGATAACCTCCGTCTGCTCCTCTGTACATAGCTTCACGAATAATTTCAGCAGCTCTGCCCGGACCCATTGTTAATATTGTAATGGTAACATTTTCATACTTTTCTTTAATGCGAAGTGCTTGTTCAAGTGCGTTCAAGTCTTCAGGATTAAAGATAGCTGGTAATGCTCCTCTATTAACGGTTCCGTCAGCTTTCATCGCATCTTTTCCAACATTTCTAGTATCGGGAACTTGTTTTGCTAATACGATAATTTTTAAATTTTTCATATTGTTAATTCATATACTTTATAGACCTACAAATATATATTAAACCTTTAATTAATAAAAAAAATCTTTTTTACATATGTTAATAATTGAAACATTATATGCTATGATTTTATATATTTTTGATTTAAGTAAAGATTCATTAATTCGTATAATTTGTTAATTTTTATAGGTTTAGATAAATATTCATTGCATCCTGCTGCAATGCATTTATTTTTTTCATCGGCCATGGCGTAAGCTGTTTGTATGAAAACAGGTGTGATATTTTTAGATGTTTTAATGTATTCTAGTACAGCAAAACCATCTAAAAGAGGAAGTTGAATATCTAAAATTATTATGTCGTACGAATTTTTATTAATTAAATCAATAGCTTGGACACCATCGGCGGCACGTTCAATTTTAACTTTAGTTTTTTTTAAGGCTTCGTTAAGTAGAATGAAATTAATGTCGTCATCTTCAACAATCAATACTTTGTTTTTACTCCAATCGAAACTCAAGCCGATTGATTTAGCTAAAGAAGGATTAATTTTTTGCTGTACTTCGATAAGTTTACTTGGAATTGTAAAATAGAATGTTGTGCCGATGCCTTGTTGAGATGTAAGCCAAATTTTACCGCCTAATATTTCGATTAAACTTTTTGAAATCGATAATCCTAATCCTGCACCTTTTATTGTTTGTTTTGATGTGTTTTCAACTTGATAAAATCGATTGAATATTAGTTCTTGTTTTTCTTCACTAATTCCCTTTCCGGTATCTTTGACATAAAAAACAAATTGGTTTTCGTTGTTAATTTCATAACCAAATTCAATGCTACCTTGTTCGGTAAATTTTAAGGAGTTATTAATCAAATTTATAAGAACTTGTTTTAGTCTGTTTGGGTCAGTGTATATGGCTTTATTAGTAAATGCTTTATTCAGAGTAATGTTGATATTGTTTTTTCCTATTTTATTTTTTTCTTCGCTGTAAAATAAATATAGTTCATTGAGTAGATTATCAAGCACAAAATCTAATTTAGTAATTGTTATTTGACCAGCTTCAATTTTTGAAATATCAATTATCTCATCAATTAGATTTAGTAAATTTTCTGAACATGAGTTGATATAAGAAAGGTACTCTTTTCTTGTATCGTGTTGAATGTACTCGTCTTTCAAAAGCTCGGCAAAACCAATAATTCCATTCATTGGAGTGCGAATTTCGTGAGACATATTGGCAAGAAACGATGATTTAAGTTTGTCTGATTCTTCGGCTTTATTTTTAGACATAACTAATTCTTTTTCAGAATCTTTTTGATTGGTTATATCAACCATTACTCCAATTAATCCATCTATTTCGCCATTTTCATCACAAATTACTGATTTATAGAAAAGTATGTTTCTAATTTCGTTTTTATAGGTTTTAATAGTTTCCTCGTAAAATTGTTTTTTTTGTGATTTTGAAATTTCTAAATCTTTTAGGTTGTATCTGTCGGCATATTCTTTTTCAACGAGATCGTAAATTGTTTTTCCGATGATTTCGTTTATTGGCTTGTTGAAAAATTTTGCTAGTGCTTCATTGCACATAACATATTTGCCTTCAATATCTTTTTTGAAAATAGGGAATGGTATTGTATCAATTAAGGTGTTTAAAAATTGATAATTTTTTTCTAGTTGTTTTTCAGCAATTTTTCTTTTAGTAATATTTCTTGCAATAATTTGTATTCCGATTATATTTTTATTTTTGTCAAAAATAGGATTGTATGTTGATGAAAACCAGTATGCTTTACTGTGAATACTTACTTGATCTTCTTGTTCGAAGCATTTTTGATTAATAAAAATGGAATCAACTCTTTCGTTCAATTTTTTTGCAAAATCAGGAGAAAATAATTCGGAAATATTTTTTCCAAGCACATCGGTTTTTTGAAAAAATATCAATGCTTGCTCGTTTGCTGATAATAAAATTTTTTGGGTATCGAAGTACATAAGTATGTCAGTAAGTGAATTGTATAACATTTTATATCTGCTATCAATTTCGTGAAGCTTATCTTCTGTTTCTTTTTGGTCGGTAATATCTGTTAAAATTGCCAATACTGCCGGTTTTTCGTTCCACAATATATAACTTGAACGCAATAGAACCCATTTTAACGAACTATTTTTATGGACAAGTCTGATGTAATATTGATTTATAGGATTTTCTCCAGTAATTCGTTTTTCGTACCTCTCTTGTACAATTGGAATATCTTCAACATAAATTACACTTGCAAAATCGGAATTTATGACCTCTTCTCTAGTAAAACCTAAAATTTCGGGCAATTTGTAGTTGGTGTAAACGACTTTGTAATCTTGCAAAACAACAATTCCTTCAATAGTTTTGGTTGAAAAAAGTTTATATAATACTTCGATTTCTTTATCGTTAAAATACTGTTTGTATGCAGGAGTCGAAAAATTTTGAATTTCATTTTTTAATTCAGAATTTTCGTTTTCTAGTTTTTTTATTTTTTCTTTGAGCGATTCAATTAAATCTTTTTGCATAAAAAGTATTTTGTATAGTCATATAAAAATATAAATTTTCTTTGAAAATGAAAAAAAAGAAATTAAGAATTCTTTTCATGGGTACTCCCGAATATGCTGCTGAAGTGTTGCGAAAGATAATTACTGAAGGACACGAAATCGTTGGAATCGTTACTGCTCCTGATAAACCAGCGGGTAGAGGTCTTAAACTTAAAGAGTCGGAAGTGAAATTAGTGGGTGTCGAAAATAATTTAAAAATTTTACAACCAACTAATTTAAAAGACGAAAACTTTATTGCCGAGCTTAAATCAATCAATGCCGATTTACAAATTGTGGTTGCATTTAGAATGTTGCCAGAAATTGTTTGGTCAATGCCGAAATATGGGACGATAAATTTACATGCTTCGATTTTGCCTCAATACAGAGGTGCTGCACCCATAAATTGGGCAATAATTAATGGCGAAAAAGAAACTGGAGTTACGACTTTTTTTATCGAAAAGGAAATTGATACAGGGAAAATTATTTTTACCGAGAAACTTGCTATCGATTCCAATGATAATGCGGGTTCATTACACGATAAATTAATGTACATTGGTGCTGAACTTATTCATAGAACAATTACTAAAATTGAAGAAAATGATATTGTTGCCGTGACACAAACTTCGATAATAAGAGACTCTTCAATACTTAAATCGGCACCTAAAATTTTTAAAGAAACATGTAAAATTAATTGGAATAAAACTTCGGTTGAAATTAGAAATTTGGTTCGTGGTTTAAGTCCGTATCCTGTGGCTTGGTGCGAAATTACCGATGCAAAAGGCAAACAAAACACAATGAAGATTTTTGAGGTTGAATTGGTTGAAAATATTGGTGATAAAACAAAAACTGGTGAAAATATTATTTCCGATAATAAAACATTTCTATACGTTAAAACTGCCGATGGTTATTTAAGCATTAAAAATTTACAACTTTCGGGCAAAAATCGTGTTGAAATTGGTGATTTTTTGAGAGGGTTTAATGTTGGGGGAATGGAGTTTGTGAGGTAAAATTATGATAACAATATCAAATATAACATCTTGGAATATAAAAAATTGGTTTCAAACAGGAGGAACTCGTGAAAAATGTTTTATTGAAAACCCAGAAAATGGGAAACTATATTTTTTTAAAAAATCAATTGAAAAATATCCATCTGAATTTTGGTCAGAAATTATAGCTTCAAAGGTAGGTCGTATTTTGGGATTTAATATGCTTGATTATAATGTTGGAATATTAAATAATGAGGTTGGTTGTATTTGTGAGTCTATGATAGATCAAACAAATGAAGAACTTGAACCAGGAATCGGATTAATAAAAAAATGTATTCCAAATTTTAAAGTTACTGAACGACCAATTATTTTATTTAAAGATGTTGAAAAATCATTTTTACCTTACCCTCATTTTATTCATAAATTCATTGATATTTTGATTTTTGATGCAATAATTGGAAATCAAGATAGACATTCAGAAAATTGGGCAATAATTAGAACCTTGGACGTTGAAAACTTGAAAACAAATAAAATAAAATATATTAGATGGTTTTATAAACACTATAAAAAAAGTGGTTTGCAATTAAGTAAATTACCTTTTAGGAATTTTTTTATCAAGTATATGACCGAAACATCTCTAATGAACATAAATTTTTCTCCAATATACGATAGCGGAAGTAGTCTAGCAAGAGAAATTCCTGAAGATAAAATTCTAGAATTTTTAGAAAATGAAAACAGAATGGTAAAATATATTAAAAATGGAAAATCAGAAGTAAAATGGGATTATTCTAAAATTAATCATTTTGAACTATTAAAAAAAAATAAAAATAATTATCCAGATCAAATTAAAAAAACAGTAGGAAAAGTTATTGAAAAATATAATTTCGATCAAATAAAAGATTTAATTGATAATATTGATGTAAATATTGGTATTGAATATCATAAAAGTAAATTATCTTTGCATAGGAAACAAATGATAATTAAATTCATAGAGCTTCGTATCAAAAACTTAAAGGAGGAAATAGGTTGAAATTTAAAATCAAAAAAATATATTTAAGTTGGCGAAAAGGAAAAGGAAGTCGCAGAAAGATAGTTGGTGTAATTGAACGTACCGCAACTAATGGTATTACTTTTAAGTATTTGGAAGATGGTGTGAAAGCTGCTCAATTAGAAGGATTTAAAGAATATAATGGATTCCCAATACCCCATGATTTTAAAAAGATTTATAACGAAAACGATTTAGATATTTTTTCTTTACGATTAATCCCTTTTGAGCGAAAAGACAATAAACATCTTCTTAAGTTTTGGGAGGCAGAAGGAATTGTAAATAAATTTGATTTGTTGGCACTTACTCAAGGATTATTGCCTACAGATAATTTTGAATTTTTGGGTTTGTTTAATCCTGCACCAAATTTCAAATTTGTTACTGATATTGCAGGATTAACTCATCTCGAACTAGAAAAAGATACTATTATTAAAGGTGATATATTAAGATATGATTTTGAAGCTAATCCAAATGCTTATTTAGATAAAGCTGTAAAAGTTTATAAATCAGAATTACATGTAGGTTATATTAAAAATATTCACAATAATATATTTGTAAAATTAAATAGAAAATTAAATAGAAAATTAAAACTTGTTGTAAAGGAAGTTGAGCAAAATGGAATAATTAAAAATATTTTTGTACAAGTAACTAGTTAAATCTTTTTCTATATCAGATACATATTCTTTACATTTTTTCCCTTTGTAGGTGTTTTGCTAAAGATTAAAAAATATTCTTAAAAATTCGTGTAAAAATTAAATCGTTTTCTCTGCAATTTTCGCCAATTCATTTACAGTTTTCCAATTTCGAGTGGTAGCGGTAGTTTTTAGTTTGTTCTCGAAAAAATTATTGTTGAGTTTTGTGTTTCTGTAGCCATTTGGACAATACAAAAAAATGCTTTTATCAATCAATTGAAATTCGTCATTATTTGAGTGTAAATCTTTTATTTTGTTGAAGTTTTCGATGCTAGATTTTTCTTTCAAAAATGTAACGTGAAAGAATGAAGTATCTTTGCTTTGGTCTTTTGTAAATGGATTTTGCGTAATAATCGATTTTAATTCTTCAAATTCAATAACTAAAACAGGAACTTCAAAATTGAAAACAGCTGTAATTTTTTCTTCGATTTGCGTCGCAATTTCATTCGTATTTTGGCTCTTTGATTGAAATACAACATTTCCTGATTGAATATAAGTTTGAACATTCAAAAATCCTAAATCAGAATAAATTTGTTTCAAAGCGTCCATTTTTATCATTTTATGACCGCTAACATTTATTCCTCGCAAAATTGAAAGGTAGATTTTCATTTTTTTTGTAAGAGAAATTTATTTAAAAATTTTGGAAATCGTTCTCATAATAATTTTGCAATCGGTAAATACTCCAATTTCGGAAATATATTTTCGATTTAATTCAATTTTATGTGGCATAATTTCATCAATGTATGTTTGTTCGGGATTTGAAGATTTTGCCAACACTTCGTTTTCATTAAAATATTCAATCGATGCGTAATCGGTTATGCCCGGACGAACTTTTAGAATTTCTTTTTGATTATCAGTGTATAAATCAACATATTTACGTACTTCGGGGCGAGGACCAACCAAGCTCATATCGCCGAATAGAACATTAAACAGTTGTGGCAATTCGTCGAGTTTATATTTGCGTAAATAATATCCAATTTTTGTAATGCGATTGTCTTTAGCTCCAACTGTCAACAATCCTTTTTTTTCAGAACCTGCTGACATAGTTCTGAATTTATAGAGCGAAAAATCTATATTGTTTTTACCTACTCGTTTTTGAATGAAAAAAACATCGCCACGACTATCTAATACAATTAAAATTGAAATAACGAGTAATATTGGAATTAAAAAAAGTATTCCGAATATAGAAAGTACAATGTCGAATAAGCGTTTTAAAATCATAAACGTGTAATTTTTTCTACTGATGAAATTACAGCGTTTATAACCGTTTTAACATTTTCATCGCTGAGCGAAAAATAAAGCGGTAATGAAATTTCGCGAGCATAATTGTCAAATGCAATAGGATAATTTTCTACCTTATATCCAATATTTTTATAGTACGATAACATTGGCACGGGTTGAAAATGAACATTAACTGAAACGTCTTTTGCAAATATTTCTTGAATGATTGCATCACGTTGTTTTTCAGTAATTTTTTTGATTCTCAGTGGATATAAGTGATAACACGATTCTCGTCCATCTTTTTTGTAGGTAGGAATTTGTCCCCATTCGTACTGTTCAAAAGCCTGATTGTATGCTTCAATAATTTCGATTCGTCGTTTCAAGGTTTCTTTATCGTATCGCTCAAGTTCTACTAATCCGATAGCTGCCAATACATCGGGCATATTTGCTTTATATCCGGGCATAATTACATCGTAACGCCAATTGCCTATTTGGGTTTTTGCCAAAGCATCTTTATTTTGACCGTGGAGCGAAAAAGTATTGAAATAATTATATTCAACTTGATTGTCGAATGGTTTTGGCAGGTTGAATGCTATGGCTCCTCCTTCGGCTGTAGTGAGGTTTTTAACCGCATGAAACGAAAAAACAGTGATGTCGGTCAATGCTCCAGTCATTTTCCCATTTGCTTTTGCCCCTAACGAGTGGGCAGCATCGGATAAAATTAAAATTCGTGCAAGTTTTGCTTGGTTTTCGTTTGAAGGTTTAAACTTTTTTAATATTTCGGTTTTAACTACGAGTTTATTTATTGCATTGTAATCGCAAGGAAATCCTCCGAAATCAACAGGCATAATAACCTTTGTTTTTTCGGTAATTGCTTTTTCGATTTCTGAAACAGAAATATTGAAATCGTCGCTATTAACATCAACAAAAACGGGCTTTGCTCCACAATGAATAATCACGTTTGCTGTAGCACAATATGTATATGCAGGAAGAATTACTTCGTCACCAACACCAACGCCAAACCAACGAAGAACTAACTCAAGTCCGGCAGTTGCAGAGTTTAAACAAAGCGTATTTGGATTTCCGTTATAAATTGAAAGTTTTTGTTCAAATTTTTTGGTTTTTGGACCCGTAGTAATCCAACCTGACTTAAGTGAATCGATAACTTCGTCGATTATTTCTTGATAGATTTTAGGTGGTGAAAATGGTATCATAAATATTCCTTTTTAGCTAAAAAATTATAAAAAAAAGCAAAAAACACTACGCCCGCTTGTGTGTTTAACATTGACTCGAACAAAAAGTTAAACGCTACAATTATTAAAAACGAAGTTAAAACATAATTTGATTTTTTGATAGCGTAAAATAATGGAATTACAAACAAGCTAAATAATATTAGAAATCCAAATAACCCAAATCCGATAAAAGTTTCTAAATATTGATTATGAGCGTTAAGTTTTTTGTTATATGCATCTGTTAGATTATTTTTTTGATATTGGTTCAGCAGCTCGTCTTTAACATCACCTGTTCCAACTCCTGAAAGCCAATTTTGTTCGATTAATTCGATACTTGATTTCCAAATATAAATTCTATCGGCGTTGCTATCTGAATATTTATTGGGATTCAGCAAAAAATTATTTGTTATATTTTCCTTTAATACTGACATTGAGTGTTTTAACCTACTGTTAATGAAAAACGAACTAACAAGCAATAAACAAATAGTGAAAATGGTAGTGAATTTAATCCATTTTTTGATATTCAGTTTTGCAAACAAAAGAGCGATACCAATAAACATGATGACAAACAAAGACAATATACCTGATTTTGAAGAGAGTAAAAACACAAAAATTACACTCGATAAAATATATATAATCAAGAAAAATTTTACGAGACGGCGATTAATAGTTGTAAATAAGTAAATGCCTAATATAATCGAAATAATTATATACAATGCCGAATATGAGGGGTGTAAAAATAGAGAGATGTCGTTGTAAAAAAATGAGACTTCGTTCCCCAAAATGTATTTTTCGTACAAAACATTTGCGATCGAAACTAGTTGTGCTATAAAATTCCCAAAAATGAAAAACAAAAAAACAAAATTCCTATTTAATTGATTTTTATTAAAAGATACGGTGGTTGCCAGAAATGGAAATACCAACAAGGATAATTTAACTTGAATATCAAATAATCCTGATTTCATATTTTGAGTACTAATCAACCAAATTAGGTGTATAAAAAAAAATATGATACTTAATATTAATCCTTCGTTTTTAAATACATTTCTGATTTGATGAAGGTTTTCTTTTTGTAAAAAAAAAAGAATTATCCAAGCTGCAACAAAATATGTGCTTAACAATTTAAACAAGGGCAATGTAAATACTAAAGCCAAAACCATGAAAAGTTCAAAATTTGGTATTGATAGTATTTTTTTTCTTTTCAACATATTTTACCTGTTAATTTCAACTTTTGCTGTAGCCGATGCAAAAAATAAAAACTTAAATATTCCGACTATATAGCCATATCCATAGCTTATATGAATTGAAAAAAAGATAATCGGCAAGACAAAAAGCATTATGAGACGATGTTTTTTTATACTTAGTAAAAGGCTGAATATTAGATTTGTCAATACATAGAACGATAAAAATATCAGTGAGATTAAAAATAATGTTTTTCCAAAAAATAATGTAATAGGGATTGTAAGTAGAAATAGAAAAAATAGTGGTGGAACAAGTTGTCGAGTGGTAGCAGGACTTCCAACTTTTTTATTTACCAGTGGCTTAAATAAACCGTATTGATAAAACATTTTAATTAATTTACCGATTGTTTTTCTAGGATAATAAACTATTTCAACATCTGGAATAAGAAAAATTTTCCCGCCGTTTTTAATGAGCCTTGCATTGAATTCGTCATCTTGATTTCGAACTAAATCTTGATCAAAAAAACCAATTTTTTCAAATATTTCACGTTTGTAACAACCAAATGGAACGGTATCAACTTGTTTAATTTCTTTTGTACCTGTTCTATAATGAGCATTGCCAATCCCGAAAGGGCAGGCGAGTGCTTCAGCTATTGAAATGTCTTTAGTTGAGTTCGAATTTGGGGTATTTATCCAAACGCCCCCAACGTTATCGGCATTTAATGAAAATAAACATTCAACCAATCGTTCGATATAAGTTGAAGGATATTCAGAATGTGCGTCCATTCTGATAATTACCTCTCCAACGGAGGCTTTAATGGCCATGTTAAGTGCATGAGGAACAATTTTATACGGATTTGAAATTAATTTTATAAACGAATACTTATCAGCAAATTCTTTAACTATATCAGCAGTGCAATCATCGCTGATGCCATCTGCAACAATTACTTCTAATTTCGATTTATCATAGGTTTGGCTAAGAATATTTTCAAGAACATTAGAAATAAATTTTTCTTCGTTCCGACAAGGAATAATTATGGATACAAATACTGAATTCATTTATTTACAGCGATTTTTGATGCGAGAATATTTGAATAAAAAATCTTGAGTTTTACTTCTTCTTTTGCCCAATTATATTGTTCGAGTACTAATTTTCTCCCATTTATGCCCATTTCTTTTGCTAAATTATTATCAGACAGAATTTTATTTATTGCTTCCGAAATTTCAATCGGATTTAATGGATTTACGCAAATTCCACAATTTTTTTCTTCAATAATTGATTTCCATAAGGGAAAGTCAGACGCTATGACTGGCAATCCGGCTGCCATATACTCAAACATTTTTACAGGAAGCGAATCAAGATAGTTAACAATTGGATGTAAAGTTACCATTCCAATTTTTGATTTTTTCAGAATTTCATTAACTTGATTTCTGTTTATAAATCCTAATTCGTTGACTTTTCCCCACGATTGTAGCGATTTTACGTCGAAGTGCAGTTTTTCACTTTCGTCGAAACTCCCTCCAAGATTTAATCGACAATTACTTGTTTCAAGTGATTTTACTATTTCGTAAATTCCCCGAACTCGGCTTAATGCTCCAATATAGCAAATTTCGTTGCTTTTTTGATTCCAATCCGATGGTTCTGGAAGTTGTTCCAAAATTGGAAAATTGTTGATGTCAACGGTATTATTGTTTAATTTAATGTATCGTTCTTTAATATATGGAGTTGCTGTAATAATTCCTTCAAATCTACGAGCTCCATAATTTTCAAGCTTTTCGACTAAAAATGCTAAAACTTTTTTTGTAAAAGCACTCAAATAATATTTTCCTAGTATTTGTCGAGGGTAATCTTCATGGGCATCGTAAATTACTTTTTTTCCTTTTCGGTGTAGTTTAATTCCATGAAACAAAAACTCAGGGTCGTGAAAATGATACACATCAGCATTTAATTTCAAGGCTTCTTTATAAGCCATGTTAGTTCCAAAAAGCATTCGTTTAATTCGTGAATTGTATTTGCTTTCGACACCGATAATTGTTACATTATTTCTTACTTCTGATTTACCATTAAGTACCACAAAATATACATCGTGTCCGAGTTTTGATAGCGAAGAGCATTCTTTGTAAAAAATTCTAACGTCCTTAGCGTCGTGAACAGTAGTAATATGGCAGATTTTCATTAAAAATTTTATTATGACGAACAAAGGTAAATATTTCTGAATATTTTGCTAAAAATAAATACTTTTAAAAAAAAGCATGTTTTAAGGTTTATTAAACCAAATAACTTATTTTTGTGTAAATAAAATTACGATTATGAACGAAAAAAAGGAATACAATCTGTTTGATATTTTCATGATGTTATATTTTTTCACATTACGTCATGTTTTAAAAATATTAGCTTTGGGTTTACTGGGTATTGTTTTAGGGACAGGATATTATTTCTATAAATCAGACACATCTAAAATATCGATTATTGCAAATTCTGATGTTATTAATAGCGATTTGTTTACGCGGATGGTAGGAGAGTTGCAGACTACCATTGTTTTAAAAGATTATACTGTGCTTTCGCAGAAACTTAAAATCTCGAAAAATTTAGCTCGAAAAATAGTTGAAATTAGTTCAAGTGTTCCCGAAGAAGTCGAGGTGGAAGAAAATTATTATATTATTAGTGTGAATTTAAAGTCGCAAAAAGAAGAAGTTAATGAAGTTGATTCAATCAAAGTAAGTTTTGCTAATTATTTTAACACCAATGATTTTATTGTGAAAAAACTGAATTTTGAACGAAAACAATACGAAAATACAATTCAAGAAATTGATACTCAGCTTGAACTTTTGAATAGCCAAAGCAAAAATATTTCTAGCAATCCGCTTTTGGCACAATCGTTTTTTAGTGAAGCGATAGAATTGGTCGAGAAAAAAAATGAAATTGAGAGCTTATTGCTTTTTAATCAACCACTCACAATTATCGATAGCTACGTAACTAGAAACAAAAAAACAGATATAAAAATTACTCTTGTAAGATTTTTTGCTTTGTTTTTTGTTATTGGAATTTTTGTAGGATTTTTTATCGACTTACGACGAAAGATTAAAGAATACAATCCAAATTAATCTTTTTCTAGCATTGTTTCAAAAAGCTTTTTGATTTTTGCCGATTCGTAAGTATTTACATTCGAATTGTGCCAAAGTATAACAAAATTACCATTGTATTTTTTTACCTTTTCGAAAAGGTCTTTGATATTTTTTTTATGAATTTCCCAACTCGTTTTTTTATCATTTAAAATACTTGTATCCATTACAATTAATGGTTTCTCACGTAAGTTTAATTTTTTTCGCGTAAGACAATTAAATACATTGTATTCGAAACATGCTCCGGAACGAAATCCCATTTTTTCGGAATAATACATTGATGAGTCCCATTCAAAACCTAAATCGTCCCAAATTTGCCAAGTCGTAGGAATTTCAAATCTTAAATAGTGCTGACGTCCGCAAGTGAGTTTTTTTAACGTGAGTTTTTCAATCAACATTTTTTCATGTTGAAACTGATTTTTATCAAGATAAGTTTCGTAGCTTGGGTGAATTCCAATTATATGTTCTCGTTCAATAATTTGATTCAATTTTTCATGAACCTTAGTATTGGCAATTTCGTAATGATTGTCATTTTTTGTTTTTCCTCCACTCATGAAGAAAAAGTGAGATTTAATTCCTGCTTTTTCGGCAAGATTCATAAAATAATCAAAGCTATCGTTTGGATCTAATGCTTTATTTTTTTGAATTTTATAATACAACGAAATGTTTGAAAATAAAACCTTTAATTTTTTTCGAACAAGGATATCTCCAGCCAATGTTTTTAAAAATTTTGAAAAATTAGACCATTTGTAAAAATAGTCGATGTCATGTGTAAGCGTTATTTCAAATTTTCGATGTTTTACATTTCCTGAGTATCCAATTTTATATAACATTTTATAAAAAAACATGATGTATTCGTCAACAACGGGGCGGTGCAAAAAAATATTTTTGAAAGCTACGCTTTCCGATGCAGGAAAGCGTGAGTGAGAGTCAAGAGTTTTTATGGTAATTTCTTCCCATCTTGTGAGCATAAAGAAAATTGATGCAATGATATCTATTCCGCAAATAATTTCTTGTTCTTCTATTTTTATGTTGTTTGTGCCGAATAGTATTGGAATGTTATTTTCTGAAATAAATTCGCATTCGCCGAATGCTATAGATTGAGGAATATTTTGTGAATTAAGATATTTAGTACCATCAACAAATTTAGAGAAAAAAACATCAATAATTATGATTTTTTTTCCGTTAAAATGAAATTCTACATTTTCTACAGTCTTATTGACAGTTAGTTTATAATCGAAATTTAAGTATTCGGCAATCACGTCGAGTACGTAGGTTCGCTCAGGTATAAATTTATTATTTATAATTATCTCAATCATTTAAGTGTTCATTAGTTTTCGCTTTCGCAAATATACAAGTGAAAGCAGCAATAAAATCCACAATCCGTGAGTAAGTACTACAGTTAAAAGAGCTGACCCGATAAAAACTCGAATTAATAGAAAGAAAAGTCCAAAATATCTGGAGTCAATATCTAATGAATTAAAAAATAATATAACAATTGAAAATATAAATGAATAGAGAATTGCTCCAATTATTCCAAAATTCATATAACCATCGGCAATTATTCCATTGTTTGAACTCATTTCAGGTTTGGCAAAATATTCATTTGCAATTAAATGACTTGGGTCTAAATCGTAAGGATATTCAATGAAACTTGATAAAATACTATGTGACAGATAAATAGGTTCGTTTTGAAAAAAATCGAAATAATGGGTGTTTAATAAGGCTGGGACGAAAAATAGTCGGCGAACAAAAATCGATTGAGTTAGATTCCCTTCTAAAAATGTACTGTCGAAAGCGTAAACACCAATTAGCATAAAGATAATTAGTGCAAAAAAATATTTAATTTTTAGTTCATAATTTTTTCCTAAGTAGAAGAAAAATAAAATTACAACTGTAGATAAATATACTGATTTATGTCCCGAAATAAGAAAACTGTATATCACAAAGCTGAAGGCTAAAAAGGCAAAAAAATATTCTTTTTTTATCAAGCAAAAAATCAATAGTAGTGGTGCTACAACCTTTACTTCCCAGCCAAATGTGTACGACGATAATGACGATAGTTTACTGGCAAATACGTCGCGAGTTTCATATATTTCTTGTAAAAACAAGGTTTTCCAGTTTACTGTAAATCCATTTTCAATTGCAATTGGAATTAAAAATAAAATTGCGGCCAAAACCAAAAAATAATATTTGATGTTTTCTTGAACATATATATGACTCACACTAAGTTTATTAGCTGAAATAAAAACCAATAAGAGAAGAATAAATGAACTAACTAAAATAGGTCCTTCTGTAACATTCATGTACGAATAAAGAATTAAATTCGGAATTAGCACAAAAAGCATGAAGATTGAATAAATCGAATATACAAATTTACTCTTGTCGTAAAGCATATGTGACAGCAATAAAAAACCGATTAATAAAAACTTGGATATGACATATTTAACAATATTAAAATCAAACGAAAATCCATCGTAGAAATAAATTTTATGGACAAAATTAACATAATAGAACTCCAGAAAGATTGAAATTATAAGTAGGTAAAACGAAATATAGGTATTTGTATTGTTGAATAAAAATAAGTCGAAAAACGATTTTTTAGTATGAATTTTAGTGTTTTCCAACGATGGTTATTTCTTTATCAATTTCACAAAAAAATGCTCAACTTTATTCCAAAAACTTAATAAAAATCCTTTTATTGATTTCTCTTTAAAATTTTGAATCAACCAATGATAACGAACCACAATAGGGTTTCCGGTTGAATGCTTCCAATTTAACCTACAATCAATACAGCCCGGACGATGACAAAAGAAAAACGTAGGATCAATTTTTAGCTTCTCAATCTCAATTTCTAAGGTTTTTTTCATATCTGTAAGCAGTGCATTCGCTTGACCAACTTTCCCTTTTCTAATTGTTCCTCCTTTTTCGTCGTATAAATCGAAGAAATTAGGAAAGCCACGCCCACAGCCTCCGTGCCAATTCATTTTGGCGATAGAAACTTCGCCTGACGAATTTTTATAACGTACTCCTTTGTTTTGGTATTTTTTTACAAATCCTAAATGTTCAATGGCCACATGAGTAGTTCCAACTCCAACTACTTTTTTTCCGATGGTTAAATTTTTGGCTTCCATTTTTGCCATTTCATTAAGCAATTCGTAGCCGCCACTTTTATCGGTATGATTTTCGGTAAGTTCCTTTGCTAAATATCCAATTGCTGCAAATTTTTGTATCGGGTGTTTGCTTCGATATATGTTGGGATGCTTAATCATTGCATTTGCAAATCCTCCAGCATATGATGGAGTGAAATCATCGGTAAGTGTCGAATTTTTTTTCGAAAGTGGGAGCGGATGTGCTGTTACAAAAGCATCGGAAACAATCGTACCCTTGTCTCCCAATACTTCTAAGAAAGCTTCGATTAAAGTTTTGGCTCCGCCCTCGATTTTACCAATCGATTTTAACGAGACTTTTAAATGAAGTAAATCGCCTTCTTTAAGTCCGATATTTCGTAAGTCGGCAATTAATTCGGCTTTTTTTATAATATGGTTGTTTGACTGTTCCAACGAAATCATTTTTTTTGCTTGTAATAATACCAATAAGCCTTCTATGCAAATCTAGTCAAAATTTGCAAGATTAGAAAAACTACTATCTTCAAATTCATAAATTTATTTACTTTGATATATGAGTAGGCGAGAGTATAATATTGATGGTTTGGTTTTATTATGTCATCAATTCTTTTACTTTTTGTTCCAATATTTTTTTGTCAGGTAAGTATAATTGATATTTGGAAACAAAAATATTGTTTGAAATTCCTCCAATTGCATATTCAACTAATATGTCATTTTTGTCTGCTCCTAAAACTATTCCAATTGGCGGGTTATCTCCTTCGGTATTTTCCTCTGACTTGAAATAATTCAAGTACATATTCATCTGCCCAATATCTTGATGCTTTACGTGCTTTGTTTTTAAGTCAATTAACACGAAGCACTTGAGTATTCTATGATAAAATACCAAATCAACATAGTAATGGTCGTTGTCTAACGTTATCCGATATTGTCTGCCGATAAACGAAAACCCTTTTCCTAATTCAAGCAGAAATATTTGAAGGTTGTCTATGATTTTTTGTTCCAACTTACTTTCAGTCATTCTGTATTCTTTTGAAATCTGTAGAAAATCAAGTACGTAAGGGTCTTTCACAATATCTTTTGGCTCTGAAATAATAAGTCCTTTCTCCGATAGTTTCAGGACTCCTTTTTTATTCTGACTCAATGCCAATCTCTCAAATAATGATGAATTTATTTGCCTTTTTAATTCTCGTACGCTCCAATTATCATTAACCGCTTGTTTTTCATAAAACCCTCTGGCGAAACCATCCGAAACACCCAATAATTCAGCATAATGAGTCCATGTCAATTTTCCAGTCACTGACTGGAAAATCTGATAATTTAGGTAAAATTGCCTCATTAAATAGATATTACTCTTGCTGAATCCTTTGCCAAATCTTGATTTTAGGTCTTTAGAAAGGGTTGTCAATAATGAACTACCATATTCTGCCTTTTCGTTTCCATGTTGTTCGTATTCAACGATATATTTTCCAATCTCCCAATTAGCTTTTAGTAGCTCGTTATTAACAGCTTGAATTGCTCTTTGCCGAGCACTTTCAATTGTAATTCCAATTGAATCAACAAGTTTTTGATATATTTCGATATTTTGAATTTTCTTATTCATAATCAGTATTTACATCAAAAATATAAAATTAATTTAAGATAGTTTAATTCTTTACTGTGAGTTTTAGAGCCTTTCTGACAAAATATGTTGGGTGCAGTATTTATCTTTTATCTGTCAAAATAGCTATTAAAACTTTTCAAAATTCAGGTCAATTCTAATATTTTATTCCTTTAAATACGATTCGAATTTTATAATATTTTCGTGTCGGGCAAGCAATTTATTGGCTCTCGAAAGAGTAGGAGGTGAAACAAAAATATTGTCAACTACGGCAATTCCTTTGTTGGCTTCGTTTGTTTCTAACGAAAACAAAACCAATTTTTTTGCTTTTTCAACTTCTTCTTTCGAAGGTGAATATTTTTCTTTTACAATCGGGATTTCTTTTGGTGTCATAACCAACATTCCTTCGTAGCCAAGTTCTTTAGCTTGTTGAATATGAAGCTTTAAGCCTTCAAAATCGCCAATTTTTACATAAGGCGTATCAATCGGAATTATTCCAGCAGCACGAGCCGCCATCGAAACCAAATGGCGAGGTACAAGTAGCGATCTGCCTTCCATTCCGTGTTCGCCTTCCATGTCTGCTAAAAAATCTTCGCAACCAAAAAGAAGTGCTTTCATTCTTTTTGACGATCTGGCAATTTCATGAACATTTAAAACGGCTTCGGGGGTTTCGATAAGTGCAATTATATCGAAGTATCCTTTTGGTAAATTTAGGTTTTTTTCTTTTAAACTCAATTGAGCATCAAATACTTTTATATCTTCTGCATTGTACACTTTAGGATAAACAAAACCCGACAGTTTTTCACAAGCAACCTCGTCTAAATCTTTTAATGTGTCGCCAGATTCAAGTGGATTGATTCTAACAAAAATAGGACGCTTATCGGTGTTTACCTTCAAAACTTCCATTATTTTTTTGCGTGCTTCGGCCTTTTTATTAGCTGGAACAGCATCTTCTAAATCTAAAACAATGGTGTCGGCATCTGATTCAAAAGCCTTGTTTATATACTTTTCGTTATGTCCGGCAGTAAATAAAACAGTCCTTAAAATATATCGTCCTACGTATTTCATTTTAATTTCATTTTAGGTATTAGTACAGTTCTAGAGAACGACAAAACAGCCTCTTTGCGTTGATTGTATGCTATAGTTTCAACTTTTACAGAGCCTCTGTCGGGCTTCGATTTCGATTCTGTCTTTTCTAAAACTTTTGTTTCGGCGTATATCGTATCTCCAATAAAAACAGGATTTAAGTGTTTTACTTCATGATAGGCTAGGTTTGCAATTGCATTTCCGCTAACATCTTTGACCGACATACCAACTACCAACGAAAAAACTAAGGTTCCAACCACTAGAATTTTTCCATGTTGTTGTGATGTTGCATAATTCAAATCCAGATGAACTGGATGATGATTCATGGTAAGCAACGAAAACAAGTTGTTATCTGATTCTGTGATTGTTTTTCCTGGCCAATGTTTGTAAACATCACCAATTTCAAATTCTTCAAAATATCTACCGAAGGGAATTGCTTTGTTTTCCAATGTTTTAATTTTTTTTATACAAAAATATAAAATTATTCCATTGTATTTCTTTATTCAGTTTTAGAAAAAAAATGTAAAAACATTTGGAAGATAAAAAATATGTATTTAAATTTGACCAATTAGTTAAACTATTTAGTTTGATTAATTGATTAAAACATTTGGTTAAATGATAGACAACGAACAAAAAATTTTAGAAGCTGCTCGTAAGGTGTTCATTCAAAAGGGATTTGATGGTGCTAGAATGCAGGAGATTGCCGATGAGGCTGGTATAAATAAATCGTTGCTTCACTATTATTATCGAAGTAAAGATAAATTGTTTGAAGTAGTTTTTATTGATGCATTCAAAGGACTGTTTCCAATAATTGAAAAAGTATTCACAAAAGAAGGAACTTTGTTTGAAAGAATTGAACAATTTGTAAAAGCTTACATTTCAATAATTCAAAATAATCCTTACATACCAATGTTTGTTTTGCACGAACTAAATAAAAATGCTGATAAACTTCCATTATTATTTAATGCAATTACAAAAGCAAAAGAAAATAATTTATTAGGAAAACTTTCGATGCTTATTGAAATAGAAGTTCAAAAAGGTACAATCAGACCAATAAAAGCAGAACAATTGTTTGCAAATATTGTTTCATTATCAATTTTTCCTTTCGTTTCGAAACCAATATTAAAAGGAATTCTATTTGATAATAATGAAGATACTTACAATCAATTTATTGAAAACAGAAAAACTGAAGTTGCCGAATTTATTATTAATTCGATAAAAAAATAAATACATGAAATATAAATATTTAATAGCTGGTCTATTGCTGAGCATAATATGTTACGATGGTTTTACTCAAAACAAAAATGTAATTACGTTATTTGATTGCTATGCCGAAGCCGAAAAGGCTTATCCAACTTATGGAAATAGAGATTTATACTTGAGAATGAACGAGCTGCAAACGAGTAATGTAAATGTGGCTTATTTGCCAAAATTCAGTTTAAATGGGCAAGCAACTTATCAGTCAGATGTTACAAAAGTTGAAATTCCGTTCGATAAATTTATGGAAGAAATTTTTGCTCAATTTCCGGTTCAAATCGAAATAGAAATTCCTGAGTTAGATATTCCTGCACCCAAAAAAGACCAGTATAAACTTAGCTTAGATGTAAATCAAGTAATTTACGATGGTGGAATTAATAAATACAAAAAGGAAATTGAAAATGCCAATATGGAAACAAACCTGCAACAAGTTGAAGTTGAATTGTATCAAATCAAAGACCGAATCAATAAACTTTATTTTGCTTTGTTGCTTTTGCAAGAAAATAAAAATGGGTTGCAAATTATGATTGAAGAAATAGAAAAACGATTGATGGTTATGTCATCGGCAGTTGATAACGGTGTTATGTTGCAGGCAAGTCTTGACGTTCTTCTAGCCGAAAAATTAAAATTAGAACAAAAGATATTGCAAATCGAAATGACTTATGAATCTGCATTGAAAGGATTAGAAATTTTATTAAATCGTGAATTGCCAGCAGATGTAATGGTCGAAATTCCGTCGGTTGATGTTTTAAACAAAGATTTAGCTCGACCTGAATTAAAATTACTCGATCTTCAAATGAATAAATTAGATGCCGCAAGCAAATTAGTTACCCGCAAAAATTATCCAATGTTATTTGGCTTTGGTCAAGTTGGTTACGGTCGCCCAGCTTTTAATATGTTTAGCGATGAATTTGATACTTTTTACTATGTTGGAGCTAAGTTGACATGGAATTTTTGGGATTGGAAAGAATCATCACGTGAAAAACAGATTTATGCTATACAAAAAGAAATTTTACAAAAAAATAAAGAAACTTTTTCGAAAAATATTAGCATAGGATTGGTTTCCGAAGAAGTGAAATTTCAGAAATACAACGAGATTTTAGCAAAAGATGCAGAAATTATAAAATTAAGAACAAAAATTAGCGAAACATCAGCTTCAAAACTCGAAAATGGAATTATTACTTCAACCGATTATATTACCGATTTGAATGCCGAAATTAATGCTAAAATAAGTTTAAAATCACACGAATTAGAACTCATACAAGCAAAAATTAATTACATTACGATGCAAGGAAATTAAACAATTAACACATTAATAAATTAGCACATTAGCACATTAAAACATTAGCACATTAAAAATATGAAATCAAGAATAATAATTACAGCATCAATAGGAATTTTGTTTTTTTCTTCATGTTCATTAAATGAGGATAAAGCCGATGCATATGGGAACTTTGAGACTACCGAAATAATAATCTCATCAGAAGCAAATGGTAAAATGCTTAGCTTTACTGTTGATGAGGGAGAAAGTATAAAATCGGGACAATTGATAGGCTTTGTTGATACCCTTGGATTAGTTTTGAAAAAAGAACAGCTTGAATCGCAGAAAAAAGCTATTTCAATAAAAGTATCAAATATTTTAGCTCAAATTGATATTGTCGAAGAGCAAAAGAAAGTGCTTGAGATTGAAAAAAAACGAGTTGAGAAATTACTCGCTGACGGTGCTGCAACTTCAAAACAAATTGACGATATAAACGGTCAATTAAATGTGCTTGAAAGTCAAATAAAATCAATAAGAACTCAAAATGCTTCTGTTCTTAACGAAGTTGATGTGTTAGATAAGCAAATCGATATTGTCGACGATCAAATTATGCGTTCGTACATAGTTAATCCTATGGATGGCGTAGTGCTCGAAAAATTTGTTGAACAGCACGAAATGGTAGTTATGGGAAAGGCTCTTTATAAAATTTCAGATATGAAACAAATGACCTTGCGTGCATACATTAGTGGCGATCAACTCGAAAAAGTTAAAATTGGACAAGAGGTTGATGTAATGATTGATAAATCTTCGGACGGATTAAAAACCTTAAAGGGCGTAGTTACATGGATTGCCGACCAATCCGAATTTACACCTAAAATTATTCAAACTAAAGAGGAAAGGGTCAACCTTGTTTATGCCATAAAAGTTAAAGTTGAAAACGATGGCTCAATAAAAATAGGAATGCCGGGAGAAGTAAATTTTTAATTTGATAATGTGCTAATTTGCTAATGAGTTAATGAAGGAAAAAAAATAAGATTATTTGAAATAAAAATTTCTTCCCTTTGGGAAGATGTCCGAAGGACAGAAGGGGATTAAAAAAAGCTAATTACTATTAACTCATAACTAGTAACTAAAAGTGAAACGAATAATAGTCGAAAATATCAGTAAATCTTACAAGAATGCACAAGCCTTGAAGAATATCTCATTCGAGGTAAACGATTCTGAATTGTTCGGACTTATCGGTCCTGATGGTGCAGGAAAAACAAGTTTGTTCAGGATTCTTACAACTCTTTTGTTAGCAACTGATGGGAGTGCTGAAGTTTTTGGATATGATGTAGTAAAAGATTACAAAAAAATTAGAAACATAGTAGGCTACATGCCTGGGAAATTTTCGCTTTATCAAGATTTGAGCGTAGAAGAAAATTTAAACTTTTTTGCAACTGTTTTTGGCACTACCATTGAAGAAAACTACGATTTAGTAAAAGATATTTACTCTCATATCGAGCCATTTAAACATCGCTTGGCAGGAAAATTATCGGGCGGAATGAAGCAAAAATTAGCTCTATCGTGTGCATTGATTCATCGCCCAAAAGTCTTATTTTTAGACGAGCCTACAACAGGTGTGGATGCTGTTTCGAGAAAAGAATTTTGGGAAATGTTGAGAGGTTTAAAACAAAAAGGTATCACCATTTTAGTCTCAACACCATATATGGATGAAGCAAGTCTTTGCGATAGGGTTGCTTTAATTCAGTCGGGAAAAATACTTTCGATTGATACTCCTGAAAATATTACGAATCAATACAGCCACAAACTTTTTGCAATCAAAAGCAATAATTTATACAAATTAAGCAAGGATTTAAAAGAGTTTAAATCAACAAGAAGTGTGTATTTATTTGGTCAATATCTGCATTATACAAGCAACGACAATAATTTAAACACACAAGAGATTGAGCAATTTTTATTTCAAAAAGGTCATCATGAAATAGAAATTAAAACGATTAAAGCTAGTATCGAAGATTGTTTTATGGATTTAATGTAAAAGCTTAAAAATGAATTCAAATACAGCCATAATAACCGTTAAAAATTTAGTGAAAAAATTTGGCGATTTTACCGCAAACGATAACTTGAATTTTGAAGTAGCACAAGGCGAAATATTTGGTTTTTTGGGTGCCAATGGAGCTGGAAAAACGACAGCCATTAAAATTCTTTGCGGATTATCATTCCCTACTTCAGGCGAGATTAAAATTGCCAATTTTGACGTTTACAACGAAAGAGAAAAAATTAAGAAAAACATTGGCTACATGAGTCAAAAATTTTCGCTTTACGAAGACTTGACTATTGTCGAAAATATTCGATTTTATGCTGGGATTTACGGAATGTCGCGAAAAAATATTAAAACGAAAACGCTTGAGCTTATAACACGTTTAGGGTTGGAAGATGTTAAAAATAAACAAATTAAAGAAATTCCATTGGGTTGGAAGCAAAAGTTGGCATTTTCAGTAGCTATTTTTCACAATCCGAAGATTGTTTTTCTTGATGAGCCAACCGGAGGTGTTGACCCTGTAACTCGACGGCAGTTTTGGGACTTAATTTATCAAGCGGCAGAGCAGGGGATAACCGTATTTGTTACAACTCATTATATGGACGAAGCCGAGTATTGCGACCGAGTTTCGATTATGGTCGACGGACGAATCGAAGCTCTTGATACACCTCAGAATTTAAAAGAAATATATGGAGTTGAAAATATGAATGATGTTTTTATAAAATTGGCACGAAAAGCTACTAGAGTTGAAAGTTGAAAGTTTATAAAGTAGAAAGAAAAGAGTATGAGAATAGAAAGATTTGAAGATATTTTATCGTGGCAAAAAGCTAAAGAACTAACTTTAGAAGTTTACAAAACTTTTGAAAAAAGCAATGATTTCGGTTTTAAAAGTCAAATAGAAAGAGCTTCTGTCTCGATCATGAACAATATTGCTGAAGGTTTTGAAAGAAAATCGAATAAGGAGTTTAAGCAATTTTTATTTATTGCAAAAGGTTCTTGTGGTGAAGTTCGTTCAATGTTGCATTTAGCAATGGACTTAAATAAAATTGATAAACAAAAATTCGATGAACTTTATAATTTATCTCTCGAAATTTCAAAACTTTTATCCGGACTTATAAAAACTTTATAAACATTCAACTTTACAAACTTTACGAACTTTTAACTTAAGCATGAAACGATTTATAGGATTTGTAAAAAAAGAATTTCTTCACATTTTTAGGGATTATCGAACGATGATAATTCTTTTCGGAATGCCTATTGCTCAAGTTCTCCTTTTTGGTTTTGTGATTACAAACGAAATAAAAAATGCTAAAATTGCCATTCTCGATAAATCGAAAGACGAAGTTACACTTGCTATCTCGAATAAAATTTTATCGTCAGGTTATTTTATTTTAGATAAAAATATTTCAACTCAAGCTGAAATCGAACAGAGTTTTAAGGAAGGAGAAATTAAGCAAGTTATAATATTCGAAGATGATTTTGCAGGTCGATTGGTTAAGGAGAATAAGGCACATATTCAGATTTTAGCCGACGCTTCGGAGCCCAATACTGCCAATTTATTGGTTAATTACACCAACGCAATAGTTCGCGATTATATAAATAAAACGATTAAGGATAAACGTAATGTTATGCAAATCGTACCTCAAGTTCGAATGATGTACAACGAAAACTTAAAAGGTGTATATATGTTTGTTCCTGGTATTATGGCAATGATTTTAATGTTGGTTTCAGCAATGATGACTTCAATTTCTATAGCACGCGAGAAAGAACTTGGAACAATGGAAGTTTTATTGGTTTCTCCACTGAAACCTATTCAAGTTATTTTAGGAAAAGTTACACCATATTTTGTACTATCTTTTGTTAGCGGAATGTCAATTTTATTGCTTGGAAGATTCGTTTTCAATGTTCCGATTCATGGAAGTACAATTATGTTATTGCTAATAACCATGTTGTTTACTTTGCTTGCATTATCACTAGGAATTTTGATTTCGACAGTAAGTTCTAGTCAACAAACAGCTATGGTAATTTCGATGTTCGCATTAATGTTACCAACCATTTTATTGTCAGGTTTTATTTTCCCTATTGAAAATATGCCAATTTTCTTGCAAGTACTGAGTAACATAATGCCTCCTCGTTGGTTTATAATTATTTTGAAAAACATAATGTTGAAGGGAACCGATTTTATGTACATATGGAAAGAAACTTTAATATTGCTTGGCATGACATTCTTTTTCATTGTAATGAGTGCTAAGAAATATAAAATAAGACTTGAGTAATTTGCTAATTTGTTAATGAGATAATTTGCTAATTAAAATTTATTAATTGTTTATTGAAAATTGAAAACAATACTGTTTATTTTACAAAAAGAGTTTTTGCAAATTGTTCGCAATAAGATGATGTTGCCATTCATCTTTGTTGTTCCAATCGTTCAATTGCTTATTTTAGTTCATGCAGCTACTTTCGAAATGAAAAACATTAAAGTTGCTGTAGTCGACAACGATTTGTCATATGCTTCACATCGATTGGTAAGCAAATTAAAAGGTTCTCCATTTTTTAATGTGAATAATTATTCTTTTTCGATTAAAGAAGCAGAAGCCGAACTAAAAAAAGACAAGGTTGATGTAATTGTAAATATTCCAGCAAAATTTGAACAAAAATTATTTAAAGAAAATAATTCAGATATACAACTATTGGTCAATGCCATTAACGGGACTTCTGCAGGTTTAGCTAATGCTTATTTAATTGCAATTATCGGAGATTTAAATCGTGAATTGATTGACGAATATGTAAGTTTGCCTCAGGGAATAAGTTTGCCTCCTAATATTAATGTAAATTATTCGTTTTGGTACAATCCAGAGTTGAATTTCAAGACATTTATGCTTCCGGGGATTCTGGTTTTGTTGGTTACGATTATTGCACTTTTTCTAACAGGAATGAACATTGTTCGTGAAAAAGAAATTGGAACTATCGAACAAATAAATGTAACGCCAATCAAAAAATACCAGTTTATAATTGGAAAATTACTTCCATTTTTGTTAATCTCGTTATTTGAACTTGCATTTGGACTAATGTTAGGAAAACTATTTTTTGGTATTCCTGTGGTAGGTAGCATAGGATTAATATTCATGTTTGCAGTTCTTTATTTGTTAGTTATTTTAGGAATAGGATTATTTATATCGACAATTTCGAACACTCAACAACAGTCTATGTTTATTTCATGGTTTTTTATCGTGATTTTCATTTTAATGAGTGGTTTATTTACTTCAGTAGAAAGCATGCCTGAGTGGGCACAAAATGTAAACATTATAAATCCTGTGGCATATTTTATTAAAGTTATGCGTATGGTTATGTTGAAGGGAAGTGGCTTTTATGACATTTTAGATGAAATAATTGCATTATTAATCTATGCTTTTGTAATTTTGAGCTTGGCAACATGGCGATATCGTAAAACAAGTTAAATATGGAAAGTTTTAAAAATATTCAACTGGAAAATATATCAGAAAATACGTTTAAATTAATTGGTAAAGATTGGATGTTGATTACTGCCGGCGATAAACGTAATTTTAACACAATGACAGCTTCTTGGGGAGGCTTTGGAATTTTATGGAATAAACCTGTAGTTTTCATTTTTATTCGTCCTCAGAGATATACTTATGAATTTATGGAGAATAGTGTTGATTTTACATTATCGTTTTTTAATGACGAATACAAAGATATTTTAAAACTTTGTGGAACTAAATCGGGACGTGAAATTAATAAGATTTCGGGTATTGGATTAACACCCATTGAATCTCATAACACAGTTGCATTTTCCGAAGCAAAACTAATACTTTCGTGCAAAAAATTATATTTCAACGATTTAATACCTGAAAATTTTATTAATTGTGATATTGACAAAAACTATGTTTTAAAAGACTATCACCGCATGTATATAGGTGAAATTGCTCAATGCTTATCTAAATAGAAGTTAAGTTGTTTATTAATAGTTATTTACGTTTTTAGTTATAAAAATATTTATTTATTAGTGTATAAAATACGCTTAATTACCTAACAAAAGCTTTCTTTTATAAATACGAGCTCATATATACTGGCTCACAAAGAAACTTCCATGTTGTTTCACTCGTCTAAAGTACAGAAACCTAAACTAAAACAAAAGGAGGGTATCATGAGACTAATGGATTTAATAAACGTTGGATTTATAATTTTACTTGTTGCAGTAGTTGGAATTGTGGTTTATAAAATTCACAAATCAGTTCAAGAAGAGAAAAAGAATCAGGTTTTGATTCAGCGTAAAATAAACTATAAAAAACAAATGGTAAAATTGTAAAATTCTGGTTTTGCTTTTTAGTTTGCTTTAAAGTTTCAATTTCAAAGCAATTTGTAATCACTATAGTTCGTTCAACTTTGCCAAAGTTGATTTTAATCAAAGTATAACACACTGATAATCAGCGATATTCCAACTCTTCACAAGCTTTGGCAAAGCCCCTATAAAAACGATTTAAAATGATA
>MEOF01000063.1 GCA_001769505.1 Bacteroidetes bacterium GWF2_33_38
GGATTAATATTTATTTCACATGCTTTATTTAACAGAATAACAGTAGATTATAAAAAATGCCTCAATCTTTTGTCATGTACTTAGAAAAAAGTTAATGAATAAATTGTCAATTATTTTTGTTAATTATTATAGATTACAACAACTTATCATAAACCTACAATATTAAAGTATGTTTAATACTTGTTAATTATTTAATTTTTATTCTTTCATTTTTTTTCACACATTTGTTTTTTAATAAAATGAAAAGCATAATGAGTAACAATTATCTATGTCCCCACTGCAAAGGCTATCTGAATGTTGACGATAAAATTATTTTTGGAGTTCGTTCAAAGCACAATAAAAAAGGCTTATTGTTGCTAAGTTCAAAAATTGGAGATTATTCAATTCATAGTCATCCTGAATTTAAGTATGAAAAAGGTGATTTAATTAGCTTTTATTGCCCAATTTGCAACGAAAGCTTACACACTCCTAGTATAAATAATAATTTGGCTAAGATTGAAATGATTGACGAAATTGATAATCATTTAGACATATATTTTTCAGGAGTTGTTGGAGAAAAATGCACATATGTTATTAAAGATAAAGATATTGAGGCATATGGAGACAACAAATCTAATTATTTAGATTTTTTCAACCTAAGTTCAATTAGATAAATTTCAATAGCCCTAATTTTTAGAACTATTCGATACAATTCAATTCTCGAATAGTTTTTTGATGCACATATTTACTATGAAGGTTATTGACATTAAGGAACTTAAAATTATTGCCCAACAAAAGAAGAACTCAAATATTGAGTTTTGTGCTAAGTTAAAAAAAAAGAAACCAAGCAATTTAGACAGTATTGCCAAGGAAGTGCACGATATAGTTTTCTCAAAAATTGATTGCTTAGATTGTGCCAACTGCTGTAAAAATATTTCACCAATTATAAAAGATTCGGATATTGTAAGGATTTCAAAGCATTTAAAAACGAAACCTGCAAGTTTTACCGAAAAATACTTGCGGCTCGATGGCGATGGTGATTATGTTTATAAAGAACCGCCCTGCCCGTTTTTATTGCCCGACAACTATTGCCAAATATACGAGGTTCGTCCAAATGCTTGCAAGGAATATCCACACACCGACAGACGTAGATTTTATCAACTACTCGATTTAACTCTTAAAAATTCGTTTGTATGCCCTGCTGTTTATTATTTTTTCGAGTTGCTTAAGAAAGAAAAAAATATTTAATCAATCCTTTTTGAAAATGCTTCCAATACCTTTTCCCAAACTTTCAAAAGCCTCAATCCCTTTGGATAATGGGCCGGATGATAAATCCTCGTATTGCCCAAACACATGATTGTATTGGAATGGATAAATAATAAGTTTATTATTATCGTAAAAATGTTTTTCCAGTTTATTTGGAATATTATCCAACGCTTTGATATAAGAAACCGCTCCTTTTCGAGTCGAAATAAAAACGAGCAAATCGTCTCTGTTAATATATCTTGATAAAATTAGAAAATCGTCCCACTCATCAAATACAGTCGTGTTTATCGAAATATTTAGATGCATTTGTTTGATCTTAGTATTAATTGCTTCTTGTGTAGTGTTTGAACAATAATGTTGAATAGGAATGCTTAGTTCTTGCGAAAGTATTGCTATTTTTTGAAGCCAAGTTTCAAATCCTTTTTCCCTTTCTGCTAAAGGCGGAGATACAATTACCATTCGTTTTTGACTAATCAAAGGCTTATCGAAATAACAAATAAAAATATTTTTATTTACATTATTTATAATTGAATGGATTTTTTCACCAATCAATTTATCTACAATTCGTGCTTTTTTTGGCCAGCCAATCACAACAATGTCGGCCATAATCTCTCTAGAGATTCTCGTTATTCCACTAGCAGGATTATGGTCAATAGTTGCAATAGCATTAACTTTAGTTTCTGATGCAGCTCCTTGCATTACAAATTCTTCGAGTTTTTTTCGAGCATTAATAATATTAATTTCAGCTTCGGCATTATTGGGAACCACTGATAAAATAGTAATAGGATTTGCCGATTTTTTGTCCTTAATCAATAAAGCAAATTCCAAAAGACTTTCAATATTTGATATATTTGCAACTGGTATCAAAATATGTTCATTTACAAAAGTATTTAATTTAGATCTATTTTTTTTAATATCTTGTTCCGAAATAAGAATTTTTTTAGAAGCCTTATCTGTTGCAAATGAAGCAACTACACAGGTTACAAGTATCAAAATAATCGTTCCATTAAGAACATTTTCGTCTAATATCCCAGCTTTATATCCAACCAAGATAACAGCTAATGTTGCTGCTGCGTGCGAACTACTCAATCCAAAAATAAGTTGTCGTTGAGCCAATGAATATTTGAAAGTAAGCTGAGTAAAAAGTGCAGCTAACCATTTCCCCAATAGTGCAGTAATTGTTAATACAGCTGCAATGATTAAAGCCATCGGACCCTTAAAAATTACGCTTAAATCGACCAACATACCTACCGAAATTAAGAAAAATGGAATAAATAAGGAGTTGCCTATAAATTCTATTCGATTCATTAGAGCTGAGGAATGTGGGATAAGAGGATTTAAAGCTAATCCTGCAACAAACGCTCCGATAATAGGTTCTAAACCTGAAACTTCTGTCAAAAAAGCTGCAAAAAAGACAACTGACAAAACAAAAATATAGTGAGCATGCTTTTCGCTTTCTAATTTTTGAAAGAACCACTTTGTTACTTTAGGAATAATCCAAAACATGATAGCAAAAAATACTGCTAACGAAATACCTAGTTGTATCCAAAAATCCTGATTTAGATTACCTTGACTATTACCCATGATTACAGCTAAAATTAAGAGAACAGCAGTATCTGTTAATATTGTTCCTCCAACAGTAACGGCAACAGCTTGATTTTTCGTAATTCCTAATTTACTCACAATAGGGTACGCAACAAGAGTATGTGTTGAAAACATGCTTGAAGTCAAAAAACTTGCATTGAAATCAAATCCCAAAATATAATAGCATACCGGAAAACCAATAGCTAATGGTATAGCAAAAGTAAATAAACCGAAGAGTAAACTTTTATTTCGATTTGCTTTAAAACCTCTCATATCAAGGTCTAAGCCGGCAATAAACATGATATAAAGAAGTCCGATAGTAGAAAAAAGTTCAACAGCAGAGTTTTTTTCGAGAATGTAAAATCCATTTGGACCAATAATTACTCCGGATATAATCAGCCCAATAATTCCCGGAATGTTTAATCTTTTTAGTAAAATTGGTGCTAAAAGAATTATAAATAGGACTAATGAAAACACCAATACGGGGTTATGGAGAGGAAGACTAAACTCTAATAATAAATCGTTGAAAAATTTGGTCATATTGACTGAGCTCCAAATTAATTTTGTTTTCGCTCATTAATATCGCGAACTAAACAAAAAACTTCATCGTTGTTTAATGCCGTAAGTCTTGCTTCAAACCACCTCAATCCAATCGACGAATTTAATTGATATTCAATCATTTGAAGCTTCCCTGAATTCGTCGCCATGCTAATACAAGCCTTAAATTCTTCAAGTTTGGCTCCGGTGAAAAAATCAGTAAGGTTTTTTCCTATAATGCTTTCGTCTGAAACATCATAAATCTTTTGATTATCGGAGAAAAAGTCTCGATAATTTCCATTTTTATCAATTACAAATATTAAATCGGGAATTGCCTGGATTAAACTTCGATTTCGCTGTTCGCTAAGTTGAAGTTTGTTTTCGATGTTTTTTCTTTCCGTAATATCTCGTATAATAGCATATCTAAAATTTGTATCGCCAATTTTTACGACTGATAAACTAACTTCAGCATCAAAGGTTTCGCCGTTTTTCCTTTTATAAATCCATTGAAAAGTATGATTTCGATTCCCTTTTTTTACCGAATCAATTCGTTGATTTCTCAATTCAAGTGATACCTTTCCACTCGACTGTATTTCAGGGGAGAGCTGTATCAATTTAAGATTTCTAAACTCATCTTTCGTGTAGCCGAATATTTTTGTCGCACTTTCGTTACAATCAACCAAAATATCAAGGTCGTCGTTTATCATTAAAATAGCATCGCTTGCTTCGGAAAATAGTGAATAATATTTTTTCTGACTATCGAGAAGTGCTTTTTCTGCCATTTTTTCTTTTGTAATATCAAGTGTCCAAATCAAAACTCGTATTATTTCTCCTTTTTCGTTTGAAATTGGTTCAACATGAGTTTCAAGCCATTTTGCACCCGATTTGTGCGAAGTTTTTTCCTTAAATACAATATGTTCGCCTTTTTTTGCAGCCTCAAACTTGTCTTTAAAATTATTTGACCCAACTTCTTTAGGTACGTAATCAAGAATATTATCTCCCTTTTTAATCAATCGATTAAATTCTTCACGTATAATTTCTTTTGCGGCCTTATTAAATGCAACTAGATTATAATTCAAATCACATAAATAAAATCGTTGAATGCTACTCTCGAACAATGGTTTTAATTCTGCTTTTGTTTCGATTAGCTCATACTCAATATTTTTTTGAGTAGTTATGTCAAAAAGCGATAAGCAAAAACGATTAGCAGAATAATTATCTCCCTCGTTAACTGGATAAATTGTTAATTCAAAAAATACTGTTCCTAAATCGGTTTCAAACGAACGTTCTAAATTGTGTGAAACTCCTGCTTTGATGGTGTTTTGGAATAGTTCTTTCGATTCACTTTCAGAAATAAAATCTAATAATTCAAATATTTTTTGACCTTTGGATATATTTTTCTGTATAATTTTTTTGGCATATTCGATAGCTTTTTTATTAAAATCAATAACTTTATAATGACTATCAATAAATATTATAGCCTCTTTATTTGAATCAAAAATTGCTTGTAAATTAGCGTTATTAGTATTAACAATTCCTTGAGTTTGTTTATATGTTGTAACATCGGAAAAAGTGCCCACAATTCTATATGGCTTGCCCAATTCATTTTTCATAGCTAGCCCTCGCTCAGTAAACCAGCGATAACTTCCATCTTTATGCTTGATTTGGTAGTCAATAGAATAAAACGGAATTTTTCCTTGTAAATGTTCTTCAATTATTTCAGACACTCGGTTTCTATCATTCTGTTCGAGCCTACTTTCCCACTCTAGTATATTGTTTTCTAATTCATGTTCTTCATAACCAAGCATTTCTTTAAATTTGGGCGAAAAATAAACTTTGTTTGTTTTTATTTCCCAATCCCAATATGCATCATTTGACGTGAGAGATAACATTTCGATTTTTTCTTCGCTTTCTTTTAATTTTTTTTCAATTAAAAGATTCTCAGTCAAATCTTTGCTATAACAAACAATTCCTATTACTTGTTTGTTCTCATTTTTTAGCGTTGAAAATGTATGTTGAATTACTTTTTTAAAGCCATTTTTGCCATTAAAATCGAGTTTAAGTTCCAAAAAACCTTTCTCTAAAACAGGTTCTAATATTTTTTCATTGACGAAAACAGAATCCGACAATTTAAATACCTCATTAAGGTTTCGACCAATGACATTTTCTTTCGAAGTTTCAAATATTTTCTCAGCCCCTTTATTTAAATGCTTAATTTTACCAGCGAGATTGATGGTTAAAATACCATCGTAAATATTATCAATAATGTTGTCTTGTTCTGATGAAATATTTTTAGTTTTCAGTTCCTCTGTAACATCTTTAACTACAAGTTGAATTGTTTTCTGATTTTTATAATTTATTACAGAACCTGAAATTTTAGCCCAAAAATAATCGTTCGCAATTGTTTTAAATTTTATATTTTCAAAATAAATTTTATTGTCCTTGACAATTGCGTCTTCGAGAGAATTAGTAAATGCAGTGGCGTTTTCATCCTCAATATATTGAGCAATAGGTTTGTCTAACATATTTTCGATATGAATAGTTCCAAACAGCTTTAATCCGGAGATATTTATATATTCTATCTGATTATTTGTAATAAGTAAAACTGCATTATGCGAATCTTCGATTAATTTTCGATATCGATATTCTTTAATTTTAATTTCCTTGTCGAATTTGTGTTTTGAATACGCTAACTCTATTAAAATACCAAGTTCGGTTTTATCAATCGGTTTTACTAAAAATCCGTAAGATTTTGTACAAACAGCTCGTTGAATAGTTTTTTCGTCGGTAATGCTTGATACAAAAATAATAGGGACATCATATTTCTCCTGAATAATGTTCGCAGCAGTAATTCCATCAGTCTCGCCAGGGAGAAGGATGTCCATTAAAATTACATCGGGAAGTTCATTTTCACATTTGTGTATCGCTTCATTTGCATTGGAATATATGCCGATAAGTTCATGCCCTAAGTCATTTAGGAACATTTTGTATATAGTTGAAAGCATCTTATCGTCTTCGACAATTAAAATTCTTTTTGCTTTCATGAATTAAGTAATAATTTAATCGTTAGTTAACGAGTGCTAAAATTAGTTATATTTTTATAATTCCCATATTTTATTGGTGAATTATGTTCAACAAAGAAGTAAATAAGTTCGTCAAGGACTTAGCTATCGATTGTAATCGTTCGATTTTAGCACGTAAATATTATAGAATATTGGTGTAATACATTCGAATATTCTTTTTAAAAGTTTATTAATAGTTAGCTAAAATGTCTTTACATTTACCTTAATTTTTTAGAATCAAATGTTTCGCTGGCATATATTAATAATTTTTCAAGTAGTTTCAATCTTTTCTTTTGCACAAAAAAATGTGCTTGAAGGTCTTGTGCTTGATAGTATTTCGAATGAACCATTGGCTTTTGTTCACATTATTTATAATGCCAAAAATCAAGGAGCTTCGACCAATATCGATGGAAAATTTTCGATACAAATTACAGATGAAATTAAAAATTTAAAATTTTCGTCGGTAGGCTACAAAACTAAAATAGTTTCGATAGCTGATTTGCAAACGCACAAAAACATTGTCATTCCATTATCCGAAAAAACACTTGATTTACAAGAGGTTGTTGTTTTGCCAGGGGAAAATCCTGCACATAGGATAATTAAAAAAGTTATTGCAAACAAGGATTTAAATAATCCCGAAAAAAATGTTTCATTTTCATACGAATCGTATAGCAAAATGTATTTTACATTTTTTTTAGACAGTTTAAAAGAGAAACCGAATTTAGATTCCTTGCAAGCATTAAAAGCTGATACATCGATGATGCGAGCAAAAGATTTTTTAGATAAACAGCATTTGTTTATGATGGAATCGGTTAACGAACGAAAATTCAAACTTCCAGACAAAAGTATCGAACGGGTAATCGGGTCAAGAGTTTCGGGAATGAAAAACCCAATGTTTACCATTTTAAATACACAGCTGCAATCATTTTCGATTTACGACGAATTTTTTAAAATATTCGATAAAATGTATTTGAGTCCAGTAAGTTATGGAAGTGTAAATAAATATTTTTTCTTGATTGAAGACACGATGTATAACAAGGAAAACGATACAATTTTCATCATTTCGTTCCGCCCATCGAAAGGTAAGAGTTTTGATGGACTAAAGGGCGTATTGCACATAAATACAAAGAATTATGGAATTCAGAATGTTTCAGCCGAACCATACGAAAAATCGTCAATGCACGTTCGTGTTCAACAAAAATATGAGTTTGTCGAAAATCAACAGTGGTTTCCGGTTGAATTAAATACAGAAATTAAATTTAATTCGATGCAGGTTGACATTGGTAGAGGAACAACATCACTGATAGGAATTGGCAAAACGTATATTTCAGCAATTAAGTTAAATCCCGAACTTGAAAATAAATCGTTTTCCGATGTGTCGTTTTCGATAAATAACAATGCTTATAAAATGCAAGATTCGCTACTCGAAAAGTATCGAGTTGACCCATTAACAGAAAAAGAACTATACACATATCATATTATCGACAGCATTGGCAAAGAAGAGAAATTTGATACAAAAATTAAGCTCATGGAAACCATGATGCGAGGCTATATTCCGTTTAAAATTTTTAATCTCGATTACACTAAATTTATCGATTACAATTATTTTGAAGGATATAGATTGGGAATTGGACTTGAAACAAACGAAAAATTGTTCAAAAACCTTAGTATTGGCGGTCTTTACGCTTATGGCTTTACCGACAAAAAATCGAAATATGGAACACATCTGAAAATAAATTTATCGAAACGTTATAAAACCGAAATCAAACTTTCGTATAATTTCGATGCAGATGAATCGGGCGGAGTTTCGTTTTACGACAACCTACAGCTTACTGGAACTGAGCTTTTTAGAACTTATTTAATTGATGATATGTACTATTTTAATCAGTACAAATTCCAATTTCAAACACGATTTTTACGTCACTTTTCGGCTCGATTGTTTGCTCAACAACGAGATATATACATTACTGATGATTACTATCCATTCACAATAGCTTTTGTAACCGATTTTTTAAACCCCATTCAAATTCTTGAAACGGGAGTAAATTTACGTTTTCTATACAAAGAAAAGTTTATTGAAACGCCATCGGGGATTTTTTCCGAAGGATCTAAATATCCTATGTTGTATGTTAATTTAACCAAAGGTTTGACAAGTGATTACGGCTCATTCGATTATGTAAAAGTAGAAGCACAGCTTTCAAAAATGTTTACGACCAAATTTTTAGGTAAAACGATGATGCGATTATCCGCTGGTTACATCAGCGATTATTTGCCATATCAGTTACGTTATACGAGTTACGGGAGTTACCGAAAATTTCCGATTGACGCTGAATATACCTTTGGAACTATGCGATTAGGCGAATTTATATCCGATAAATTTGTAAGTTTTAATTTTAAGCAAGATTTTGGAAATCTTTTGTTTGGAAACAAAAAAATAAAACAAGAAATTGCTATAGTTCAAAACATTGGATATGGTTGGTTGACCAATCAGCCTAGTTCTACCGTTAATTTCAAAACTATGGAAAAGGGGTATTTCGAAACAGGACTTTTGCTTAAAAACATAATTCGATTACAATTTATGGGCTATGGACTGGGCGTGTATTATCGTTATGGCGAGTACGCTTTCGATAATACACTCGATAATGTCGCCTTTAAACTCACATTTACCTTTGCTATGTAGTTTTTAAATTCACCCAAAAATACATTTATCTGATTTCTTTTTTCTAACTTGCCGACTCAAATAAAAAAATAATCTTTAATCATGGACGAAGGCCCGAGATACAGAAAAATAAAGTTATAACCAATCTGTAAGGAGCTTTTGTAGTTTTCTTACAGAATATATGTAAGAAATTTAAATGATTAAAATATTCAAAACATTCGGTGGATACATCGAAATACCTAAAGTTGAAAAGGGATGCTGGATTAATGTTACGCAACCCACAAAAGAAGAAATTCAACGCATTTCAGAGGAATTTAATATAACGGCAGATACTGTTCTAGACATCTTAGACGTTGACGAGCGTCCACGTGTTGAGTTTGACGATACTTGGTCGCTGATTATCATGCGAATTCCGATTAAAAATTCAAATAACTCTGTTCCTTTTCATACAGTTCCTTTGGGCATTTATATGTCTGATGATTTTACCTTGACATTATGTTTGCAAGACAACGAAATATTACCAATTGAACAAGTGTCTCCGTTTAGGGAGCAATTGCATCAAATTCCCGATGTAATTAATTTTATTCTTCGATTATTTGTGCGAAATGGAAATACTTTTTTGAGATATTTGAAAGAAATTAATCAACAAACTTCTGTTATTGAAAAAGATTTAGAAGAATCGATTAAAAATAGCGAATTGAACAAGCTCTTGAAAATGGAAAAATGCTTGGTGTATTTTATAACTTCGATTAAAGCAAATGAAATCGTTTTAGCAAAATTACATCATTCGAAAAAAATAGTTGGTGAGATAAATGAAGATATGTTTGAAGATGCAAAAATCGAAAATAAACAGGCCTTAGAAATGGCTCAAATTTATTCAGATATCTTAAGCGGAATGATGGATGCTTTTGCTTCAATTATTTCGAATAACCTAAACATTGTGATGAAACAATTGACCTTAATCTCAATTTTATTAATGATTCCAACTTTAATTGCAAGTATTTTTGGAATGAATGTCCCAAACTTTATCGAAGATTCACATTGGGCAATGCCTTCAATTATTATCGTATCTTTATTTATCTCTGTAATTGGAGTGTTCCTGTTTAGAAAACGACGTTGGTTTTAATAAAAAGTTTATCAGGTTCATCAAGTTTGTAAAGTTGAAAGTCAATTATCAATTAAAAACTTTCAATTATTTCTTTTTTTTGAATTGCGAAATCTTTCAGCCTTTGTCGATTTTTTGTATCTTTGTATTGATGATAAAAGAAAGAACATATCCATCTAAATTATTAGAAAACGCCGTAAACGAATTTTCTAAATTGCCAGGAATAGGCTCAAAAACAGCATTAAGATTAGTGCTTCATCTTTTGAAACAATCAAACGAGGAAGTTAATTTATTTGGGAATTCAATCATAAAATTGAAAGACGAAATCATTTATTGCAAATCGTGCCATAATATTTCCGATACCGAAACTTGTAGTATTTGTGGAAATCCATCACGCGACGATTCAACTATTTGCGTAGTAGAAAATATAAAAGATGTAATGGCAATCGAAAATACACATCAATTTAATGGCAAATATCATGTATTGGGAGGCATTATTTCTCCCATTGATGGGATTGGACCTAGTGATTTGAATATTGCTTCGCTCGAACAAAAAATCCAAGCAGGCAATATTAAAGAAGTGATATTTGCATTGAGCACCACAATGGAAGGCGACACCACAAATTTTTATATCTACAAAAAACTAAATAAATATCCAGTCGAATTTAGTACTATTGCTCGCGGTGTGTCTATAGGTGACGAAATCGAATATATTGATGAAATTACATTGGGACGTTCGATTGTGAATCGAATGACTTTTGAAATGTCGCTATCGCGTTAAAAAACAATGATTACAAATAAATTATGGAAAATTTTTTAATTTACGTTGGTGGTCAATTTATTACAACAAAATCGCTTTTAGAAGTTCGTAATCCTTTCGATAATTCATTGGTAGCAACAACTTATTTAGCAGGCAAGGAAGAGTTGGAGATTGCTATTTCAAAAGCCGAAGATGTTAAAAAGTTAATGAAAGAACTTCCTTCTTATAAACGATATTCGATTTTGATGCAGATTTCTGCTGGATTAATAAAAAAGAGGGAACACATTGCTTTTATTCTGTCAAGCGAAGCTGCAAAACCCATGAAATATGCTCTAGGAGAAGTTGATAGAGCAATTCAAACATTTATTGTTGCTGCTGAAGAATCAAAACGATTGCCATCGGAACATTTTTCACTGGATTGGACTTTGGCAGGAAACAACAAAGAAGCAATTGTTAAATATTTTCCACTTGGTATTGTAGCAGGTATTTCTCCATTTAATTTTCCGCTGAATTTAGCTGTTCATAAAATAGCACCCGCAATTGCTTCGGGCAATGCAATTATATTAAAACCTGCTCGTTCAACTCCATTAACCGTTTTAGAATTGGCAAAAATTATCGATGAAACCGACTTACCTAAAGGAGCCGTTTCAATTATACCTATGGATAGAATTGCAGGAAATCAACTGGTTACAGATAGTCGGATAGCTAAATTATCATTTACTGGCTCGCCAGAAGTGGGTTGGCAAATGAAACATGATGCAGGTAAAAAGAAAATTACGCTTGAACTTGGAGGAAATTCAGGAGTAATAATTACCGAAACGGCTAACATAGAAAACGCTATTTCAAAATGTGTTTCAGGAGCATTTGCATATTCGGGACAAGTTTGTATTCATACGCAGCGAATTTATGTTCACGAAAAAATATTCGATGATTTTCTAGTTAAATTTATTGAGCAAACTCGAAAATTAAAATCAGGTAGTCCTACAGATAAAGATACTGACTTCACTTCGATGATTGATGAAGAAAATGCTATTCGGGTAGAAAATTGGATTAACGAAGCCATCGAACTTGGTGCAATTTTATTGCATGGAGGAAAACGAAAAGGAACCTATGTTGAGCCAACCATTCTTACCAATACAAAACACGAAATGAAAGTGTGTTCACTCGAAATTTTTGGACCTGTAGTAATAATTGAAAAGTATAATGATTTTAAATCCATCATTGAAATCATAAACAATTCAGAATTTGGATTGCAAGCTGGAATTTTCACAGATAGCATTGATGAAATGAACTATGGATACGAAAATATTGAGGCTGGAGGAGTAATCATAAACGATATTCCGACTTTTAGAGTTGATCATATGCCATATGGTGGAATTAAAAATTCGGGGTTTGGACGCGAGGGCGTTAAATATGCCATATTGGAAATGATGGAACCAAAACTTTTGGTAAAAAACAAATAATGAAAAAGCCCCGATAAAAATATCGGGGCGGAATTTGCAAGTATTGCAATTAAACCAACTACGAAAATATTTACTCTAAATTAAATTTGAATTTATACAACAAATTTTGCCCGATTAAACCCGAGTAATCATTGTATTTGTTCATTTCTTCAATTTTTTTCTCGACATGTGATTTGAAAACATTGTCGCTTGCATTAATCTGATTAATTACTAATTTCCCATTTTCGGTTACGAATAAATCAACTAAAACAATTCCTGTTTTGTTTTCAATTTTTGCACTTTCAGGATAAGTTATTTGTCTTTTAACTGAATTAGTTAACAATTTTTTTTCATTGTTATCTTTTAGTCCATCGGCTTGGGCTGATGTGAAACTAAATGCAGCAAAAATTACTGCGATTACTGTTTTCGTTATTACTGTTTTCATGGCTTTATATTTTTAATTTATTTATTTACTTTTGACATCAAGACTATTTCTAATAATGTGCCACAAGCTATAATTATCTATATATCAGGATATAATAACGCATATTAGAAATAATAATAATTGTTAAAGATGTTCGTAAAAGGTAAAAATGTGTTCGTAAATGAACAATTGAAAAGAAAAGATTATAGTTTTTAGAAATGTTATTCATTTATTTATATCTTTAAGGCTTTAAAAGCGTTATGGGGCTTGATTATTTATTAAAGGGAATTATTATTGGCTTATCGGTTTCGATACCTCTCGGACCAATAGGGATAATAGCTATTCAGCGAACGCTTACAAAAGGAAAAATTTCTGGATTTGTCTCAGGCTTGGGAGCAGGTTTTGCCGATACTATTTATGCTGTACTCGCAGGATTTGGCATTACAATTATTGTTGACTTTTTGGTCGAACACCATATTCTGTTTCAAGCTATTGGCGGTATTTTTTTACTTTACTTGGGGATTAGAACTTTTTATAAAAATCCAATAAAGCAATTTCGTCAACCTAAAGGAAAAAGTAATTTGATAGGAGATTTTCTTTCAACATTTTTTCTTACAATTTCAAACCCTTTAGCCATTTTTCTATTCATTGGTGTTTTTGCTGCAATTGGGCTAATGGACACAAATTTCGATAACCTTACACTTTCGTATATTATTTTGGGAGTTATGATTGGAACTTCTACTTGGTGGTTTGTCTTAAGTACATTGATAAATATTTTCAGACATAAAATTCGTTTGCGTAGCTTAAATTGGATAAACAAAATATCAGGAATTGTTATTTTTATTTTTGGTTTATTTGCAATATTGAGTTTGTTTTTCACTGAATAAGTTTCATAATGAAAATTATTTTATTCCTTTTTTTTGTTGCTTTTTCCTTTTTATCCAGAGCTCAAACTTATAAGGTTGATATCATTCATATTAACGATGTGCACGCAAAAATCGATAATTTCGGAAAACTTTCATCGTATATTGAAGCCTGTAAAAAAGAATGCGATACTGTGTTTGTTTTTTCAGCAGGCGACTTGTTTTCCGGAAATCCTATTGTTGATCAATATTCGTATAAAGGTTACCCAATAATTGATTTAATGAATAAAACTGGTTTTTTGGCTTCAGCTATTGGTAATCATGAATTTGACTATGGGCAGGAGGGTCTGAACTCACTTGCAAAAGATGCAAGTTTTAAATTTTTGTGTCTGAATATGAATACTGATAATGCAGTATTTAAAAATTATGAGAAAAAAATGGAATTAAACTTAACAAACGATTTTCACATTGTTGTTAGCGGAATTATTCATCGGGGAAAAAATGGAATCCCTGAATCGCATCCTGATAAAATTAAAGGAATATTGTTTGCAAAAGAGAAAAAAGCATTAAAAAACTTTATTAAGCAAAATAACAATTATGATTTGTTTATTTTGCTTTCGCATCTTGGCTTAGATAAAGATTCAGTTATTGTAAAACATTTGAACAAACCTGATATTATTATTGGAGGTCATACGCATTCTATAATTTCAAAAACCACATTTTATAACAAAACTCTCATTACTCAAGCTGGAGATGATTTAGATTATATTGGAAAAATTAGTCTTGAATTTGAAGGAAAAAAACTCATCAAAAAAACCTCAGAACTTATTTTTACAGATAGTATAACTTCTGATAATCCTAAGATGCAGCATTTAATTGATAAATATAATAACGACGAAAATCTTTTATCAGTTATTAATACAATTGCCGATTCTATTTCTGGACTCGACGAACTTGGAAGTTTAATGACAGATGCTGTAACTAGCCGATACGGCTGCGATGTTGCATTTCAAAACAATGGCGGCATTCGCATACCCAAATTTGAACAAGGTGAAGTGAAAATGAAAGATATTTACATGCTCGATCCTTTTGGAAACAATGTTTACGTTTATGAAATGAATATTAAACAAGTAAAATCTTTAATCCGATTTTCGTACAACGAAAAAGAAAAAAGTTTGCTTCAAACATCAGGAATAAAATATAAGGTTTTGGTCGATAACAATGAGAAATTAAAGGATATTATTATTAGCGATTACGATGGAAATGAAATTGAAGAAAACAAAATTCTAAAAATTGGAATGAATAGTTATATTGCTAGTACATACAAGTTTAAGTATATAAAACAGATTTCGATTTCAAGGGCTTCTACTGCTGAACTTTTAATTCAGTATATTGCAAATAACAACGAATTGAATTATCATAAAGTTAAAAGAGTCGCTGTTGAAATAAGGTAATGAAATCGCACTTTTATAAATATTCTTTTTTTATTGAAAATTTAACAATAATTCATTTTCTCTAAGTCAATCAATTTACTTATTTGCATAGAAAAAGTCCTTTTTCCAATTTATTCTAATTTATATATGTATTTATTATTCTGATATTTAATCTTAAAATATGTCGAACTTTGGCAAAATTCACCTTAACATTGTAATACATTCAATAGTAAATTTATCGCCATCAAATAAGTAAATATATAAATAATGTCATATCTTTGTAAATAAAGCAATAAAACTCTTAAATATTTTATTATGGCTTACAACTTATTAAAAGGGAAAAAAGGTATCATATTCGGGGCATTAAACGATAAATCAATTGCTTGGAAAATCGCCGAAAAAGCTCACGAAGAGGGTGCCGAATTTGTTTTAACCAACACCCCAATGGCTATGCGTTTTGGGGAAATAAACGAATTAGCCAGCAAGTGCAATGCAACTGTAATTCCGGCAGATGCAACAAGCATTGAAGATATTGAAGCCTTGTTTCAAAAAACGATGGAAATTTTCGGAGGAAAGATTGATTTTATTTTACACTCTATAGGAATGTCGATGAATGTTCGTAAAAGTTTGAATTACGATGAGTTAAACTACGATTATTTTGTAAAAACTTTAGATATTTCTGCTCTTTCATTTCATAAAGTTATTCAAACTGCTCGTCGTTTAGATGCAATAAATGAATGGGGCTCAATAGTTGCTCTTTCGTATGTTGCAGCACAACGAACCTTATACCGTTACAACGATATGGCTGACGCAAAGGCAGTTTTAGAATCCATTGCCCGAAGTTTTGGTTATATTTACGGAAAAGATAAAAAAGTAAGAATAAACACAATTTCTCAATCTCCAACACCAACCACGGCAGGAAGTGGAGTAAAAGGATTCGATAATTTAATTGATTTTACCGAACGAATGTCGCCACTTGGAAATGCAACAGCCGACGAGTGTGCCGATTATTGCGTAACATTATTTTCAGACTTAACTCGTAAAGTTACTATGCAAAACTTATATCACGATGGAGGATTCTCAAGCATGGGTATGAGTGAAAGGGCAATGATACAATACAACAAAAGCATGGAAGTTGACGAATTGGTTAAAAAAATTGCCGAAATGGGGGAGGAAAAGTTATAAGTTATAAGTTACAAGTTACAAGCTAAAAAGCCACAAATTATAATTTATTACATTCTCCCAAAGATATTTATTTTATTGATATCTTTGAATTCCAAAAAAAATTAGTAAATTAGCAAATCGTTATTATTCAAATCAGTACGAATAAACTAAATGAAACATATCATTTTTATTCCTATTCTGTTAATTTTATTTCGAACTTCTTTTGCTTGCAGTTGTACTAGTGGGCAATCCTTTTGTTTTACTCACTCCAATTATAATTTAACTACAAGTTGTGTAGTTATTGACACTTTCCCAAATGGAATTTCATTAAAAATATTACATATATTACGAGGTATCGAAAATAGAGATACAATCAAAGTATGGGACTTAGGAGGACCTTACAATGTTTGTACTTTAACCGATTCAAGAGCATCCTTCTTAGGAAGTATTGGAGACACTTTAATAATTTCATTACCTAGAATAGATACCATTAAAAACACATGGGATGTAATTGGAGATTACAGAACTCCTGGTTTTGAATGCGATACATATATCCTAAGAGTTCAAAACAATACTGTTATTGGCTTTATTTCAGGCTCTCCTTATTGTTATTATTTACAAAACTGTGTCAATAATTATGATTATAATGATTTCATCGTCGACTTCCCATCAAAAAGTTTAAGTTGTGAAACATGGCTAAACTCAGATGACCTTAATGTCCAAGAATTTTTAAACTATTATCCGAATCCAACAATAGATAAATTTATTTTCACATCGAACGAAAAAGGAACTCTTACAATATCGAATTCTCTAGGACAAATTACTGATATATTGAACATTAAACAAGAGCAAACAATCATTCCAACAGATAATCTTATGTCAGGGATTTACTTTTTAACCTTCAAAACAGATAGTTATAATATCACTGAAAAATTTATTGTACAACATTAAATTTTGCATATTTTCAAACATAAATGTATTCCAAAATACATTTACAATAACCTATAGATTGCTTTAAATTTACGAGTTATGAGTTAAAAGCAATAAAACTATACTTTCCAACATCTCAAATTTTTTCATTTATTCTTTTATCAGAATTAGTCTTTCGTCAAATTCATTTTTCTCATAATTTTAAAAGTGTATATTTGTACATATGTATTTCTTTATATTTTTATATTAATTGAATTGTTATGAAAAATTTAAGTTTAATTATTTTATTCTTTTTGTGCATCTATTCTGCAGGTTTTGCTATTCAGCCTTACTATAAACTAGGGAGCGTATCTACCGATATGATCACATCTATCAGTAAAATAAAATCGACATTAGTTGAAAAAGGTTATGAAATTGTTGGAGAATACAATCCCGGAAATAAAAAAAATCTTTATGTAATTGCATTTACTAGTAAAAACTTAAAAATTACTGCTTCAAGTTTCAAAGACAGAGGATATTTAGCTTCGATAATGCGTATAGGATTAGTGCTAAAAGGAGGAAAAGTAATCGTAAGCCTTACAAATCCTGATTATATTTTCAATGCATATTTTGGAGAAGCTCTTTCCAATGCAAGCTTGGAATCTACAGTAAACAAAGTATCAGCAAAAATTATTTCAGATGTAAAATCAATGGGAACTGAATTTACAGCATTTGGAGGCGAAGTAGAAAAAGAAGATTTACGCGAATATCATTATATGCTTGGGATGCCATACTTTAGCGAACCTGTTGAACTAAATACATTTAATTCGTTCGATGAAGGAGTAAGTACAATTAAGAAAAATCTGGCTATGAAAAAAGGGAGTACCCTTAAGGTTTATGAAATTATCGATAAAGAAAAGAAAATAGCTGTTTTTGGAGTCGGATTACTAGATGCAACCATAGGAGAAGCTCATTTTCTTCCAATCATCGGCGAAGATAATGTTGCAGCAATGCCTTACGAAATAATTCTACAAGATAAAGAAGCAACAATGCTACACGGAAGGTATCGATTTGCACTGTATTGGAATCAGTTAACCATGGGAACCTTTACAAAAATTATGAGTACTCCAGGAGATGTCGAAGATTTACTCGAAGCTTTAACAAAATAAAAAAAGACGCAAAAGCATCTTTTTTATAGAGTATTATTGTATCCATTTTCATTAGTGTGTTTGTGTACTCAAATCAAGAATAAACCCAAAAAGTTATTTGAAATGAATATTGATGTTATAAAATGTTAATTTTTAATTGTTTTTCGCATCAAGTTGCTGATAATCATTAATTTTTTATACTTTAGCGTTCTCATTATAAACCAATGTATTTAAAATGCTTTTGAAATTCGCTATTTTCGTATTTATCAATATTTTGTTTTTTAGTAATTTATCAGCTCAAAATCAAGTCAATATTAATTCAAAATTGACAGTATTCAATCCCGATAGTTTAAAAAATGGGCATCCTTGCGAAAATTTATACCAACATAAATGGAATACCGAATATTTGTGGGATAAAGAATTAGTTTTTGGAGTTTACAACGATACAACTTTAGCCTTAGATAATGATTCTTCCTTTGTATTCCCATATAAAGGCAAGCTTATATCTCCATACGGACCAAGAGGGAAGAGACAACATTCGGGAGTTGATATAAAACTTCAACTTGGAGATTCGGTTCGATGTGCATTCGACGGACAAGTTCGTTTAGCCAAAGTAGTTTCAGGATATGGAAATGTTATTGTTGTTCGTCATTATAATGGACTAGAAACATTGTATGCCCATTTATCTGGATTTTTGGTCAAGCCAAATGAACACGTAAAAGCAGGCGAAGTTATTGGTTTAGGCGGTAGCACAGGAAGAGCTACTACAACGCATCTTCATTTTGAAACACGTTACCTGACTAAGGCATTTAATCCTGAGAAAATTTTAGACATTAACTCATATAGCCTTAAAACAGAATCATTGTTTGTTGCAAACAATAGAATTGAAAACGATTTGTTGTTGCTTGCCGAAAAAACAAACAATGAGAATGATAATGTAATAGAAGCCGATGATTCTAAAAATATAAAATATCATACGATTTCGAAAGGAGATACATTGTATGCTATTGCACGAAGAAATAATGTAACCGTTAACGATTTATGCGAATTAAATCAGATTTCAAAAAACAACATTTTGAAAATAGGAGCAAAAATAAGAGTTAAATAATGTGTTACCATTTGTAAACGCATGAAATACTCATTTTTGCAAATCATCGAAAAAGAAATCAAAATAGATAAAATATTTTTACAAAATACATTGATAGATAAAATTTTTATTTACCTTTGTGTTCTCAAAATTTGAAAGATTAATTTAAAAGTTAAATAACAATGCATTTAACAACAGAACAAAAAAAGGATATTTTCAAGCAATTCGGAAAATCGGCAGTTGATACAGGTTCATCAGAAGCTCAAATAGCAATGTTTACACAACGTATTACTCATTTGACGGGACACTTGAAAACCAATAAAAAAGATTTTAGTACTCAACGTGCTTTGTTGCAATTGGTAGGTAAAAGAAGAAGTTTATTAGATTATCTAAAGAAAATAGATATTGAAAGATATAGAGCAATAGTAAATACGCTCGGTTTAAGGAGATAATAAAAAGAGGCAATGGAAGTTGCCTTTTTTTGTTTATATATAAAAGATATACACACAAAAAAGACGAATAAAAAAAATTATGTACAATTTAATTCAAAAAACTATTGATTTAGTAGACGGTCGAACAATTACAATTGAAACCGGAAAACTTGCGAAACAAGCTGACGGTTCTGTTGTCGTTAAGATGGGTAACACAATGATTTTAGCAACTGTAGTTGCTGCAAAAGAAGCAAAAGAAGACATCGATTTCATGCCTCTTTCAGTTGAGTATCGTGAAAAATACGCAGCCACAGGAAGATTTCCTGGAGGTTTTATAAAGAGAGAAGCTCGACCTTCGGAAAATGAAATACTAACAGCAAGATTAATTGATAGAGCCTTAAGACCTCTATTCCCAAGTAATTATCATGCAGAAGTATTTGTAAATGTTGAACTAATTTCCGCAGATAAAGAAATTATGGCAGATGCCCTAGCGGGTCTTGCAGCTTCAGCTGCTCTTGCAGTTTCTGACATCCCTTTTCACGGACCAATTTCTGAAGTTAGAGTTGCTCGGGTAAATGGTAAATTAATGATAAATCCAACATTTACAGAACTAAAACAAGCAGATATTGAATTAGTAGTAGGAGCTACTTTCGAAAATATCATGATGGTTGAGGGAGAAATGAACGAAGTTTCAGAAGCCGAAATGATCGAAGCCATTAATTTTGCTCACGAAGCTATTAAAATTCAATGCACAGCTCAAGTTGAATTAAGCAAAATGGTTGGAAAAACTGTTAAAAGAGAATATTGTCACGAAAATAATAACGAAGAATTAAGAGCAAAAGTAAAATCAGTAACATATGACAAAACATATGCTCTTGCACTTTCTCCTAATCCAAATAAACACGAGCGTCACGATAATTTCCAAAAAATTAAAGCTGAATTTATTGCATCTCTTGGAGAAGGCGTTGAGTCAGCAGATTTAAAATTGATTGATAAATATTATCATGATGTAGAAAAAGAAGCTGTTCGTAATGCAATTTTAAATGAAGGCATTCGATTAGACGGTCGTAAAACAAACGAAATCAGACCAATTTGGTCAGAAGTTGATTATTTGCCTGGTACACATGGTTCTGCAATATTTACACGAGGAGAAACACAATCCTTATCCACAGTTACATTAGGAACAAAATTAAATGAGCAATCAATTGATGGAGCTCTGATTCAAGGAACCGAAAAATTCATGTTACATTATAATTTCCCTCCATTTTCAACAGGCGATGCGAGACCGAATAGAGGAACAGGTCGAAGAGAAATTGGTCACGGAAACTTAGCTCATAGAGCATTGAAAAGAATGGTCCCTGGTGAAGCGGAAGGTAATCCATATACAATCAGAGTTGTCTCTGATATTTTAGAATCGAATGGTTCGTCATCAATGGCAACAGTTTGTGCAGGCACACTTGCTTTGATGGATGCAGGAGTGAAACTGAAAAAGCCAGTTACAGGAATAGCAATGGGATTAATTACTGATAACACTGGCAAATTTGCTGTATTGTCAGATATTTTAGGAGACGAAGATCATTTAGGAGACATGGATTTCAAAGTAACTGGTACCGTTGATGGAATTACTGCTTGTCAAATGGATATTAAAGTTGATGGTCTATCTTCCGAAATTCTAACAAAAGCACTAGCTCAAGCAAAAGACGGTCGTTTGCATATAATGGGAAAAATATTGGAAACCATTCAGGAACCTAGAGCCGAGTTAAAGCCTCATGCTCCAAGAATAGAACGTATTATTATTCCTAAAGATATGATTGGTGCTGTAATTGGTCCAGGTGGAAAAATTATTCAAGAAATTCAAGCTAGTACGGGTTCTATTATTGTACTTGAAGAAGTTGGAAATACTGGAGTTGTTGATATTTTCTCTAACGATAAAGATTCAATAACCAGAGCAATGGCTCGAATAAAAGCGATTGTCGTTGTTCCTGAAGTAGGAGAAGTATATGATGCAAAAGTGAAAACAATTATGCCTTACGGTGCATTTGTAGAATTTGTTCCTGGTAAAGAAGGACTGCTTCATATCTCTGAAATTGAGTGGCGAAGACTTAATACTGTTGAGGAAGTATTGAAAGAAGGAGACATTATTCAAGTTAAACTACTTGAAGTTGATAAAAGTGGTAAATATAAACTTTCTAGAAAAGTTTTATTACCTCGTCCTCCTCGAGAAGAACAAGCTCCAGCAAAAAAGGAAGAAAATTAGATTAAATGCCGACTGTAAAAGTCGGCATTTTTCATTTTTAACGAAAATGTGTTTATTTTTGAAAAAAATCATTTTTTTATTGAATGTAAGAAATGCTATTCGTAAATAGTTCTTCGTTTTTTCGTAAATTATCCAAAAGAATAATACTTCTATTCTTTTTAGTATTATTCTTTTCTAATGTTTTTTTTTCGCAAAATTCTTCATTCGATTCTACTCAAATTTTACACGCCAAACTCAAAAAACATATTTCGGAAGGGTTACAATTTTTAGAAAAAACTCAACGAAAACAAACAATTCACGATTCAATTTATTCGGGAGAATGGCAAACTTTGATGTGTTTGCGAAATTCGTTTTTGTTGCTTGGTCATAAACGTGATATTGAAGATTCAAACTGTTTTTCGGTGGCTTCAACGCATAATTTTTTAGCTCGAATTTATTTGAATTATCCTGAATATCGTAACATTCAGCCAATATTAGATTTGTCGTTTCAACGAATTTTAGCTTATAGAAATGGTAATTATTTCAATTTTTGGAATTTGTTACTTCCGTTTCGTGATTTGAAAAAAAACGATTCGCTTTGGACAAAAACATTGGTTCGTCGTCCAACAAATTACTATCTCGGAAACCGATATATTCACAACGCAGCAAATATTGTTGACGATGCCGACGATTCTTCAATGTCTTTTACAGCAATGCTTTTGCGAAAAAAAATCTTAAATCGTGATAGCATTTCGAGTTCATTTTTGACTGATTCAATTCAACTTTCATCTGTTTTTTCAAATTATAGAGATTTGAATCGAAAAAATCGACATTGGTATAATTATGTGTTTGGAAATGACCATAATACAGGAGCTTTTGTAACTTGGCTTGGAAACGAATATCAATTTAAACATTGGAATATTGTTTCGGTTTTAGGACATAATGCAACTTTTTTTCTTCCGTTTAGCGAATGTTTTCCACATCCTTATGTTCCATATATTCCTTACGGAAGCAATGATTTGGACGCGGTTGTGAATTCAAATATTTTAACCGCTTTGTCGTATAAAAACGAATTAAATGCCGAAGGAGCGAGCGATGCAATAAAATACATCGAGAAGAAAACTGAAAAACGAAATTATAATAGAGTTGGATTTTATTATCCAAATAGATTTCATTTTGCATATTCGGTTTCGCAAAGTTACGCTTCAGGAGTTGCTGATTTAGAACAAAGTACAAAAAATATTTTGAAATTTGTTTTGCGAAAACAACTCGAAAATGGAAGTTGGAAGGCAAGGAGAGTGTTGAACAAACATGATAGAATTCAATCAACCGCTTATGCTCTGAATGCATTGATTTATATGGGAAATTTCGAAAAAAATCAAACAAAAATTCCAATTGAAAAAGGATTAAATTATTTATTTCAAAATGCAACTTTTGATGAAAATGGTTGTCATTGGAAAGGTGGTGTGTTTTTTTCAGGTGGAACAGTTGTTCGCAACACACTAACTTGGAAATCGGATGCTTACACAACTGCATTAATTTTGAATGCTTTTGCAAACTATGCGAAATATATCGAACAAAAATATTAAATTGCGAAAAATTTTGATTTGAAAACTTGTCTTAAAATATTCTTTTTTCTTTTGATTTGCTCAAATGCTTTTGGACAAAAAATCCAAACTATTTTGGATGGCAATAAGTCTGATAGCAGTTTTTATCATTTAACAAAAATTTCTGACAACGAATTTTGGCTTGGTGGGAAATTTGGAATTATAAGCAAAATAGATTCTCTAGGCAAAATTACTTCGCTTAATTTACCAACCGAAGGTTTGAATATTTTAAAGATTGAACGACTCGAAAATTATATATTTATTGCCACTGATAATGCTGTAATTTTTAGATATAATATTGAAACAAAGGAATTTATTCGTAAAAAATTTGAAGATTTTGAAAATCGTTGTTTTTACGATATGATTGTTCTTAAAAATGGAAATTTATTGCTTTGTGGCGGAACAAGTGGAATTGCAGTTGCTGAGAAAAAAATTCCTCACGGTTTTATTGCCACCGTTGATAAAAATTTGACCGAAATTAATATTGTTTGGAAATGTTGGCGAAAATTTGTTTGGTCGGCTTTTGAATCAGAAAACGGTGATGTTTTTGCAACAACATTCAATCGATATAACTCTAAAATTTTAAAATCTTCAAATTTAAATAATTGGAAATCAGAACATAAAGTAAAAGGTTTGGTTCACGAAATTTCAAAATTTGGTTCTAATATTTTATACTGTGGCACAAAAAATATACATTACAACGAAACAGGGATTTTGGGAATTCTTGGAGTTGGAATCGAAGCATCTGATATACTTGAAAAAGCTGGTTGTTTATGGAGTTCGCAAGATTCTGAAAATGAAATCCTTGCTGTTTCTCAATCTGGCGAACTAATTAGATTTATTAAAAATTCAACTATAATTAATCGTATTTCAATAAAACCAAACTTCGCTCTTTACGATATTGAACAAATTTCTAAATCGAAATACATGATTATTGGGCAGGGAAAATGCATATTTATTACAGAAATATAAGCCATTTTTAGTGATTCGTATTTAGTTCAAAAGTGTTTCTACGTCCTCGTCATCAACCGAATCTTCACTTTCGTAAATATCAAGTACTTGAGGCATTTCCTCAATCACTTTTCGGGTTAATAGTCTATCGAAAGTAATTAACAACGACGGAAGAACCACAATATTGAAAAGTAAAGCAATAAATAAAGAAATAGAAATCAGCATACCCAATGCTTGAGTTCCTCCAAATTCAGAAACCATATAAACACCAAAACCAAGAACCAACACCAATGAAGAGAATATCATGCTAATTCCAGACTCATTCATTGCTATAATTACTGCTGATTTTATTCCTATTGTTTTGTTTTTGCGTATTTCATGTCTATATCTAGATAAATATAAAATTGCATTATCGATTGAAATTCCTAATGCAACAGTAAAAATGATTAATGTTGATGGTTTTAGCGGAATATTTCCAAAGCCCATAATAGCCGCTGTAACAATTAGAGGAATTAAATTACAAATCAACGCAATTATTACCATGCTAAAAGAAGTGAAAACTAAAGCCATAATAACTGAGATTACGATAATTCCAAGAATTACACTTTCTAATAAATTATCAATCAAAAAATCGGTCCCCTTAGCGTAAACTACGCTGTTTCCTGTAAGTTCTACATCAAAATCGGTATTACTAAACAATGAATCAACCTGAGGTTTAATTATTGTTTGAAGTACATCCATTCGTTTTGAACCAACGTCTGCCATTTGAAAACTAATACGTGTGTATTGTCCGGTGCTATCAACAAATGAGCGAAGTAAATTCTTTTTAGAATTGTCTTTTTGAGGCAAATAAGAAAAAATATAATTTTTTTCACCCTCGTTTGGAATCGAATATTTTTTTGGATTACCATTATAATAAGTCTGTTTAGCAAATTTTATTACTTCTGCAATCGAAATAGGTTTCGAAAATTCAGGATTCTTCAAAATAATATTTTGCAAAGAATCAATTCTTTTGATAGTTGAAATTTTATAAACTCCTTTTTTCTTCTTGGTATCGATCGAAACTTCAAACGGCATAACTCCATTGAAGTTATGCTCGAAAAATTTTAAATCTATATAAATCGGATTCGATTCAGCAACATCATCAACCAATTTTCCAGATGTTTTTAATAAGGTCATTCCATAAATGCATATGGCAAGCCCTGCAACTACTACAATATAAATTCGTGTTCGGTAGTTAAGAATCACATAACTTATTTTATCAATGATGAAATTTACAGATTTATTATCTAAGTTTTTTAGATGTTTTTTACTTGGTACCGACAAGTATGAAAAAATGATTGGAATTAGAATAATTGACAATACATATTCAATCATGACTGTTAAAAAAGCAAGCATTCCAAATTCGCGAAGCATTGTATTTGATACAAAAACAAATGCACCAAAACCTACGGCTGTTGTAAAATTTGTTATAAAAGTAGCAGAGCCAATTCTAATCATCATTCGGTATAATGCTTTGGCTTGATTTCCATGTTCATTAAATTCCCAATGATACTTATTTACAAGATAAATACAATTTTCAATAGCAATAATCATCAATAAAGACGGTAAAACCCCGGTCAAAATTGTTATTTTATAGCCCATTGCCCCAATTAAACCAAATGTTATGGTTAAAACAACCGCAATTAAAATAGATGATGCAAAAATAACTTTAAACGAACGGAACAATAAAATTAAAACTACGATTGAAATAATCAACGAAATAATAATAAATATAACTAATTCACTTTGAACCATTTTAGTTATAACGGTACGAATATATGGCAATCCAGAATAGTGTAACTCAATATTGTTTGTTTTTCCAAATCTATCAAGAGTTTCTTGAACGTTTTCTACAATTGCAATTCTATCCTTATTGTTCACTTTCGCATCGTCGAATGTTACTGAAATTACAAAAGCGTTTTTTTCTTTATTATAAAAAAGACCATCAAAAAAAGCATTCGATTCAATTAGTCTTCGGATGCTATCAATGTCGGCTTGAGTTTTTGCTTCTCCTTCGAACAATGGTCCAAACACAAATTTTTTGATTGTGGTGTCCTTCTTAACGGTGAATAAATGAGTAATTGATACTACATCACTAATTCCTTCCATTTTTTTTATGGTGTCGCAATATCGTTTTAACGAATTGTACTTTTCAATATTGTAAATAGAACTGTCGGCAAAACCAATAAACATTGATTTTCCATCTTCGCCAAAACGATGTTTAAATTCTTTGTATTTTACATAAACGCTATCCGATTCGGGTAACATTCGAGCCAATTCATACGATAGTTGAACTTTTGTAGAGAAAAAACCCATTATGGCAGTAAGAGCACCAATTACAAATAATATAGCAACCCTATTTCGTAAGATTGTTCTCACAATCCATTTCCACATATTTCCTAAAAACAACGACATTCTTTTACCAAAAATTTTCTCAAAAATAAGAATTTTTTATTCTTATTCATACTTAATCTTTTCAACATTCATTGATTAAAAAACAGAATTTAAAAATTATTAGAATTTAAGCATTGAAGTTGTCAAAAGGTGAATATTGAAAAAGGAACGACATTAAAAAACTAAAAAATGTGGCATACTTTTTATATTTTTTTTCTCACTTTTTGTTGCAATTCCCAAAAAAAACTAATATTACTTCGAAAGAACTTCTTTCATTTTACTCCCAATTTCGGCAGGTGATTCAACTACATGAATTCCACATTCACGCATGATTTGCATTTTGGCTGCAGCAGTATCATTTTTGCCCCCGATTATAGCTCCGGCGTGCCCCATTCGCCTTCCTTTAGGAGCTGTTTGTCCAGCTATAAATCCAACAACAGGTTTGTTACAATTTTGTTTTATCCAATATGACGCTTCGGCTTCCATACTTCCACCTATTTCGCCTATCATAATTATTCCTTTGGTATTTTTATCTTCGTTAAACAACTTGATTATATCCAACGTAGTTGAACCTATAATTGGATCGCCTCCAATACCAACGCAAGTTGACTGACCTAAGCCGGCTTTCGTAATTTGATCTACCGCCTCGTAGGTTAATGTGCCTGAGCGAGATACGATTCCTATACAACCTTTTTTGTGAATAAAACCAGGCATAATACCAACTTTAGCTTCGCCGGGTGTAATAATTCCTGGGCAATTCGGACCAATTAATCTGATTCCTTTATCTTGAATAAATTCTTTTACCTTAATCATGTCAGAAGTCGGAATGCCTTCGGTAATTGCTACAATCAACTTAATTCCTGCAGCAGCAGCTTCCAGAATAGAATCGGAAGCAAATGCAGGTGGTACAAATATAACCGATGTGTCGGCTCCGGTTTCTTTAACAGCGTCCTCCACCGAATGAAATACTGGACGATCGAGATGAGTCTGACCGCCTTTACCCGGTGTTACTCCGCCAACTACATTGGTTCCATATTCAATCATCTGACTTGCGTGAAAAGTACCTTCACTGCCTGTAAATCCTTGAATAATAACTCTTGAGTTTTTGTTTAAAAGAATGCCCATTTTTGTGCTTTTTAGATTTATTCAAAAGTATTTATTTATAATTTATTTTCAAAGCAAAATTGCAAAAGCATTTTATTCAATTTAAATTATGTGTAAATTTACGTTTAAATAATCGAAAATATGATAAGTAAAGATACTATTTGTGCAATCGCAACTCCGGCAGGAAATGGAGCAATTGCTGTAATAAGATTATCAGGAGATAAATCTTACGAAATTCTAACGCATGTTTTTAATTCAGAAACTAAGGATTGGAAAGCTAATAGTATTGTGTACGGGAATATTGTTCAAAACAGCGAGATAATTGATGAAGTATTAGTTAGTTTCTTTAAAAATCCAAAATCCTACACAGGCGAAGATAGTATCGAGATTTCGTGCCACGGTTCTACGTTTATTCAACAAAAAATTCTGGAATTATTGATTAATCATGGTGCTAGAATTGCACAACCAGGCGAATTTACAATGCGAGCTTTTTTTAATGGCAAACTTGATTTGTCGCAAGCTGAAGCAGTTGCCGATTTAATTGCTTGTACTTCAGAAAATTCACATCGAATTGCCATCAATCAGGTAAGAGGAGGTTTTTCGAAAAATATAAATTCATTGCGAAGTGAATTACTCGACTTTGCTTCATTAATCGAACTTGAATTGGATTTTGGCGAAGAGGAAGTTGAATTTGCCGATAGAACCAAATTACTTGAACTAAGCGACAAAATTTATTCAGAAATTGATAAATTGGTTGATTCATATAAGCTCGGGAATGTTATTAAAAAAGGTATTCCGGTTGCAATTATCGGGTTGCCTAATGTCGGAAAATCTACACTGTTAAATGTGTTGCTAAATGAGGAAAAAGCGATTGTTTCGGATATTCCGGGAACTACTCGCGATGCAATTGAAGATACATACATTATAAATGGAGTAAATTTTCGATTTATCGATACTGCGGGTTTAAGGCACTCGACCGATACGATTGAAAAAATTGGGATAGCCAAAACTTACGAAAAGATTAATCAAGCGTCAATAATATTGTATGTTGTTGATATTAGCGAAACTACGATTCAAGAAATTACTGAAAATATCAACGATTTTAAAAGTAAAATGGACGACCCAAATAAAAAAATTATTTTGATAGCCAACAAGATTGATAAATTGATGGATTTGCCAAAAGGAGGAAAAAAATTATTTGAATGGGAAACTATTTTTGTTTCGGCAAAACGAAAAGAAAATATTCAACTTATTGCAGACAGTTTGATGAAAGCAGTTGTGATAAAAATTGGAAACGAAGATACCATTGTTTCAAATGCACGACATTACGAAGCATTGGTTAAAACAAAAGAAGCGATGACAGAAGTTCAACGTTCGCTGAACGAAAATATTTCGGGCGATTTGTTAGCGATGGATATACGCCAAGCCATACATTATTTAGGAGAAATTACAGGTCAAATAACTACAGATGAGATACTTGGCAATATTTTTAGCAGATTTTGTATCGGAAAATAAAAATATTTTTTTTATCTACTGTAACTTTTTGAAGCCCTCGTTCGTTTTATGCTCGAATTTGACAAAGAATGACTATACAAGAGTACAATAAATGTGTTGATTTATACTCAGATAACGTTTATCGATTTATCTTAAAGAATATGCAGGATAAAGAAAAATCGAGAGACGTTGTTCAAGACTCGTATGAAAAACTTTGGATAAATGTAAAAGATGTTGAGTTCGAAAAATCGAAATCGTATTTATTTACTATTGCATATCGACGAATGATTGACGTAATTAGAAGAGATAAACATATGTCGGCTTTCGATGCGGCAACACCGCTTTCGTATTCACATTCGGAGCAATACAGCGATTTAAAAGAAATTTTAAACGAAGCCGTTTCAAAACTTCCCGAAGACCAACGTTCTGTGGTTATGCTGAGAGATTACGAAGGTTATGCTTATGACGAAATTAGCGAAATCACAGGCTTGTCGGAAAGTCAAGTTAAAGTTTATATTTTCAGAGCTCGTGTTTTTTTGAAAAATTATATTAAAAATCCTGAATTTGTAATATGAAAATAGATAGGAATAATTACGAAGCGTTTATGATCGATTATTTCGACGGAAATTTATCCGACGCTGATATTTCTGTTCTATTCGATTTTTTGAACACAAACGAAGATATTAAAAGAGAATTTTTAGAATTTCAAGAAATAAACGTCGCAACAAATTCAACGCTCACTTTTTCAAATAAAAACGAACTAAAACATATTGATTCAACGACCGAGTTTTCAAACGGTTTATTCGATGCTTTTGCAATTGGATACATTGAAAATGAATTAAGTGAAAAACAGCAAAACGAATTTTTGTCGGCAGTAAATAAAAATAACTCGTTTCAAAACGAATTTGACTTATATAAATCGAGCAAAATTGAGCCCGACGAAAGCATTGTTTTTGAAAACAAAGATTCGTTAAAACATAAAACAATTAATATTTTTAGTACCCCGCTTCGATATGCTGTTGCTGTAGCAGCAATGTTTGTAGTATTTTATAGTTTGTATAAACTAAACGATAAACCCGAAATACGATTGGCTTATGTTCCAAGAGTAGTTGAAGAAAGTTTGCTTGCCAACATTATTGATGACGATATGCCACTTGTGTTTGAAGAAAAAGCGTTAAAGTCCAAAAATGTTGATGTTGTTTATAATAAAGAAACTGAAATAAATTTAGTAGCCGAGAATAACGCTGAAACTTTCAAGTTTAATGAATCTGTTTCGAAAATAAAAAAACTCGCCCCTCAAAATATTGAAAGAAAAGTATTTACCAATGAAAACAATATTGAAAAACGAGAAGTCAACATAAATGAAATAAATAATATTCCACAAAACGATAACAAAACAAATTCAATAAATAAAAATTCGATAAAAGACTTAGCATTGAATTTTGTAAAAGAAAAGCTTTTAAAAGTTGACGATTCTCAAACTGAAAAATTCTCGTTGTGGATGCTTGCTGACGTAGGCGTTGAACAGCTCAATAAAGTTGCCAATAACTCTGTTTCGTTCAGAAAAGAACTAAGCGAATCTGGAAAACTTAAATCGTTTTCGATATTTGCTGGAAATTTTGGAATTGAAAAAAAATAAGGCTAATCAAATCGAAAAAAAAAGAATTTGACTTTAGAAATTCTTAAAACATAGGCAAATGCTTAAACCAAGAAAGCCTTACAGAAATGTAAGGCTTTCTTTTTTAATGTGGGAACTGCTGGAGTCGAACCAGCGACCCCCTGCTTGTAAGGCAGGTGCTCTGAACCAGCTGAGCTAAGCTCCCAAAAGCGAGTGCAAATATATAAATAATATTTTAAAACCAAAAAAATATTTTAAAACCTATCAAAAAAAAAGATTTACTACTATAAATCGGTTAATATTAATGACTTACAAAATAGCAACTAAATCTTCGGTTATTTTTTTCAGGTCTTCGTCTGATGGAATATATTTCGCACGAAACGATTTTACAACTTGAAGCCCAGATTCTGTTAAATTAGACTCAATTTGTGCAATGCTCTGTCCTCCCCAACCATACGAACCGAAAGCAACCGCTTTTCTATCTCGTGGCGATAATCCCTTTAAATACGTTAAAAATCCTGCAACTGCTGGCATCATATTATTATTTAAGGTTGGAGAACCAACACAAATATATTCAGCTGATAAAATTTCGGTCATAATATCAGACATATGATGGTGTTGAAGATTACAAATTACAGGAAAATAGCCTTTTGTTTCGAATGCACTCGACAAGGCGTATGCCATTTTTTCGGTTGAGTTCCACATCGAATCATAAATAATAATAGCTTTTTTTGTTACTTCACCCGACGACCATTTTTTGTATTCTTCTATAATCTTTCCAACATTATTACGCCAAATAATTCCATGACTTGTTGCGATTATTTCAATATCAACACCCTTTAAATCATCTAAAACCTTTTTAACTGGTTTATAATAAGGAAGAACAATATTTGCATAATATTTTCGAGCTTCTTCCATGATAATATCAACTGGATATTCGTCGTCAAAACGTTCCGATGAAGCTAAATGCTGACCAAATGCATCGTTTGAAAACAGAATTTTTTCTTCCGGAATATAACAAACCATATTATCTGGCCAATGAACCATTGGAGTTGTTATAAATTGCAAGGTATGCTTTCCTATGCTAATTTTGCTCCCCGTTTCTACAATTTTGAAATTCCAATTTTGTTTGTAATGAGCATTCAAACCTTTCACACCATTTGCAGTTGCAATAAGTTCTGCGTTAGGATTCAGTTCCATAATTTTAGGAATACCACCCGAATGATCCATTTCGGTATGATTTGAAACAACAATATCAATTTTACGTGAATCGATAATGTCAGAAATCCGTTCAATTAACTGATTTGTTAAATTGGGTTTTACTGCGTCAATTAAGGTTACTTTTTCATCAATGATTAAATACGCATTGTAGGTTGTGCCTCGTTGAGTAAGATAACCATGGAAATTTCGAACATTCCAGTCAATTGCCCCAACCCAATACACATTTTCTTTAATTTTTACAGCTTTCATTTTACAAAATTTCAAAATCCATTATTCTTCTTCGTCAAATTCATCTTTAGTTGCTCCACAGATAGGACACTCCCATTCATCGTGGATACTTTCAAAGCTAGTTCCTGCTTTAATATTTCCCGACGAATCTCCTACTTCAGGATCGTACACATAACCACAAACGACACATTTATGTTTTTTCATTATTATTGAATTTAGGTTAGTAATTTTCGGGGTATATTTCAAAATGCGATTTTGGATGTTGGCATGCAGGACACATATCTAAAGCCTCTTCTCCTTCGTGAACATATCCGCAGTTTCGACAAGCCCATTTTACCTTTTGACCCTTTTTAAATACAGTTCCGTCTTCGACATTTTGCAATAATTTTTTGAAACGTTTTTCGTGTTCAGCCTCAACTTTTGCAATCATTTTAAAAGCCGCTGCAATTTCGTTAAACCCTTCTTCTTTAGCCACTTCTGCAAAATGCGGATATAAATCAGTCCACTCTTCATTTTCGCCCATAGCTGCCGCCAAAAGATTTTCGGCTGTTGTTCCAATTTTACCGGCAGGGTAAGTTGCTGTAATCTCAACTTCACGACCTTCTAAAAATTTAAAAAAACGTTTTGCATGTTGCTTTTCTTGATTTGCTGTTTCAATAAAAATTGCTGCAATTTGTTCAAAGCCTTCATTTTTGGCAACTTTTGCAAAAAATTCGTATCTATTTCTTGCTTGTGATTCTCCGGCAAACGATTTTAATAAATTTTGTTCTGTTTTTGTTCCTGCTAACGATTTCATATTTTTTATTTTAAATTTATTATTGTTCTAAATTATATTAATGTTCTTTACAAATAACTAATATCCTCTTTTTCTAGCTGTCATTTTATCAATATTAACTTTCATAACCTCAACACCATTAATAGCTGGAGCATTGTACTGAAAATCAGCTCTATCAGTATAGTTACTCATAATTATATTCATGACACTAACTTTATCATCAAAGTTTTCGATAAATTCTACCCTCCCTTCGATAACAACACTTTTAAATTTCATTGAGTAACTACATGCAACTTGCTCTTGACGTATATTCAATACACTTTCTGTCTCCATCGAAATGCAAATGTTATTATTTTTTCGCAGAATGTCGATTTTTCGTCCAGTTTTGGCAGTATGTAAATACAGAATTCTATCTTTATAACCAAAATTAAAGGCAATCACATAAGGTTTATCTCCGTCAACAAAACCGACGTGGCAAATCTTAATATTTGCAATAATTTTTTCAATTTCCTTGATATCTGTTACTTCGAAGTTTTTCATAAAATTTTGTTTCAAAGTTAATTATTTAGACTTAATTTAACCAAAATAAATATTGAATAAAATAAGTTTTCAAACAGATAATTTCATATTTTTGAGAAACGAAATTAAAAAACTAAAATCTAAATATTATGATAAAAGAAAAAGTAGAAAAAATAATAAATGAGCAAATCGAAAAAGAAGCTTATTCTTCGAATTTATACTTAGCAATGGCAAGTTGGGCAGAAACCAGCGGATATGAAGGAGTTTCGAATTGGCTTCATGCTCAGGCAAACGAAGAGCGAATGCATATGTTAAAATTCATTTCGTATGTAAACGAAAGAGGCGGAAAAGCGGTTATTCCAGCAATTAAAAAACCACCAGTAGCTTTTAAAACGGTACACGATATGTTTAAACAAGTCTTGACTCACGAAGAATATATTACCGATTCGATTAACGAAATTGTAGCTACTTGTATCGAACAAAAAGATTTTTCAACTCAAAATTGGGTTCAATGGTTTGTTACCGAGCAAATTGAAGAAGAAAAATCAGTACGAGCAATTATCGATAAATTAAGTCTTGTAGGAAAAAACAACGACAATCTTTATTTATTCGATAAAGATATTCTTGGGATGAGAGGAACTGCAACCGCTGCAGAATAAAACAAAAAAGAGGAGTTTCAAATGAAACTCCTCTTTTTTTTAAGGAAAAAGCCCCAAACATTGCTGTTTGAGGCTTGGAAATTATGAAAAAACTAACTAACCTCAACTTCTATCTCTTCGCTTTGCCACAATCCGTGTTTAGTACAGAATGACATGGCTAAGAGCTTCATGTTACTTTTAGGTACAATGTAAAAATCCACCTCAACTTGATTTGCAGCACTTCCCATCGCTCCTTCAACCATTGTTGTTTGTGCTAACATTTTCTCACCGTTCCACAATTGCACCCATGCAATATAATGGTCGGGGTCATCGGGGTGTTTATATTCTTCGCCTACTTTAACTTTAACTTTAAACTTTTCACCTGCTGTTGCTTTATTTTCGCAGTGCACAAATACCGAATGTCTATCGATATAATCTTTTTTTGCTTCTCTGTCGATTGTTGAAATATCAACGTATCTATTAATTTTCATGACTTTAAATTTTAAATTGTTTTACTAAAAACTTCATCTAACGAAGTTAATAAAATTTTATTTTTTTCCTAAATAATCAGCAACACCTTTAGCTGTTGCTTTCATTGCCTCATCTCCTTTGTGCCAATCAGCTGGACAAACTTCGCCAAATTCTTCAAAATGTTGAAGTGCATCAACCATTCTAATTGCTTCATCAACACTTCGTCCTAATGGCAAATCGTTTATAACTTGATGCCTAACAATTCCTGATTTATCGATTAAAAATAATCCGCGATAAGCTACCGGAGCTCCTGTAAATATTGAATTCCCATCTTCGTTATAGTCATAACTACCGGCAAGAACTTCGTAATTTTCGGCAATTGTTTTTGATAAATCAGAAACTATTGGAAAAGTAACTCCTTTAATTCCTCCGTTTTTTAATTCAGTTTGTAACCAAGCCAAATGAGAGAACTCAGAATCGATAGAGCAACCAACAACGGCTACGTTTCTTTTTTCAAATTCCGCAATTTTTTCTTGAAATGCGATAATCTCAGTAGGACAAACAAATGTAAAATCTAATGGATAGAAAAAGAAAATTACATGTTTTTTACCAAGATATTGTTCCAACGAAAAACCTTCAGATATTTGATTTCCATTTAATACGACTTTCGATTTAAAAATCGGTGCTTTTTTTCCTACTAATGACATAATTATTATTTTTTAGTTTTATACATAATTTATTGTACAAAGATAGGACGAAAAATCCATTTAATCAAGTATTATTTTACTTAAATGCTATTTTGTTAATATAAATCCTGATAGCGAACCAAAACCTATTGTCATCCAAGGATTTGAAGTTATAGGACAAGTTCCTCCACTACAACCTATATAATAATAGTATAAGTACCCGATTATTCCTCCGACAATAATTCCTAATGCGTGTTTTGCATACTTATATTTTCGAAAAAACACTTTTAAAGGACACGGATTTTCAGTATTACATTCTGTATTCATAATTATAATTATTTAAACATAATAATATGTAAATATAAAAATTATTCCTTAATAATTTTTATATTTCAAAAATAGTTTTGATATTTGGGTAATTAAATACATGTTTAACCTAGTAAAATTATGGCAAAAGTTTTTTATATGTCCGAAGCGGCTTCAATAGCATTGCACTCAATGGTAATGATAGCACGAAGAAATGAGATGATGAATGTTCTTAAAATATCTGAATTGATTGGTTCGTCGAAGCATCATGTTGCCAAAGTTTTACAGCGTCTTGTGAAAGACGATTTGCTAATTTCGTCTAGAGGACCATTTGGCGGATTCACATTAAAAAAGAAACCCTCAGAAATAGCTTTATTAGAAATTTTCGAATCAATTGAAGGACGAATAGAGATTTCTAAATGTCCTAACGACATTGCTATTTGTCCATTCGACAAATGTATTCTTGGAACAGTAGCCAATAAAATGACCAAAGAATTTAGAGAGTATATGAACGAGCAAACACTCGACAAATATTTATAGTTTCTTTTTCGAGAATTTGTCTATTGTAAAACCCAGCAAGCTTCCTAATACTAATGTCATGATGGATATTGGTATCAAAGATATAGGTTCGTGCCAAGCAATAATAAACGAACTTGGGATTAGTGTCAAGAAAGAAATTAGAATTCCTTTCAAAACAGGATTTATTTTCAAGTCAACAGAAGCGATGAAAAAACCAATAATTATCCACATCGATAAAGCCGAAAAATTTGCATCCCAAGTCAAGCCTTGAATTATCATAGGAGTAACATCAATGATTCCGGCAACAACTCCTAAAATTAAGCCTATTGATTTTTTATTCATCTGTTTAATTTTTATTAGTTTTTTTATTTGCCAGATGGAATACGCCAACAATAATCATGTAGCTTGTTAATTTATTCTCAATCATGGCTTTTTCATACAGTTATTTATAAATTTAACAAATGCATTTTTGCAAAACACTTAAACTACGAGTACCTTCGTTAAAAATCAAGTCCAACATACTCAGATTGGGTTTAAATCCAAATTTGTTGTCAAACACTTGATAATATGGAATATTTTCGAAAAAATCATCAGTTTTTTGCATTCGTTTTTTGGGATGAATAGAATCGCGATAATCGACAATTGTATCATAATGCAATCTATAATCATCGGAATACATAACTTTTTTTTTCAAGCCCAACAAATTAAGGACTTCAGTTGTAATCAAATTGTTGTAATCGAATAAATACTTGTGTTTTTTTTCAAAAAAAATCAGCAAATCTTCGATATAATAATCATAGAATGGAGACGATTTATAAGCAGATTCAAGCGTACGCATATGTTGCTTTTGCCAATTTTCAGAATAATCGATTTCAACATCGGTAATCAAATTTTTAAGCTGTCCATTCTTTTTAATGGGCACATTAAGATTTTGAATCCCGTTTGCCCCTAATATTTCGCATCGATTCCGAAAAGATTGCTTCGAATAATTTTCGTGTTGCTCAATTATTAGATTATCGAATTGCAGAAACTTTGAAAAATATTGAATATTTCCAAAAAAACTTGACGAAAGAATGCATGTATTTTCAGTATTCATCTATTAATTAAGCATTTATGCGATTGTGTTATTAAGTATTGTTAAATTAATTCAAGTTTATAAAAAAAAATGTATTTTTAACGACAATAATTTGAAAATTTTTTAAATAAATATATGCAAAAATTACTAATGTTAGGCGATGAGGCAATTGCACAAGGAGCAATTGATGGCGGAATGTCGGGAATATATGCCTACCCAGGAACTCCCTCAACCGAAATTCTTGAATTTGTGCAACATGCACCTTTAGCAAAAGAAAGAAACATTCATAGACTTTGGTCAACAAACGAAAAAACAGCTATGGAATGCGGCTTAGGAATGTCTTATGCTGGAAAACGAGTCATGGTTTGTATGAAACATGTTGGGCTAAATGTTGCCGCAGATCCTTTTGTTAACTCAGCAATCACAGGAGCAAACGGAGGTTTAATATATACAATCGCCGATGATCCATCAATGCATTCATCACAAAATGAACAAGATTCAAGAGCCTTGGCAAAATTTGCGTTGATTCCGGTTTTTGAACCATCGAACCAACAAGAAGCATATGACATGGCTTATTCGGGTTTTCAATTTTCGGAAAAGTATAAATTACCAGTAATGCTTAGAATAACGACTCGCTTGGCTCATTCACGTTCAGGAGTTGCCCGAAAAGAAGTAAAACCAGAGAACTCTGTAAAATTGCCTGAAAATCCTACACAATTTGTACTTTTACCTGCTATCGCACGCAAACAATACAAAGATCTGCTAAAAAAACAAGAATTATTAGAGATGGAATCGGAAAATTCTGTTTTTAATAAATATATTGATGCCGATAATAAAAGCATGGGAATTATTGCTTGCGGTTTGGCATACAATTATTTGCTTGAAAATTATGAAGATGGAAAAGTTCCATATCCTGTTTTAAAACTTGGACAATATCCACTTCCTAAAAAAATGATTCAACGAATGGTAAATGAATGCGATTCGATTCTTGTTCTTGAAGATGGATATCCAGTTGTAGAAGAATTACTTAAAGGATTTTTGGGAATCGGAATAAATGTAAAAGGTAGATTAGATGGCACAGTTCCTCGCGATGGCGAATTAGACCCAAATATTGTTGCAAGTGCGCTTGGAATTAAGCAAGAATTTGGTTCTGATAAACCTAAAATCGTTGAAAATCGTCCGCCTTCGTTTTGTTCGGGTTGCGGTCATATAGACACATACAGTGCAATGAATGAAGTTGTTGACAGATATGGACGAGGACGAGTTTTTGCCGACATAGGTTGTTATACCTTGGCTGCCCTACCTCCGTTTAATGCTATTAATTCTTGTGTTGATATGGGTGCTTCGGTTACCATGGCAAAAGGAGCCTCCGATGCAGGTTTAAGACCCGCTGTTGCAGTAATTGGAGACTCAACTTTTACACATTCTGGAATTACAGGTTTACTAGATGCTGTCGTTGAAAACACTCCTATGACTTTGATTATTTCAGATAACGGAACAACAGGAATGACTGGAGGTCAGGAATCAAATGCAGTTGGCAAAGTTGAAGATATTTGCAAAGGCATTGGTGTTGACCCAAACCATATAAGAGTTATTACTCCTCTGAAAAAAAATCACGAGGAAAACGTAAAAATTATGCAAGAAGAATTTGAGTATAATGGTTTATCGGTAATTGTTTCGAGAAGAGAATGTATTCAAACCTTGAAGCGACGCAATGCAATGAAATTTGCTAAAAAAATGGATTAAAAATTTAAACGAAACTTAAAAATGAAAACAGATATAATTTTAGCAGGTGTTGGAGGTCAGGGAATATTGTCAATTGCGGCGTCAATAGGCATGGCTGCCCTTAAAATTAATTTACACTTAAAACAAGCCGAAGTTCACGGTATGAGTCAACGAGGAGGTGATGTTCAATCACACTTACGAATATCCGACAAAGAAATTGCCAGCGACCTGATTCCCAAAGGAAAAGCAGATATTATTATTTCAGTAGAGCCAATGGAATCGCTGCGGTATCTTCCATACTTGTCTCCAACAGGATGGATTGTTACAAACACAAAGCCGTTTATTAATATTCCGAACTACCCTGAATTAGAAAATGTAATGAACGAAATTAAAAAGCAAAAAAACTATATTATGATTGATGCTGATTCAATTGCAAACGAACTTGGTTCTGCCCGATCATCAAATATGGTAATGCTTGGAGCAGCTTCACCGTTTTTAAATATTTCGTTCGAAACATTAGAACAAGGGATTCGTGATATTTTTGGAAGAAAAGGAGAAGAGGTTGTTAATGTTAATTTAGCTGCACTAAAAGCAGGTAGAGACTTTGCCGAGAAGAACCGATAAAGATTAACAAGCTTTTGATAAGCGTTTATGATTTGTGAAAAAAATGTTTTTTCTTTGTACATAAACAAAATTACAAACAACATGAAAAAAATATTCTTTTTTACCTTGCTCGCAATTTCTGCAATTAATTTATCGGCTCAAGAAGGTTTGTTTCTTGGAGCAAGAGGCGGTTACGGTTCGTCGTGGTTACTAAATCCAAATGTAATGGATCAAGGAGATTCACAAGATTTTGCTATTACGGGCAGTCATAATATAAATGTGTTTTTAGGCTACGATATTACCGAAAGCTTTGGATTAGAAACTGGCTTAATTCTAAACACACACAAGCAAAAATACATTGGAGATGTTACGGTTGACACTTACGAATCGTTAATTACCATGAAAACTGTTGATATTCCACTTTTGTTTAAAGTGGGAAAAGCTGTTTACTTTGAAGCAGGACCTATTGTTTCGTTCATTAGCGATGTTGAGTACAATATTGATTACGAAACATTTGATATTGTTGACGACACAAAAACAGTAACCGAGGATTTTAAAGGTACAAATATTTGTTTTTCATTAGGAGTTGGCGGAGATATTCCAATTAACGAAAATATTTTTATTAATATTGGCGGTAGAATTATTGGTGGATTAACCGACATTGAAGGAGTTAATGCATTTGGAGCATCGAAAGATTTATTAGGAAATCCTGAAGACTTTAAAACCAATACTGCTTATGCAGGAATACATATTGGAATCAAGTTTAAATTGTAAAATTGGATTCATTAGGAATAAAAAAAGCCTCTTTCGAGGCTTTTTTTATTCCTAGAGGGAACTACTTTTCATTAAGAATTGTGTTTCGATTTAATGAAATTTTTAACAAATACCTTTAAAAATCTTCATCTCATATCTAAATATATGCAATAATCTCCAACAATAAACATTTGTATATTAATAACATAATATGTTTTTTTTATTTATTTTCAATTTTTAAGTCTTTTTAATCGTCATTTTCGTTTTGTATATGAGAATTAAATTTTGATGACAATGAATTTAAAGCAGATAAAAGAATTTGAGAAAATAATTGAACAATACCAAGATCAACTTGTAAAATATGCATTTTATAGAGTTGGGTCTTATGAGGACGCTCAGGATATTGTTCAAAATACTTTTATTCGATTTTTTAGTAAACAAATAGAGGTCAATAAATTAGACAACTCTAAAAGCTATCTTTATCGATGTATTCATAATGCATGTATCGATTTTATTAGAGTAAATAACAAAATCAAATACGATTCCCTCGAAAGTTTTCCTGAAATAAATAACATTGAAACGACTTCTCATTTTGATTTAATTGAAGAATATAAAAGAATCAATGCAATGCTTAGAAATTTACCTATTGACCAATCTGAAATCGTACAAATGCGTTGTATCGACGAACTCAGTTTTATCGAAATTGCTGAAATTTTAAAGATTCCTATAACAACAGCAAAATCAAGATTTAAATATGGAATTGAAAAATTAAAAACAAGTTACATGAAAGAAAGAGAGGTTAACTATGGATTGTAAAAATTTTAAAGAAAACAGTTTTGAACTTTTCGAAAACTACGAAAATGAAAATCATCAAGAATTAAGAGATCATCTTAGAGCTTGTTCGGTTTGTTCAAAAGAATTTGAAGAAAATCATGCTGTTTTAAAATCACTAAAGCCTAAAATTAAAATCACTGCTAATATTAATCTTAAGCAGTCAGTTATTAACCATTTAAAAAATACAAACAATATGACACTAAAAAAGAATATCAACATTAAACGATTAATTTCAATTGCTGCTATCATATTAGTCGTCCTTGCAATTACTCCTTTCATAAATATTTCAAACAGTGGGTTATTCGTAAATACAGCCAATTCGGCTGAGCGTATTTTTGAAAAATCACTAGAGTCAATGTTAAATGTACATACTATGTATATCAATTTAAAAGTAAGAACCATAGAACAAGACAACTTTGAACTAATTGGGAAAGAATATGATTTCGTTGAACACATTATAACCAAAACATTTGATAAACCAGAAAAATGGAAGATTAAGAAACCATTAAGAGAAGTTGCTTTCGACGGAAAAACAAACTACTTATTTATTAAAAATGTTGAATATGCTATAAAAGAAAATCGAAATGTAAATTTTACATCGTGGATGAATAGAATCCTTTTTCCTGCGGAACTTTATAAATCTGAAATTGAGAATGCAAAAAATAATAAAAACTGTACTTATAAAGTGGAAGAAGCTGATAATAACATTATTTTAACAGTCGAATCGCAGGCAAATGGCAATTATAACAATCCATACTTAAAAAATACGTCAATTTCCGATTCTGATAGCAAGGTAGTTTACACATTTTCGAAAAATAGTTATTTGCTCAGTAACTTAAAGGTTTTCATTAAAGTTGACCAAATTGATAAATTGGTTCTTTACACTGAGAAAATAGAATACAATAAAGAATTACAAGATGAAGATTTTAGTATCGAACTACCTTCAAATGTTGAATGGAAAACAATTAAAGATGAATTTATCAATGCTGAAAATTTCAAAAACATTTCTAGTAAAGAAGCGACTAAAAGATTTTTTGAAGCAATGGTAACTGAAAATTGGGAAGCAATAGAAGAAGTTTATTCTCTACTGAGTATTTCTAGTAGCGAAAAAACAGAAGAATTCAAATCTATATTTTCTAACCTAAAGATATTGTCAATTGGAAATTCTTTCAAGTCAGGAAATTATCCAGGAGAATTTGTTCCATATAAAATTAAGCTTTCAGATGGCAACATTATCGAACATAATCTTGCCTTAAAGAAAAATGCACAAAATGTGTGGATAATTGATGGCGGAATATAAAACGTTCATTAATCACTCCAAACCTCCAAGGGTTTGAAACCCTTGGAGGTTTACATAAAATTATTTAATGTTGTATCGTTTTACAATGCCCCCAGCTACCTCCTAATGCTTATTCGTTCAGTTAAAATTTTATCGTTTGTAATCAGATTTATGAAATAAATACCTTGTGAATATTGGTCTAATTTAAGTTCAATAAGTTTATTTTCGCGAACAATTTCTTCGAATAATAATTGCCCTAATTCATTGTAAAATCTGATATTTTCAACTTTTAAATCGCTTTTGCTTAAATCAACAAATAAATTATTTTTCGTTGGATTTGGATAGATATTTATATTGTGTAAATTAAGTTCCTCCACGCTGTTTGAAGTATCTTTTACCGTAACATAAGTTTGAACTAACGCGGTATCGTAATTCAAATTATTGAATACAATTAACTTTGTTGAAAAAATTCCAATTGTATTATATTTTACAGATGATGGATTATCGTCAGAAGAAATACTTGGTGTAGCACCTTCAAATGTCCAATTATTGCTTATAATTGTTCCTGTTGACAAATTTGTATAATCAAGCGAGTCGCCCACAAAAATAGTCGTGAAATTAGATGTAAAATCGGCATTCAGTTCAACTGTATCTTGAACATAAATATAACTTTCGACATAAGCCGTATCAAAACTAACTGTATTGTTTACAATGAGTCGAACCGCATAAAAACCGGGAATATTGTATTTAATATTCAAAGGATTTTTAATAGTTGATGTATTTGTAACAGCTCCGTCAAAAGTCCAATCATAAAAGAAAGGCGTTCCAGTCGAAAGGCTTGTAAAATTAACCGAATCGCCTACAAAAATGGTATCCATATTAACTGTAAAATCAGCATTTAAAGGAGCAGTATCAAGAACAATAATTCTATCCGATTTTACCAAAGTATCTCCGCCAAAGCCATTTTTCGCCCACAAAGTTACGTCATAAATACCTGGAGTGTTATAAGTAACTGTTCGATTTTTATCAAACGAAAGGCTTGGAGTTCCTCCTTGAAAAGTCCATTTCCACCAATTTGGCAAGCCTGTAGTTTCGTCGGTAAAACTAACCGTTTGACCTTTATTGATTAAGGTATCGCTTTCAGAAAAAGCAACAACCGGCAAAATAGTTCCACAAGTTTGATTCATTCCATTGAGCGACATAACTCCACTATTATCAGGGTCGAGCCAATCTTTCAATCTTTTATCGGCAGTAGTTCCGTTCGATGCCCACGAGTATGAAAATTTTCCATAATAATCGTAACCCAACAAATTTGTGCAAGTTGAAGAACCTCCAGTTAAATCGCCAACGATTAGTCCACTTGAATTAAACATTGGAGAACCCGAAGAACCACCTTCGGTTACACCATCAGCCCAACGAAAAGTCCAATGACTGCCCGATGCACTTCCCCAAGAAGAAGAAATAGGAGTTTGTGTATAAGTTGATATTTTTTTAATATCTCCACTTGGGTGATGAATGCCTGCTCCTCCAGCAGATGCTGTAGTCGAGCGATTCCAACCGTTATAATAAACATTCCATGCTTCGGTTGGGTATGTTTCGAGAGCCAATAAGTAAAAATCGGAACCTGAATCACCACCATTTCCTCCGTTTGCAACATGAAATGCACCAGTCATTGTATTCGATGATGGTTCGGTTGCTGGATTTGTACAATCAACCGCTTCATAGTTAAAATAAAATACCCAACTTTCTAAATCTTCGTCGGTTGCACCTTCAGCACAATGGTCGGCAGTTAAAAAATATGGATAGCAATCTTCTTTAACATTATTTATCAATGAACCGGTACATAAATAATATCCGTCGCCAATTTTAATAGAAATTCGAGCAACACCTCTTTTTTCATCTTGCCAATCGTCGCCAATCGGAGTACAATTTATATTATTCTGGCACGATTCAGAATCTCCAAACTCTTTATTTCCAAGCAAGAAATTCACATTGCGAAAAGCATAAGCTATTTCGGAAATGCTTATTATAGGTTTATATGGCGATGATGGCGACTCAACATATTCAATAGTTATAGTTTCTCCTTTTATGAGTTCGTTTGCAAATCTTCCATGTGGTTTATTATTGTCGATAGTGTAGGCTCCCAACTGCTGTTGTTTGGTTTCATCGTAAAGATACAATTCTCCGCCTTCGGGAATAATAAATTTATCGTAATAAACGCCTAAAGCTAAAGCTCCATCTGATTGAATTTTTAATCGCCATATTTCACGACCATCGGGTAATTGTTGCCAATATCCTGAATTATCAATTGTTAAATTTACAAAAATAGACTCAGCATATTTTAAGGGAGTTCCATCTTTTAAGTTTTCAGCATCTTCGATTTCGATTTTATTCATATCGATGCTTGATAATTTGACAATTTTAGCATTGTCGTACGCCAAATTATAATATAAACTTGGAGCTAAACCCCCTTTGCTAATTTGTGCATTTGCATAAAATGCTAAGAAAACTAAAACTGTAAAAAGTGCTAAAATTTTCATATTAAGGTATTTTGTGATAAGTAACATTTAAAAGTATAAAGAAATATTTCAAAAAATTAAAAAGAATATGTTTTTTTGATAAATCGACAAAAAACAGTAAATCAATTTACTTTAAAAGGCTGATATTATATTCTCTGTCAAAATAAATAACTTTTACCGACTGATTTTCGAAACCGTCTTCAGCATTTTTTTTAACAAATTCAAAATCGGTGCTTAATACAGGAATATCGATATGCTCGATGCAATTAACAAAATTCTTTCCGTACTCTGACAGGCTTTTTACAAAATAGCGAGTAATGTCGTAACCTAAAAAACTGAAAGGGTCTTCGGGTTCGTGCTTAAACATAAAATGAGACTCCTTAATAAAAACCATAGTTGTTGAATCTGTGTAATCGACAAAAGTTGGTTGAAATGAATGTAAGTTTATACGATGAAAATATTCTAAATCTATATTTTCAAATTTCTCCCATACTGGTAAACCTACAATCGAAATTTTAAATTCTTTTGCATTCAAACTCAAACGCGAAACAATACTGCTGACTTGGGCTTGGTCGGTAAAAGGCAAAAACACAACATTTTCTTTTGTCTGCACCATTGCATTTTCAACATTTGTTGATATCGAACCCGTACCTTGTATTTCTTTGAAAGTGATTGTAGAGGCCATTTCGGCAACAAAACCATCAATCATTTTTTTGTAGATTTGAGCCAATTTATCTTTTTCGATATTTGCACTTGAGACATAAATAAAGTTTCGGTCTTTGTATTTGGTTAAAATATTTTTTATCGAAAAGTACAATTGCGTTGTAATAGATGGAATTACCTGAAATACAAATGGATTTTGTGTAAGAATTTCTTGTTTTGATAAGAAGGGAGAAACTATATAAATTCCATGTTGTTTTGCAAATTCACTTACTTGCATAAATTCATCGAAATACGAAGGTCCTATAATTAAATCAACCGTTTTAAGCTCTGGTTTATTTAATATTTCAACAATTTTTGCCGAGTCGTTTTTAGTATCAAAAACCTGCAAAAGGACATTTTTGCCCTCTTTTCGAAGTGTGTCAAGAGCCAAAAGTACTCCCTCGTAAAACTCTATAAAATGAGAATTCGGATAAAATTCATCCTCGTTTTTTACAAGTTTATCCATATCAACTCTAAGATTTTTTTCGGCGTGAAAAGGTAAAAATAGTGCAATATTTATCGGGCGACCAACAATTGGTTTAATGTTGCTGTCGCAAGGTAGTGATATTATTTGTTGATTGTTTGCCGTATTCGTTTTTTGAATAAGCGAATCGATTTGCTGTACAAATTTTGTTGTATCGACCGATTTTGGATTATGAGCTTTAAAGTCTTCGATAATTACATTGTTTATTTTCGGAATTCTAATGGCTTCACCTGCTTTTAATCCATTTGCATTTACGTCGGGGTTTGCTTTTAAAATATCCTCCACCTCAACATTGTACATTTTTGCAATGGAATATAAGGTTTGTTTTTTTTCTACTTCGTGATAATTATAGTTGTTGTCTTTTGCTATTTCTTTTTCAGGCTCGACTTTAAATGCTTCTGCAACCCTATCTTCCTTCAGTTTTGGGATTCTAATTAAATCGCCAATCTTAATACCTTCACCTATTAACGGGTTGTTTGATTTTATTTCATCTACCGTTACGTTATATATTTTCGAAATTGCATAAAGCGTCTGACTTTGCTCAACTTTATGAACAATATATTTTCCGGCACTTAATATTTCTTCTTCGGTACTATTAACTCCCTGAAAAATAGGAATATTCAAAACTTGGTCAGGCTTAATTCCTTCAAAAACATTTGTATTTTCAATTGCAATGTCTTTGGGTAATACATTATATGCTTTACTGATTGAATAAAGAGTTTCTCCTTTTTGAACGGTATGCAGATAAAATTTTTTACCGTTTACCAACACTTTTTGGGTTGAGCGTTTAACTGTTATTGTTGTATCCTGAGCATTAAGATTAATGGTAAATAATACAAATAAAACAACTGTTAAAAGCCTTGCAAGCATAATAATTTAAAGTTTTTTACAAATGTAAATAAAAAAAGGTTTATTGGTATAATAATTTGCAAATAACTACTCTATACTTATAATTTTAAACTCTGTTCTTCGATTTTGTGCTCGACCTTCTTCGGTATTGTTTGAGGCAATTGGCTCAGAAAAGTTATAACCTTTATACGAGACTCGTTCTTTCGGAATATTATTTTCAAGCAAATATTCATAAACTGTTTTTGCTCTATTCTCTGATAATGATTGATTATACGCTTGATTTCCAATATTATCGGTATGTCCGCTTATTTCAATCTTAACTTTTGAATTTTTATTCATGAATTCAAGCAATTTTGTTAACTCGGCTTTCGATTCTGGTTTTAGCTGATACTTGTTTGTTTCATAAAAAATATTTTTCAAAACAATTTTCACATCTTCTTTTATTGGCAGTAGGGGAATGTTTAACGTATAAGGCTTCGAAGGGTCAGTCATATCTTTTAACGAAAAATTTTCGGAATAAAACATGTATCCGTCTTTTGAAGCATTGAAGGCGTAATTTTTATTTATTGGCAGACAAACCAAATATTCACCATTTATTTCGTTTGAATTTGAACTAATCAAGGTTTCGGAAGTTTCCAAATCCATTAATTCAAATTTTGCATGTAACCGTTCTTTTGAAAGCGAATCGTAAATAAATCCCTTAACGTAAGTAACTAAAGTTGGTCGGGCATTTTCGTACAATTCAAAACCATAAATATCTAATCCGTTTTTTGAGTCTCGATTAGAAGCAAAATATGCATAATTTCCTTGTGCATTCACAATTAAGCCTCGTTCGTCGGAAAATGTGTTTATCGGAAAACCCACGTTTTGAGTTGCCGACCAATTACCAAGAGAATCACGTTTGGTGTAAAAAATATCTAATCCGCCCATGCCTACATGTCCATCGGAAGAAAAATATAAGGTAGAATTATCGGGGTGAATGAAAGGTGCTATTTCGTTATTAATGGTATTAATAGTGTCGCTTAAATTTTGAGGCACCGACCATGAGATTTTACCCATTGGGGAAACATTAACAATTTCGGCCGACCAAATATCCATCAAGCCATTTCCTCCGGGACGATTACTAACATAGTACAATGTTTTTCCATCGGACGAAAAAGAAGGATTCGACTCCCAATATTCTGAATTAACAGGAGTTCCGACATTTTGAGGAACCGTCCAAATATCTCCAATAATTTTGGAATAATAAATATCGCAAGAACCAAAATCCTCAGGTCGATTGCAAACCGTGTAAAAAACGTACATTCCATCGGGTGAAATACACAAAGCTCCTTCGTTATTAGGAGTGTTTATGGGTTTTCCCATATTTTTAGCCAAAGTCCAATCGTAATAATTTTTTTTACTAATGTAAAAATCCTCTTGCATTCCAGTGTGAGTTACTCTCTCGTTTGGATTGCTTGGAATTTGGCGAGTAATAAACATGAATTCTTCATCGGCTGTAAGCGAGGGCCAATATTCATCGTATTCAGAGTTTATATTACTGCCCAAGTTAACAGGTTTAAAATCAACTGGGTGTAAACTTGATTTATAACCATATTCGGCTCTTGACAATTTATCTTCGGCTTGAGCTTTCAGGCTCGCTTTTATTTTGTCGAGTGTAAGAAAATAGGTTAGATGGTCTTTCGATTCTTTATACATTCCAATATTTAATTCGGCTTCGGCAACGAACAGATATGTTTTCGGTGAAAATGCAGAATCGATATTAATGGCTCGATTGTATTCGTTAATTTCTTCTAAATATTTTTTATTGTCGTGATAAATGTTCGCTTTTAAAATATAAGCTTCGATAAATTTATTGTCAATAGCTATGGCATTATCGAGTTCGGCAATAGCTTCGGTATCGAGACGACTGTCGTATTTTTGCATCGCCGACTGAAATAGTTTTATTGCCTTTTTCGATTTAGTAGAATATTCTTCCTGAGAAAACGATGTTTGAGATTGAAATGATAGTAGCAACAAAACGAAAAAAAACTTTGCTACTTCACAAAATGGGAATCTTATAAATGATGCAACTTTAAACTTTAAACTTTTCACTTTAAACTTTTTAAGGAATATTCATAAATTTATGACTTTGCAGCGATATTTTCCATTTAGGATTGTTTTTTATATAAGAAACTGTTTGATGAATAATTTTATTGTACATGCTCCATTCGGGTTGCAAATACAATATACATTCATTGCGAACTTGTTTAGCAGCTTCTTCTGCCCATTCAAAATCTTCGATGCTGTAAATAATAACTTTTAATTCGTTTGCTTTTTTGTAAATATCGAGCAAGGGAGGATTATTTTTTTTGGGCGATAAACAAATCCAATCCCATTCTCCTGTCAAAGGTTTGTTTCCGGCTGTTTCGAGAAAAGTTTCAACTTTTTGCTTTTTTAATTCAATGCACAAATAATCGAGATTATAGTTCAATGGTTCGCCACCTGTAACAACAATAGCTTTGGCTGGCTGAGAGGCTGCGTTTTTTACGATTTCGTCAACATTAACCGTTTTGTGCAATTCAGGATTCCACGAAAATTTTGAATCGCACCATTTGCACCCAATATCACAACCGCCAATTCTGATAAAATAGGCAGCTTTTCCAGTATTATAACCTTCTCCTTGAAGTGTATAAAATTCTTCAACTAAAGGTAGAATCTTTCCTTCTTCTAGTAATTTTTCATCGTTCATATTAATCACAAAAATATGAAAGTATATGGAATGGATAAAATTAAATTACACTGCTAAGCGATTAAAACATAAATTAATGATATAAATAATTAATAATGAGCAAATAAAAACACATTACGCTCCTACGGAGCTAAAAAAAATACATTAATATTTACTTTAAACATCACGTTCCTACGGAACTTTGAAAGAGCTAACTCCAAATAAACCCAGATTACGCAATAGATTTTTTCTAATGCGTAGCATTAGGTAAATTTGCAGCATGGAATATGATATAAGCTATACAAATAAAGAGATT
>MEOF01000064.1 GCA_001769505.1 Bacteroidetes bacterium GWF2_33_38
AAAAAATTGTAAATTTTCTTCATAAACTTTACATACATAAAAGTAAATTTCTATTAACTTTAACGCCTTAGCCTCTGGAATCATATCATAAATGTTTTGTTGTTACTACATCTAAGATACTGATTCCTAGGCTATTAACCAAATTTTTATTAACTTATTTTATTGATTGTCAATATTTTATGACTTTTTAATATCTTTGTTTTCAACCCTTAATTCGCATTATTAAAATTGATTTGTATTTCGTTTTTATAAAAAACAGGTTTGTCGCTAAAATCAGAAGTGAATTTTTCTCTTGAAAAGTTCTTGTCGAGATATGTATTGAAGAATTTTTCGTGAGCAAAAACATTGTTTATGTGACCAATTAATCCTCTACTTAATAAATTTTCAGTTATTACATCAACTTCAAGTTCATTGTAAAAAGCAGGCGTGTCAACAAACTTTAAAGTTGTTATAAAATAAGCGTGCAGAATTTCGTGTGTGAAATATTCTATTGATTCATTGTCCAAATAAAATGAAAGTTTAAATGTGTCACCTTGTGGTTGGCACATCCAAATTTTTTTATTCGGAATTCCGTCAGCGTTTAAAATTCTATACAATTCAATGTTATGTCCTGAATTAATTATAGCATCAACAAATTCTTTATTGCGATGTTTGTCAACGAAAATATTGTGGTCAAGTTGTTCTGTCATATGTTAATTATTTAAATTGGTGCTAACGTCAGCTCGTCTAAAAATCACGCTTTATTTTCAAATTTTGATTAAAAATAGCTTGATTATACGAGAGATAAAAATTTCTTGAGTATAATTTTCTAACTTTTTTACCTTCCTTAGAATGGATAATTTTAAGCTCTAAGAAGTGAAAAATAGTAAAAAAATCAATCAAAAGTACTTCCATGTACTTTTTGAACCTTTCAAAGCCAATTATATTAAAAATTCTTCGAAGGTTATAGGCTGTGAGCATAAATCCTACATCGGAACTTGCTCTCTCTATTCCCTTTTTGGTAATTATGTAACTAAAACCCCATTGCCGTTTTAAGGTACCAAATGGATGTTCTACGATTGCTTGACGACGTTTATACAACTGTTGATTTTCTTGTACATTAATCTTATTGCGTTCAATATTTTCGGTATATTCACTGCGTTCAAGTACTCTTCCATTTTTATTACTTGATGTACATTTTTCACTATCTGTACAGTTTTTACATGCCTTTGTTTTATATTGCTTAATTCTTATGATTTCTCTATTATCGCCTCTATTTTTGTTGTCCCAATTGCCAATAGTATAAAGATTAGAAATAAGCCTCTAACTTTGTTTAGCAGTAAATAAACCTAAAATACAAAATTGCAATCAATTAATTATCAGTCAGTTATACTTGAGTTAGATAGATTCTATTTCCATATGACACATATGTGATTTTTTAGATTCCCTTTTTCAAGGGAATGTGCCTCAAAAAATTACCACATACCCGCAAAAGCGGGTATCTTATTTTTAAATTGTGTCGATCACATTGAATCGTAATTGGTATAAAATGATGTATGTATGAATGTTGCGTCATTGCGAACGCAGTGAAGCAATCAGTCTATTAATCGTATGTATAAAAATATGCAAAAAAAAACGGAGCGATTTTGCTCCGTTTAATTATTTGTTGTGTTTATTAAACTTTTTGAATGAGTTTAACATTGTCCATTCCAAGTTGAATTGCTTGTTCGTTTTGCGGAATAAGATTGTGGTATCTTTCGGGCAATGATTTTTTTAATCCTTTTATTACATTTTCGAGCTTCACAATTGGTTTAATTTTAAGATATGCACCTAAAACAATCATGTTAAACACTTTCGTATTTCCAGTTTCAGAAGCTTTTGCTGCAGCTTCGATTCTGTAAATGGTAATGTCTTTTCGTTGTGGATGACGAGTAATTCCATTACTATCGTACAAAAGTATTCCTCCTTTTTTAACGGTACTTTCGAATTTGTCCATCGATTGCTGATTAAGAATAATTGCCGTGTCGAACTCATTCAAAATAGGAGAACTTACTCTCGAATCGCTTAAAATAACGGTAACATTTGCTGTTCCTCCTCGCATTTCGGGACCATACGAAGGCATCCAACTTACTTCTTGATCTTGCATGATTCCTGAGTATGCAAGAATTTTTCCCATTGATAGTACACCTTGACCACCAAATCCGGCTATAATAATTTCTTCTGTCATAGCTATTTCTTTTTTATTTTTCGGTTGGAACTTTTATATCGCCAAGTGGATAGAATGGGAACATGTTGTTTTCCATCCATATATTCGAATCAACAGGCGTCATTTTCCAACCTGAATTACAATTCGAGACAATTTCAACAAAGCTTAATCCTTTTTTTAATTTTTGATTTTCGAAAGCTTGACGAATTGCTTTTTTAGCTTTTCTAACAGCTGCGGCAGTGTGTACTGCTTGACGCGTACAATAATATACACCTGGAAGCTGTGCAACAAGTTCGGTTATCTTTAATGGATTTCCCATTATAGCGGTATCACGTCCGTAAGGCGAAGTCGATGTTTTCATTTTCGCAATGGTAGTTGGAGCCATTTGTCCTCCGGTCATACCGTAAATACCATTGTTGATGAAAATAATAACGATGTTTTCGCCTCGATTGCAAGCGTGAATTGTTTCTGCGGTACCAATTGCTGCTAAGTCACCATCGCCTTGATACGTAAACACAAATTTCTCGGGCATTAACCTTTTTATTGCAGTAGCAACTGCAGGGGCTCTACCGTGTGAAGCTTGTTGTATATCAATATCCATAAATTCGTAAGCAAGAACCGAACAACCTACTGGAGCAACTCCAATGGTTTCGGATTCAATACCCATTTCTTCGATTGTTTGAAGAACTAATTTATGTGCAGTTCCGTGTCCACAACCAGGACAATACGACAAAGCTTTGTCAGTAAATAATTTGGATTTTGAATAAACCAAATTTTCGGGTTTGATAATATCTTTTATATCCATCTCGATTATCCTCCAATAATTTTTTGTTCTAATGCGGCTACAATTTCGTCAGGTGATGGAATCATACCACCAACTCTTCCATAATGCTCAACCTTAACTTTTCCGTTTACAGCAAGTTGCACGTCTTCAATCATTTGACCTAAGCTCATTTCAACCGTCAACATTCCTTTTACTTGGTCTGCCAACTTATTTAATACTTTTTTAGGGAATGGAAATAAAGTTATTGGTCTTAATAAACCAACTTTAATTCCTTTTGCACGAGCTATTTCAATTGATTTTTGGCAAATTCTTGCGCTTGAACCATAGGCTACGAAAATATATTCAGCATCGTCGCATTGAATTTTTTCAAAACGCACTTCATTTTCTTCAATTTCTTTGTACTTAGCTCCAAGTTTATAAACGTGTCGTTCTTGTCTTGCTGGGTCTAAGTCTAAGGAAGTGATAATATTTCTTTCTCTGTCAGGGGTTTTTCCGACAGTTGCCCAAGGTGATATTTTTTTAATTTCTTCGTTTGTCCATCTTGGCATTTGCTCAAAGAGTTCAACTTTTTCCATCATTTGTCCAATAACTCCGTCTGATTGAATCATAACAGGAGTTCGGTATTTGAAAGCTAATTCAAAGCCTAGTTTGGCAAAATCGGCCATTTCTTGAACAGAAGCAGGAGCTAGCACGATTAATTTATAATCGCCGTGTCCACCACCTTTTGTTGACTGAAAATAGTCGCCTTGTGAAGGTTGAATTGTACCCAATCCTGGTCCTCCCCTAACTACGTTTACAACTAGACAGGGTAATTCTGCTCCAGCCATATATGAAATACCTTCAGCTTTTAAGCTAATTCCGGGACTCGATGATGATGTTACTACTTTTTTACCACATCCTGCACCTCCGTACACCATGTTAATTGCAGCCACTTCGCTTTCGGCTTGTAACACAACCATTCCAGTTGTTTCGTATGGTTTTTGGGCCATAAGATATTCAAGCACCTCTGACTGTGGCGTGATAGGGTATCCGAAATAACCATCGGCTCCAGCTCTGATAAAAGCCTCGGCAATAGCTTCGTTCCCTTTCATTAATCTTAATTCCTTCATTTTTTTAAATTTAATAATTAAGCTTCTACCTTCATTTTATAAACTGAAATTACTGAATCGGGGCAAACCATTGCACAATTTGCACAACCAATACATGCATCGGGATTTTCCATATAAGCAAAGTGATATCCTTTTCCGTTTACATCAGTATGTAATTTGATGACTTGAGTAGGACAGGCAACTTCGCAAACGCCGCAACCCTTACATTTTTCAATTTCAACTACAATTGCTCCTTTAATTTTTGCCATTATATTTTTGATTTAATTGTTGTTTATTATTTATTGTTTTTATAATGTTCGTGGAATTTTTTCAATCGCGATTCTAATGCTGGCAAATATTTGCCTTTTACTTGGGACACACAAGCTCTTAATCCATTGGTTCTTTCGCTTCCAGTAATATCTAATGAAATAGCACTTATGCCATAGTATAAAAGACGCTCTAATAATTCTGCTCCTGACATATTGCCGTATGAAAAAGTAAAATAAAACCCATCGGCGATTGGTCTATCTTCATCTTTGTCGTAAACAATTTCGAAGCCGTTGGCTAAAAATAATCTTTTCATTTCGTTAGCTCTGAAGCCATAAGCTCTAACATCGTTTACAAAATTGTATTCGCCGTCATTTGCTGCTTTTAGCATGGCAGCCAATCCGTATTGTGCCGAGTGAGATGTTCCTGAGGATAAAGAATATACAGCTCCGTAAACCATAGCGTATCCATAATTATCGGAAGAAAAAAATCTTTTTAAATCAGGAAATTTGCGATTAAATAATGTGTCGGAAATTATCATTAATCCAACTCGTTGACCAGCATAACTAAACGCTTTTGAGCTTGATATTAGCAAGGTGTAATTATCGGTATAATTTGCTATTGTTGGTTGGTATGGCCACATTCCGGGAGTAGAATAATCTTGTCGGAAATCCATGGCAAAATATGCTAAATCCTCAATAACGATTGCGTCGTATTTGTCAGCAAGTTCAGCAATAATTTTTAATTCATTTTCCGAAAAACAAATCCAAGATGGATTGTTGGGGTTTGAATATAGAATTGAAGATATATTTCCTTTTGATAAATATGATTCGAGTTTTTCTCTAAGTTTTTCTCCACGATAATTATAAACGTCGAAAGAATCATATTTTAAACCCATTACTCGGTGTTGCTGCTTTTGAACAGGAAATCCTGGGTCAATAAACAATGTCGTGTCTTTTTTTATATCTCTTCGTCCTGCCACCAAAAAAGTTGCCAAGCCTCCTTGCATTGAGCCAACCGTTGGGATACAATTTTCGGGTTTAACAATAATATTTAAGAATAATTTTACAAATCGAGAGGCTTCATCTTTTAATTCTTGAACACCTTCAATCATCGGATATTTTGACGCAACACCTTTTTTAAGTGCTTCGATTTCTGCATTGGTTCCAAACTCAGAAGGAGGTAATCCGGGAACTCCCATTTCCATTCGAATGTACTTATCTCCCGTTTCGGTCTCAATTCGATTTACCAATCGGACAAGTTCTCTAATGGTTGCTTTTCCTACTTGCTCAATACCACTTTCTTGAATTTTTGTTTTTACAACTTCGCAATTAATTGGGGTGTCTTTACTTGATAATTCAATCATAATGAAATATTTTTTTGAGTATTACAATGTTAAAAAATCTTTTAGAATATAAAAAAGTTAAACATGTATTAAATAACACTTTTCTAAATTTAATTATTTTCAAACTTAAATGGAATTGGTTTTACTTCAAGTCCTTTTTTTCGTAGTAATTCGATTACGCCTTCATTTCCATATAAATGAGCTGCCCCAATTGCATTAAAAACACTTTGTTTTTTAGCGAATTTTGCAATGTTATCAGCCATTTTAATATTTCGCTTCACAATAAATTCTTGATTAAAAACATCGGGCATACTCGTATCATTGGTCAATTCCATGAGTTTCTTTAGTTCTGCATTCATGTATGCTTCAAGCATTTCATCGAATTTTTCGTTTTCTTCACTTGGGTTTTTAATGCTTTCCATAAGCATTTCGGCTTGTACAACCAATGGAAGTTTATCTATTGCTCCTATTTGGTCAGAAAAGTCTTCAATTCCAAGTGTTTTTTTGTTATTTTTCTTAGCTATTTCTAAAAAGTGCATATCGAGAGCAAACTCCATATCTTTACTCATTTCCGACTGCATTAATTGCGACATAATGAAAAAAGGCTTCATCTTTTTATAAAGCAAAATATTCATTCCTGTTTTTACTTTAAATACGCTGTCTAGCAAAGCATAATCTGTTTTACAAAGAATTTGATCAAGAGTTTTATCCTCCATTAATATTGCTGCTTGTGCAACTTCGGGTTGAACATCGTCCATAAGTATTTCCATTGCGTAGGCTTTACATTCTTTGATTTTATCTTCAACAATTTTATCGTATGCAAATACCCTTTTGTCTTGAATGTGAATTGTGCCATATAAGTAAGACGGAGACTTAAGTCCTTTTCCGGTGATTTCCCAGAGTAAGCTTTGCGAAAAAAGAGCGAAGCCAAGTAGTAAAAAAAATAAAAATAAAGTAAGCTTTTTCATCTTTTATAGATATAAAAAAAGGTGCTCATAAAGCACCTTTCAAATTTTATTTTGCGTTTGGAATATCCAGTCCATAACCTTTTTTCTTATCAATCGCTTTTAGAATTAAACTGAGAAAAATTGCAGCAACACCAAAAGATGCAAAAATTAATTCTACAACCGTAAAATCGTAAATGGCGGTTACTCCATTGGCAATATTTTCAGCAACTCCGGGGTTTGAATAATTTTTCGCCCAGCCAATTAAAACAGGAACCATTAAGAGTCCAATATTTTGAATCCAGAAAATTAAACCATAAGCAGAACCTAAATATCGGTCTTCAACGATTTTAGGAATTGATGGCCACAAAGAAGCAGGAACCAACGAAAAGGCTGTTCCTAATATTATGATTGTTCCGTAAGCAATAGCAGAATTAAATACATCGGCAGGAACCAATCCAAAAATTAAATGTGAAATGGTAAGTAAAATAGCACCATACATCATCATAGTTGCTCCTTTTCCTTTTTTATCTAGAAAAAATCCAATAAAAGGAGTTAAAATCATTGCTCCGATTGGAAACCACGATACCATTGCAGATGCATCGTTGTCGGGAATACTCAATTTGGTAGCCAATATTTGTGTTGCAAATTTTTGGAATGGAAAAATTGCTGAATAAAACAAAACACATAATCCTGCAATTGCAAGAAATCCTGGATTTGTCATGATTTTTCCAAGGTCGCTAATTTTAAATTCTTCTTCAGGTTCTCCTGTTTTTCCCTCTTCTCCTATCTGCTTATCAAGTTTTTTGTCCATGAAAGTGTAAATAAAGAAAGTAAGAAAACCAATGGTAATGAATACTAATCCCCAAAGAACTGCATTTGAAACGCCACCTTGTTCGGCAAAATAAGGAGATAAACGGAATACTGCAAACACGCCCAAACGAGCTGTTGCCATCTCAAGTCCCATTGCCAAAGCAAGTTCTTTTCCTTTAAACCATTTCACGATTGTTTTCGAAACGGTAATACCCGCCATTTCAACACCTACACCAAAAATTGTAAAACCAATCATTGCTAATTTTGCCGATGCAGGAATGTATGTCATAAACGAACCGAGTGATTCGGCCAAACCTGATGCAGCAAAAGCGTCTGTTAGAGCATAATATTTAATTGCAGCCCCAAGAGTCATGGTAATACCAGCTGTAATTAAGGTAAACCGAATGCCCATTTTGTCAAGAATGATACCTGATAAAATTAAAAATACGGCAAATACATTCAAGAAAAATTCAGATCCACCAAGCATTCCAAACACTTCGGGTGTCCATTTATAGTTTCCTCCGGCTAAAAGTCCTTCTAGCGGAGCTACAACGTCAACAAAGAAGTAGGCAAAAAACATGGTAATTGAAATTAGCCCAAGAGCAATCCAACGTGCTGTTTTAGAGTCTTTTAATAGGGCTTGTGCTTTTTGATTCATATTAAATGAAGTTTTAATTTATATTGGTAATTCGGTTTGCAAAATTAGAATTTAATTGGAATTATACCAATTTTATTTTTTATAAAAAAACAACACATATATTGATATGTGTTGTTTTAGATGTGTTTTTCGAAAATTAATGGGAATATTATTTCGCCATGTTTCTTTTTACAAATTACTAAGTTGCGTTACTTAACAAATCTATATGTATAAGATTCTGTTTGGTTTGTTAAACGAACAATATACATTCCTCTTTCAAGATTTTGCGTATTTATTCTTAAAGCATCGTTTCCTTGAATATTGTTTTCTGAATAAATCATTTGCCCATTTATTCCAAATATCTCAACTTTATCGGCAGAAAGATTGTTTAATTCTACATTAAGAAAATCTTTAACCGGATTTGGATATAATTTGCATAAAGGTTGAGAATTTTCAATAATATCGGTTGTAAGTGTTTCAACATGAATATAACTCATATATGTTGCAAGTGCTTTATTTGACTCACAATTAATAGTTATGTATATTGCATAACTTCCATTTTCATAACCTAGATAATTGGAATTGACTGTAAATGTTATACTTCCAGATACAAAATTCCATGTTACAACAATTGTGTTGCCTCCAACAACTTCGACATTTGAAACATAAAAGCTATCAATTGTTCCAAAGCATGTATCAATAGTATTTGTAAATAGAGAGTCAATCAACGGTCCTCCATTTTCATCATAAGGCTCATATAGTTGAGCATACAGTTCTACTGTAGGGCAAGCAGGATTAGCGTCAAAAATTGTAACGCTATAAGCTCCTGATGTTAAATTATTAATATCTTCAGTTGTAGCTCCATTAGTCCATAAATATGTATAAGGAGATGTTCCATTAAAAACTGTAACATTAATACTTCCATCGTTTGCTCCAATATAAGAAACAGGTACTACATTATACGTTGCCGAAAGATTACATGTTACAGAATCATTTTCGTATCCTACATAAAACTGTTCATAAGCGACACAACCATTTGCATCAATAACTTCAACTGAATATAAACCAAAATATACATTCAATAAGTCTTCCGAAAATGTACTGTCAGACCATGAATATAAATAAGGAGACACTCCTCCTGTTACAAATAAATCTATAGAGCCATCAGCAGAATTTGCACTTGAACAATTTGTTATACTGTCGTAAATAGCTATATTACAGGAATCTATGTTAGTAGAATCATTTTCAACTTCTACATTAAATTGACCAGATATTGAACAACCATTTGCATCAAATACATCTACAGAATAAAAACCTGAATAAAGACCTGCCAAATCTTCAGTAATGCTACTATCTGACCATGAGAAAAAATAAGGTGCTACTCCACCAATTACAGTAATATCAATTGCTCCATCAGATGAATTTGCACTTGAGCAATTTGTTACTTCACCTGTAATAATAATATTACAAGAATCTATCGTAAGTGTATCACAATAAGAACTAGAACAGTCGCCTGTGGTAACAATATTTAAGCATACACTATAAACACCCGCTGAATTAAAATAAAATACTGGATTTTGCTCATTTGATGTAAAGCTTGTGTCTATTCCAGAAATTGTCCAATTCCATGAAACTACATTTATTTGACTACTATCATTATTTTGTGAATAATCAAAAAAAGCATAAGAACCTGAACTTCCCATTTCAACAGAATCCGGATAATATGTGAAATATGCTTGACATTGAGTATTTAGTGGTTCACTAAGTTTTGCAACAAAAATATCATTGAACCCAGTATTATTTGCTATAATTGAATCAAAAGCAATGCTGTTACTTGCAAAGAATCCTGAAACATATATACTCCCTGATGAAAATGATGTTATACTTTTTATCTGCTCATCATTTATTCCGCCAACAGATTTTGCCCATAAAACATTTAAATTGCCATCATATTTTGTCACAAAAACATCAAATGCTCCATTATTTGACAATATATATGCCCCCATAGTTGTTGGCAAACTACTGCCGAAATATCCTGCTAAGTAAATATTACCTGTTGCGTCAATGCTTATTGAATTAGTTTGATCATAAGAAGTTCCTCCATCTGATCTTGAGCTTAATATATTTCCACTACTATTCAATTTAATAAGAAAAATATCATGGTCACCATTATTTGTTAATGTAGTTGAATCTATAAAAATAGTAGGGCTTCCGAAATAGCCCGCCACATAAATATTTTGATTATTATCACAGATAATAGATGTTGCATAGTCATCATATATTCCTTTAAAAGACTTAGACCATTCTACAACACCGTTATAGTTATATTTTACAATAAATATTTCTGGATAACCAGTAACAATATTGATTAGAGTATCTGCACCAAAGACAATAGAATTATCATTAAAATTTCCAGCAACATAAATATTTCCAATGCTGTCTGTACAAACTGAATTTGCCTTGCTTGTACTTGCAGCTTGTTTTGCCCAAAGAGCATTTCCATTGCTGTCATATTTGGTAACGAACATATTATTAGAGCTGGAAGTATTATTTTCTAAAGTATCATTCCCGAAAACAATAACACCACCTTTATACCAACCTACAGCAGATATATCACCTAAAAAATCTATATAAATTGAACTTACTTGATCAATATTCGTGCTACCTGCTGACTTTGCCCAGATTACATTGCCTAATGAATCATATTTTGCAATAAAAATATCACTTAATCCCGTACTAAATAAAATAGTTGATCCAAAAACAACAGTTCCTTCAAAACTTCCAGCCAAAACAATATTGCCAAAAGCATCTGTTTTTAGTGAAGATGGGACATCATCCCCCAGACCTCCTGCTGACTTTGCCCAAATTACATTGCCTATTGAATCATATTTAACAATGAAAATATCATTACTACCATTACTGTTAACATTGTTTAAAGTAGTTGTTCCAAATGTAACAGGGGAACCTCCAAATTGCCCTACAACAATAATATTACCATTATTATCAGTTGTCATTGAAACAGCAGATTCATTATAAATGTTGCTCCCTGCTGTTTCCACCCAACTCCAACTTGGAACTTGCCCAAATGAAATAATTACATTAAACATAATTATTATCATTAATAGTTTATTTTTCATAATATATAATTTTTAGTTTTTTAATCTCATTTATAAAACACAAATTTATAAAAAGGTTGTCTGATAAAAATCAAAATTTTATTCTAGCTCCAATTTTTAACATAATTGCATTCGATTTTCTTTGTAATATAGCATCTGATTTATACGATGAAATTATTGAATACCTGTATGTTGGTTCAATAAACAAACTTATTTTTTCTGTTATATTATAGTTAATATTCATATAAATAATTCCTGTTAAACTTATTTTTCTAAATGGTAAGTTTTCAATTGAGACTTCGTTATTTTGTAAATCTTCTGATATATTACTCCCCGATTTTTTAAATAAAATTCCTGTAGCTATTCCGCCTCCAGAAGTTATGTCTATATTTCCAAATTGAAATTTGTATCCAACCGTAAATGGAATTTCAAAATATGAATACTTGTTGAGATATGATTTGTTTTTCAACGAATCGTAAACAGTTGTTAGCACTGAATCATACATATTTACAAGATTCAATTCAGTAATATCAACCCAAGATGAATCACCCACATAAATTATTGAGTCCTGAACATAAGTATAATGATAATATCCGCCAATTGTATCAATGTCGTAATATTGACCATCTTGCTCAAAATCATAAGGGTTGTTATTAAAAATCAAATCAAGGTTGTCGTGTGGATTATTCAAAATCAATTCGTAATTATAATTTTCTGAAATGTTTATTAAATCAAGACCTGCTTGAAATAACATCCTGTTTTTGCTAAAACCACCTCTAAAACCAAATGAATTATACGAAATTGTATTTGAAAATGCATCGTTTTTTTGCTCAGCTAAAGTTTTAAATTCTTCATTTTCTGTTTTATACGATGTTATTGTAGTTAAAGAAGTCCAGTAAAAATCAACAAACCACGATTTTTGCTTTTTTATGAATTCTTGAATAAACGAAGTGTCAATCATTGTTCCTGTTAAATAGTAATTTATATTTTTAAGTTCAGTATTTTGGATTAAACCTGACAATTTGTTCATTTTATAAATTTGAGAATAGTTGTTTTCTATTGACAAGGTTTCTTCTGAGTTAGATAATTTTGGCGTTTCAAAAATTGTATTTAGCTCATTTGTGCCTACATTATTTGCGTTTGACGAATATAGTTGAGACTCATCATTTATTTCTTCATTATGTTGATTGCTAAGGTCTTTTGCTGTAATATCTTTATTAATTATAATAGAAGGGCCTAGATTCGTTGAGGGATTAGGAATATTATTTAAATAATTCTCTGAATTCGCATTTTCATTAATTGATAAATTTCCCTTTTTTGAATCTGAATCAGATTTATCAATATTTTGTTCTGATTTAATTACAGATGCTTCTTCGGATTTATCATTTTTAACTGGTATTTGATTCGCAGTTTTAACTTTGTCTAATTCGTTATTAATTGATTCTTGATTTGAAATCGTTTTTGTTTGTAAAGTATTGTTGTGTTCTATTTCTTTTTGAATATTAGAATTATTTTCTGTTTGTGATTCTGTAATTAGATTTTTATGATTTGAAATATTAGAATTTTTAGAAGGATTCGCATTTTCATTAAAAGCAATTGAAAAATTGTTCTGATTATTAGATTCAATTAATTCAGCATTTTTTAATGCGTTTTCGTTTGACGGAAAATAAAAAATTCCAAACAAAATAAAGCAAATGAGGCAAACCACAAGTGCTATTTTCGTTTTATGAAAGTGAATAAGATTGACAAAAAACATTTTTCTATCAATTCTAGTCTTGAGCATTTCAGAAGGTTGAACCTCGAACGTTTCAAACGAATCTGAAATAAAATCTTCTATGTTTCTTTTCTCGCTCATAATAAAGAATTTGATTCTACTGACTGACGACTAAGTCTTTCTTTTAAATACTTTTTTGATTTCAACAATTGTGATTTCGAAGTGCTTACGCTAACTCCAAGAGAATCAGCTATTTCTTGATGACTAAATTTTTCTATTACAAACATATTAAAGACAAGTCGATAACCATTTGGCATTGACTCAACTATTTTTAGAATTTCAGAAGGTTCAATGTAAGGATAACTGCTTTGTTCTTCAACATTGGCTATATTATCTGAGAGAGTATCGTCATCAATATCTACATGAAAAGCATGTTTAAGATTATCTCTCAAATAATTCAATGCTGTGTTAACTGTAATTCTTTTTGCCCAAGAATACAAAGAACCTTCGTTTTTGTGTTCAAACTTTTTAATACTAATGTAAATCTTAATAAAAGCATCATGCAGTACATCTTCAGCCTCCATTCTATTTTTTATATAACGAATACACACGCCTAACAGAAGTGCTGCATACTTTTCGTACAACAAATTCTGAAATCGTTTTTTTCCCTTTTTACAGCCTTCAACTATTTCCTTTTCCGAAAACATGTATTCGTTTCTATTTACTAAAACACTAAAGTTAAAAAAGGTTGCCTGAAATATTTGATTAATTTCTTATTTTTCGATAGTAACAAAAAAATGGATAGTATTTACTTGGTAAGTAGATATCGCTCCGAAAAAGCGCGGAGAGTGGGAAATAGTTTTCTAAACCGAAAAAAAACGATAAAACTATATTTAAAAAAAGCAGATGGGTTTCATCTGCTTTTTTCGTATTGCTTATAGTTGAGGACTTTAAAAAGTGTCCAATTATTTTGTTGGTGCATATTTAAGTGTTTCTACCAAAAAGTCCCAGAATTTTTGCACCGAAGCAATATGTACTTTTTCGTCAGGTGAATGTGGATATCTGATGGTTGGTCCAAAGGAAATCATGTCCATTTTAGGATAAACATTTCCCAACAAACCGCATTCTAGTCCTGCGTGAATGGCTTTAACTTCAGGAATTTTTCCATATTTTTTGTTGTATCCTTCTTTCATGGTTTTTAAAATTGGGGATTCAACATTTGGTTTCCATCCTGGATATGCTCCTTCGTGTTTTACGTTTGCCCCAGCAAGTGCAAATACATTTTCAACCATGTGCGAAAGGTCTTCTTTTGCTGAATCAACAGAGCTTCTTAATAAACAATTAACTTCAATGGTATTTTCTTTAGATTTTACGATGGCTAAATTAAGCGAAGTCTCTACCAATCCTTTCATATCATCGCTCATTCGCATAACTCCATTCGGGCAAGCATAAAGAGCACTTAGCAAATTTTGTGTTGTTGTTGCATCAATTAAATCAGTTGGCATTTGAGCTTTTACAAGTTCAAATTTGAATTCTGGCTCGGTTGAAGCAAGTTCTTTTTTAATAATTTGGTAATACTCGTCGGCATATTTCAAAAGCTCTTTCTCATTTGATTTCGAAATCGTAACAACCGCAAATGCCTCGCGAGGAATTGCATTTCGCAAGCTACCGCCCTCGAAACTTGCCATACGAAGATTTAAGTTTCTGTAAGCATTCCACATAAAACGAGTCATAATTTTGTTTGAATTTCCTCGTTGAAGTATGATGTCTAAACCAGAGTGCCCCCCTTTTAATCCTGTAATAGAAATTTTATAGGCTACAGAATCAGCTGGAACGCTGTCTTTAGTAAACGTAAATTCGGCATTTGTATCAACACCTCCTGCACAGCCAATGTATAATTCGCCTTCGTCTTCTGAGTCGAGGTTCATTAGTATTTCGCCATCAAGTAGGTTTGGTTTTAATCCAAAAGCTCCAGTCATTCCGGTTTCTTCGTCGATTGTAAACAATGCTTCAATTGGACCATGTGCAATGTCTTTCGACTGCAATACAGCCATTGCTGCAGCACAACCTATACCGTTGTCTGCTCCTAATGTGGTTCCTCTTGCGGTAATCCATTCGCCATCGATATACGCATTAATTGGGTCTTTCACAAAATCATGGTTGGTGTCGCTGTTTTTTTGAGGAACCATATCAAGATGACCTTGTAAAACAATTCCTTTGCGATTTTCCATTCCCTTAGTTGCTGGCTTTTTAATAATTACGTTTCCAACTTCATCAACTATTGTTTTCAAACCTAAATCTTGTCCGAATTTTTTAACAAACTCAATAATAGCACTTTCGTGTTTCGATGGATGAGGAATGTTGCATATGTTTTGGAAATTTTCCCAAATCACTTTTGGTTCTAAGTTTCTAATTTCGCTCATTTGATTTTATGTTTATGTTATTTTGATTTTAAAATTACTTTCTTTTTTCGAATGATTTTAGTGTTTCGATATTTTTATTTTTCAAGTTTTCGTTTTAAAGCATTATAAATTTTTTCCTTCTCTTGTTTTTTGAGAGCCGATAAACTTATGGGGGGATATTCAATGTTTTTATTTTTTACATTTTGAACCAAAATGATTTCTTCTCGTAGGTTTAAATATTGTTGAATTTTGTAACCGAGGAATTTGTCTTTTGGAATTTCAATCGCTTTATATTTTCGAGCAATTATTCGAATAGGATAATAACGAAATGTTATTTTATCGCCAGAATTGTTAAAATAGACATACGAAAATTTGAATAATGAGATGAAAAACAATACAATAAGATAAAGAACCACAACAGAAACGATTGAGAATATTCTTATATCCTTAAAATAATCTGTCATTGCAACGACTCCCATTATTGCGATAAAAGCAATGTTGATTAAAAGTAATTTTTGTTTGATTTTTCTAATGGTGCCTAAATTTACGGTTTCCATATTGCGAATGTTAATTCATTTAAAACACAATATTAGTGAAATTTTTACAATACGAGTTTGCGATTTTTGACAAGCTTGTATTATTCTCAAAAAATTATTTTTATTGGAGATGTCGTTGAGCCGGTTTTAAATGTACAAATCACATACGGAAGAATCGAAACACGATTTATACCGATTAAACATCAAAATGTCGCATACTTTCACTTCGTTCTGTATGCTTGTTTTGCTTTAATATCGGTATTAACCATTGTTGTTCCAAAATTTCTTTAACAATCATTTTGAAACACAATTGGTATTATATGAAATAATATACAAGAATCCAGAATTAAAATTATTCTTTAAAAACATCTCCAACATTCAGCTCAACAATTTTTCCGAACCTTGCCAGTTCTAGCATATTTATTTGCGACTTATCACCCACAATGGTAATAATATACTTTCTATTTGCTACGTTTTTACTGTAAAACTCGCGAATATTATGTAAAGTCGCTTGTTTGAAGATGCTTGTTTTATGAACAATCGGATCGGTTTTTAAACCTTGTAATTGCCACCATTCAACAAATTCTGACATGTTTCTTTTTCCAATCGATTTACAGTTTGCCGACTGAATAAACCTATTTTTTATATTTTCGATTTCGTGTTCCGAAAACTCAATGTTTGTCATATTTTTAAGCAAAACCTCTAAGGCATTAATCGTTTTGTCGCTTTGTGTGCTTAAATATGCAATGTTGTATCCTTTTTCGAAATCTCTGAAACCATTTTCGAATGAATAATAGCTTGTATATGCCAATGAATGAAAATCGCGGATTTCGCTGTACAATTTCTCGTCCAAATAATTTGTAAAAATATCTCCAATGGCTTGTTCTGAACTATCATTTACTTCGCCCTCAACGTAATAATAAATTTGACTTTGAATGGCTTCGGGCATATCAATCACAAAAATTGTATTTTCTGTAACTGGATTTCTTTTATAAAAAATAGGAGATTTAGATTTTTGAGTTTTATAAACAGTTATATTTTCTTGCAGCAAATTGGAAACTAACGAAATTGGAAGATTTCCCGAATAATGAACACTACTTTCTACCTTGTTTAATAACTCAAAAAGCTGTAATAAATTTTCATCGGTAAGACTTTTTAATTCTGCATTCGATAAGCGTTTTAAGTATGGTGAATTATTTCCATACAAAGCATACGATGTCAAAGCATCGCCGATTGTGTATGGGTCTTGTTGCAAATATTCGCGTTCGTAAATCTCAACATCCGCAAGTTTCATAAGAGCTCGATTATCGATGTATGCGTCGTTGAGTAAATTGTTTGCAAACTCAATGGCTTGTTTGAGATTTTGGTTAAAGCCCTCTAGCGAAATTTCAAAAAAATGATTTGTGCAATTTGCGTCAATCGAAATCCCCAAACTTTCGAGTTTTTGATAAAACTTATTTATCGGGAACTCTTTTGTTCCACACGAATTCATGTAATAAGCCAAATATTCCAATTCGGGCATTTCTTTTTTCCCGATACCAATATTGATTTTCAGATGAAATAATTCGTTAAAATCGAAATATGTGTGATATAAAACCAAATTCGAGTCAATCGGGATTTTTGTGATATCTTTTGAAAAAGATATGTGTTTTACTTGGCTTTCGGTTTCAATATTACGTCTAAAATTCTTCGCGAATTCCGACTCTTTGTTTTCCGACTCAATTACTACGGGATCGAATGCTGGTTTGCCGAGTTTTTGTATTTCTTGTTCTCCCTTTTTTGAAAAAACCGCGATATAGTTTTCTGTAAAATATTTCGAAGCAATCGAAACCACATCTGTTTTTTGAATTTCATCGATTTTTGAGGTATTATCCGACAAATCGTTCCATGTTTTATTGCACAAAAAAAGTTCGGTGATTAAATCCAATCGCCCAAAATTTTCACCTTCACTCTGATAATCGTAAACATATTCAATCGTTTTTAGCTTTTCTTTTTTCAAAAACCTTTTGGCTGCATTGAGCTGAGCATCGGAAAAGTTTCCGTTTTTTAATTGTTGAATAGCGTCGATAATTAGTTTTTCGGATTTTACAAAATTTGAACTTTTGTTTGGCGAAAATTCAATAATAATATCCCCGTAATCAACTCGATGATTTTGATAAATCGAAACATCAAGAATCTTTCCTAGTGTACTCAACGAATCTAGCTTTCCGGTTCCCATATCGTTTTCGAGCAAATAGCTGCAAATTGTCAGAAGATTTTCGTCGGCATGCAACATTGGCACAGAGCGAAATCCAAGAACTCCATATTCAACCGGACTTATCGCAACTTCGTAAACCTCACGACCATCTATTTCACTTTCAATTGGTTTCGTGATGTTGATGTCAGGTGATTTTTTCCACGAACCAAATTCCTGTTTTATGATTTGCTTGGCTTCAGTTGTCGAAAAATTACCGCAAAGAATAATCGCCATGTTGTTCGGAACATAAAACTTTTCGACGTATTTGTAAAGTTTGCTAATCGATGGATTTTTTAAGTGTTCAATTGTTCCCAAAACCGTCTGCTGACCATAGGGATGATTCTTGTACATTCGGCGGCTATATTCTTCATAAAATTGATTAAAGGGTTCGTCAAGCGACATGTTTTTTTCTTCGTACACAACTTCCAATTCATTTTGGAACATACGAAAAACAGGCTTTTCGAATCGATGACTATATATTTCGAGCCATTTCCCGATTTGATGTCCGGGAAAAACATTATGGTAAACTATGGCATCTTCCGATGTATATGCATTAATATCAAGACTTCCGATATCTTTCAGCAAGTTGTCGGTTTCGTTTAATATCACAAATTTCGAGGCTTTTTGCGATAATTTATTAATTCCCATTTGATATTTTAATCGCAACAGCTCATCGTTGGTTTCTGCAATTTTGTTATAAAGAAGCGATATACTATCTAAAAAAACTTTTTCGGCTTGATAATTTGTTGTTCCTATTTCCTCGGTTCCCTTAAACATAAGATGCTCCATGTAATGGGCAATACCTGTTGCATCTTTCGGGTCGTATTTACTCCCACCTTTTACAGCGACGGCACCAAAAACGAATGGAATATCATGGTCTTCGTTTAGATATATTTTCAGTCCATTATCTAGCGTATATTCCTCAATATTAATGTTTTGAGAAAATGTATTTGTAAAGATTGTTACAAGATATACTAGAAATATAATTGTTATTTGTTTCATGCAAATCCTTTAAAGAAAATTTTAACGAAAATATCGAAATTAAAATGGTTTATAATATTTATTCCGCGAAAGATATTCACAGACTAAACCTCCAAGGTTTTAAAACCTTGGAGGTTTGAAAATGATGGTTTAAAGACAAACTTTTCGAAAGTTTTTTATTGGGGCTTTTTAAACAAAGAAAACAGCATAAAAATGTGAACCTAAAATTTAAAATACTCGTCATTTGAAAATATCCTATCGTCAAAAAGAACTTATTTAAACTTAAAATAACTATTTGATTTGTTTGTAGATAAAAAAAATCTTGCTAATTTACACGGTTAAAGAGCGTCTCCATACCTCCAAGGTTTTCAAAAACCTTGGAGGTATGGAAAAAAGCGAAAAACAAAGAACCTTGAACTTTGCCAAAGTTCCAAAACTTTGGCAAAGTTTGAAAAAGAAGAAAAAAAACAAATAAAAAACCAAGCATATGAAAAAACTATTTACGCTACTAACAATCGCCATCTGCACATTGTGCATAGTCGAAACACAAGCTCAAAATTATTATTACGCTGTAATGGTAGGCGATACAGTTGAGTTATCGGTTACTAATGCCAATGGTAGCATTCAATGGCAACAAGCCGACGACACTCTAAGTGTTTGGACAAACATTGCCGGAGCTACTACAAGTCCATACACACATTTAACCGAAAGTTCGGGCACCGGTTTTAAATATTACCGAGCCGAAGTTACCAATCCTGCAACTTGTGTTTCGGTCTGGTATTCCGATACCATTAAACACCGAATAATTACAAGCACCACCGAATTGCAAATTGGCGATTTTTATGGTGGCGGTTTTGTTTTTTATAACGATAATGGTAGTGGGCTAATTGCTGCACCAAGCGACTATGGAACTTTACTACAATGGGGTTGTAGCTCTCAATTAATGACTGGAGCTGATGGTTTAATCATTGGAACAGGTAACCAAAATACGATAGATATAGAGCTTGGTTGCACGACACCAAATACTGCCGCTGATGTTTGTGCTAATTTGGTGTTAAATTCATATTCAGATTGGTTTCTTCCATCAAAAGAGGAATTACATGCCATGTATTCCAACTTAAAAATAAATGGAATTGGAAATTTTGGTATAGGGGAATATTGGAGTAGCTCAGAATTTGGATTAGGAACTGCGTGGTTAGAAGGTTTTGAGTTTGGAACTCAGTATGATTTTGGAAAAGGAAATACATTTAATGTCCGTGCAATCCGTTCTTTTTCACCACCACCCTCAGTACAAGATAGATTAATGGGAGGTGAAACCCCAAAACAAATTTACGATTCAGGAGTACAAATAGATTCTCTATGGGGCAAAACCTACCAAGGTGGATTGATTTTTTATTTGAACATAACCACCGGTGCAGGTTTAGTTGCGGCTACTGCTGATTTAGACTCGGCTCAATGGGGTTGTTGGGGAACTGAAATAACCGGAACTCTTGGCGATATTGGAGTTGGTTTAACAAATACAAATGCGATTGTAGCTTTTCACGATGGGCTAATCAATTATTATGGCGACCCAACCCAATGCGATAACGAAAATGACGGTTCTGTGGCGGCAAAATTATGTGCCGACTATACCGATGGAACCTACAATGACTGGGCTTTACCAACAAATACTGATTTGAATTTAATGCGAGCAAATCTGCATATGCGAGGTTTTGGAAATTTTATTAGCTCAGACTCTTATTGGTCGTCCACCGAACTTGACAGGAAAATAGCTTATTATTACATTTTTACGGGAACAATGGGCTCTCAAGATAAGTTTATCGTTTCGCACGTTCGTCCGGTAAGGGCATTTTAACATTGGCAACTTTGACAAAGTTTTGGAACTTTGTCAAAGTTAACAAAACAAAAAAATAAAAAATGAACCACAATCTTCCACTAGAACCCGAAAAATACTACCACATTTACAACCATGCGGTAGGAAACTCGAATTTGTTCGAAACGGAAGATAATTATTATTTCTTTCTCGAAAAATACAAACAATATATATCACCTTATGTCGATACATTCGCATATTGCTTAATGCCTAACCATTTTCATTTGGCGGTTCGTATCAAAGACCTGACAGGTTTTGAAAACCTTGATATACCAACTTTGACAAAGTTCGATGAAGATAGTTTCAGCGAATTTGTAAGCAAACAGTTTTCGAATTTCTTCAGTAGTTACTCGCAAGCGTTCAACAAGCAACAGAGTCGCAGAGGCTCATTATTCGAACGACCCTTCAAACGCAAACACATCACAACCGACGAATATTTCAAAATCTTAATCCATTATATACATTACAATCCCGTACATCTCGAATTTGTTAACGATTTACGAGATTGGAAATATTCATCTTACGAAAGTTATTTTTCGTCGAAAACAACTCTTATAAAACGCGATGAAGCCATTTCGTGGTTTGGCGATGTAAAGAATTTCGAGGAATTTCATAAACAAAAAATAAACGAAAAAATTTTAATTGAAATATAAAAATATAAAATATAAAAATAACTTTCCGAAAGTTTTAGAATTTTCGGAAAATTGAAAAAAGTAAAAATTAAAAACAAGTATATATGAATTAGAACTTTGACAAAGTTTTGGAACTTTGTCAAAGTTGAGTAGAGAAAGAAGAAAAATTAAACAACAAAATATGAAAACAACAACCATCAAATCAGCCCTTAGCATTGTAGCAATGTTAATGTTTTTTAATCTGGCTCAAGCTCAGCAATTAAAAGTTATTTGCGAAACTCAAGTTACTCGTGAGCCAATTCCCGCACAAGTTGTAACTCAACCTGTCAACACTTCGGTTTACGAAGGAGAGGCGGCAACTTTTATCATCTCAGCCATTGGCGATGACACCATTGTGTATCAATGGCAAAATTTCGATGGTTTTGTTTGGAATAATATGAGCGAAGGTCTCTATTCAGGAACCGATAACGATACACTTGTAATATTAAACGCCTTAATCGGATTTAATGGATTTCAATATCGTTGCATTGTAAACAATAGTTGTGGAATCGACACCAGCGACGCTGCAAACTTGAATGTAAATTTGGCTGCTATTGCTGGTCTAAGCGGAAACTTTTGCCCCGACCAAACATTTGGTACAAACGGCGAAGTAATTCATCATTACAACGACATTTACAACTATTACTTCAAAACATTGGTGCAACCCAATGGAAAAATTGTTTCAGCGGGAAGTACGCAAGCATTTTCTGATGATTTTAATGTATTATTGGCTCGTCACAATGCCGACGGAACTCCCGATTTATCTTTCAACGCAACCGGATTTGCTACATTCGATGCCGGATTTTCCGACAACGACGAAGCATACAGCCTTGCACTTTACCCCGGTGATAAATACGTAATTGCGGGACGAGCCGACAACGGAGCAGGACAAGATGTCCTTATTATGCGTTTTAATAACGATGGTACCCTTGATAATACATTCAATGGTAATGGAATTTTCTTAACAGATGTTTTGTTAGAAGATGACTTAGTCTACGATATAGCAGTACAATCTAACGGAAAAATTCTTGTTTGCGGAAATTCGGTTACCAGTTCTGAACAGCATTTATTGGTAATTCGGGTGAATGCTGATGGTTCTCTTGACAGTTCTTTCGATAGCGACGGAATACTAACTATACCTAATGCTACCTATGATAATAAACTCAAAGCGATTGCTTTAACATCGACTGAACAAATTGTGGTTGCTGGTTATTTAAGCGATGGTAGTTGTTATGTGGCAAGATTAAATAACGATGGCAGTTTCGATACCAATTTTAACGGCACTGGATACAATATCAACCATTTCAGCACTTATGCCGATGGGTTCAACGACCTCGCAATAGTAAACGATACTATTTATGCTGCAGGTTATTACAGCGAATATACGGCAGAGCCGACCAACAACTCACAGTTTTTGCTTGCACGATTCGCTACAGATGGCTCACTTGATATTAATTTCAACGCATTGGGTTATAATGTTGCCGATTTGGGAGCTCTTTCCGATGTAGCAAATGCAATAACAATACAATCCGATAATAAAATACTACTGGGAGGATTAAACTGGACCGATGTTTCTACATTCAAAACAAATTTCGGACTTGCCCGATTTACTCCAAACGGAAACATCGACATCACATTTAACGAAATAGGAATATTAACTGCTCCGCTTAGTTCCGACTCTGCCCAATGCGTATCAATAGCTTTAATGCCCGACAATACTATTATAGCCGCTGGTGCAATGTTTTTTAATGGTAATTACGATGCTACGTTGGTGAAATATGAGGTGTGCCCTTGTATTGTAAATATACCCGATGCAAATTTTAAAGTTGCATTAGTTGGCAATTCATTAATAAATACAAATGCCGATGGTGAAATTCAATGTTCTGAAGCAAGTGCATATTCTGACACCTTAGATATTAATAGTTTAAATATTTCCGACTTAACAGGCATTGAGGCATTTACTTCAATTACAAATTTATATTGTTTCAATAATCAATTAACATATTTAGATTTATCATCGAATACTGCTCTTGTCGAACTAAAATGTTACGATAATCTGCTTACAACCTTAGATTTATCTGCAAATACGGCACTTACTTATGTTGACTGTTTTAGTAACTTACTTACAAATCTGAACATTTCTAATAATTTATCTTTAAATTCTTTAATATGTTCTATTAATCAATTGACAAATATTAATACATCTGCCAACACATCTCTTTCAGGTCTAGCATGTGACAATAATCAATTAACAAGTTTGGATTTATCAAATAATACAAATTTAAGTTCATTAGATTGCTCTTATAATAACCAATTGTCAAGCGTTGATGTGTCAAATAATTCAGCATTAATATATCTTGATTGCAGTTACTCTAATTTATTAAGTTTGAATGTAAAAAATGGTAATAATATTAATTTCAGTTGGTTTGATGCAACATATAATTCATTACTTTCATGTATTCAGGTTGATGATACAACATGGGCAAATGCAAACTGGACAGTTGCAAATGGAAATATTGATGCAACGGCAAATTATAGTGTTGATTGTGTTGCCGAATGTATTGTAAATATACCTGATGCTAATTTCAAAACAGCTTTAGTTGGTAATCCTGCAATTAATACAAATACAGATGGGGAAATTCAATGTTTAGAAGCTACAGCTTATTCAGGAACAATAGATGTTAATAGTTTAAGTATTTCTGATTTAACAGGTATTGAAGCATTTACATCGCTTAATGCCCTTTATTGTTGGAATAATCAATTAACAAGTATAGATGTTTCTGCCAATACTGCTCTAACAATATTGAACTGTTACACAAATCAATTATCAAGTATTGACCTTTCGTCAAATACTGCTCTTTTTGGTTTTAATTGTTATAATAATCAATTTACAAGTTTAGATATTTCTGCAAATACAGGACTTTCTGAATTGAGCTGCAATGGTAATCTATTAACAAGTTTAGATGTTTCTTCTAACACAGCTCTTACTTATTTGGACTGTAGCAATAATCAATTGACAAACTTGGATTTTTCAACAAATACAGTTCTTGCTATCTTAGAATGTTTTAACAATCAACTAACAAGCTTGAATCTTAGTGCCAATACAGCACTTACAATTTTAGAATGTAGCGATAACCAATTAACAAGTTTAAATGTAAAAAATGGTAATAATATAAATTTTACAGATTTTTTTGCCAACAACAATCCTCTTCTTGGTTGTATTCAGGTTGATAATGCCACCTGGTCAAATGCAAACTGGATAAACATTGATGCAAGTGCAAGTTTTAGTGAAGATTGTAGTGCTATAATAGTCTCATCAACCATCACCAACGCCACTTGCTTTGGCTCTTCCGATGGTTCAATAGATATAACAGTTACAGGTGGCACAGCTCCTTATACATACGCGTGGTCAAATCTGTCAGGTCTTGAAGACCTGACAGGTTTAGCAGCTGGCGAGTACATTGTAACTGTTACCGATGCATTAAGTGCAAACTTGGTTGATACATTTACAGTAACAGAGCCTGCTCAACTCTTTGCCGTTACTGCCGTTCAGACAAACGAAAGTTGCTATGGAGCAAATGATGGAAGCGTTGATGGAAGCGGAATGGGAGGCGTTTCTCCTTACACTTTTGCATGGTCAACCCTAGAAACAACGCCTTTAATCGGTGGCTTGGCAGGTGGCTCATATGATTTAACTGTAACTGATGCTAACGGATGTACAGCTTCAACAACTTTTAGTATTTTTGGGGCAACTCAAATTACTTTATCTCCTTCATCAGTTGATGCCACATGTGGCAATTATGATGGTTCAGCTACCGTAATTCCTTCGGGAGGTACAACTCCTTACACATATTCTTGGTCTGATGCTCAAACGACTCAATCGGCAAGCGGACTTTTGGCCGGTTCGTACGAGGTTACCGTAACCGATAACAATGGATGTACGGCTTCCATAATTATCGGGGTTAACAATGTTGGCGGTCCAAGTGTATCTATCGATTATCAAACCAATGTGTTGTGTAATGGCGGAAATACAGGGTCGGCGGCTTTAATCTATTTTGGAGGAACATCTCCATATAATTTTATTTGGAGCGATGGACAAACCATTCAAGATGCTATAAACTTGCCTGCAGGAACTTACACGGTTACGATGACCGACGCAAGCTCTTGTATAGCAACTACAAGCGTAACAATTACAGAGCCAGCTTTGCCTCTTTTAGCAAATATGAGTGTAACTAACATTAGCTGTTTTGGAAATGTCGACGGAGTTGCAACATCAAACCCAACCGGAGGAACGGCTCCATATACGTATGCATGGTCGAATTCTTCTACATTGCAAACCATTTCAGGTTTAATGGCAGGAATTTACAATGTAGTTGTTACGGATGATAATGGTTGTACAAATTCAAATGGAATAACAGTTTTTGAACCATCACTTTTGTCAGTCAACGTAAACACTGTAAATTCAAATTGTGGACAATCAGATGGTGCTGCTGAGGCTGTGCCAAGCGGTGGTACCATGCCATTTACTTATAACTGGTCGGTTGCGGGAGGTGGCAATACATTGAGCAATTTATCGATAGGAAACTACGACGTAACCCTTACCGATGCAAATGGATGTACAGCTACAAACAACTTCACTATTTCTGAAAACTCACCATTGGCGGTTTCGTTCATGACATCAACCAATGTTACTTGTTTTGGTGGTAGCGATGGCGGAATAACTGGAATGCCGTTGAATGGAGTGTCTCCATATACATATTTATGGTCGAATGCTGAAACAACTCCTGTGTTATCAGGAATTGTCGCTGATACTTATACCCTAACCATAACCGACGGAGCTGGTTGTATCGCTATTGATTCGATTCAAATTACAGAACCTACGCAAATTATAATTACTGGAACAGTTTCCGACGAAAACGCAGGAAGTGATGGAGCTATTGATTTAACTGTTTCGGGAGGTACAGCTACTTTTACATATGCTTGGTCAAACCTGTCAGGTCTTGAAGACCTGACAGGTTTAGCTGCCGGAACTTATACGGTTACAGTTACCGATGGAATTGGTTGTACAGCGATAGACTCCTTCGTAGTTAATCCTGCTTGTAATATTTTGGTAGATGCCGGAAGCGACCTAACAATTTCAGCTTCTGCCGGAAGTGTAATGCTTTCAGGAACCGTTAGCGGAAATACTTCAACAGGTATTTGGACAAGCGATGGAACAGGAACATTCTCGCCATCAGATACCGATTTAAATGCAATGTATATCTTTAGCCCGGCTGATACAATGGCAGGTAGCGTAACATGTACATTAACTTCAACCAACAACGACATTTGTGCAGTAATGGCTGACGGCGTATTTATAACAATTACTTCTGCATCAACATTGACTTTGTCTGTTTCACAAACATTTGGGGTTTCTTGTTTTGGATTATCAGACGGAGCTGCTTTAGTAACAGCAAACGGAGGAACGACTCCATACTCATATTTATGGAGCAATGGTTCTCCTAATGCAAATGCAGGAACACTTACTGCCGGTTGGTATCACGTAACCGTTACCGATGCAGCAATGAATACAGTTGTTGATTCGGTGGAAATTACACAGCCAATCGCTCTTATGTTGAGCACAAGCTCTGCAAATCCATTGTGTTATGGTAATACAAATGGGTCAGCTTCAGTGATTGCTTCGGGTGGCACAACGCCATATTCGTATAATTGGAGCAATGGAGCAACTACTCCTGATATTTACGGCATAGGAGATGGAGGCTATAGTGTTACGGTAACCGATAGTCATGGATGTTTTTTAACAACATCAGCAACGCTGTCGCAACCACCATATTTGAGTCTGATGACAAGTTCACTTACAAATGAATCTACTTCAGGGGCTTGCGATGGAAGTTTGACCGTGTACGCATCGGGTGGAACGGGATTATATACATATAATTGGAATCCTTCTGTTTCTTCTTCTGATATTGGAACAGCTTTATGTGCAGGAACTTACGACATTACAGTTTCCGATATTAATGCTTGCACTGCCACATTAAACGAAATAATTACTTCGGGATCTTGCACCATGTATGCAAGCTTTACTTCAATGGTCGATGCTACTTGTTACGGAATGAACAACGCACAAGGATCCGTAACAGTAGTTAACGGAACTGCACCTTTTGATTACGAATGGTCGAACGGATATTCAGAAATTGATGCTGCAATTACGACTAGTACCAACACAACTTTAGGTTCGGGAGTTCAATATGTAACGGTTACCGATGGAATGGGTTGTACTTATACAGCCGGCGAAGGATTTGGAGAGCCAGCAGAACTTGTTGTTCAGTTAATCGATATTTTCGACGAATCTTCATTGGGAGCTTGCGACGGTTCAATTAGTATGTCAGCAAGTGGAGGAACAACGCCTTACACATATTTATGGTCAAATGCGTCAACCGAATCATTTGTAGATATGCTTTGTGCCGAAAGCTATACTATTACTGTTACAGATAATAATGGATGTACCGCAACCCGAACTGAAATTATAAATTCTGGAGGAGCTTTACCTATTGTTGATTTTTCAGCAAATAATACCAATATTACAGTTGGTTCATCGGTAGCATTTACCGATAATTCAACAGGAAGTCCAACTTCGTGGTTCTGGGAATTTGTCGGAGGAACTCCATCAACATCAACAAGTCAAAATCCTACGGTTGTTTACAATACAGCTGGCATATATGATGTAACTCTTGTTGTTTCAAATATTTATGGCTCTGATACATTGACAAAAATCGGCTATATAGTAGTAAATAATCCTGGCTGTGCTATGTCTGCAACTTTTACTTCGGTTAACGATTTAACTTGCTTTGGAGTGAACAATGGAACTGCGACAGTTAACGTTGCAAACGGAACAGCACCATATGATTATGAGTGGTCAAATGGATTTAATGTTTTATCAAGTTTGAATGTAAACAATACAGCAACAGGCTTAGCTGGAGGTGTAATTATGGTTACCATAACAGACGACAACGGTTGTGCTTTTACCACTGGAGAAAGCATAATGGAACCAGCAGAAATAATTATCGGCACAACATCAACCAACGAATCTTTCGATGGAGCTTGCGATGGAACAATAACGACAACTGTAAGCGGAGGAACATCTCCTTATTCTTACCTTTGGTCAAATGCAGCCTCAGCCAATGCAATTGCTAACTTATGTGCAGGGACTTATATGTTGACAGTAACGGATAATAATGCTTGTACGTCAACACATCAAGGTATTATCGCAACTGGCGTTGTTTGTGCAATTACGACAAGCGTAACATCTGAAAATGTAAGTTGTTTTAATGCTGTAGATGGTAGCATTTCAATAATAGTCATGGGCGGACAAAGTCCATACACATATATTTGGCAAAACGATTCAACCACAAATCAATTAAGTAACATTTCAGCAGGTCCTTATACTGTAACGATTACAGATGCAATTGGCTGTCAGAAAACAGAAACAATTGTTATTACACAACCATCATTGTTAGCTGCAAGCATTACAGCAACACCTGTTTCGTGTTTTAGCGGTATTGATGGTTCATTGAGTATGAATGTTTTTGGAGGAACTTCGCCATATTCTTATGAATGGTCAACTGGAGACACTTCTGCAACCATTCAAGATCTGTCAGCAGGATTATATTACGTTACCTTAACCGATGCAGGTGGTTGTCAAACAGAAAGGAGTAAAACAGTAAGCCAACCATCGCAAATTTCGGCGTCAATTGTAAGTAGCAATGTTTCTTGCTTTGGTTTATCTGATGGAATTGCAACAGCAACTTTATCAGGCGGAACTGCTCCATATTCATATAATTGGTCGAATGGTAATACAACGTCAACTGCCACTTTATTGGCAGCAGGTTCATATTCGTTGACCATGACCGATGCAAATAACTGTACTTATTTTGGTTCAACTACTATTGAAGAACCTACTATTTTAGAAAGCACAATACTTAGTACGATTCCAGCTAGTTGTAATGGAAGTAACACTGGTTCGGCAACTATATTTGCTAATGGAGGAACTTCTCCATACACTTATATTTGGGATAATGGGCAAATAGGCACAACAGCAAATTATTTATCCGCTGCAAGTCATACGGTTACCATCACCGACGATAATTCATGTGAGCTGGTTAAAACAGTAGAAATTACACAATCAGGCACATCAGTTCTTTCTGGAGTTGTACAATATTCAGGAGGTTTTATTGCTAAAAGCGATGGATTTGTTACGCTTTACAATGCCAATATACAGCCGTACCAAGAGATTGCACAAATTGACATTGATACAAACGGAACATTTGTTTTTAACAATGTGATAAGCGGAAATTATGTCGTAAATGTAAAATTATATAACCATGCTTATCAGACTTATCAAGGAGTAATGCAAACGTATTACAATTTAACCCATAAGTGGCAAGATGCATTAGCAATATCTGTTAGCTGCGAAACTGAAGAATTTATTCTAGTGGAAATGGTTGAAAATCCTGCAGCAAATTCAGGCAACGGAGTAGTTTCTGGAAATATAAACTATGCATTGAATGGAAACAAATCAATCGCAGGAGAACCAGTTCCTGGTGCTGAGGTTACACTTGAACAAGAACCAGACGACGAGCCTATAAGCAATACTCCAACTGACGAAGTCGGCGGCTACGAATTTACGAACGTTCCAACCGGATTGTTCTCATTACGTATAGATATCCCTGGTATTCCACAATTTTCGACTCATACTATTATTTTAACCGACGATGACCCAAATCATAATAATATGGATTTTATTGTTGATACGAATGCAACCAGCATGGGGATTTTAACTGATAGCACTACTTCTGCACCGATAATAATTAGTGAAAGTTTATTAATCAATGTTTATCCAAATCCAGCTGACGATTATATAAACATTTATTATCAATCAACTGATTTTGAAAGAATTGAAATAGAGGTTATTAATATCGAAGGAAAACTTGTAATGTCTCCAATTATTGTTGATAATATCGAGAAAGAAAACACAATTAATATTAATTTGAAAGAAGCCGTTCCAGGCACGTATTTTGTCAAAATACAAGCAAAATCAACAATCTATTTGAAAAAGATTGTTGTTAAGTAGTTAAACATGTGTTAAGAAAAGACCGAAATAATTTTCGGTCTTTTTTTGTTAAAAAAGAAGTTGATAAACTTTTTCGATTGTTAATAAAAACGACTTTTGACAATTGTATTCTACATCGTATTCCCTTCTTTTTTTTGTACCTTTGCAACCTATTGAATAATTAAGAAAAAATGATGGACACGATTGTTAACGAAATAGAAAAAAAACAAGAATATTCAGCCGATAGTATTCAAGTTCTCGAAGGACTTGAGGCCGTTCGCAAAAGACCTGCAATGTACATCGGAGACATTGGAATCAAAGGTCTTCACCATTTGGTTTACGAAGTTGTTGACAACTCAATTGACGAGGCTTTAGCTGGACACTGTTCAAATATTGATGTTTTTATTAATGTGGACGGTTCAATTACGGTAGAAGACAATGGTCGTGGAATTCCTGTTGATTTTCATGAAAAAGAACAAAAATCGGCACTGGAAGTTGTAATGACAGTACTTCACGCAGGTGGAAAATTTGATAAAGATTCGTATAAAGTTTCGGGAGGATTACACGGCGTTGGAGTTTCGTGCGTTAATGCACTTTCGTCAACCTTAACTGTTCAGGTTTCAAGAAATGGTCAAATTTATCAACAAATTTATCATGCTGGAAAACCTGAAGCTCCTGTAGAACAAATAGGAACAACTGACAAAACTGGAACAAAAGTTACTTTCTTACCAGATAATACAATCTTTATCACATCCGAATATAAATTCGAAATTCTTGCCGCAAGACTAAGAGAACTTGCTTTTTTAAATAAAGGAGTTCGATTAAATTTAACCGATTTACGCGAAAAAAATGATGATGGAAATCCTCTCCGTGAAGAATTTTACTCAACTGAAGGATTAAAAGAATTTGTTGCTTTTCTTGATGGAACTCGTGAAAAACTGATTGACCAAATTTTGTACGCAGAAGTTGAAAAATCGGGAATTCCTGTAGAAATCGCATTACAGTACAATTCATCGTTTACTGAAAATGTTCACTCATACGTTAATAATATTAATACTCACGAAGGGGGAACGCATTTGGCTGGCTTTAGAAGAGGTTTAACCAGAACCTTGAAAAGTTATGCTGAAAAGTCAGGAATGCTAAAAAATCTGAAATTTGAAATTAGTGGCGACGATTTTCGTGAAGGATTAACCGCAGTAATTTCAGTAAAAGTTCAAGAACCACAATTTGAAGGACAAACCAAAACCAAACTAGGGAACAATGAGGTTATGGGTGCAGTTGACCAAGCTGTTGGAGAAATGCTAACCAATTATTTGGAAGAAAATCCGAAAGATGCAAAGTCAATAGTTCTAAAGGTCATTTTAGCTGCAACCGCACGCCATGCTGCTCGTAAAGCACGTGAATTGGTTCAACGAAAAACCGTTCTTACTGGTGGCGGATTGCCAGGAAAATTAGCGGATTGTTCAGAACGAGACCCCGAGAATTGCGAGATTTATTTTGTTGAGGGAGATTCTGCGGGAGGTACTGCAAAACAAGGTAGAGACCGACAATTTCAAGCAATTATGCCACTAAGAGGTAAAATTTTGAATGTTGAAAAAGCAATGCAGCATAAAATATTCGAAAATGAAGAAATTCGCAATATTTTTACCGCTTTAGGAGTTCATATCGGAACAGAAGAAGATAGTAAGGCGTTGAATATTTCAAAATTACGATATCATAAAATTATCATCATGACCGATGCTGACGTTGATGGTAGCCACATTACAACATTAATTATGACGTTCTTTTTCCGCTATATGAAAGCCATTATCGAAAATGGATATTTATACATTGCAACACCACCTTTGTACCTTGTTAAAAAAGGAAAACAACAAGAATATTGCTGGACAGAGGATCAAAGAGAAAAAATAGTATTCGATTTTTCAGGAGGAAAAGAAGGACAAGGAGTTCACATACAACGATACAAAGGTCTTGGAGAAATGAACGCAGAACAATTATGGGAAACAACCATGAATCCTGCCCAAAGAACACTTCGCCAAGTAACCATAGAAAGTGCATCTGAAGCCGATAGAATTTTCTCAATGCTTATGGGCGATGAAGTTCCGCCAAGACGAGAATTCATCGAAAAACATGCTAAATACGCTAGAATTGATGTATAGAAATTTGTGATAGATATTTAAAACCCTTAATGTTTGTAGAGCTTAAGGGTTTTTTTATGTTAACTTTTCTCTAAGGTCTAAAATTGCATTAACCATACTTTTCCAAGAAAATTTTTCTTTTTCTATGGCTGCATTCTTCGAAAATTTTTCTTCACGATTGTTGCTGTAAAAATCAAAAATAGCATCTGCGATATCCTTCGGTTCTTTTTCGGTAACATAACCAACTACATTGTGAGGAACTATTTCGGCAAGCCCTCCGACATTCGTAACCAACATTGGACGGTCGAAATTATAAGCAATTTGCGTAACCCCACTTTGAGTGGCTGTATGATAAGGCTGAACCACAATATCCGAAGCACAGAAATAATATTTTACTTCTTCGCTCGGAATAAATTTTTCGGTAATGATTACATTCTCATTAAGATGCATTTCGTTAATCATTTCCAAATAACGAGTTTTGTCTTCGTAAAATTCACCCGCAATTATTAGTTTGATATTAAGTGGCTTAAGCATTTCATTTCCTAAAGCTTTTATTAACAAATCAAGTCCTTTGTATTTTCTGATGATTCCGAAAAACAATATAGTTTTATCTTTTGGCTCAAGTTTCAGATAGCTTTTTGCCTCGCTTTTTTCAACCTTATTTCCAAAAATATTATAAATGGGGTGTGGAATAAAAACTGCATTCGGGTTTGACGTAAATTCTTTTAAATCGTCGAGAACTGATTTTGCTAAAGCAATAAAACCATCGCAAGAATGCACAAAATAATTTGTCAGCTTCTTGTCTCCAATTCTTTTTTCATGAGGAATTACATTGTGCATAATTCCAATAACCTTACAGTTCGTTTCAGTTGAAACTTTTCGGGCAATTCGACCTAAAGCAGGAGCCATAAAAGGCATCCAAAACATAACAATTAAAATGTCGGGCTTTTGTTTAGAAATATAATTTGCAGCTTTGTTCCACGAAATTGGGTTTACCGAATTTATCATTCGTGTAATTTTTAATCCCGAAGGTCCATTTCCTTCTGCAAATTGAGTTTTGCCAGGAAATAAAAATCCAGGATACTGCATGGTAAAGGTTACTATTTCAGCGTCAATATTGTTTTCGATAAACGATTGACACAAGGCTTCGCTAAAATTTGCAATTCCTCCTCTGAAAGGATGAGCTGGCCCGACAATTATAGCTTTCAAGGTCTAAAAATTAATTTTCTTTTCGATTAAATAATGATTTCTGTCGGCTGAGCTTCGCGAAATCATTTCGCCCAAAAATCCGGCAAGAAAAAGTTGAGTTCCAATTACCATGGTGGCTAAGGCGATGTAAAAATAAGGACTATCGGTTACTAAAGCAGCTTTCACGCCTATACTTAAATGATATAGTTTTAAGGCTCCTAGCCATGCTGATGCAGAAAATCCAATTAAAAACATTAGGGTTCCCCAAATGCCGAAAAAGTGCATCGGACGTTTTCCAAACTTTGTAATAAATGTTACAGAAAGTAAATCCAATGGACCACGAATAAATCGTTCAATTCCGAATTTTGTAACGCCATATTTTCGTTCCTGATGTTGAACTACTTTTTCACCAATCTTTTTAAATCCTGCTCGTTTAGCCATTACAGGAATGTATCGGTGCATGTCGCCATAAATCTCGATACTTTTTACAACTCTGTTTCGATAAGCCTTAAGTCCGCAATTGAAATCATGAAGATTAATTCCGCTCATTCGACGAACTGTCCAATTGTAAAATTTACTTGGGATATTTTTGGTTAACACAGGGTCGTGACGTTTCTTTTTCCATCCCGAAACAAGGTCAAACCCATCTTGAGTAATCATTTTGTAAAGTTCAGGGATTTCGTCGGGCGAATCTTGTAAGTCGGCATCCATTGTAATAACAACATCGCCTTTTGCAACATCAAATCCAATATGCAAAGCTGGTGATTTTCCGTAGTTACGTCTAAATTGAATTCCTTTTATATTTGGATTTTCGCCCGATAATTTTTCGATTATATCCCACGAATTATCTGTGCTTCCGTCATCGATTAGCACAACTTCGTAAGAAAACTTGTTTTCGTCCATTACTTTTTTAATCCAACGTAAAAGTTCAGGTAAGGATTCAGCTTCGTTGTATAATGGTATTACTAGTGAGATATTCATTTATTCGGTTTTTTCAGTTGAATCATTAACTTCGGTCATTGCATCAGCAAAGGCATTGTTGTTTTTCTTTTTTACAAAAATTGAGGTTAACAATGAAACGATAAATGTAAAAATTATTGTGCCCGGAATACTCATTAAAGCTGCATTAATAGGTGTTGGGATTTCTCGTGCATCGAAGGCTGCCATTTGTTGTTCGACCATTTCTTCCGACAATCCTGCTGAAAGCATGTATTCTTCAGTCATCGCCGCAATTTTTTCCATTGTTATTTTTTGATAATCGGGGTCAATTATAGTGTTAAAAATAATTTGATAAAGGGCAGATATTAATGACGCAAAAACGCCGATTAAAATACCGAATTTTAGGGAATTGCCATAAGTAATGTACCCACCAAGTATTTTGTTTCGATAGTTTTTGCTTAATACAAAAATGATGATAAAATACAGAATCAAATTGATAACTCCGATATAAAATCCGGCAAATAAACTCATGGTTACTAAATCAAAAACGTAAATAATCACGCTGATAATGACAAGGATTAATCCTAAAATCAAACCTGAGTTTGCCGCTTGATACCAAATCGATTCTTTATTTGTATTCATTTTGAGGTTTATTTTAAACTTTATAGAACAAATATACAGTTTTTGCTAAATAAATTTCACAAATCTAAAAAGATATGTTACTTTTGCGTTGGGTAAGTCTCATACGACCAGCTCCTGCTGAATCCCCCCAGGACCGGAAGGTAGCAAGGGTAGGTGGTCGTAGCGGTGCGATATGAGTAGCTTGCCCATTTTTTATTTATATTTGCCAATCTTCTGAAATAAAATTTTTCGAGAACATTTTTTTCAAAATAGAAGGAGTACGAGCGAGTTATTCCATTTCAAGATTATTGTTGTCGACTAAACTAAGTTTTTCGGCAAAACATTTTAAGGTTCGAGCCGGAAATTTTTTGATTAAGGAATAATTATGAGTTGCCATAACCACGGCTTTTCCGTTTCGGCTAATATTTATAAGCAATTGCATTATCTCGCTCGAAGTTTCTGGATCGAGATTTCCAGTTGGTTCATCTGCCAAAATCACATCAGGTTCATTTAATAAAGCTCTTGCAATTACTACGCGTTGTTGTTCGCCACCCGATAATTGATGTGGCATTTTATTTTTTTTGTCAAGCAAATTGACTTTATCTAACACTTCGTCAACTCGTGCGTCCATTTCTGGTTTGTTTTTCCAGTTTGTAGCTTTCAGCACAAATAGTAAATTTTGATAAACGGTTCGGTCGGTCAGCAATTGAAAATCTTGGAATACAATTCCTATTTTTCGTCGAAGTTGAGGTACGAATTTGTTTTTTAGACCAACAAGGTTGAAATCAACAACTCTTCCTTCGCCTTCAATAAGTTTTAGCTCGGCATATAATGTTTTGATTAAACTTGTTTTTCCGCTTCCAACTTTTCCGATTAAATATACAAATTCGCCTTTTTTAACTTCAAAATTAATCTGGGATAATACTCGATTTTCTTGCTGATAAATAGAAGCGTTGTATAATTCGATAATATTTTCTGTTTCTGACATAAGTTAAAGTTTATATAAAATACCAAATGGAAGTTTGTGATTAATGTATTCGGCTTTTTCTTTGCTGATACTATAATCAATACGTTCAGAAATTTCTGAGGCGTTGTTTAGCTTAAAGTGATTTACTAAAATAAAATTTTCGTCTCGAATTTGAACAAAATCAGGGATTTTGAATGTTCCTTTAGTTTTTATGATATACATGAATGTTTTCGATAAATGAAATGTATTTACTTATACTGAACAAAATTAGAAAAATTATTAATAGGAATGACAAATAATTATTTTTTGATAATAATCGATTTATCATTCTGTACTATTCCGAAATACACCAAAAACTTATTCTACCACAACCCTCACTCCTTCGCTGTGCGAAGTAAATTCGGGAGCATACATACATTGAATAGTTGTAATTCCGTTTGAGAAATTGCCTTCGTGGTTGATTCGTAACGGATATTCAAAAACATAAGTTCCTTTATTCAATCTATCGAAGAAAAAGTTTGTCGAGCCATCTTTGGTCGTTTGGTAATATCCAAGCCCATCTTGCCAACGGTAACCAGAAAATACATTAAGCGGTTCAAAACCAGAAGCTCGCATATCTTTCATGTGAACGTAATCCATATCTCTATCCACACGAAGTTCAATACGTACAATAATTTTGTCGCCAAGTTTGAGTTTTGTGCTGCTCGAAATAGGCTCAATCACTTTTCCTTTATCTGAATTCTTTTCGATGAAAAGCTTTTTGTTAAGTTTCAATGGTGTTTCGTGTGGCGTGATTTTGTCTAATTGTTCAAAATATTGCCAATAAACAGCTCCCCAAGCAACACCATCATTAGCCTTAGTAACACTGATATTTCCCATTTCAGCTTGTATTTCATTTGCTGTCCACGATTTTTTAAAATAACCAGTACCTGCTTCAGTTTTAATATTTTTGTCGTTGGTTGGGTCAACCACAATGCTTCCGAGTGTAACTTTTACCAATTCGGTATTGTTGAGCCAATCTTTTCCGGTAACCAGTAGAGCATAAACAGCCTCAACCGTAGCTTTGGTTGTTTTCCAATCCTGTGTTTGTTTTTGTTTCAACAACCAAACTTTTAAATCTTCAACTGTGTTTTGCTCGTTGGTTGTTTCGTTAAACAATTCAATCATAATCGCTTGTGTTTCAATTGGTGCTTGATACCAGTAATATCCCGAAACATTATCTTTCCAATACATTCCCATTTCTTCAGAAGTAAGCGAATGTTCTTTCAACGACTTGGTAATATCAGCAGGCGTTTTTAAATCGGATTTACGAAACAAAGCGAGTCCGATTAAAGCTTGTGAATATTTATCTTTATTCAACCAATATTTTTGAGCTTGTGCAAAATAATAATCGTAGGCTTCTTGCTCTTTTCCATTGAGTTTTATATCTTGAAAGAAACTTCGAGTATATAAATATTGAATTTGAATTTGTCCGATATGATCGAGTTTCATTTCTTCGGAAGTATAGTATTTTTTCAAATATTGATAATCCTCAAGTATTCGTTTGTCTAAATACGGAATGGCATTACTGACCATCGACCAAACATCGTTGTTTTCGCGAGATTTCACGACATTTAATTTGTCCAAATGTCCAAAGCCGCAAACAATATGTTGAGTTATGTATCTACTATCTGGCATTCCTTCAAACCAAGGCCAACCTCCGTTTGAAACTTGAAGTTTTTTCAATTTTGTAATTGCTGACCTTAACTCATTCGACATTTTATTCAAATCGAACAATAATCCAATACGTTTTTTTCGTTCAGTCTCATCTTGGGCATCGATTACCCAAGGAGTTTCTTCGAGCATTACGCTTTTTAGTTCTTGATTTTTCTCTAAATTCGACAGCAAAGCTTTTGAATCGGGCTGATTCTTCCACGAGTCGAAAACGCTTTTTATTTTAGGGTTTGAGTTCGCAATATAGCTAGCAATGCTGTTTGCGTAATATCTGCTAAAAGTTTGCTCGGCACACTCGTATGGATATTCGATTAAATATGGCAAAGCTTGAACGGCATACCAAGCAGGATTGGAAGTGAACTCCAATGTAAAATTATGGTTGCGGATAGTAGTCGAATTTTTTGAATTCAAAAGTTTGGTAAACTCAAAATTCTGTGTTCCTTTTCTGCGAACAGGTAGTGGCAACGATTCGGTTACGAGCATGCGATTGGTCATAACAGGAATCACATTTTCTTCGCCATCGGAAAAAATATTTGATTTTGCAATTACCTTATAACCAATTGCAAAAACACCTTCTGGTATATTAAGTGTCCATTTTATAACTGCATTTTTTCCAGCTTCAACGGTAACTTTTTGCGTGATTTGCGATTTTGTTACGATTGGTGTAATATCTTTCATCGTAATTGCGTCGTAAAACGAAACCGAAACATCGCAAACTTGTGTTTTATCGGCAACATTCGATATTTTAGCCGGAAATACAATCTTGTCGTTTTCTCTAAAAAATCGTGGAGCATTTGGCATTACCATTAGTTCTTTCTGTGTAACCAATTCGTTTTCGATGTACCCAGACATCAAATCTTTTGTATGTGCAAGACCCATCATTTTCCATTTGGTAAGACTCTCAGGAATAGTAAATTTGATTACTACTTCGCCATTTTCGTTGGTCTGTAAATTTGGATAGAAAAATGCCGTTTCGTTAAAATTTGTACGAACTTTTACTTCGCCACTGGAGTTTCCAGCTCTTCCTTCAGCAAGTAATCCTTGTTGATTTGCCTCAGTGCGATCTACGACTTGTTCTCCTTCTGCATCTCTTTTATCGACAACATCTTCAAGAGTACCTGTAACAGCTTGTGCTGATGCCGGAGCCGGCATCGATTCTCCTTTTGCGGTAACTCCGTCCATTTCGGCATACTCTTCTCTCGACATAGTAGAATCTTTATATTTTGCAGCCGTTTTGCCTCCGCTATTTGAATGACCATTTCGATAATATCCGTAGCTATAATAGCTGAATCCATACCAATTCAAATAATCGTAATATTGTGAAGGGTAATAAAAATAGCTTCCATTTTGCTTTAAATTTGTCGAAGCAATAGAGTTAAAAACATCGGAGCGTGAACTCAACGACGAATAGTACGACCTGAAAATATTGAACGACCAATAATTTTGTCGAAAATTGTCTAACGATGCATCGTAAAGAGTTGCAAGCATTTCAGCTGCAACCTTTTCTCCTTTTTTCCCCTTTAATACAAGCTTCCACTCTTCTTTTTCACCTGGATAAAGTTTATTACGGAAGGTTTCAAATTTAATATCAAGTTGTTTGTTGGTAAACGGAACATAAATTACATCGTCGTAATTATAAAACCTATTGTCGATGATAAAAGTGAAGTGAGCAGAAACATTTCCACGATAATCTTCGATAATTGGCAAAATTATTTTTTTCTGTTCTTTGTTTAGTGTCAACCATTCGGTTTTAATTATTTTTTCTTTGTGTTCGATTTCGTAAAGAACTTTTACGTTTTCTTTACTGCTCCCAATAAAAATTTCGGCATTTTCGCCTGGCTCAAAACTTTTGTAGTTTGTTGCGTGCCAAGCCGTTGTGTTTAAAGGCATTTGAATCGATTTTTCGGAATAAATTTTAAATCGTTTTTCGTAGTTTATTGCATTTCCGAACGAATCTTTCGATTGAATTTGAACAATATATGCACCTTCTTTCCAATTTTTTATGGCTTCTACTTTAAATTCTTTCGTAAGAGATGTTTTATATTGTTGTTCATAAACTAGGCTTCCTTTTTCAAAATTTTCAAGCTTGTTTTCGTCTTCGAATACATTTCCTGCATACAATTTTTGCCAGTCGGCTTTTGAATAATATGCTTGGTCGGGTTGAGACCACAAACGGTTTCGTAGTGGCTCGGCGACATCTTTTAAGGCAAATATCTTTATGCTTCCCTCCGATTTTATGTCTTCATAATTCAAATTTTGACTAATTACGTAATATTCCAATGTTTTGTCTTTGTTAATCAAATCTAAGATATTGGTACTCACATCAAGAGCAACGTAGCCAACGCGAATGTTTTTTTGAGTGCTTTGTGTTTCTCCGTTAATATCAGTTACATCAATATAAGCCGAATAATTGAACGATACATCTTGCTTTTTAGGATAACGCAAATCGGGAATTGCATTGAACGAAATTTTGTATTCACCGGCATCATCGGTTTTGCATTCACCACTCAATATTTCGGTTGTGGTGCTTCCATAATTGAAATACCACCAGCTTCGCCAAACTGGTTCACGAACAATTCGATATGCAACTTTTGCATCGGTAAGTGCAGCTCCTGAATAGGCTTTGGCTTTCCCAATAATTTCGATTGTTTCATTCAATAAATAGTTTCCTTTTAAGGGATTTACAACAACTTCGAATTTTGGTCGTTTATACTCTTCAACCGAAACGAATTTTGAACCATAACTCGTGTTAATCTGAATTTCGCCATTCAACAAGCCAGTCGGAATTTCAAAAGTTCCGTTGAATGTTCCGAATTCATTCGTTGTTAGTTCAATATCGCTTATTTTTTGATAGTTCACATCATACAGGGTAACTGTTTGTTTGAAATTAGGAACTATTTCGCGTTTATCGCCAACTTCGTGAATCAAAATTCCTTTAAAATATATGGTTTGTCCTGGACGATAAATAGCTCTATCGGTAAATATATGAGTCGAATATCGAGTATCGTCAGAATAATTATCGGAATATAAATAATACGAATAATCAGAAAACAGCACATCATTTCCGGAAACGATTTCAACATAAAAATTATTTTCGTTTTTAATTTCTGTTGACGTAATCTTTACATATCCTTGCTCATTGCTAACAAACGAATTTCCTTTGCTTAGCTGATATCGGCGAGTTGTATAGTTATACTCACGATAAAATAAATTTACTTTTACGTTTTGTAATGGCGTGCCCGACTTTCGATTTACGAGATAATAATCATATTCTTGAGAATTATTGTTTTTATAGAAATAACTCAAATTTGTACTCGAAACAATTTGGTACGAAACGGTTTTTGCGTTGTAACTAAACTCTTTGTTATCGGAAACCACTATCAAATATAAACCCTGCGGCAATTTGTCAAAAACGATTTCGGTCGAATGGGGATTAAAGTCATTATCGTTGGGCAAGGCAATTTCTTTAGTGCTTAGTAACTCGGCAGACTTATATATTTTATCGTACAATTCGTACGAATAATCGTTTTCTTTTATCTTTTTAACCTTTTCGTAATCGAGTTTTGCAATACGAACATAAGCTTTCGGAGTATTTTTATAGCTTATTTTTACAGCGAAATTTTCGTCGGGAATAATATAATGTTCGGTTTCAAACGAAATAGTTTTATCGGTAATGTTGTTGAGTAAATACTTGCTCTTTTGAGCAACAACCGAGTTAGAGTCTTTTTCTATAATCGAATTGCATATTTTAAAAGCCTTTTGTTTATACCATTTATACTTTTCGGTTTCTTTTTGCAAGCCATTGTATGCTGTACTTTTTTCGTTATAAAATTGTGCAATTGCATGCGAAACTTCATCAATGTATTTATTATTGGCAAACTCATTTTCAAGTTTGAGTAAGGCACTTAAATACAAACTATCGTTTAAATCGTGAACCGAATTTTTGTGAACAAAATTTAATCGACATAAATCAGCATCGATTAGAGCTTCGTTATTTTTTTCTTCGAAATGAAATTTAAGCAGTCGTTGAAAAAGCGTAATGACATGAAATTTTGTTGATGACGAATCTTTCGTTTTAATCTGACTATTTATGAAATCTTGGTTTTCGGCAAAGTAAAAATCTTCTTTTATTTCGAAATAATCAGCCGGCTTTGAAACACTTAATTCCTGATTCGACAAAACAGTAATTGCTCTGTTTGCCAAAAAGTCGAACAAAGTTGGTCGAATGTTTTCGGGGTAGGTTCCCTTATTAAGAATGTCGTTGAAATCCTGAATTTGAGCTCGTTGGAGGCTATCGACGTTATCTATCGAAAGCAAAAATTCTTTAATAATATTATCCGAAAGCGTATTCAAATCCCATGTTTTCATGTCGTTCATTTCGAAATTCACGGTTGTAGAACGGTTATAGAATCGCCAACGATTGTTTTGATAATACATCCAATACATTTCGGCAAGAATTGAGTGCATAATCGAATTCATGGGAAAACTTGCGAGTTTTATTTCGTCGTTTATTTCGTAAATTAGATTCTCGAAGGCATCTTCTTCGTTCGAATTTTTGTATTTCAAACGATGAAGCAAGGCTTTAATAAATTGATTGTGATTTTTTGTTTTTCGTGAATCGTTATATATTTTCTCGACTATTTCTAAAGCCGACTTTGGTAAGCCTTTTTGTTCAAACGAATCGACCTTTGCCCACTCTTTTTCGTAGGTTTCGTAGGTTTTAAAAACCAATGGTTCTTTTTTCACATACGCTTCGGGTTGCGTTAAGGTATAGCCTATTAATACGAGCAAAATCAATGGCAACAGTGTAAATAAATATTTTGTTTTCATCTTACATAAAATTTAATGTTCGGCACAAGGATACAAGATACATCAAAATTCCATAAAAAATAAAAAAATAAATTACGATGAGGCGGATTAGTTGAAAAATGAAGGATAGTTAAGAGTTAATGAAGAAAAAAAGATGAAGTGAAAATTTATCACTTCATCTTTTCTAGTAGCAAGGAAAATTGAAAATTATAACCGTTTTGTTGAAGATGCAAATAGAATAATGAAGTTTTTTGAATGGATAGGAGAAGAAAATATTGTAATGTGAATTTTAGTTATTGTATTCCCCTTAAGCTGATTTTTGAATTAAATGTATGATTATTTTAAGAAATATACAGAATATTTCTACTCAATATTCTCTTTCCCCTCCCATTTTGTTGAGTCTGGATTTTGGTCTTCATAGAATCTTGCTTTACGAGTCATTTCATCAACTTTGAACTGAAATTCTGCGGGAAGTTGTTTCCCTTGTTCAGCAATAAAACCAATTTTGATGTCAGCATGATAAGGATTTGATGTTTTTCTTGGTGTAAATTCAATTTCAGCATCACATTCAAAAACTTCTTTTGCATTTAGTAAAGCAAATCCACAAAAATTTCTTCGATTATAAGGATTTTGAATCTCTTTACCATACTTCTTGCAAAAATTAGCATCACAAAAATCAAATCTTATTACTGATACTTCATCCTCGCCTGGTTTTGATTTGAATGAATTTGATTTAAGCTTCATTGAACTATTAAAATTCATAGGGTGAAATACAACTCTAAGTATTTTTTCAGCAACACTTATTTCTTTAGGAATAGACATAATATATGCTAAAGGGATTTTACAAATTCCGAGAGTTTTAAAACTTCGCTTTTGCTAATATTAACATTATTGAAAAATTGAGGTTTTAATGTGTTTAATTTTAAATAGTAAGACATAGACTCGTTTCCAATTTCTAGGGACAATCTTTCATTTGAATTATTTTCCCATAAGAATGAAATCGTTCCATTAGGGTTTGTTGAAATATCAGAAATTAAACCAACAACAAAATCGTCTATTAGATTTAAAAAAGAAACAGCATTCGATGCACTTTCAACTTCTAAGGGGACTGCTCCATAACCATCCCAATTGTTCTCTAAACTTCTAAATGATATAATGCTTTTTATTACATCATTTCTATTAGTATTTAGTTTTTTTACTGAAAAAGATTTAATTTCATCGAGATACTGTTTTTCAATATTACTTATATTTTCAGCTAGTATAGCTACTTCATCAATACTTGAATCATTATTCTTTATAATATTTTTCGCTACTAAATCACCAAAAGAAGAAAAAACAATTGCTCCAGTTACTATAAAATGAGGAATTGCACCACTACTAAAACATCGTTTTATCGTTACGTTTTCATTAGCTGTAATAGAATATTCAGAAATAGCTTCCTCAACATAGCTAAAAGCATCTATGTAATTGCTATCATCTAAAAATATGACTCCATTATTTCCCATACTAACTTTTTAAGTGAATTATTGCTTCTTCGTTAAGCGTCCAGCAGAATATGTTGAATATTTCTTTGTTGATTGATTTGGATATTTTATTTAAATCTTTAACCTTATTATTTCTTTTATCAATCAAATCAATGTCAATAACAATCTGACCATTATTTGATTTTACATTTGGGGTAATTAAGCCATACTTTAAATTCAGTAAATTATCTTCATTAATAAAGTTTATGTTATGAATATTATTTTTAATAAATTGCTTGTTTGGAAAATAGTTTAAGTTACTTAGTAGGTCTGAACTTAATACCATACTTATAACATCCATAGAACAAGATTTTTCAGTTTCAGGGATTTCAAAATCAATAATATTAATTTTTCTTATAGCAATCCTTTTAAGCACATTAATATTGCAAAGTTTAAAAACCTCTTTTACTCCAGATATCTCATAAAAAAATTCGTCAAAGGTATTATAATCCTTTCCCGAACTAATGAAATTTATTGTATCACTTGAAAAAGCAATTGTACTTTGTCCATTTTGTGTCCGCATTTCATAACCAGCATTTTTATCTGAAATTGGGTGTACAATTGGGGTTTGGTTTGCATTCATTTTCAATTCAAACCCTTTAGAAATTGTATCTTGAACCCTCGGAAAAGTGCTAATAAAAATCTTTTTAATTCCTTCTTTCTCTATAATGATATTATCATTTGTGTCGAATTGAATCTGGAAAACAACGGACTTTAAAAAGTTTCTTTTGAAACTTGTTCTTGAATGACAGCTATTTGGAAACCCAAACATTATTCTTTTACTTTTATTTAAATATAGTGCAAAAGTATTAAAAGAATTTTACTTTTTGAATTAAATTATAACTTTTCATCAACAGTCAGTTGTTAAACAGATTCTTCACCTTCTGAAAAGTTTTAGTGCTTTTTCTGTTTAAATTTCGCATTTTAAAAAATGAAAAATGGCAACAATTATAAATATTATCAATACTCTACAAGAATAGCATTAACAGCTTCTATAAATTCATCATAAATTTGATTGATTTTTTTTGGATGTCTTACTTTAATCACCTCTTCAGATGCACGGCGATTGATTTTTTGCAGTAAATTATCAATCCCCGAAGCTACCGCAAGGCTCTGCCTTGTGGTAATAATCTAACATCTTAAAAAAAAATTATTAATTTTCCTTCCCAGCAGTGTCTCCTGCAAGGGACACTGCGTAATTGAACGCAGAGTTCAAAGGAATTGAAACTCTGCTTGAGAACAAAACCTAAGCTATTCCCGCCCTTCCGAATTGTCTCGGTAGTCTAATTGAATGCTTCATAAAGTTATGGAATGTTCCAAGATTTCTAGATTTAACAGGGATTTCCGTGGAACAAAAAAAGAAGGGTCGGAATATTTTCCGACCCTTCTGACCTAGTAGCGGAGGCTGGATTCGAACCAACGACCTTCGGGTTATGAGCCCGACGAGCTACCACTGCTCCACCCCGCAATATATTTTAAGAAAATTCTTTTTTTACAAGAGTGCAAATATAGCTGTTTGTTTTCGATAATCAAAATCATTTTTTCATAAACATGAAAATAATACCAATTACGAATCAATGTGACCGACACAATTTAAAAATAAGATACCCGCTTTTGCGGGTATGTAGTAATTTTGAGGCACATTCCCTTGAAAAAGGGAATCTAAAAAAACACATATGTGTCATATGGAAATAGATTTGGTATAAGATTCCATGTATGGCACCAATTAAGTCAAAAATCAAGATTTATATTTTGTGATTCAACAACTTACCCGATTCAATTAATTTAATCAGATGCTTATTGTCGAGAAGCGTTTTTATGGTTTCAATATGGTGCATATTATGTAAATCAGAACCTATAAAATCGACCATGTTTTTTTTAATCAGTGTTTCTACTGTTTTTTTCGATGATGGGGAATACTCTCCCGACAAGGAATTTATATTGATTTGAAAGTAAACATCTCGGTCTTTTAAGCGTTCGTACATTTCAAAATTATTATTCCAATAAATGTATCGTTCGGGATGAGCTAAAATAGTTTTATATCCGTTTGTTTGAAGGTTAAATATTACATTTTCAATAGATTGTGGAGGGCTTAAGTACGAAAGTTCAAATAAAATATAATTATCACCAAGAGTTAAGAATTTTTCCGTTCCTATTTTTTTTTGAAATTCGTAGTCAAGATAATATTCTGCAGCGGCTTCTATTGTTACAGGGAGTTTTAATATTTCTAATTCTCGTCTCAATCTTTCTAATCCAGCTAAAATAATTTCTGGAGTATTTTTGTAATAGTCGCTCATAATGTGAGGTGTGGTTACAATTTTATGATAACCAAGCTCATATAATTCGTGTATTAGCATTAACGATTCTTCAACCGACTTTGAGCCATCGTCAATTCCGGGTATTAAATGCGAATGAATATCCGTTCCGATTATTGATAAATCAGGCAGTAACTTTGTGATATTTTTATTTAAAAAGTCGAAGAATCCCATTCTTTTTAGATTATCTTTTTGTGTACTGTTGAGAGTAATATTTTTCGTATTCGCCCGAAATTACATTCTTCAACCAAGTATCGTTTTTCAAATACCAATCAACTGTTTTTTCGAGTCCGATTTCAAATGTCAACGAAGGTTTCCAATTTAATTCGCGTTTTAGTTTTGTTGAATCTATTGCATATCTCATATCGTGTCCAGCTCTATCTTTCACGAATGTGATTAATTTTTCGGATGCTCCTATTTCTCGATTCAACTTTTTATCCATCACCTTGCAAAGCATGCGGATTAAACTAATATTCGTCCATTCGTTATCGCCACCAATATTATATGTTTCGCCTATTTTGCCGCTATTAAAAATGACATCGATTGCACTTGCGTGGTCTTCGACAAATAGCCAATCGCGAATATTTTCGCCTTTTCCGTATATTGGAATACTGTTGTTATTTTTTATGTTGTTTATCGATAGAGGAATAAGTTTTTCGGGGAATTGATTCGGACCATAATTGTTCGAACAATTTGATATAACAATCGGAAGTTTATAGGTATGAAAATATGCCCGAACCAAATGGTCAGAACTTGCCTTCGATGCCGAATACGGACTACGAGGGTCGTAAGCTGTTTCTTCGGTAAAAAAACCTGTATCACCCAGCGAGCCATAAACTTCATCGGTTGAAATATGATAAAATCGTTTGTTTGCACTATTTTCTTTCCAAGAATTTCTAGCAGCATTCAACAAATTTATGGTTCCTACAATGTTGGTTTTGATAAATGCTCCCGGATTGGTAATTGACCTATCGACATGAGATTCGGCAGCAAGATGTATAACTCCATCAATATTATTTTCGGCAAAAACTTGATTAATCGCATTTTCGTCAGTAATATCTGCTTTAATAAACGTATAATTTGCTTTATTTTCAATATCCCGAAGATTTTCAAGATTTCCAGCATAGGTCAATGCATCAAGATTGATAATATTACAATCTGTGTATTTATTCACAAACAATCGCACCACATGAGAGCCTATAAAGCCGGCACCGCCGGTAATTAAAATGGTTTTATTCATTCTTTTTTGAATTATACTGTTTTTCCCAATTCCATGCTGACAATAAGGTTTCTTCGAGAGATCTTTCCGTTTTCCACCCTAATTCGTCGTTGGCATACTTCGAGTCTGACCAAACTTTCTCTACATCTCCGTCGCGTCTGCCAACAATTTTATAATTAACTTTTTGTCCGGTTGATTTTTCAAATGTATTCACAATTTCTAATACAGAAACTCCGATTCCTGTTCCCAAATTGAAAGTTTCGAAATTTTGTTTTGTTTTTTTTGCTAGAAGTCGTTTTAATGCAACTACATGGGCTTTTGCCAAATCAACTACGTTGATATAATCGCGAATACATGAACCATCAGGCGTATGGTAATCATTTCCAAATACGGATAATTCTTTTCTTTTTCCGATAGCTGTTTGGGTAATGTATGGAACTAAATTATTGGGTGTCCCAATCGGAAGTTCGCCTATTAATGCAGACTCATGAGCTCCAATCGGGTTGAAATATCGCAAGGCAATTGCTTTTAAATTATCATCCGAACAAATTAAATCGTAAATTATTTCTTCCGAAATCTGTTTGGTATTTCCATAAGGCGAATTTGCTTTTTTAATGGGAGCTTTTTCAGTAACAGGAAGCTCGTCGGGCTGACCATAAACTGTACACGAAGATGAAAACACGAGATTTTGAATCTGTTGCCTTTTCATGTTTTCTAAAATATTCATGAGCGATATCAGATTATTCTGATAATACATCAATGGCTTTTGAACCGACTCGCCAACTGCTTTAAACGCAGCGAAATGAATTACCACAGCTATTTCCTTATGTTTTTGAAAGAAATTTGTTGTTTTTACTGAGTCACACAAATCAAACTGCTCAAACTCAGGTCTAATTCCAGTTATTTTAGTAATCCCATCAAGTACAGAAATTACCGAATTTGATAAGTTATCGACGATTACAACATCGTATCCTTCATTTTGTAATTCAACAACCGTATGAGAACCAATATATCCGACACCTCCGGTAACGAGAACTTTTTGTTTCATGCTATGAGCATTTTTTATAAGCTCCAATATGAAAACTTATTAATCTTGTTTTTGTAAATTCCTTTAATATCAACAAGAATTCCGTCTTGCTTCATTATTTGCATAAAATAATTCTCATCAAGAGCTACATAATCAGAGTGATTAACCGCAACTATTACAGCATCATAATCGTTTGCAGGCTTGGCTGTTAAATTAAATCCATATTCTTTATAAACTTCTTTTGAAGAAGCGTGTGGATCAACAACATCAACGTTAACCATAAAGGATTGAAGTTCTTTATAAACATCAACAACCTTTGAGTTTCGAATATCAGCAACATTTTCTTTAAATGTTACTCCCATAATAAGAACTTTTGCATTTCTGATATTTTTATCTTTTGCAATAATTCCTTTAACCGTTTCTTTTGCAATGTATCCGCCCATTGAGTCGTTGATTGCTCTTCCGGCATTAATTATTTGTGCATGATAACCATACTCTTTCGCCTTATAGGTAAGATAATATGGATCAACGCCTATACAATGTCCACCAACCAACCCCGGGACAAAAGGCAAGAAATTCCATTTTGTTCCTGCAGCCTTCAATACATCAAAGGTATTGATATTCATTTTGTTGAATATAATTGAGAGTTCATTCATTAAAGCGATATTAACATCTCGTTGAGTGTTTTCAATAATTTTTGCAGCTTCGGCAACTTTTATCGATTCAGCTCTATGAATTCCAGCTTTTATAACTAGTTCGTAAACTTTCGCAACCTGCTCTAACGACTCATTGTCGCAACCCGAAACAACTTTTTTAATGCTTGTTAGCGTATGATGTTTATCGCCAGGATTAATTCTTTCGGGAGAATAGCCAACCTTAAAGTCGGTTATAAATTTAAGTCCCGACATTTTTTCTAAAATAGGTACACAATCTTCTTCGGTACAGCCTGGATAAACAGTTGATTCAAAGACAACATAATCGCCTTTTTTCAAAATTTTGCCAACCGTTTCCGACGCTGCTAAAAGTGGGGTTAAATCGGGTAAATTATGACTGTCGATTGGAGTTGGAACTGCAACAATATGGAACGAAGCATTCTTTAAATCTTCTAAATTAGATGTAAATAATATATCGCAACCTTCAAATTCTGATGAATTGAGCTCTTCACTTGGGTCGATATTGTTTTTCATCATTTCAACCCTTTCAGGCTTAATATCAAATCCTATAACCGAAGTTTTTTTGGCAAACTCTAAGGCAATTGGCAAGCCCACATATCCTAATCCAATAACAGATATTTTCTTCTCTTTTTTAAGTATTTCGTTAATCATTTCATTAAAAATTTGATGCACCTACAAAAATATAAAAATTATTATAAACCCCTTTGATTTTATTATTTTAATGTTGATGATGCTGTTAATCAATTTTTAGAAGTGATTAATGACTATAGTTCGTTCAACTTTGCCAAAGTTGATTTTAAACAAAGTATAACACACTGATAATCAGCGATATTCCAACTCTTCACAAGCTTTGGCAAAGCCCCTATAAAAACGATTTAAAATGATAATA
>MEOF01000065.1 GCA_001769505.1 Bacteroidetes bacterium GWF2_33_38
TACGAACCGCAGTTTGAGAATCCTGTTGAAAATCCATTAAACAAAACCGATTGGACATTAATTCAAGGTTCATATATTGCCCAAGGTGGCGAAAAGTTTATTACCATCGGCAACTTTCGAGAAGATAGCAAAACGGATACTGTTTTTGTTGGAGGAGTGAAAAATTATGTTTCAGTTTTTCTTGAAGATGTTTCGGTAGAATTGGACACAACAGTAGGAATAAGTGAAAAGTTAAAAGATGAAAGTGAAAAGTTGAGAGTTTATCCAAATCCAAGCACTGGCAATATAATAATAGAAAATACAGCAGAAGATGAATTTAGTATAGAAATATTCAATTCATTAGGACAGAAAGTTTACAATAAAGATTATAAAGCTTCAAAATCTGCCAATCTACATCTTGATTTGAATAATGGAGTTTATTATTGTAAATTGCATTCAAAATCAGGAACAGAAGAGGTCAAGAAACTGATAATAAATAAATTTTGAGAGAAATAAAATGAGACTGTTTAATAAAATATTAGCCGTAGTTATTTTAACTACGGCTTTTGTTTATCATTCAAAAGCACAAGATGTTTTTGTTCGTGAGTTGTGGATCATTTAAAGAAACACAGCCAGAGCATTTTAGAAGTCATGAGTTTTCCTGTAGAATTTTGAATTAATCCTTTCGTGAATTGAAAAAATTGCATAAATTTGTATCCGAATGAATACAGTGAAATAAATGTACATAATTGAGAAAACAGACGAGTTTGACAAATGGCTACGAAAATTAAAAGATTTAAGAGCCAAAGCCAAAATATTGTTTCGCATTCAAAAAATTGAGAATGATGAACACTTTGGAGACTGCGAACCTGTTGGCAATGGGATTCGGGAATTAAAAATTGACTACGCTAAAGGTTACAGAGTATATTTTAAAGAATCAGATGGGAAAATCATTATTCTACTCATTGGTGGAGATAAATCATCTCAACACAAAGACATTGAAAAGGCAAAAGAGATTTTAAAAAAAATTAAAAAATAGAGATATGGAAACTTCAAAATTTGATATAGCGGACTATTTAGATAGTAACGAAATGATTGCAGAATATCTTAATGTTGTTTTGGCAGAAGGAAATGATTCCGATGTAATTACAGCAATCGGACATATTGCAAAATCAATTGGAATGACAAAAATTGCTCAAGAAACTGGATTAAGCAGACCAAGTTTATACAAAGCTTTATCTGATGGTGCAAAGCCTCAATTTAAGACAATTATGAAAGTATTAAGAGCAATCGGTGGGCAAATACAAATAAATTCCAACAACTTAAGAAAAAACGCACCAAAACATGCGGTATAAAAATTACCTGTACAGAAGGTTTATCAAGGGTTGCAACCCACTTCAACCTTTATGTAACTTGATATGGAATCGCCCACCATCGTTACAATTCCAAACAAAGTTGCCTTACATAGGAACAACATAATCAGATATGCGTTTTTAAATAAAATTCAACCATAGCTAAATATTTTTAATCCAAATCGAGTCTTTTTCCGATATTTGCATTTTGAATTACGATGAAAAAACTCGAATTATTAGCTCCCGCCAAAAATCTCGAATCGGGAATTGCTGCCATTAACGCAGGCGCCGACGCTGTGTATATTGGAGCCGAACAATTTGGAGCAAGAGCTGCCGCCGGAAACTCTGTTGACGATATTGGGAAACTGGTTGAATACAGTCATTTATTTCACGTAAAAATTTATGTAACATTAAACACGATTTTGTACGATAACGAATTGCCGAATGTTGAAAGTTTGATACAAAAACTCTACAACATTGGAGTCGATGGGCTTATTATTCAAGATATGGGAATTTTAGAGTTCGACTTACCCAACATCAATATAATTGCAAGTACGCAAACGAATAACAGAACGGTCGAAAAAATTAAGTTTCTCGAAAACATTGGATTCAGCCGTGTGATACTTGCTCGCGAATTGTCGATTACAGAAATCAACGAAATAAAAGCAGCAACAAATATTGAATTGGAATTTTTTATTCATGGTGCTTTGTGCGTTTCGTATAGCGGACAATGCTATTTTAGTCAAGAAATCACAGGCAGAAGTGCCAATCGTGGCGAGTGTGCACAACCATGTCGTTCGGCGTACGATTTAATCGATTCAGAAGGAACCGTAATTTTAAAAAACAAACATTTGTTTTCGCTAAAAGATTTAAACCTTTCAGAAAAAATATCGGCTTTAGCAAATGCCGGAATTAGCTCGTTTAAAATCGAAGGTCGATTAAAAAACATATCGTACGTAAAAAATGTAACCGCCTATTATCGAAACCTAATTGACCAATTGATACTTTCCAATCCTCAACAATACAGCAGAGCCTCATCGGGAAAAACAATCTTGCGTTTTACGCCGAATATCGAATCGGTTTTTAATCGAGGTTTTTCGACGTATTTCGTCGATGGGCGACAATCGAATTTGGCTTCGTTTGACACACAAAAATCGTTGGGAGAATATATCGGAAAAGTGCAGAAAATTGTTGAAAATACCATAGTTGTTAAAACCGATAAAATCATTAACAATAACGATGGTTTGTGTTTTTTTAAAAATACCGAATTGTTGGGCGTAAAAGTCAATAAAGCAACTGAAAACAAAATTACGGTGGATAATGCCGATGAACTTTTTGTGAATGCCGAACTTTACCGAAACTACAACCACAAGCTTACGCAAGAGGTTGAGCGAGAAGACAGTGCGATACGTAAAATAAATATTTCGGTTCAACTTATTGATTCAATAGATGCACTTGCGGTTGTGATTGTAGATGAAGACCAAATAGAGTCTATTCTTTATATTATCGAAAATCTTCAAGAAGCCAACAATAAAGAAAAAGCGATTGAAACAATCATAAATCAATTCTCGAAAGAAGGCGATTCGATTTATTCAGTCAACAATGTAGAAATAAAAACAGCAAAATCGTATTTTTTCCCGATTAGCAAATTGAACGAAATTCGGCGACAAGCTTTTGAAAATCACAATCGAGTAAGGATTGAATTGCATGTTTTCGAAACAAAAACGATTTCAAAAAACAAGGAAAAATACATAAAAACCGAAATATCGTACAGTGAAAATGTTGCAAATAAAAACGCAATAGCTTTTTACCAAAATCACGGAGTTGGCAAAATAGAGCTTGCATTTGAAAAACTAAAACCACAGCATTCGGTTCCTATTCTTACAAGTCGGTATTGCTTAAAATTTGAAATGGGAGTTTGTCCAAAATTTAAAAATGTCGCTGCTTATAAATTTGTCGAACCGCTTTACATTGTAAACAACAAACGGAAATATCGTTTATCCTTCGACTGTGCAACATGCGAAATGACAATAAACCGTTAAACGATTGGACAAATCAAATGATACTGGGGTTTTCCAGTTGTTTTTGTTGTGAGTTTTAAAGATTTGAAATCATTTGATATTTTAGAACTTAATTTTTCATTCGTATCCTAATATTTCTTCATCTATTAGAATTGTTGTTGAATCATTGCTCAAATAATCAGGAATCACAAGATTCATAGAATTAAAAATTGCAATATTTTTTCCTTTTTCCTTTAAATCTTTATATTGTTCAATAGAAGGCACAAAATTATATGACGAAAGCCCAGTATAAAACATAGCTTCAATATAATGCCTTCCCTTAACATTGAACAAAACATAATTGTCATTAAAATTAATAGTTTTAAATATTTTTTTGTTATGTGATAGCATTTCGACGTATAAATTTTCTTTATCTGAAACAGTATGTTTTTCTTGTAAAATTCGAAGATCGAATCTTGAAAAAACAATTATCAACATTAAAGCAACGAAGATTAGAATATTGATATTCTTAATTCTGATTCGTTTCTCAATCTGATTTAAAATTTCATCAATCAAAGATGCAAAAACTATAAAAATAATCATTGAAACGATAATGGTAAAAGAGGGCATTTTAGATGCTGCCAATGTGAAAAATAAGTAAACAAAAAAGACCATACTAAACAATGAAAAAAACAATTTTTTATCCTTGATTCGCTTATACAAAACAATGAAGGCTGGAATTATTAAGAGGTACATTGTTAACCCGTATATATATTTAAACTTTTCGAAATGAAACCAAAAGGTTCCACCATGCCCTTCGGTTACCACAGTAAAATGTATTGCGTTAAATTTTTGAATCTGCTCAGCCTCTATGGGATACCAAATAAACGTAAGTATTTGCCAAGGGACGGCGACAAGAAGCGTAATCAAAAAGGAAATAATAAAATCCTTGCTTTCAGAAAATTTAAAATTTCTCTCTAATATTTTTAGAACCAACCAGCCTAAATATATCAATAAACCAACCAACCATTTACATAAAATCGCCATTCCTGAAAATAGACCAATTAAATATATCCAAATCTTGTTTTTAGTAAAACAATATTCCAAAAACGACCAAATACTCAACGAAATATATGTAAGAAAAGAAATATCGTTGTGATCAAGTTCTTGTCTTCCAGCAACCAGTTCGGTAATATAGATTGTTGAAACCATTAATATACTTGAAATGTATCCCACGCGTCCATTAACCAACAATTTTCCAGAGCGGTATGTTATTAAAGCTAGAATTGTTGCAAGGATAACGCTTGGTAACCTCAACGTAAATTCAGATATTCCAAACAATTTAAAACTTAAGGATATTTGCCACAAAAATAAAGGCTGTTTATGAATCCATATAAAACTTCTATCCCATCTATCGTAAGCCATATTCACAATTGGATTCTCATACAACGTCGGCATTAATGGGTGATTCATCATGTTTTTTGCAACTAATGCGTGAAATCGTTCATCCCATAGGTTTAGAAAGGGATCTAAAAGAGCACCAAAACTAAAAATGCTGAATGCCATTAAGCCTACGAATAATAAAGAATGACTTTCTTTTTTGATTAGTTGAAAATAAAGACTTGAAAAGAAAAAAATAGCGGTTAGGACTAATAAGACAACTTGTGTAGCATCAAAAAAGAATTTATCGAACAACATAGACCTCTTTTTACAAAAAACAAAATTACAAATTATATTATTGTTTTAATCTACAGTTGAAAAGTAAATCATTGTGCCATTTTTATTTTTGTTTGCTTCTTATATATATTTGAATCTTTATTGCATCTCAACAAAAATTCATTTTAGGTTTTAGATAATATAAGTATCTTTGCACACAGATATTTAATCCAAAGCTATGTCGCAAAAACCAGCTATACCAAAAGGAACAAGAGATTTTATTCCGCAAGAAATGATTCGTCGAAACTATATTTTTGATACCATAAAATCGGTTTTTCAACAATATGGATTTTTGCCAATCGAAACCCCTGCAATGGAAAATCTTTCAACGCTGATGGGAAAATATGGCGAAGAAGGCGATAAACTTTTGTTTAAGATTTTGGATAGTGGGGATTATTTGAAAAAAAATACAATTGATGAAATAATAAATGTGCTTCTGAATGAAATTAATTTTACAAGAGATAAGCTTCAAAATGAAATTCTTAGTAATAAGAATGGTGATATAACTGAAGATAAAAATAAACTTGAAAAATTAACGGAATTTGCAGTTAAAGGAATTGAACTTTTTAATAATTCAAAAAATATTACATTAAATATTTCCGAAAAAGGTCTCCGTTACGATTTAACCGTTCCGTTTGCACGCTTTGTGGTTCAGCATCAAAACGAAATTACATTTCCGTTTAAACGCTACCAAATTCAACCCGTTTGGCGAGCCGATAGACCCCAAAAAGGTCGTTATCGTGAGTTTTATCAATGCGATGTTGATGTAGTTGGAAGCGACTCGCTAATCAACGAAGTTGAGTTGATTCAAATTGTCGATAATGTTTTTGAAAAACTGAATGTTGAGGTTACGATTAAAATAAACAATCGAAAAATATTGTCGGGAATTGCCGAAATAATAGGCGAAGCCGATAAAATAATCGACATTACCGTTGCTATCGACAAATTAGACAAAATCGGGCTCGAAAAAGTAAACGAAGAACTTTCCGCAAAAGGCATAAGCGAAAAAGCAATAGCACAATTGCAACCCATTATTAATTTATCGGGAACAAATGTTGAAAAAATTGCGGATTTAAAAAGTATTTTATCTTCAAGTACTATAGGACAAAAAGGAATAGCGGAGCTTGAACAAGTTTTTAAACTTAGCTCGAATTTAAACATTCAATCGAAAATAGAACTCGATTTGACATTGGCTCGCGGATTAAATTACTATACAGGTGCAATTTTCGAGGTTAAAGCCAACCATGTTGAAATGGGAAGCATCTGTGGCGGCGGACGTTACGACGATCTTACCGGAATTTTCGGATTAAAAGATGTTTCGGGTGTTGGAATTTCGTTTGGAGCAGACCGAATTTATGATGTTTTGCAGCAATTAAATCGATTTCAATCGCAAAATCTGAATAATGTAAAATTAATGTTTGCAAATTTCGGCGAACTCGAAACGGTCTATTGTATGAAAATGCTCGAAAAAGTTCGAAAAGCCGGAATAAATGCCGAACTCTATCCCGACGCTGCAAAAATGAAAAAGCAGTTTTCGTACGCCGACAGCAAAGAAATAAAATTTGTTGCGATTGTGGGCGAAAACGAAATGCAGGTAAATAAAGTTTCGCTTAAAAATATGACTACTGGTGAGCAAAAAACGTTGTCGGTTGAGGAAATGATTGAAGTGTTAAAGAATAATTAATCTCCAAATCTTTTTATCAATCCGTTTTTAAGTTCAAGGATAAACAAATCTCTTTCGTGGGCAGCAGAAGCTCCTGCCATTGCTCCTACAATCGGACCAAACATAAATGCTTCATTGGTAATTTTCCCTGCAAAAGCATAGAAAATAGCAACAGTTCCTTTTATCGACAATTTACTATAATGAACACCTTTTCCAATTTTATAACAATTTATATAAATATTTTCCCCATCGCAAACGCCCCAAAATTCTTTTTTTATTTTATAATACGTTGCAATTGAATCATTAGGTTTTACTTTATAGTCGTTGCCTCCATTCATGGAAATATCAAAAGAACTTCTTTTTTTAACAATAAAATCACATTGAAATGATGGCTCATTATTTATAAATTCTTCAAAATTTTTGTACGCACCAATTTGGGGTTTTTCAAGATTAATAGGATATTCTATTTGTTTCTCTTTTACAATGTTTTTTTCATAATTTAAGGTGTAATAATCGTAATCTTTTTTTTCAATTAAATGTGTTGCAGTATCAAATGGATTTAGTGAGTTATATTTGAGAAAGACAACCTTATCTTCAATAATTTTACATAAAATCGAGTCGGTTTTATCTCTTAAGTAAATAATATCGACTATCATATTTTCTTCAGATTTTTTTACACTTGTAGTTAAGGTATAAAAATCATAATCAGCTTGATTAATCGTATATAATGAAGTATCCACAGATTCAAACAATCTATAACTTAAATAAGTAATTTTATCTTCAATAATCTTACATTTAATCGTATCCGAATTATCTTTTAAGATAATTAAGTCTTGAGCTTTTGCAAAACAAAAATTTAGAATTAAAACAAAAATTTAGAATTAAAACAAAAATTTAGAATTAAAACAAAAATTTAGAATTAAAACAAAAATGACGATCGTTTTTTCCATATCGTAAATGAAGGACACAAATATAGGTAAATTCCATCATTTTGTAGAATTCCGCTTTTGGTAAAATTTGATAAAACACACTAATACCAATTGCCAATAGTATAAAGATTAGAAATAAGCCTCTAACTTTGTTTAGCAGTAAATATGCCGAAAATACAAAATCGCAATCAATTAATTATCAGTCATTTATACTTGAGTTAGATAGATTGTGTTTCAAAATGATTGTTAAAGAAATTTTGGAACAACAATGGTTAATGCCGATATTAAAGCAAAACAAGCATACAGAACGAAGTGAAAGTATGCGACATTTTGATGTTTAATCGGTATAATTTTTATTTTTTTGAAGATTATCGAAATTTTGAATAAATCAGTAATTTTCATTTGTTGGTGACAACACCAACAAAGGTGGAAAGGGGGAAACCTTTACAACCATTTTGCTTTATAAACTTTACGAACATGATAAACTTTACGAACTTTAAACTTAAAAGAGGTGCAAAATATAAATTCAGGTTTTGACGATAAATAAAAATAAAATAAATACATTTGAATAAAATAAACAAATGGATATATTGAAAATACCCGCAATTTGCGGGTATACAATTAAAAAGAAGAAATTATGATTAAACAATTGACAATTCTTATTACTGCAATATTGCTGCTTTCATGTAAAGGTGAAGCTGAAAAAGAATTTGAAGGAGTGATAACTTATAAAATTGACATTCAGTGTGACAATAAAGAAGCATTAGCCTATTATAAAAACACTTTTGGCTCAAAGGTAGTTTTCTATTACAAAAATGGTGATTTTAGAAGAGAGTTCTATTCTGTGGATAATAATTTAATTAGAACAACTATCTACAAAGAGAATGCTAATAACAATTATCACTTTGGTTTAAATAATGATACAATAACTTTTCAAACAGCAGGTATTGAAAACTGTAAAATTGAAACAATAAAATCAAAGAAAGACGAAACAACTATTCTTGATTTAAAATGTGATTACAATACTTTTAAAATAAGCAATGACACAATTGTTTATATGAACTATAAAATGGAGTTTTGGACAAATAATGATATAATTCTCAATACAAATAGATTTAAAAAATTTAAGGATGGTAGATATGATTATTTAATAAGAGAAACTAAATCACTCCCACTTAAATATTCTATGGATATAGGTATGGCTAAAATAAATTATACTGCAACAAATATTGATTATTCAGAATTAAAAGAAGAATTGTTTAATATTGATGAAAGCAAACCCCTTAAAGAATGGGATAAATAAAAAAGCCTAACAAAAAATATAGTGCATTTGGCAGATAGTGCTATATATGAAGATGATGGTAATAAATAAACACACTATTAAATTGAAAGATTGGAGCGTTGAAATGCCAAACGCACCATATTAAAAACGTTAGCCTCAATAACAATAATTATGGAAAGAGTACTCGTAAATCCTAAGCATTTATTAATTCTACTTACTCTGATTATTTTTAATGTCAATCTGACCGGACAAGATGTAAAACAAATAGATAATTTTATTAAAAAAAAGAAAGTAATAACTTTTGATCTTCTTTATTCCAAAGATTCAATTCCAAACAATTTAAATGTCTCTATAATTGGAATCTTGAAATCTCAAAAAGATCAGCAAATTATAATCCCTGCTGATTTATTAGCAAAGTACTTTATATCAAATGATGTAAAAGTAACTCCAGCAGGAAAAGTAATGCTATTAAATCGACAATTAATCAAAAAGGATACAGCTTTTATCACATTTCAGTTTGCAGGAGACTTATCAATCTCAAAAATATTTGCTATTCCAATAAATTATAAAGGGAATTTGATATTGAATTATTCAGGTAAAAACGGATTAAACGGAAATCATGGAGAAAATGGTAAACCAGGAATTATTTCTGGGAGTAGATCAATAGAACCAGGAAGAGGTGGTGATGGAGAAAATGGACAAGATGGTGGCAGCGCTTCTCAATATCATTTTTATTTTTCAGCTTTCGCTTCACTGGATAATGATCAAAAACAGTTAATTAAAATAATTGTGCATGATAAGCATAATATTGCTATTGACAGCATGAAAATGGATGCAAATAGTTCCCAGTTGTTCATTGTATTAAATGGAGGAAATGGTGGTAATGGAGGAAATGGAGGAGATGGTGGTAATGGATCGGATGGGGATCGGCACTATACGCCCAGTTATGGTCAATTTGGAGCATTTGGAGGAAGAGGAGGAAATGGAGGGAACGGAGGGAATGGAGGACAAGCTATTTTATATTTCAATAGAGAAACTAGCTCAATACTTGATAGAATAACTGTAATAGAAAATGGAGGTAAAGAAGGGCATCGGGGTAATCAAGGAAAAATGGGAGCCAGAGGGATCAATTATTTCCTTGGAAAAGAATCCGACGATGCAAGGACTATACGAAATATGCATAGTGATATGCCTAATTTAAATGGAATTGATGGCCAAGTTGGGTTGAATGGCCAGGAAACTAAAATAATCTATTTTGATAATTAAATAATTATTGTTTCTGAGGCTAACGAGCCGTCAGCCGAGCAATGCGGTTAGTTTCCGGAGGCAGGCATTCACCAAACTTATTAATGATAGAGGTAAGCAAAGATAAGAACAAGTAAACCCCGCACTGCGGCTGCCGGCGGGGCGTTATAAAATTTAACCACTTTTACGAACTTGATAAACCCTTAACTTTTTCAGCCAATTTATACAAGCCAACCGCAATTAATGTTCCCAGCATTGCTCCCACAAAAATATCAGATGGATAATGAACTCCCAACGCAATACGGCTGTACGAAACAATGCTTGCCCACGCCAATATTGAAATCGAAAACCATTTGTTTCGAATAAAAAGCAGGCTCATAACTGCAAATCCAAACGTGTTTGCTGCATGCGAAGAAATAAATCCGAATTTTCCGCCGCAGTATCCATCAACTGTGTGAACAAGATGTTGAATTTCGGCATTGTGGCAAGGGCGGTATCGTTGAAAAATATTTTTGAATAAATGAACCGAAAGTTGGTCGGTAGCCACAACCATCAATATTAAAAAGAAAACAACGATTAACGATTTTACTTTATACTTCCGAATAATCAAAATAAGCACAAATAAATACAGCGGAATCCAAATATATTTGTTGGAAATCCACCACATTACAAAATCTGAAAAATCAGAATGCGGCGAATTTAGAAACAAAAATAGTTCGGTGTCAATTTGTTTAAGAAATTCTAACATGTCGATAAATTTATGGTTTTAACTTCCAAATTCCTCAATTAGCACATTAGCATATTATCACATTAGAACATTATCTTAAGGGTTTAGCTCTTTCCAGATATAATCTTTTAAATCGGTCAGTCCTTGATTCGTAATCGACGAAATAAAAACAAATGGAATATTTTTAATGGTTTTCTTTATTTCTCGTTTCAATTCATCGTCAAGCATATCGGATTTTGAAATAGCAAGAATTCTGCTTTTATCAATCAGTTCGGGATTATATTTTCGAAGTTCTTCTAATAAAATATTGTATTCGCCTAAAATATCCTTGCTATCAGCTGGAACCATAAATAGTAAAATCGAATTTCGTTCGATGTGTCTCAAAAAACGTAATCCCAAACCTTTTCCTTCGCTGGCTCCTTCTATAATTCCAGGAATATCGGCCATTATAAATGATTTATCGTCGCGATAACTAACAATTCCCAAATTCGGGACTAAGGTTGTGAAAGCGTAATCGGCTATTTTAGGTTTTGCAGCTGAAACTACCGATAACAATGTCGATTTTCCTGCATTTGGAAATCCAACCAATCCAACGTCGGCTAAAATTTTCAGTTCTAAAATTTTCCATCCTTCTTCGCCCTCTTCGCCAGGTTGTGCATATCGAGGAGTTTGAAATGTTGCCGATTTAAAATTTACATTGCCTAATCCGCCTCTACCGCCTTTTGCAATAATTTTTTCTTCGCCATGTTTGGTTATTTCAAACAATTGTTCGCCAGTTTCTGCATCTTTTGCAATTGTTCCCAAAGGAACTTCGACATACACATCTTCGCCACATGCTCCTGTACTTTTAGCAGATGTTCCATTTTTTCCGTCTTGGGCAGTAATATGTTTTCGATATTTTAAATGCAGCAATGTCCACAATTGTTCATTCCCAACCAAAATAACGTGACCGCCTCGTCCTCCGTCTCCACCATCAGGACCACCTTTTTGAATAAATTTTTCTCTTCTTAAATGAGCTGAGCCGCCTCCACCATTACCCGAATGACAATGTATCTTAACATAATCAACAAAACTAGTTCCAGCCATTATTAAAATTTATCAGTAACAAAAGTTAATTTTTCGAATATTTCGTCAACGGTTCCAATTCCCTCTACTCCATAAAATTTACCTTGTCTGGCGTAGTACTCTGTTAAAGGAGCTGTTTCGCTGAGATAAACTTTTATTCGATTTTCGATTATTGAAATGTCTTGGTCGTCGGTTCTTCCAGAGTCTTTTCCTCTGTTTAGCAATCTTTTTACCAACTCGTCCTTTTCGACTTCAAGAGCAAGCATTACGTTAATTTCAGTACCTTTTTCGGCAAGCAATTTGTCGAGAGCTTCAGCTTGTGGAGTGGTTCTTGGAAAACCGTCGAAAATGAACCCTTTTGCAGTTTTATTTTCATCGATTTTTTCGCTAATCATACTTATTACCACGCTATCTGGAACAAGTTCGCCTTTATCAATGTTCTTTTTTGCTTCCAATCCAAGTTTCGATTGTTTTTTAATCTCACCTCTCAAAATGTCTCCAGTAGAGAAGTGAACCAAATTATATTTTTTTATCAATCGGTCTGACTGTGTTCCTTTTCCTGCCCCGGGGGGGCCAAATAAGATTATGTTAAGCATATGTTTTTTTTTAATTATTTAATAAGAGTATAAATATCGGCTAAATTTCTGCCATAACCGTCGTAATCTAATCCATAACCAACAATAAAATCGTTAGGAATTTCCATTCCAATATAGTCAATTTTTACATCTTTATCGTAAACGTCAGGTTTTAAAAACATGGTAGCTACTTTAATTTCCTTAGGTTCGTATCCTTTTAATTGTTTTACGATGTCAACAATGGTGTGTCCGGTGTCAACAATATCTTCTAAAATTACAACTGTCGCTCCCGAAACGTCTTCGTTTAATCCAATTAATCTTTTGAGTGTCCCCGTTGAGCGAGTTCCTTCATAAGATGCTAATTTTAAAAACGTAATACGGCAATCTACGTTAATTTTTTTAAACAAATCGGAAGCAAACATAAATGCTCCATTTAAAATTCCTAGAAAAATAATCTCTTTTCCTGCAAAATCAACATTCATTCTATCAGCAATTTTTTGAATTGCATCTTGAATTTCATCTGATGGAATTGATACTTCGAACTCTTTGTCTAAAATCTTAACCTTTTTCATTTTTAATTATATTTTAATGAGATAATGCTATTCAATATTTTTTGAAATAAAATAAAATAAAGTGATGTTTGTTCCATTAAATTATTTATTTTTAAATATCTTTTACGAAAGTACAAATAATAGAACTAATTTTAGTGTTTTACTAAATATTTTTAATTTTAATGAAGCCAAAAGTAAGCATAATAATGGGAAGTACATCAGATTGGGCGGTAATGGAAAAGGCCGCTAAATTGTTGAACGACTTTCAAATTCCTTTTGAAGTTAATGCATTGTCAGCTCATAGAACGCCTGAAGCAGTCGAAAAATTTGCAAAAAATGCCGAGACCAATGGAATAAAAGTTATTATTGCTGCTGCTGGAATGGCCGCTCATCTACCAGGGGTAATTGCTTCAATGACTTCGATTCCAGTTATAGGAGTTCCAATTAATGCCTCGCTAAGTGGTCTAGATGCTTTGTTGGCAATTGTACAAATGCCTCCAGGAATTCCGGTCGCAACAGTTGGAATTAATGCCGCTGAGAATGCTGGGATTTTAGCTGCTCAGATTCTTTCCGCAACAGACGAGAAAATCATGAAAAAAACAAAAGAATACAAAGAAAATCTTAAAAGTAAAATTGAGAAGGCAAACGATGAATTCTCGAAAATAAAATTTGATTTTAAAACGAATTAAGAATGAATAAAATATTTTTTGCTCTTGTTATGACATTGTTTTCGGCAAATATTTTTGCAGGAAATGATATTAATCTTAATGGAGCTCGTTCGGCAGGAATGGGTTTTTCGTCGGTTATGCTTTCCGATGTATGGTCGGTATCAAACAATCAAGCAGGGCTTGCTTTTCTCGAAAACCCGAGTGTTGGATTAAACTATCGAAATAGTTTTATGGTAAATACGCTTGGTTATCAAGCACTAACAATGGCAATGCCTATTAAAAATACTGGGGCATTTGGATTAAATGTTTCGTATTTTGGATATTCGCAATACAATGAAAGTCAAGTTGGATTAGCATATGGAAAAAAACTAAGCGAGAATTTTTCGTTTGGCTTGAAGGTTAATTATGTACAAACAAAATTAGCAGAAGATTATGGCAAAATAGGTCGTGCAGTTGCCGAAGCGGGAATATTAGCAAAACCAACTGAAAATATGTTTGTAGCAGCTCATTTATACAATATTTCACGCACCAAAATAGCTGATTACACGAACGAAACCATACCTACAATTTTTAGAATAGGAATTGGCTATACTTTTTCTGAAAAAGTTTTGGTTACAACAGAAGTAGAAAAAGATTTAAAATACAGTCCAATATTCAAAGTTGGGATTGAATATCAATTGGTTGAAGGTTTTTTCTTGCGAACAGGTATTTCGACAAACCCAACGATGAATTCTTTTGGAATAGGATACAAACACAAACGAATTGTAGCGGATTTGGCATTTGTTACTCATGCAACGCTAGGATTATCGTCTCAAATTTCCATTAATTTTTTATTCTAAATAATCATTAATGAATTACAAACATTACATATTATCCTTCGTTTTTGTTTTATGTTGGTCATTCGTTTTTTCACAATCGACAAAAACCGACAGAGAAACAATCGAAGATATTATTGAAGAGATTGCAAGTAGTACTGACGAGGAACTCGATTATACAACTTTGTTTGACGATTTGAATTATTTCATTACTAATCCCTTGAATTTGAATACTGCAACAAAGGACCAACTTGAAAAACTTCATATTTTAAATGATTTTCAAATGAATAGTTTAAAGGCTTATATCGAAAAAAACGGTCAGCTTTTAAGCGTTTACGAATTGCAATTGGTTTATGGTTATTCGGTTGACGATATTCAAAAATTGTTTCCTTTTATAACAGTTGCAGTAGGAGAGGCCGATAATAAATTTTCACTTGCCAAAGCTCTTAAATATGGGAATCATCAATTATTTATCAGAACTCAGGTTGTAACGGAAGAACAAACCGGGTATTCAGAAATTTCCGATTCGTTAATAAATGCTAAGCCCGATTCAAGATATTTAGGATCGAATCAAAAAATTTATGCAAAGTATAAATACAATTATAAAAATTTTCTAGCATTTGGCATTACCGCAGAAAAAGACGCAGGAGAAGCTTTCTTAAAAAGTAGCATTCATGATTCGCTGAAAGATGAGCCTTTTTATGACAAATTGCACAATGGATTTGATTTTTATTCGGCACACTTGCAAATTAATGATTTTGGTGTTGTGAAAAATTTGTGCTTGGGAGATTATCAGGTTCAATTCGGACAAGGCTTGGTAATTTGGTCTGGATTGGGATATGGAAAGTCGCCATATGTTTTGACAGTTAAAAAACAGTCGCCCGGAATAAAAAAATTCTCATCAACCGATGAAAATAAATTTATGCGAGGAGTAGGAACAACACTTAGATATAAGAATTTTGATGTTTCGGCTTTTTACTCTCGAAAAAATGTTGATGCAAATATAGCCGAAATAGATTCGCTTGATGAAGAAGTTGTTGCGGTTTCGGCTCTTCAAATTACAGGCTTGCATGCAACTCCGTCAGACATTGAGAACAAACATGCGATTAGCGAGAGTGTAATGGGCGGAAATATTACGTATAACCATCAAAAATTCAAAGTGGGAATGACCGCCGTGAATTACTTGTTTGGGGCTGATTTGGAAAAAAATGTGTCGCCTTACAACCAATTTGAATTTAATAGTTCTCAAAATTCAAATTTCGGGTTTGATTATCAATTCACGCTGCACGACATTAATTTCTTTGGAGAAGCGGCCTTGAGTCAAAATATGGGAATGGCTTTTATTAATGGGGCAATTATGCCAATAGCACCCCAAGTTTCGATAGCAATCGTTCATCGAAATTATCAACGCGATTATCAATCGTATTATGGTGGAGCTTTTGGCGAATCGTCTAAAATATCGAATGAACAAGGTTTTTATATAGGAGCCGAAATTTTACCCTATCGCAAATGGAAAATATCAACATATTTCGATACCTATACTTTTCCTTGGTTGAAGTTTGGAGTTGATGCTCCTTCTTATGGTTACGATTATTTGGTGCAAGTTGATTATAGCTTATCGCGGTATGTAAATATGTATTTCAAAGTAAAGCAAGAAATCAAACCTGAGAATGGAAGCTCAGAAGTTACATCAATCGACCCATTGATTGATGTCGATAATTTTAAGTTACGTTACCATATTTCATATGACGTTTCTAAAAATTTGTCGTTTAAAAATAGAGTCGAATATGCATTTTACGAAAAAGGAGCTGAAAAATCGAATGGTTATTTGATATATCAGGACATAAATTATCGTCCTAACAAAATTCCGATGACTCTATCGTTTCGATATGCTATTTTTGATACAGAATCGTACGATTCAAAAATATATGCTTATGAAAATGATGTGCTTTATGCATTCTCTGTTCCTGCTCATTATTCAAAAGGAACACGATATTATCTAACGCTGAAATACTCGTTAACTGGACGTATTGATTTGTGGTTGCGTTATGCACGCACAACCTACGACGATAAAGAAACATTAGGGAGTGGCTTAGATGAGATTTTAGGAAATCACAAATCGGAAGTGAAAGCTCAAATCAGGATTAAATTCTAAGAACGCTATTTCCAATTTACGTTTTTTAAATCGGTTCGAGGGTTTACACACATGATTGGAATCCCATATTCGTTCGTAATCATGTCTTGTTCTTTTGATCCGAAAAGCAAACTTCCAAAACCTAAATCTTTTGGCAACATCATAATGATTAAATCGGCATCTTTTTTATGAGCAAAATCAATAAATGTTTTCCCAAAATCGTCGTTTTGAGAAATACTGATATCGTATTTTACACCTTTTTCTTCGAGAAGATTTCGAGCGAAGGATACATTGTTTTTAATGTATTTTAATTTCTTGCCATCAATGGTTTTTGGGGTAATAATATGAACAAAAGGTTGACAAAACCTTGCAAAATAAACTAACCACAATAATTTTTCCTTAGTTTCAACAGTATGATCAATTGGTAAAACAATTCGTTCAATGGTATCTCGTTTAGGCGGATTTTGAACAACAATATATGGAACCATAGAACCAGCAATAATTTTTAAAGATTTACTGCCTGTAATTTTTTCCATTCCGCTGATATCTCGATTGATGTGTTTAATAATTAAATTACTGCCATGTTCCTCGGCTAATTGTGTAAATCGTTTATAAACACTACCTTCAGTAACAATAACCTCTGGTTTAATTCCATATTTTTTTTCGAGGTCAACGGCAACTTGCCCCAAATCTTCCTCTATTTCTTTTATTAAATTTTGATTGGTCGCTAAACGAACCAATGCAATTCCTGTATTAGCTGCTTTTGCAATACCAACTGCATGTTGAAATGCAATTTCAGACATTAGGGTTAAGCCCCAAGGGACTATGATTGGTTTCGTTTTTTTTGTTTCCATTGTTTTAATTGATAAATTAAATCTAAAACTTAATTTTTCTCTTTTTATTTCTAAACTAGCTATAAATATACGTCAATTGATTTTTCCAAATCGTGTCTATGATAATTTTTATTAACGGTTTTATTAACTTAATCATAGAATTTAAGCTTTTCATGCCGTTTAAGTTTTTGATTATCATATTTTTGTTTTTTTGATGATTTACACGTAACGATATACAAACATAATTATTTACTATATAAAAGAATAGCTCTGAATCATGATTCAGAGCTATTTCTATATTTAATTTATGATGATTTTATTATTTTTTTCAGATAAATTAAATTATCAATATTAAACTCGATAAAATATATTCCTTGTTTTAGTTCTGTTCCTGCTTTTTCGATTTCAATAACATGTTTCCCCATGTTTTGAGTTTGATTATTGACAAGTCTTTCAATTAATCTTCCGCTAACATCAAATAAATTAATTGTTACGTCTGCCGATTTTGTGAGATTATATTCAATGTTAATCTCTTGAGCAAAAGGATTTGGATATACATTTAACGACACATTATCATTTTCGTAAATAGTTAAAGAACTACTTTCATCGATATAAATACCTGATAGCATAATTGTAGTATCAACAATAAAGTTCATCCCTGAAAACAAAGTGTCAACACTAGATACGCTAATAGTGTGAGTTTCAAATTGAGGTAAGCCAGGAACATCAACCGATAAAGAATATATTCCATCAGGAACTTCGTCAAATTCGTATTGTCCGCTTACATCGGTAAGAACTTCTGCCATAGGCTCATCGTCAGGTTCTTGTTCAAGTGTAATTTCTGCTCCCGGAACAGGTTCGCCTAAAATTGATTTGTTTAACGAAGCCCAAGTTATAATCCCTGAAATTGTACCAGTTCCTATTGCCGGAGGTGTGATTTCTAACATCGAAAGAGTTATTATTGCAGTTGTGTCGCAGCCAACATGAATTTGTTCGGCATTGAACCATTTGTATGCTGATTCGTAATAAGTTGATAGTAGATTTGGATATGTAACGTCGTCAATTATTTGTGCTTTCAAATAATAAATACCTACTGGAATATTTAAAAGCTCAAAAGCTCCATTTTCTGTATTTATTGCCGATGTAACGAGTTCAAAATCAATTATTGAGTTTGCCGAATGCTTATATAACTTAACTTCTGTTGCATTCGCATTTAATGCTCCATTTCCATCAGATAATACTCCCTGAATTATTGCTAATGCTTTGCTTTCAACAAGTACAGTATCTATAATTTGGCAATTATTTGCATCAAAAATGCTTACAAAGTATGTTCCCCCTGAAACATCTTCTAATAATTCTGTCGTTTGTCCATTCGACCATGTATAGCTATATGGAGATGTTCCGCCCATTGTAGTTACAATTGCCGAGCCTTCGCCTCCAATACAAGAAGCGATGCTTGATTCTATTGTTGACTGTAAAATCTCAGGGTCCGAAATCGTAATTGTTAATTCGTCAATACAGCCATTTTCATCGGTAACAGTTGCTATATAATCTCCTGCTGCTAATCCAGATACCGATGACGTTGTTGTCGAATTTGGCCATAAATATGAATATGGAGATATTCCTCCTGTTGCAGAAACCGATGCAGAACCATCAGCCACTCCAAAACAGCTGGTTAAAGAACTTGATGCTAAGGATAGAATTGGGAAACCATCATCACCAATAGTAATAGTTTGATTTTCAGTACAACCCATTGCATCAATCACTGTTACAGAGTAATTTCCTGAAGCTAAGTTTGAAGCTGAAGCCGTTGTTTGTCCGTCTGTCCACAAATAAGTATATGGGCTTGTTCCTCCAGTTGCAGTTACAATTGCAGAGCCATTTGATAATCCGCAAGAGGTATTTATGATTGAATTAGACAATATTATTGCAGTTGGTTCGCTAACATTTCCTGAGGTTGTTTTAGTACAATTGTTTGCATCGCTTACTATAACTGAATAACTGCCTGCTGATAAACTATTTATTGAATTTGTACTTGCTCCATTTGACCATTCGAATGAATATGGAGAAACGCCTCCAATTGCAGAAGCTGAAATTGAACCATTATTTCCTCCAAAACAAGATGCATTGCTAATTGTAAGTGGATTAATTACAAGATTGGAGGGTTGAGTTAAAGTCGTGTTAAAGGTATCTCTACATCCCATTGCATCAATAACTGTAATATTATAATCTCCTGCTGCTAATGAACTTTGATTTGTTCCAACACCTCCATTTGACCAAAAATAATTTAACGATCCAGTTCCTCCAGTTCCAATTACAGAAATACTTCCTGTATTATTTCCATAGCAGAGTATGTCAAAAGAATTTATTAAAGACAAGGAGGGAGTTGGATAATTTGTAATTGAAAAAAATGTATCTACGGTACAATTATTTGCATCGCTTACTGTAACACCGTATACTCCTGCATTCAATCCCGAGTTTGTTGCTGTTGTTTGACTATTTGTCCAATTGTAAACATACGGTAACGAGCCACCAAATACTGAAAGAGAAATTTCTCCTAACGAATTATTACAAGTTTCATTTGTTACTGTTGAAACCAAATTAATCGTTGTTTGAATAGATGATAATGTTATTATTGTATCTTCGTTACAATTGTTTGCATCTGTAACAGTAAATCCATATGTTCCGGCAACTAAGCTATTAATATCATTTGTTGTTTCTCCATTACTCCACGCATATGAATATGGACTTGTGCCACCAAAAATTGAAGTAGAAATCGAGCCAAATGAGTTTGAACATATTTCATCAATTACAGTCGATAATACATTAATTTTTGAAGGCTGCAAAATTGTGTATGACAATATTTTTTGACAAGATTGAGAGTCTGTTAAAGTTAAGCCATAAGTTCCATGTGTTAGGGCAGAGATGTTTTGTGTTGTTGCTCCATTCGACCAAGAATATGTGTATGGAGCAGTTCCTCCGACAGTTGAAATATAAATACTTCCATCAGTCATTCCAGAACAACTTACATTGGATAACGTTTCTGTAATAGAAATATCGTCGGGTTGATTGATGGTTAGAGAATAAGTTGTATCGCAGCCGGCGTAGTCAGATATGACGACCGAATAGTTTCCTGCTGGAACATTTTCGATATAATCATAAACATCTGATGTTGACCAAAGATATGAATATCCCTCACCGGTACTTCCTTCTACTGACAAATATGCGCTTCCGTTGCTTTCTCCGAAACAAGTTGCATCGGAAACACTTTCATAAATAATAAATTCGCCATATTCGGAAATTTCACCCACATTTTCTCTTACACAACCATTGTAGTCGGTTGCTGTAACAGAATAGTATCCGGCAGATAAATTAAATGCAGTATCGCCTATTTGAGTTAATTCATCGTCCCAAATATAGGAGTATGGGGCATTTCCTCCAGTTGGTTCTACAAATAATTTTCCATCATTAGCTCCGTAGCAAATTGTATTTTCGGAATAAACCGAAATGTAGAATTGTTCGGGTTCTCCGATAATTATTTCTTCTCCTTCGCCGCCGTTTATTCCACATCCATTATTGTCGTTAATAGTTAAAAAATATGGCATTGCACTTAATCCGGTAAATAGTGTGTCAGAAGTTCTTGATGAATTTATGTTTTCTCTAACATTTGGATAAAAATCAATATAATAAGGATGAATTCCTCCTGAAATAGATACATTTAATGTTTTATTTGATTCTCCATAACAACCAAGTCTGAGGTCTTTAACATAAGACAATGAATCTGGTTGACCAACAATAATTGTATCATACACTTCGCAATATGTATCGCTATTTGTTATGGTTAGATAATAAGTTCCGGCTGAAATATTTCCATATATATCGGTATTTGCCCCATAACTATTTGTTGTGGTACCATATACATATGGACTAGATAATGTTGAGTCCAACAAATCATAATCAAGACTTGTCCAAAAGTTACCTGGTATTTGTGCTCCAGGAATCATTTCGCCATTTTCTTCTCCATAACAATATGGTTCAGAAACAATAATATCTAATGGAAATGCAGGAACATTTCGATTCATTGCAAATATATCGTTTCCTTTTGTTCCTGTTAGTGTATATGAACAGCCATAGTGAATGACTCCAGTTGCTTCTTCATCAACCCCAATTTCGCCTACAATATCAGTCCATAAAGTGTCTCCAGTATTTCCGTTAATTTCTGCAATTAGAATATCTTTGTCTCCATATCGGTATGTATAGCCAGAAATAATATATTTAACATCGTACATATCTCCTCCTAAACTAATCGATAATATTTCGTCGTCGCCATCCCAGCCAAAAGTTTTAGTCCAAAGAGTGTCGCCATATCCGTCAATTTTTGCAATAAAAGCTTGTTTTCCTACTAATCCTAAAGCTGTTGTGTATCCTGCAACAATGTATTCGCCAGAGTATGGTATAGCACTAATAACATTTGCTTCATCGTCGCCTTCACCGCCAATAAAAATTGAATCAGTAAACTGATATTGCATCAAATCGAAATATGTTATAAAAATATCTTTGTCGCCACCAGTATTCGATGTAGTATATCCAACGATACAAAGTTTGTTATAATCTCCATCGAATGTTTTTGCAACATCATCACCTGAGCCACTCAATACATATGAATCAGAGTATTCTAAATCAGACATATATACTTCTGAATATTTGAGTAAAAGTAAATCCTTGTTGTTAAATTCATTGGTTTGATAACCAACGGCGAACATATTGTAGCTATCTCCATCAACAGTTTTCATCTTAAAAATCTCATCGTCTCCAAAACCATTGTCGAAAATAATTCCCGGATAAGCTCCTCCGTTTTCGTCAACATAATAAAAATTTCCATCTTTATCAGTTCCGTTGAACGAACTTCCCGCAACAATGCCTGAATAACCATTGAAATTATAGCCCATATTGTAAGCGTAAATTGAGTTTGCAAAATCGTTTTCGCTTGTTCCAAAAACAGAAGTCCAAACAGTATCACCAAATTCGTCAATATTTATCAAATACATATCGGAGCCTCCGTTTCCAAAACTTTCGGTATAGCCACAAATGATATTTTGACTCAAAAAAGATTGTTTTGCCATAGGGTTCGCAACTCCTGCATTAAGTATATTAGTTGCTCTTTCGACAGAAGCTCCTCCATAGGTTTGTTGCCAAGTTTGAGAAATTGAAAAATAAGGCAACAAGGTTGCAATTAATAAAATAATAAAATAATTTGTTTTCATTTTAAGGTATTTTGATTCTCAATAATTTATATTCTTTCTTCAAGACTTATTTAAATAGAAAAGGTTGTCTATTTATTAAAAACAAACTTACACATTTTTTTTATCATTATCGATTTTATAACCAATAAGTTAATATGTTTTAAAGCGAAAAATAAATTTAATTTTAGGAAAGCTTTTTCTCTTATTTAAAGAGCAGTTGTAGGATTTCTGTTATCTTGCTTACAAAGACAACATTGATATTAACTTTTTTTAAGTTCAGGCTTTTTTTATTTTGAGAGGATACAAAAATTCTGGTAAATCCAAGTTTTTCGGCTTCAATTATTCGTTGTTCAATTTTATTTACGGGTCGAATTTCTCCAGTTAATCCAACTTCGCCTGCAACACAAGTTTGCCTATCTATGGGGAGGTTAAGGGTTGAAGAAACAATAGAACAAACTACAGCTAGATCAATGGCGGGGTCGTTTATTTTTATGCCACCAACAACATTCAAAAATACATCTTTGATGGATAATTTTAGCCCACCTATTTTTTCCAATACTGCTAACAACATCGATAATCGTCGCAAGTCGTAACCTGTAGCTGAGCGTTGGGGATTTCCATAAGCTGAATGGCTTACGAGTGCCTGAATTTCGATTAACAATGGACGCAAGCCCTCAATGGTTGCTGCAACTGCTGTTCCGCTCACGGAGCTGTTGTTATCAGAAAGCATCAATTCCGAAGGATTTGAAACTTCTCGTAAACCATTATTTTGCATTTCGAAAATTCCAAGTTCTGAGGTTGAGCCAAACCTATTTTTAAGGGTTCGAAGAATTCTATAGTTATAATTATTGTCTCCTTCAAACTGAAGTACTGTATCAACCATGTGTTCCATCACTTTCGGCCCGGCAAGATTTCCGTCTTTATTGATGTGTCCAACAATGAATATTGACGTATTAGATTCTTTTGCAAGTTTCATTATTTGAGATGTGCATTCTCTGACTTGCGAAACGCTTCCAGGAGAAGATTCAATCATCTCGGTTTGAACCGTTTGGATAGAATCGATGATAACAATTTCCGGTTTTATTTCTTTAATATGTTGAATTATTGATTCGAGCGAAGTTTCGTTTAAAACCAAGGTGTTTTTGTTTTGTTTGGTAGAGATTCGTTCGGCTCTTAATTTAATCTGTTGCAAACTTTCTTCTCCCGAAATGTATAAAATATTATTTTCGAGCAAAAGAGATATTTGAAGCATCAGTGTTGACTTCCCAATTCCGGGTTCGCCGCCAACTAAAACGATTGAGCCTTGAACCAAGCCTCCTCCGAGCACTCTATTTAGCTCATCATTTTTTAAATCAATCCGCATAGCTTCACTCGCCGATATTTCAGAAAACAAAACCGGTTTTGCAACGCTAACTCTTAATTGTGTCGATTTGGGTTGGGTTGATACTATTTCTTCAACAAATGTATTCCATTCGTTGCATGCAGTACAACGACCAACCCACTTAGGTGACTGGGTTCCGCAATTTTGACAAATGTAAATAGTTTTGGATTTTGCCACTTCGATTATTCGATTCTAGTAAACTCTAATCTTCTGAAAGCATAGTTTCCATGAGTATCGAAAACTTGTTGTATGGCTAAAATTTCATCGTTTAGTTCAATAATTCGATATTTCCCATTATACGTCAAAGACGTTTTATTAAATAATTCATAGATATTGATGTAAAAAACATCAAATCCATTTTTTTCAACAAAATAGTATCCTTTTTCTTCTGTAATAGAGCCATCATCACCAGTATTTGTTTCAATAATGGCAGAGCCGTCGGTTATTGTCCAAATTTTTTTAATCTCGGGATTTTCATTTTTCTCAAGCCATGCCAATTCCCATTTTCCAACTAATTTGTTTTCAGTCTTTTTTCTACACGAAGCAAAAGAAATTACGAAAGCAAGGAATAAAATATATAAAATGTATTTTTTCATAAAATGACTTATTCAGATGATTTAATGAATTCTCGAAGAACATACTCGCTATTTCCTTCCCCATCTAAAATTCTTAGAATCTTCAATTGTTTATTGGTAACTTTTTTAATTCGATACTTTCCATTGGTATATTTATCAATATCAAAAACTTCAACATATCCCGATAAGCCTTCGGCTTTTATGTGAAAAGTGCCGGTATCGTGAGTTGTTGTTATACTTGAATTATATATTCTTTTAACAATTAACTCATCATTCTCGGTAAATGTCCAAAATTCATCAACCGATGCATCGTAAGTCAGAGGAATGTATTCCCAAGTTCCTTCTATTCTACTTTCTCTGATTTTGGTACAAGAGAAAACAAACATCAGCACGAAAAAAACTAAAATATATAGTGATTTATGTTTCATAATTCATTCAAAAATAGTTAAGATGAATTTAAAAAGCAAATGTGAAAAACAAATTCTACAAAGAATCAATAATTTTTGAGGAAGAAAATCCATCAACAAAAGGAATTGTAATTACTTTTCCCCCATTGTTTGTCACAAATTCAGCTCCAACAATGTTTTTTAGTTCATAATCTCCACCTTTTACCAAAACTGACGGAGAGACCTTCTGAATTAAATTAATAGGAGTTTCTTCGTTAAAAATTACGACTAAACTTACAAATTGTAGGGAGGCTAAAATTAAAGTTCTTGAGTGTTGATCTTGAATAGGTCTTGTTTCTCCTTTTAATTTTTTTACCGATAAATCGGAGTTTACACCAATCACTAAAATATCACCCAAATCGGCGGCTTGTGCTAGATATTCAATGTGTCCACGATGTATTATGTCGAAACATCCGTTTGTAAAAACAATCTTTTTACCTTCTGATTTCCAATGAGCGATTTGTTGCAAAAAATCATTTTCTTGATTCGAAATTTTCTTTGTAATCAAGCTCATTTGACTTTGCATAGAGATTTATTTTACAAGTTTATTGGTTGAAGTATCGGGAAAAATAAGCGTTGGTTTGAATGTTTTTGCTTTTTCAAAATCCATTGTTGCATACGACATAATAATAACTACATCGCCAACTACCACTTTTCTAGCTGCTGGTCCGTTAAGGCAAATATTGCCCGAACCACGTTCGCCTTTTATAACATAGGTCTCAAGACGCTCGCCATTATTTAGGTTCACAACTTGAACTTTTTCGTTTTCAATAATATTTGCAGCCACCATCAAGTCTTCATCAATAGTGATGCTTCCTACATAATGAAGGTCAGCTTGTGTGATTGTAACCTTATGTATTTTTGACTTTAAAACTTCAATATTCATGATGCAAATTTAATAAATATATCTAATATTATCTATTAATCTTACTTCGCCAACAAAAACGGCTATGCAAGCCCTGATATTTTGCGAATGAATGATTTCTGAAATATCTTCAAATGTATCTTCGTTTATAATGTTAAGATATTCAACTTTCATTTTATTAAAACTATTTAGATGGTTTGTTGCCCAATTTATAGTTTCTGTAACAGAATGATTTTTGAGATATTCTTTAGATAGAAACAATATGCGTGAAATATTTGCCACTTGAATTCTTTCGTCGGGCTGTAAGCGAACATTTCTCGAACTCATTGCTAATCCGTCGGATTCACGAATTGTTGGGCATGCCTTAATAATGATGTGATAATTATAATCTTTCACTAGTTTTTTTATCACGGCGAGTTGTTGAAAATCTTTTTCGCCAAAAAAAGCAAGGTCGGGTGTTACAATATCGAACAAAATGCTTACAATTTGTGCAACTCCTTTAAAATGCCCGGGACGAAATTGTCCTTCCATTACGGTTTCTAACAATCCAAAATCGAAATTATTTGTAGTCGTGTTATTGTAAATTTCTTTTTCGCTGGGACAAAAAAGAATATCAACGCCTGCCTTGTCGAGCATAATTGTGTCGGAGTCAATCGTGCGGGGATATTTTTTGTAATCGTCGCTGTTGTTAAACTGAGTAGGATTTACAAAAATGCTTACAATCGTTATGTCTGAATGTTTTTTCGATTCTTCGATTAAAGAAATATGCCCTTTGTGAAGAGCTCCCATGGTTGGAACAAAACCAAGCTTTAGCTTTTTCGCTTTCAAAAAACTCAATTCTGTTTGAAGTTCAGCTGTTGTTGAAAATATCTTCATTTCTAATAATTTCGAGGCACAAAAGTATAAAATTATGGAATCGGAATGCGATAAACAGCAAAATAATTTACAATTGTTTCATCGAAAATCAGCCCTCTCGCTTCTGCTTATCTCCAATTGTAACAAAAAAATGTTTGTTTTGAATCTTAATTTTTTGTAATTTGTAAAATTATATTTAAACACAAAAATTGAAAAAACTAATTTTCTCCTCAGTTATCATAGCAATGCTTGCTATGAGTGCTAATGCTCAAATTATTTATACCGATGTTGACCCCGACACTACTATTATTTGCCCTGCTCAAGTACCTTGTACGGGTTGCGATAGCTCGCAAATTTTTTATTTAGGCTTAAATCATGACAATATACTTGACTTTAGGCTAGTTGCACAGATTTATCAATTTGAAGAAGGCAATTGGTATGATGCTTACGATTTAAGGATTGAGATAATGGCACCCTTAAGCCCTAACCGTACGGGTTGGAGTAAAATGAATTATGGTGATGAAATAGGACCAGATTATTTTTGGCAAACAGGCTCCACATTTAACTCATGGATTAATAACGATGAATATTATATGGGTTTAAGATTATTTAAAGACAATCAATATTACTATGGTTGGGTGCTTGTTAAATTAGTTGTTACATATAATCGGGGATTAACAATTAAAGAATATGCGTATAATACGATTCCTCAGTTGCCCATTAAAGCAGGAGAAGGAACAGTAGGAATAGACAATATTGAAATAACCGACAACAATATTTACATTACAAATAAAACACTAAATATAGTAAATCTATCGCCCGATTGCATAATTGATTTGTATAACATGAGTGGTCAAAAAATGAATACATATAACATTACGGGCAATCACAATTCTTTCGATTTATCGGCTTACAGCGAGGGTGTTTATGTGCTTAAGGTGCAATGCAACAAATCAGTATATTCAAAAACTATAATTGTCAACTAGCGTGTTTATTTCTATTTCATGCGTTTTCAACGGATATAATTTAAAAAACATAGTGGGGTTAAGAGCTATCTGTATAGTAAGAAAACGGCTGGCGGAGGCAAAATAATTAACAATTTATTTCGTTAAAATAACTAGATTTTTAGCACATTGGTAAAAGAAGTCGAAAACATATTTTGAAATATACCGATTTTTTTATTTATTTTTGTATAATAATCTGTAAAGGAAAAATTTTACATGGAAAAGACAAAGGTTTTATATATCTCTCAAGAAATTACACCCTATTTACCAGAATCAAAAATGTCGATAATCGGAAGGCAACTTCCACAAGGAATACAAGAAAAAGGAAAAGAAATACGAACCTTCATGCCTCGATACGGCTGTATAAACGAACGCAGAAATCAACTTCACGAAGTAATTCGCTTGTCTGGAATGAACTTGATTATCAACGATACCGATCATCCGCTTATTATAAAAGTTGCATCGATTCAAGCTGCAAGAATGCAGGTATATTTTATCGATAACGAAGATTTTTTTCAACGCAAACACATTTTACACGACGCCAAAAAGAAATATTTCGAAGATAATGACGAAAGAGCTATTTTTTTTGCAAGAGGCGTGTTGGAAACAATAAAGAAATTACGTTGGTCGCCCGATGTTATTCATTGCCATGGCTGGATTACAAGTCTTATTCCCTTATATGTAAAACGAGCATATAAAGACGATCCGATGTTTTCCGATGCAAAAATTGTTTATTCAGTTTACAACGACGGATTTAGCAATGTATTTGACCCAAATTTTAGCGAAAAATTACGATTGGAAGGCATTAGAGATAAAGATGTTGATGTAGTTAAAAATATTCCCGACTTTGTTAATTTATCGAAAATGGCAATCAATTTATCCGATGCAGTTATTGTCGGAAGCGAAGCAATAAATTCTGATATTTCGAGTTACTTAAATACAATTGAAAAACCTGTCTTAGGATTTCAAGCAGAAAACTATATTGATGCATATTCAGATTTTTATGACAAAATTCTATCAGAAACGTACGCCGAATTTTAGTTCGATTTACAAACTAGCCTTATTCGCATTCTTCGTTTTTACAATTTTTTCGTGCAACAAGGAAGATGAAATTGGTTTAGATTTGATTCCGCAAAAAGAAATGTTAAATCTTGAATTTTGCGATACCCTGTTGTTAAAATCTTATACCGTTTACAACGATACATTTTCTACTAAAAACAAAACCTTAAGTTTAGTTGGAAGTTATCATGACCCTATTTTTGGAAAAACAGCCGCAGGATTTTTGACTGAATTTCGCTTGTCGTCAACCGATGTTGAGTTTGACGAAACAAGTTATGTAAATAGTTTTACATTAAATATGGTTGTTGATGATTATTATGGCGACATTTCAACTCCAATGACCATTAATGTTTATAATATTTCGCGTGAAATTAATACAGAAACCGAATTTACAGAATTTGATAAAAACCAGTACGTTACCGAAGATTCTCTAATCACATCGTTTACGTTTACGCCATCGCAAAATGGACAGGATACCTTAATTAAAATTAATTTACCAATTGAATTTGCAAATAGATTTTTGGGGTATAGCGACCAAGAATTTATCGATAACGCAAAAGGATTGTATGTTACAATCAACGAAAATGAGACAAGCGAATCAATATTATACATTGATCTAGTTTCTTCTAAATCGAATTTGGATTTAGAATATACTTATTTTGATGGAGAAGACTCGGTTACCACTAATTTTTTGTATTTGATTAATAGTGCTTGCGAAAGGCAAAATATTTTTACCCATAATTACGAAGGAACCGAAATATCATCAGAAATAACACTTGGCGAAAATAGCATAAACGAAGTAAATTATATACAAGCAATGCGAGGTGTTAACACCATTATTGAGTTTCCTGATTTGAAAAGCATAGTGCAAGACCAAAAAATTGCTATTATGAAAGCCGAACTTGTAATTACTGAAAGCGAAGATTATGTTTCGAGCGATTATCAGGCTTGTGAAAAGTTAAACATTATTGTTTTGAACGATAGTTTGGAATACCTAAACGCTCCCGACTACGATATATTAGGGTCAGAACATTTTAATAGCGAATACATTAATAATTCGTATGTTTTTAATATGACTGCTTACACTCAAGGTCTTATTACCAGTGATGTGTACGATAATTCTAAACTTATTGTCAGTGCTTTTGCAAATACAATTAGTGCCAATCGAGTCGTTGTAAATTCGGGAAATTCTGCTACAAATCGAATTAAATTAAAATTGTATTACCTAAAATTATAATATTTTATGTGTGGAATAGTTGCTTATATTGGAAGCAAACCAGCTTACCCAATTTTAATAAATGGATTAAAACGACTCGAATATAGAGGCTATGACTCAGCCGGAATTGCTTTGCTCGACAAAAATATCAGCACATATAAAAGAAAAGGAAAAGTTTCTGATTTAGAGGCTTTTGTTGAAGATAAAAACACAAATGGCTTTATTGGAATTGGTCATACACGCTGGGCTACACACGGAGCTCCAAACGATGTTAACGCACACCCACACGTTTCACAACACGGACATTTTGTGATTATTCACAATGGTATAATCGAAAATTATGGAAGACTAAAAAAGCGACTTGAAGACCGTGGTTACAAATTTCAAAGCGAAACCGATACCGAAGTTTTATCAAATCTTATCGAATATATTTATCTCAAAGGAAACGTTTCTGCCGAGATAGCTGTTCGACTTGCATTAACAAAGGTTATAGGAGCGTACGGATTGGTTATTATGTGTAAAGACGAACCCGATAAACTCATTGCAGCTCGAAAAGGAAGCCCATTGGTAATTGGAATTGGAAAGGAAGAATATTATTTAGCTTCTGATGCAACACCGATTGTTGAATACACAAAAAGCGTAATTTATTTGAACGAAAATGATATTGCGATAATCAAAAAAGATGAATTAAGTTTAAAATCGCTTACAAACGAAAAGTTGACGCCCGAAATTCATACATTGGACTTAGATGTTGATGAAATTGAAAAAGGTGGCTACGAGCATTACATGCTCAAGGAAATATTTGAACAACCTCGCTCAATTTTAGATACTTTTCGTGGACGCGTAGTGCCCGATATGTCGGCTATTCATTTAGGCGGACTTTTAGAGGTACTTCCTCGCTTGAAAGAAGCCAAAAGAATTATTATAATTGGTTGCGGAACATCATGGCACGCTGGGCTTGTTGGCGAATATTTACTTGAAGATTTGGCCAGAATTCCAGTTGAGGTCGAGTATGCGTCTGAATTCAGATATCGAAATCCAATCATAAACAAAGACGATGTTATTATTGCGATAAGTCAAAGCGGAGAAACCGCCGATACATTAGCTGCAATTCAACTTGCCAAAGAAAATGGAGCAATGGTTCTCGGAATTTGTAATGTTGTTGGCTCTAGTATTCCTCGTTTAACCGATGGTGGCGTTTATACTCATGCAGGTCCTGAAATAGGAGTTGCTTCGACCAAAGCATTTACCGCTCAAGTTACAGTTTTAACTATGATGGCGATTTTGCTAGGCAGAGAACGAAACATTATTTCGGACGAAAATTATAAAAAACTGATTCTAGAACTTGTTTCGATTCCTGAGAAAATCGAAAAAATATTAACGTATAGTGCGGTTTTTGAAAAAATAGCAGCTCTTTACAAAAATGCCAATAATTTTCTTTATTTAGGTCGTGGATATTTTTTTCCTGTGGCTTTAGAAGGAGCATTGAAGCTTAAAGAAATTTCATACATTCATGCCGAAGGTTATCCTGCAGCCGAAATGAAACATGGTCCAATTGCATTGATTGACGAAAAAATGCCAATCGTTGTTATTGCAGCAAAGGACAAATCGTACGAAAAAGTTGTAAGCAATATTCAAGAAGTTAAAGCAAGAAAAGGAATCGTAATTGCCATTGTAACCGAAGGCGATACCATAATTAAAGAAATGGCAGACCATGTGTTGGAAATTCCTTATACTCACGAAGCTTTAGGTCCATTGCTTGCAGTAATTCCGTTGCAATTATTGTCGTATTATATTGCAGTAATGAGAGGTTGTAATGTTGATCAACCAAGAAATTTGGCTAAATCGGTCACGGTAGAGTAAATAGTTTGATTAATTAATCGGTTTTTGAATACTAAAATGAGTATATAAAATCGAAACTAATTTGCTATAATAATCTTTTTAATGCTGTCCCTTTATCTGTCTGAACCCTTAAAAAGTAAATGCCCGATTCCATTTTCGAAACATCAATAAGCCACATTTTATAATCTTGAAGATGTTGTAAATTTTGATTAAATTTGTATAGAATGCTTGTTTGTGATAACAGCAACAAGGGCGAAAAAGTTCCTTTATTGGTTGAAATGAATAATGGGGAGAATTGGATGGAAGCTCATTAGAAAAGTCTGAACCATTGATTTGATTAATAAATAAATTTTGTTGAAAATTAAATTAAATAAATTGATTGATCTTAAAAAAATCTTTGAGTTTTAATATCAAATAATTGTACCTTTGTAAATAGATAATAATAATTCAAAAAATGAGTGAAATAATAAAATCAGAAGGAGAAAAGTTAACTTTTGAAGATTTCAAAAATGAGAATGGGATAACTTATTGGTGGGCTTCAGATTTAATGCAAATGCTTGGATACCCAAACATGAAGTCATTTCAAAAAGTTATAGATAGAGCAACAAAAGCTTTTGTTTCTTTAAATATTTCTCATTATGAAAATATTGTAATAACAAATAGAATTATTGATGGTCAAAGCGTTCAAGACTTTAAACTAACTAGATTTGCTTGTTATATAACTGTAATGAATGGCGACCCTAAAAAATCAGAAGTTGCTGAAGCTCAAGCATATTTTGCACAACAAACAAGAAAATTTGAATTATATATAGAAAACAATAACGAAATAGATAGGCTTTTAATACGTGAAGAACTAACCGAAGGAAATAAATCATTATTTTCGACTATAAAAAAAGCAGGTATTACTGATTATGCAAAGTTTACAAATGCTGGTTATTTAGGGATGTATAATATGGAAAATTGGAAATTAGCACAAAAACGAAATGTTAATAAAGAGAAGCTAATGGACAGTATGGGAAGAACTGAACTTGCTGCAAATTTATTTAGAATAACTCAAACCGAAGAAAGAATAAAAAATAAGGGAGTAACAGGTCAGAATGCTTTAGAACAAACTCATTTCCAAGTTGGTCGTGAAGTAAGAAATATTATAGTGGAAAATTCTGGAAAAACACCTGAAAATTTACCACAAGAAAAAGAACTTCCAAATGTAAAAAAAGAATTAAAAGAAGGCTATAAAAAAATGCTAAAGGAAGATAACAAAAAAAAGAAGAAATAGTTTTTTTCAGTTGTTGTTTCCTCAACAAAATTCAAATCACCGAATAATTGTTTCACAACCACCCCGTCAGTCTTGCGACTGCCACCCCTCCATTGAGGGGAATTTTGATTTGCATTTCAAATTTGAACTTCAATGAAGTTTTTCCGCCGTTGTTGGAATCCTGTCCAACAATTATAATTTTTCACCATATTTATAACGTAACTCGTACATTCTTGTCCGAGAAAAGAAACACAAAACAATCTTAACCCATTTTAAATCTCACAAATCCCTCAAACACAAAACTTACAGAGCCTTGCAACCAAACGTTTGTAAATGTTGAATTGGTTTTGGTAAAACTTGTTTTTAAGATTCCTCCTTTGGTTTCGATTTCAAAATCTTCACAAGAGTTTAAACACGAATATGCAATTGAAGCGGCAGTAACACCTGTTCCACAAGATAAGGTTTCGTTTTCAACTCCGCGTTCGTAGGTCCTTACATAAATTTTACGTTCACTTAGTTTTTGAACAAAATTCACGTTTATTCCATTTGGAGAAAATTGTTTACTGTACCGAATTTGTTTTCCGAGTTCAAAAACATTCAAGTCATTTGCGTTTTCAACAAATTTAACAATGTGTGGAGAACCTGTATTTAGAATAAAATCACCATTTTGTTCTTTTATTTCAAATACGTCGTTCATTTTTAGCTTTACCGTTTTCGCATCAATTATTTCAGCAATATGAATTCCGTCAATAGCCTCAAAAGTTGTTGTGTCGCCAATTATTTGAAGCGATTTTGCAAAAGCAACAATACAACGCCCACCATTTCCACACATCGTACTTTCACGTCCGTCGGAATTAAAATATTTCATTCCAAAATCGTACGAATCAGAAGAATTTAATAGCATTAACCCGTCGGCACCAACTCCAAAATGTCGATGACATAAAAACTCAATGCTTTGTTGGTTTAAACCATTATATGTATTTTTTCTATTATCTAAAATAATAAAATCGTTTCCGGCACCATGATATTTATAAAATTTTATAAGCATGTTAAATACTGTTAAATATTTGAAAATGACAGAAGACGCATTGTAATTTTGCGTTATAATTACGGTAAAAATAATAAATATTTAAACGATAAAAATAATTTTGTTAAATTGTAAAAAAATAAAGCTATGAAAACAAAACAAATCCTTTTAGCCTCGTTTATTGCGATATTAAGTGGAATTGTATCAGTCGCCCTTTATTCAAATATTATTCAATCACGCTTGGTTGGAAATTTAAATTCCTTGGACGAACCGCAAATTAAACTTGCAAGTTTACTCTCTGCGACTTCATCTGAAAGTATGAATTTTATTGTAGCTGCTAACCAAACCGTTCATTCGGTTGTTCATGTCAAAACTCAGCAATATCAGCAGCAAGCTACTGTTTATGATTTCTTTTTCGGACAAAGTTATAATAGAATGCAACCTATTGTGGGTTCGGGCTCGGGTGTTATTATTTCCGATGATGGCTACATTGTTACCAATAATCATGTAATAAGCAATGCAAATAATATCGAAGTTGTTTTAAACGACAAACGTACTTATACAGCAAAGTTAGTTGGAGCCGACCCATATACTGACATTGCCTTATTGAAAATTGAAGAGTCGGGATTAACTCGCATCGAATATGGAAACTCTGACGATTTACTTGTTGGCGAGTGGGTGCTGGCGGTTGGCAATCCGTTTAATTTGACTTCAACCGTAACGGTCGGAATTGTTAGTGCCAAAGCAAGAAACATAAATGTTTCAGCAAATCAATTTGCCATCGAATCGTTTATTCAAACCGATGCCGCAGTTAACCCAGGAAATAGTGGGGGAGCTTTGGTAAACACGAAAGGCGAGCTGGTGGGAATTAATACGGCTATTGCTTCAAATACTGGAGCATATACCGGATATTCTTTTGCTGTACCTGTTAACATTGTAAAAAAAATAGTATCCGACTTAGTTGAGTTTGGCGAAGTTCAACGAGCATATTTAGGCGTTTCGATTGCGAACATTGATGCTTCGTTGGCAGCAGAGCTTAAATTGGATAAAATAGAAGGCGTTTATGTTGCCGGAGTTACAAACGATGGAGCTGCCGCTGATGCTGGATTTGAAAAAGGAGATATTATAGTTAAAATTGAAAACATGAATATCAACGCTGTATCAGAGTTACACGAACAAATAAGCAAATATCGTCCAGGCGATAAAATAATTATTCTTGTAAAAAGAAATGGAAAATTGAAACCATTTGATATAACCTTGCGTAATAAGCTCGGAAATACGGAATTAGTTAAGAATGAGACAAATTCAGTTTTGGGAGGAACTTTTGAAGATTTGAGTTCTGAAGAAAAGAGTATGCTTAGAATATCAAATGGTGTAAAAATTAGAAGTTTAGGCGACGGAAAATTGAAAACATCAGGAATTAAAGAAGGATTTATTGTAACAAGCGTTAATCGAAAACAGATTAACTCTGTTGAGGAAATTTATGATATACTAAGTAACATTGAAGGAGCGGTACTCGTTGAAGGAATTTATCCAAACGGAATGGTTGCGTATTACGCTTTTGGAATGTAAACAAAGATTTAGCTTATTTATATTGACTTTAAATTATAAATAGTCTAATTTTGCATAAATTTAAAAATATATATGAGGCAATTAAAAATTACCAAGTCGATTACAAATCGAGAGAGTGCTTCTCTTGATAAGTACTTACAAGAAATTGGTAAAGAAGAATTAATTACGGTTGAAGAAGAAGTAGATTTGGCACAGCGAATTCGAAAAGGCGATAGACTTGCTTTAGAGAAATTAACGCGGGCAAATTTGCGTTTCGTGGTGTCGGTAGCTAAACAGTACCAAAATCAAGGATTAAGTCTACCAGACTTAATCAATGAAGGTAATCTTGGATTAATAAAAGCAGCTGAAAAATTTGATGAAACACGTGGATTTAAATTTATTTCGTATGCGGTATGGTGGATTCGACAATCAATTTTACAAGCCTTAGCTGAACAATCAAGAATAGTTCGATTACCGCTGAATCAAGTTGGTTCACTAAATAAAATTAATAAAGCATTTTCGAAATTTGAACAAGAAAACGAAAGAACTCCTTCGCCAGAAGAGTTAGCTGATTTGTTAGAATTACCAAAAGAAAAAGTTGTTGATACACTCAGAGTTTCTGGACGACACGTATCGGTTGATGCTCCTTTTGTTGAAGGAGAAGACAACAGCTTGCTTGATGTTATCGAAAATCCTGATTCACCAATTGCTGACGGAAAACTTATGAGCGAATCTCTAAGTCGCGAAATAGATAGAGCATTAGCAACCTTAACGTCAAGAGAAAGAGATATTATAAAGTTATTCTTTGGCATTGGACTTCAAGAAATGACCCTCGAAGAAATTGGCGATAAATTTGGATTGACTCGAGAACGTGTGCGACAAATAAAAGAAAAAGCAATAAGAAGATTGAGGCATACTTCAAGAAGTAAACTCTTAAAATCGTATTTAGGATAGAAAAAAAAGCCCTCTATGGAGGGCTTTTTTTTGCTCAAAATTTAAAAACAATCTCAGAACAATCGTTAAAACTAATTTTTATTTCTGTATCAAAATTTATTCTTTGGCATAAAACGCTGAAATCTATTTACAAAAATTGTCCGTTTTCTTGCAATTTAGAATTATTATTTATTTTTTTATTTCATAAATAGACTTACATTTGTGCTACGATATTAAATATAGTAGCACGAATTACTGTGTGTGGTGTTACTATATTTTAAATTTAACACGATACGAAAATGAAAAAACTATTCAGAAAATTTGCTTTTATTGTTTTATTTATTCAGTTTTTAACTGTAAACAATACATTTTCACAAACAAATTTGAGTGATACAATTAAACTTCAAGAAGTAATAGTTACAGGTTCAAAAATTGAAACTTCGCGAAAGCTTGTACCAATATCTGTTTCACAAATTTCACGTCAAAATATTGAAAATAGCGGACAAATAAATATTTTACCTGCATTGAATTCTTACGCTCCTGGAATTTTCGTAACCGAAAGAAATTTGCTTGGTTTTGGAGTTTCAACTGGTGGTTCTGGCTCAATTAGTATTCGTGGAGTTGGCGGTTCGCCAAACACCGATGTTTTGGTTTTAATTGATGGTCATCCACAATATCAAGGAATTTTTGGTCATCCGCTTCCTGATGCTTATGTTGCTTCCGATGTCGAAAAAGTTGAAATTATTCGCGGTCCGGCATCAATTCTTTATGGTTCAAATGCAATGGCTGGCGTAATAAATATTATTACTAAAAAACAAAAGGAAGATGGTTTGAATGTGAATTTAGGAGCTTCTTATGGTTCGTATAACACGCAAAAATATTATGGAACAATTGGTTACAAAAAAAATAAGTTCAGCATTTTTGCTTCAGTAAATCACGATTATACCGATGGAATTCGTGATAGCACCGATTTTGAAATTTCAAATGCTTACACAAAAGTTGGTTACGAAATAAATAAACATTTTGATGTTTTTGCAGATTTTAGCATTGCAAAATTCAACGCAAACGACAATGGTCCGGAATTTAAACCCGCTTCTTTTAATATTGATATTACTCGAGGAAAAACCTCATTTTCACTTGATAATAAATTCGAAAAATCGGAAGGTTCGTTTAAATTTTATCACAATTTTGGAACTCACGATTTGTCAGATGGTTGGCATTCTACCGACAGAAATAGCGGTTTAATGCTTTATCAAACTTACAAATTATTTAAAAATAATAACATCACAATTGGTTCAGATTTTAAACAATATGGAGGAATTGCAAATGGAGGAAAAGCAAAAGATACTTTGTTAACTATTAATGAATTAGCATTTTATGCTTATGCTCAACAAACATTTTTCAAAAAACTAACTTTTAGTACTGGTTTGCGATTAGAAAATAATACAAATTATGGAAACGAACTTATTCCTTTGGCTGGAATTTCATACAATCCAACAAAAAACACAACTCTAAAAACTTCAATTTCAAAAGGTTTCAGAAGTCCAACAATTATGGAAATGTATTTATATGCACCAAATCCTGACTTAAAACCTGAAGAAATGATAAGTTACGAAATTAGTTGTTTGCAAACATTTTTCGATTATAAATTGAGTTTAGAATTAACTGCTTATAGAGCCGAAGGCAAAAATTTAATTCAAGTTGCGGGTCAATATCCAAACGTAAAAAGAGAAAATGTTGGAAGTTTTACAAATCAAGGAATTGAATTTTCGGCAAAATATAGAATTACAAAAGATTTATATGTAAATGCAAATTATTCATATCTAAATACCGAAAAACCTATAATTGCAGCTCCAAAACAACAAATAAATTTAAGCGTAAATTACACTTATAAAATTTGTAATATTAATGTTTCGGTTCAACATATTGATAAACTTTACACTTCAGTAAGTCCCGAAATTTCACAAAATTACACATTATTAAATGCAAGATTTAATGTAAAACCATTGAAAAAAATGAAAGATTTTCAAGTTTTTGTTGTTGGAAATAATTTATTGAACCAAAAATATGAAATAAATTATGGCTATCCAATGGCTGGATTTAACTTAGCAGGCGGTTTCAATATTAAATTTTAAATTATGCGAAAAATTATTTTACTTCTAATTGTAATTGTTTTATTATTTCAAAATCAAACATTTGCACATTCGGGAAAACCTCAATATAATATAATTATTGATACTGATGGAGCAATTGACGATTTTAGAGCAATTTCAATGTTGCTTGCTAGCGACGAGATTCGTGTTTTGGCAATAACTTGTTCGCAAGGAAGTTTAGAACCAATTTCAAATGCGAATAAAGTAAAATCCTTATTGTCTGCATTTTACAACGAAGGAATTCCTTTAGGAATTGGCGAAAAAACAAATTATCCTTTGCCTGAATGGAATAAATTTTCAGAAAAAATAATTTGGGGAAATGAAATTGAAAATTCGCAAAATTTTGAAAATTCAACCGATTTATTAAATCGAATTTCAAAAAATTATCCTTCAAAAATTACTTTAATTGCTTTAGGCTCGTTGAAAACTTATGCCGATTGGGTTAAGAATAATCCTGAAAATTTGCAAAAAATTGATCATATAATTTGGTACAATAATCACGAAAAAGAAAAAGGTTTTAATTATATTATTGATACTGCGAGTTACAATTTTATTGTAAAATCGAATATTGAAATGGATATTGTTTCCGAAAATCGTAACGATTTGATTTGCAATGCGGAATATTTGAATTATTTAAAAAATTCAAGCTCAATTTATGCAAAACAAATTTATAAAGTTCACCATCAAACCGCTGTTTCAGAAAAAGTTAATGAAAATCATTTAACACTTTGGGACGATTTAATCCCCTTGTCTCTTTCGGTAAATTTATTTTTCATTACAGAGCAACGTGGTAATTTACATTATGTTACTGTGGATAATTCAATACCCAAAACTCTAATTTACGAAAGCATTTCAACACTTTTAGCATCTGGAATTTCAACAAATAATAGAATTTTTAGTTCGTTCCCAATTGATACAACTTTATACAAAAAAGAATTCGCAGAAATGCTAAAACCCACAATTGAAAAATTTGGCGAAATTGAATGGAAAGCCATAACAATGACAAACGAAATTCACGGACACACAGGAATTTACTCAATTATTGGAGCAAAAATGGGCGTTCGTGCTTGCGAATATTTTAATGTTGGAGTTAATAATTTAAATGTTACAACTTTTTCGGGAAATAAACCTCCCTTAAGTTGCTTAAACGATGGAATTCAAATTAGTACAGGTGCAACAATCGGACAAGGATTAATCACAATTTCGGATAGTTTAATTCAAATTCCGACTGTAATTTTTGAGTTTAACAATCAAAAAGTAAAAATTTCACTCAAATCTGAAATTTCAAAACAAATGCAAGCAGATATAATATTTGGTGTGAAAACATACGGAATGACCGAAGAATATTGGAAATATATTGAAGTCTTAGCAATAAAATATTGGTGCAATTTTGATCGACACGAAATATTTGATATTGAACGTGTTTAAAGTTCTAAAGATAAGTGATTTAGGTTTTTCGTTGTTATAAATCATCATCAAATAATTTTTACTACCATAATTTTATTTTTGACATTTGTATTTCCCCTTTTGACAACTTAAATAATATATTCAGCTACTTTCAAAAACCCTCAAAATAAGTACATATACTTAGCATTTTTAGTATAAAAACTAAAACGAATCATGTTTTTATAAAATATTTTTGTCATCGTTAAAATGATTTATTGTGAAACTCAAAATTACCACTCTTTGTGGGTATATAAATTTCGCTAATTTCATTTATATATGATAACCTTTTCAAAATATTAATAATGAATAAAAATATAAGAAACATAATTGCACTTTCAATTATTATTTTGATTAGCAATACATTAAAAGCACAATTTAAAATTGATGCACAGTTAAGAAACCGAGCTGAATTTTACGATGGATACAAGAAATTGGCTGTTGAAGATTCAAAACCAGTAATTTACAACACTCAACGCACACGATTAACATTATCATATGAAACTAAAAATTTGAAATTAAAATTCACGCCACAAGATGTGAGAATTTGGGGCGACGAAAAAACAAATACGTTTTCGGGAAATAATGGCGATGATGCTTCGATAGATTTTTACGAAGCTTTTGCTGAAATTAAATTGAATCATTTTTCTTGGCTTTCGGTTGGTCGTCAAGAATTGGTGTTCGATAATCAAAGCTTGTTTTCAAACGCAAATTGGAATCAAAGTGGAAATTCATCCGACGCAATCATTTATAAACTCGACACAGCAGGGTGGAATATCCAAGTTGTTGGTTCGTGGAATACTTTAACTACGGCAAATAATTTATACAGCACAACAAAATATAAATCCTTAAATATCTTTTGGTTAAACCGAAAATTTAACGATAATTTGAGTGCATCCATCATTCATACAGCATCGGGAGTTACCGAGACAGATACAACTGAAAATATAAAATTCCGTCAAACCACAGGATTTTATGTTGGCTACAAAAAAGATAACATAACAGCTTTTGTTGATGCGTATTATCAATTTGGAAAAAGTCAAAAAGATTTGCCCGTTAGTGCAATTATGTTTGATGTAGAATTTGCATATAAAATTAAATTTTTCACACCATCAATTGGTTTAAGTTACCTTTCGGGGAATACAAAAGCAGGAACAGATTTAAAATCCGATAATTTATTCGATCCGTTGTATCGATCTCGTCACGGATATTTTGGCGGAATGGATTATTTTACAAAATTCGCATCTGAAACCAAACAAGGTGGTTTAGATAATTCGTATATTGGTTTAGATTTTAAATTGAACAAAAAACTAAGTGTGAAAAATACATTTCATTATTTTCTCTTAGCTCAAACCAATGCCAACACTCCAACAGAGAAGTTCTTGGGTTACGAAAACGATTTGGTTTGCAAATATAAATTCAACGATTGGGGCGTTTTTGAAGTTGGATATTTATTTTACATTCCAAGCGAAAGTTTGAAAACAATTCAAGCTGTTACTAACGATAAATTTTCGCAATTTGCTTATTTACAGTTAACGTTAACGCCTAATTTGTTCAAACAATCGAAATAACATAAAGTCTACAAACTACTCGACATTGCCAATTTTCGTTATATCGTAATTTTATTCTTTTTAATATTTAATTATCTTTACTCGCAAATTACAATAGTTGAATGAAGTAGGTTTAAAAAAATTTATAAGATGAAAAAAGGTTTAATTATTTTGAATGTGGTTTTGTTAATTGCAGTTGCAGTATTGTTTTATTTTCATTTTTCTTCGCATTCGTGTGGAAAACCAAGTGAGAAGCCTAACAATACGTTGAATGCAGAAAATACAAGTGAGCAAATAGCTTATATTAACACCGATTCGTTGCTATTGAAATACAATTATTACAATTTTCTGAAAGATAGTATTTTAGGCGTTCAAAAAAATCTTGAAAATGAATTGCAAAAGAAAAATTCAAAGTTTGAACAAGATGTAGCTGAATTTCAACGTAAAGTGCAGTTGAATAGCTTTATTTCGCAAGAAAGTGCTCAACAGCAAGAACAGGAGATATATCGCAAACAGCAAGAATTGATGACATTAAAAGAGAATATGACAATGCAGTTGGCTGTTTTAGAGCAGAATATGAATTTGCAGCTTTACGATTCTGTGGTAAATTTTTTAAAAATTTATAATGCCGACAATAAGTATAAATATATTTTAAACAATACCTATGGAGGAACTCTATTGTATGCAGCACAAGCCGATAATATTACCGATACAGTTTCTTCAATGTTGAACGAACGCTACAAAAAAAATCAGGAGTAGCACATGAGTTTTGCTGATTTTTACCTCGAAAGGTATTCAACGAAACCTCAATACATAAAATCCAAACCGAATGACGATTTAAAAATAATCGTTATTATTCCGTGCTTCAACGAAGCAGACTTACTTCGCAGTTTAGATTCTTTGTTCTGTTGCATTCGAATAACTTCATCAGTTGAGGTTATCGTTCATGTAAATTCGGGGGAACATTCAGGTGTTGATATTAAACGTCAGAATATCAAGAGTTTTAATGATGCTCAGCAATGGATTTCGGAACACGAAGACGAATTATTGAAATATCATTTGATTTTTACCGATGATTTACCACTAAAAGATGCAGGTGTTGGTTTAGCTCGAAAAATAGCAATGGACGAGGCTGTTCGTCGTTTTAATGAACGAGATAAGCCCAATGGAATAATTGTTTCTTTCGATGCAGACGCTCTAGTTGCTGAAAATTATTTGATTGAAATTGAAAAGGCTTTTGACGAAAAAAAAGTTATTGCTGGAGCAATATATTTTCAACATCCAATTGCTGGCGATGATTTCGATGAATTTACATACTCAAAAATTATTCAATACGAGTTGTATTTGAGATATTATTATCAGGCGTTAAAATACATTGGATACCCAAATGTTATTCACACGGTTGGGTCGTCGTTTGCCGTAAATGCCGAAACGTATTGCAAACTGGGAGGAATGAATCGGAAAAAAGCAGGTGAGGATTTTTATTTTTTGCAAAAAGTAGTAGGAGTGGGTAGGGTTGTCGAAATAAATACTACATGTGTAATTCCTTCGCCAAGACCTTCTGATAGAGTCCCTTTTGGAACCGGTGCTGCCATTATGAAATGGACAGACGAGTCTGAATCGAATTATTTTACCTACAATCTTCAATCGTTTTTAGAATTAAAAAAATTAATTAATTGTGTCGATAAGTTGTATCGGATTGAGGAAATCGAAATACAAAAGATTCTAAATACTTTTCATGTTGGATTAAGAGATTTTTTAATATTAAATCAATTTCTTGAAAATATAAAAGAAATCAATACGAATTCAGCGGATTTGGTTTCGTTTACAAAGCGATTTTTTAATTGGTTTAACATGTTTAAAGTGTTGAAATTTATGAATTATTTGGCACAAGAACATCTTAAACACGAAGCTGTTGCAAATTCTGCAATAGAATTGTTAAAACTTAAAGGATGTGATACAAAGGGGCTTAATTCAAATAAAGGTGTTTTGGATTTTTATCGAAAGTTGGAAATAAACGGAGTAAATTAAATCTCAAAGCCAACAATCAACACATCGTCAACTTGTTCGTGAACCATGCCAGCATCGTTGTGATACGACATCCAATCAACGAGCGTTTTATCTAATATTTCTTTTTGCTCAGTCATGGTTTTATTCGATGATTTCAGTAATAATTCTTTCAAGTTGTGATACTTAAATTTTTTACCTTTTTCTCCGCCAAATTGGTCAGCAAAACCATCGGAGAACGCATAAAATCGATCTCCTGATTCTACATTTATGATGTGATTTGTAAATTCTGCATTTTCTGAATAATGGATGCCAATTGGCATTTTATCTCCTTTGATTTCGTGGAGCTGAAAGTTAAAAGTAGAAAGTTCATCAAGTTTAGTATTTTCTTCATTTTTAACTTTTCTCTTTTCTTTTTTCACTATGTAAATAGGGTTGTTTGCTCCTGCAAAATGAATCACTTTTTGTTCTTTATCATAAACGCACAAAGCTATATCCATTCCATCTTTCGATGAGCCTGAAGCATCGGTTTGGTGAAGCGATTTTATAACCAGATTTCTTAAATCGTTGAGCAAATTGGCAGCATTGCTAATACTGTTGTTTGAAACAATTTCGGTTAAAAATGCAATTCCAAGCATGCTCATAAAACCTCCGGGCACACCATGTCCGGTACAATCTACAGCGGCAACAATGGTTTTGTTATCTTTTTCAAAAAACCAATAAAAATCACCACTTACGATGTCTTTAGGTTTAAATAATATAAAATTGTCGGAATAAACTTTTGAAATAATACTCACTGGTGGCAAAATTGCTTGTTGAATCAAACTTGCATAATTGATGCTGTCAACAATTTCTTGTTTTTGTTCAACAATCATATCTCGTTGAGCTTCAATCTCATCTCGCTGAGCTTCGATTTCTTCATTTTGTTGTAAAATCGACTCATTTTGACGTAAAACTTGATCTCGTTGTGCTTCAATTTCGTCTCGTTGAGCAGAGATTTCTTCTTTTTGTTGCATTATTTCCTCGTTGCGTTGACGAAGTTCTTTGGTTCTTTGTGTAACGATGGATTCTAGTTTCAAGTTTGCCACTCTAAGTCTATACGAATTTAATCGCATTGCAACATAAAGTGTTAAGCTAAAACCAATAATATAAAGAGCATAAGCCCAATATGTTCGATACCATGGCGGAAGAATCGTAAATTTATACTCGGCAATTTTACTTTCGTTGCCATACACGTCAAGACCTTTTACTTTAAAAATATACTCCCCTTCAGGAAGGTTTGTGAATTCTTTTTTGTTTTCATACGTCCAATCTGACCACTCGCTGTCGTATCCATATAAATAGAACTTAAACATATTGAGTTCTTCGTTGTTGAACGATGCTAACGCAAAATCGAAAATAAATGCATTGTGATAATACTCAAATTCGTTTATCAATTTTAGTGGCTGTGCATATGAAACATACATGCTATCGTCGTAATATGCTCCATAAAAGATGGTATCTTTCAACGCTGAAATGCTTGTTATTATAGCAAATAAACTATCTTGTGCTACGGTTTTTTTAGTTTCGTCGTAGTGAAAAATTCCATCGGTTCCTCCAATCCAGCAAGCATTTTCTGTCGAAAATATTCTGTAAATATCATTAACATTCATTTTTCTAAAAGGATAATCGAACCAGATTGCAGAATCTGATGTTTGGTAAGAGTATCCTACCGTTTTCCCTTGTAATGCCCAAAGTCTTTGTTGTTTGTCAAATGAAATTACATAAGTATTTTTTTGACCATTATGAAGAGTGTTTGCAAAATCAGTGGCAGGAATAAAACAATCGGTTTTATTATCGTATTTTTTTAAGCCCTTTCTTGTTCCGACAATAATTTCTCCATTTATATTTGTTATTTCAGTTATCCCTGTCGGAATTCCTTTTGTTGAGTCGTAATAAGCTAAAGTTGCCTCAAAAGTTTTAGAATTAATAATTTCAAATCGCATGATTCCGCTATTTACGGTACTTGTCCAAATTGTATTTGAATCTTGTTCAGCAATGTAATACACATCTTCAATTCCGCCTTCATAAATTTTATGCCAATTCCATTTTCCATTTTCTTTTACAATTGCATAAAGTAAGCCAGAGCCACCTACAAATGCCGTGTTTTTATGAAAAACTGAAGCTTCAACACACATTTCATTTTTGTTATAAAAAACATGATTTTTTTTATCCCCATCCCAAGAGTAAACGCCTCCGGCTCCAACAACTAATATTTCATTATTTACTTTTGTCATTCCATAATACTGTTCGTTAAAACCCGTAACAAGTTCAAATTTTGCAGGTTCGAAAGACATATTTTTAAATTCAGCATTTTTAAAACGATAAACACCCCCGATTACTGCGGCATAAAGTACAGAATCGATTAATTCAATGTCTTGGACAATTCCGGCTAATCCGGTTCTTTTATCGAATTGAGTTAAGGGACTGGAAAAATCAACTCTGCTCAATCCATTACCCAGCATACTCCAAACGCCTCCTTGTTGGTCTTCAAACAATGCATACACATTGTTTCCAAGCAAGCCCGACTGCTCACTTACAACATTTTTAATATTCCCTTTTTTATCAATTAAAATAATGCCTCCCGCAAGAGTTGCAAAAGCATATGTGCTATCTTTAAGCATAATCCCCTTGTAAAACTGTAAATCTCGTAATAGTGATTCTGCTTGGGTTTCAAAATGCTGAGCTGGATTTTTGTGATCAAATAAAAAGCAACCACGTTCTCGAGTTACAAAGAGCAAATGATTATTATCATATGGAAATATGCCACGTAAATCGCCAAACGAATTTCCTTTAGGTGGAAGATTTAAGGTGTCGTTATCTTCAATTAGAAGCCCTAGGTCGAAGTCTTGAACAAAAAATTGGTTGTCAACCATAAATGCAGTAAAAAAACTTGATTTGGGATAATAAACCCTAACCGTTTTATTTTTGATCCGAATTATTTTCTCAGGGGTAACAAAATAAATACCATTGGAACTTGTATATACATGCCAAACATAGGTAAATCCTTTGTGTTTTTCGGGTATTAAATAAGTAAGGTCGTAAAAACGAGTTAGTCCCATCGAATCAGCTGCAATATATCCAATTTCGTTTTCGCCTCCAACATAAATTCGTCCTTTATTATCTTTTCCCAGCGACAAAATAGTCGAACCATTATCGGTATAAAAACGTCGCCATGTTTTCCCGTTGTATTCTAAAATTCCTTTCCCATTTCCAAAATACATGACTCCGCGATTATCTTGCTCCGCAGTCCAATTTTGTGAGTAACCTTTATATTTTTCGGGCGGATAATTCTGAATAAAGGGAATTCCTTGTTGTTGTGCTTCTGCAACAATAGAAAAAAGGGAAAATATAATAAATATGACTTCTATGCGAATTCTCATCATTACATAAAGGTAATTGTTTTTTTATAGAATTTAAAAACGTTTCGTCAACGAAATCAGCAAATATATGATTGTGAAAATGATTATAAAAATTAATATAGCTGATTTACTGGGATTTGAGATTGTTTTAAATAGATAATTTTCGGGCGAAATACTAGACCATTTGTTGTAATAGTTTAAAAATGTTTTTTCATGGGTAATTTTGTAGAATTCTTTTAAAAAATCTACATGAATTTGGTGATAATATTCATCGGCAACCTTCCCCTTTAAATCATAAAATGAACGTTCATTTACATTGTCGTATATTGGAATATTTGATTTTAATGAATTAATTCCCTTATTAAAAAATTCTAAGGCACACTCGTTTTTTGTATGCTGATAATTGTAATACAGACCATGTAAAGCGTACATCATCCCATTTAATACGTGGGGCTTTGAACTATTCTTGCATGAGTATTCTTCGTACCACCATTTGTTTATCGATTCTTTATATGTGATTCCTCCGCTATCAACTTCCAATAAAAAGGAATTCAATATTGAATCGATTTTTTGAAGGTAAACAGAGTCTCTGAAAATTTGAAATGCTTGGGTAAATGTTTTTATGGCAAGTCCTTGAGCCATTGCCGACCTCCACGGTGCTTTTGTATGGTAAACCCAATCAAAATTATATTCGTAAAATAAGCAGGAATCTTTTCTGATACCATTTTTGAGGAGCCAATTTACGCAGTTGGTAAATTTTGTTTTGTTTTCATTTTTTTCAATATCGTTGAAATATTTATCGGCAGCAAAGCAAATCGAAGTTGGGTTCCGCTGAACGCCAATGTGTTTTCCGGTAATCGAAAAGTAATTAATGAACGGAACTCCTAACGAGTCATTAAATTCTTTAAATCGAAGCGTGTCGCAATTGCAAATTTTTTCTCGGTAAAAATGCCGAATGCTTTTCTCTGTAGTATCTCCAACGAAATGTAGCAATATAAAAGTTGCGATGATTGATATGAGAATTTTTACAAGAATTGTTTTCTTTTTCGACATAGTTGAATTATTCTAGTACGCCAAGTTCGTTAATTGACTTTTCATTTGCAAATACTTCCGCCATTATTTACTTTTGATTTTTAAAATGATAAAAAATGAACAAAATTGCATTAATAACTGGAGCAACATCGGGAATAGGAAAAGCAACTGCATTTAAATTGGCTGAAATCGGCTATAGCGTTATAATTACAGGTAGAAGAACCGAGCGATTGATGGAGTTGGAGCATAAAATAAAAACGGAATATAAGGTAATGGCTCTTTCGCTAAACTTTGATATTAGTAAACGAATTGAAGTCGAAAAAGCATTTGAAAAATTACCTAATGAATGGAAAAATATTGATGTTTTGGTTAATAATGCTGGTCTGGCAGCAGGATTAGGTCCGCTTCAAACAGGAAGCATTGATGATTGGGAGCGAATGATTGATACAAACTTAAAAGGATTGCTATACATAACGAGAAAAGTTTCCCCGATTATGGTTTCACGTAAGTCAGGACACATCATAAACATTGGCTCTATTGCAGGAAAAGAAGTGTATGCCAACGGAAATGTATATTGTGGAACCAAACATGCTGTTGATGCTCTTTCAAAAGCAATGCGAATCGATATGTTACAATATGGAGTTAAGGTTACAGCCATTCATCCGGGTATGGTTGAAACAGAATTTTCGATTGTTCGCTTTGCAGGAGATAAATCTGCCGCTGATAAAGTTTACGAAGGATTAACTCCTCTTTATGCTAACGATATTGCCGACGCAGTTGTATTTTCGGTAACACGTCCGCCACATGTGAATATTAACGATATGATAATAACGCCAACCATTCAAGCAAATACGGTTCATACAATTAGAAAATAGTTTTTTTCCTTGAATTTTAAATTGAAACAAAAATGTACGAAGTAGAAAAAGTATCGAAATTTATAATATCAGTTTTTGAAAAAATTGGTTGTTCAAGCAATGATGCAAATGTAGTAGCAGAAGTTTTGTTAGCTGCTGAACTCAGAGGAATTCCTTCGCACGGACTCATCAGAATTATGGATTACGTGGGAATGTGGGAAAAAAACAGAATAAATCTTAATCCTTCGGTGAAAATTATTCACGAAACACCAAGCACAGCCGTAGTTGATGGCGATAATTGTTATGGAATGATTGCCGGAAAGAAATCAATGCAAATTGCCATCGAAAAGGCAAAAAATGTCGGGACTGGATGGGTTGCAACCAATAATTCGAATCATTTTGGAATAGCTGGATTTTATTCGCTAATGGCAACTGAAGAGGATATGATTGGAATCGCTATGACTAATGCAAATCCATTAATTGCTCCTACGTTTTCAACCTCTCGATTGCTTGGAACAAATCCGATTGCGGTGGCAATTCCAACCAAAAACCAGCCTACGTTTATTGCCGATTTTGCTACAACCCCAATCGCTCGAGGAAAGCTAGCTTTAATGGAGAAAAAAGGTGAAAAAGCTCCGCTTGGATTCGTACAAGACAAATATGGAAATCCATCAACTGACCCTGCGATTATAACTCAAGGCGGAGCTATTCTTCCACTGGGTGGTGATTATGAGCATAGCAGTCACAAAGGTTATTGTATGGCAGCAATTGTTGATATTTTTTCGGCAGTTTTTTCGGGAGCCAATTTTGGTCCATTTGTCCCGCCTCAGGTTCCGTATTTACCACTATTAGATAAATCAGTAGGTAAAGGCTTAGGTCATTTTTTTGGTGCGATGCGAATTGACGCTTTTCAAAAAGCCGACGAATTTAAAGCGAAAATGGACGAATGGATTGAAACCTTCAGAAATGCTGAAAGTATAAAGGGAATGCCGAAAGTTGTTATTCCAGGGGATCCAGAGCGTGAAAGTGAAATAAAAGTTAGAAAAGAGGGAATAAAGGTTAACGATAAAGTTTTAGCTGAATTAAAAACATTGTCGGAAAAATATGAGATAAGTATGTTTTGACAAGATAATATTCTTTTCACATCATTTCGAAAATTGAAATTTTGAAGCAATTTCAAATAAAATCGAGTTTGTTTTAAATCAAAAAATAATCAACGAACTTAAATAATTTTAACGAAAAATATGTAGGTTTGTTTAATGCTTTATTAAAATTGAAAATATGCAAAAATCAATGACCGGTTACGGTAAAAATATTTGTGAATTAGAAAACAAAAAAATCACCGTAGAAATTCGTACACTAAACAGCAAAGGCTTTGATTTAAACACTAGAATTCCGTCAATATACAAGGAAAAAGAAATTTGTTTACGAAACGAAATTTTGAATAAACTTGAACGCGGAAAAATCGATTTTTCGATATATGTAGAGCATACAGGAACAGATAAGTGCAATATCATCAACAAGGAAGTGGTAAGCGATTATTTCAAACAGTTGAACACAATTGTTAATGAACACAAAATTCAAAATTCAGATATTTTATCCACCATTATGCGCTTGCCCGACACCTTAAAAACCGAAATCAAAGAATTAGACGAAACCGAATGGGCTAAAATTTTGAAAACAATTCAAAAAACCATCGACGATACAAACAGATACAGAACTCAGGAAGGCGAAGTGCTACTAGCAGATATTATTAGCCGAATTAATTTGATACATAATCTTTTGGTAGAAATTGAACCTTTCGAAAAAGAACGAATAAACAAGATTAAAAAGAGAATCGAAAGTAATTTGTTCGACGTGGTATCGAAAGAAAGCATCGATAATAATCGTTTGGAACAAGAACTTATTTTTTATATCGAAAAAATAGATATTACAGAAGAAAAAACCCGATTAACAAATCATTGTAAATATTTTACCGAGACAGCCAAAAAAGAAAACGCAGCAGGGAAAAAACTAGGATTTATTTCGCAGGAGATTGGTCGCGAAATAAATACAATTGGGTCTAAAGCAAACGATTACGATATTCAAAACCGAGTGGTTCAAATGAAGGACGAACTCGAAAAAATTAAAGAACAATTATTGAATATACTATAATATGAGCGGAAAACTTATTATTGTATCGGCTCCATCAGGTGCCGGAAAAACAACAATAGTTAAACATTTATTGCAAAAAAAGGAATACAAGCTCGAGTTCTCGATTTCTGCTGCAAGTCGAAAAAAGAGAGAACAAGAAATCGATGGAAAAGATTATTATTTTTTATCGGTTGATGAGTTTAAAAAGAAAATTTCGGAGAGCGCCTTTATTGAGTGGGAAGAAGTGTACAAAGACCATTTTTACGGAACACTTAAAAGCGAAATTCAACGAATTACAGCAAAAGGAAGCAATGTTTTGTTTGATGTTGATGTAAAAGGAGGCGTAAGTATTAAACGATTATTTCCCGAAAATTCTTTGTCAATTTTTGTTAAGCCACCATCTATCGAAGCATTGGAACAACGTCTTATTAATCGGCATACAAATGATGCTACTGATATAAAAAAACGTGTTGATAAAGCGAAGGAAGAACTTACTTATATCAATAAATTCGACAAAGTACTTTTAAACGATAAACTCGACGAAGCCCTTGTAAATGCTGAGTCGATGTTAAATGAATTTCTAATCGGATAACATGCAAGTAGGATTGTTTTTCGGGTCGTTTAATCCAATTCATATTGGTCACATGGTTATTGCAAACTATATGATTGAGTTTACCGAAATACAACAATTATGGTTTGTTGTTAGTCCTCAAAGTCCGTTTAAACAAAAAGCTTCGCTACTCGACGGTTATCAGCGAATAGAACTTATAAACAGAGCAATAGGAAACGATTACACCCGGTTTAAAGTTTCTGATATTGAGTTTAATCTTCCTATTCCTTCGTACACAATAAATACACTTACATATTTATCGGAAAAATATCCGCATCACACATTTTCGATTATAATGGGAGAAGACAACCTTCAGCATTTTAAAAAGTGGAAAAATTGGGAGCAAATCATCGAAAAATACGAAATTTATGTTTATCGTCGCTTAAATTCAATATCAAGCGATTTGATTGAAAACGATAAAATTAAAATTGTTTCGGCTCCGATTATCGAAATTTCTTCATCATTTATTAGAAAAGCGATACACGAAAAGAAAGACCTTCGATATTTTTTACCCGAAAAGGTGTATTCATACATCGACGAAATGAATTATTATAAGAAATAATAAGAACGAACCCAATATGTCTATAATTGCATCATTGCCTTTTATCGTTTACCTAGTAATAATTTAAAAACTTTCTAACCGTCATTTTTGTCGCATAGTCTTCTAATAAATTTGAAGACCTTCCTTAACTATGTAAAAAACTAACGGCATAATAAATAATTGCAGCGACTGCTGCTGAAATAGGAATAGTCAGAATCCAAGCCCACATTAAATTTACCGTAACGCCCCAACGCACACTTCCAGTACCTTTGGTAACACCAACGCCAATTATCGAACCTGTGATTGTGTGAGTAGTTGAAACTGGAATTTTCAAAAACTCGGTCAAATATAAAGTAATTGCACCGCCAGTTTCTGCGGCGACACCTTCTAGAGGTGTTATTTTTGTGATTTTTGTTCCCATCGTTTTAACGATTCTCCAACCGCCCGACATTGTTCCCAAAGCAATAGCCGTGTAGCAAGCCAATGGAACCCAAGTAGGAACTGATAAATGCTTTTTGCCTTCAACCACCGTCATCGATACTCTAAGCCATTCAGGAACATCCTCCATATTTAAACCACTTGTATTCAAATATACCAATACTGCTGCTCCAATAATACCCATTACTTTTTGTGCGTCGTTACCTCCGTGTCCAATGCTAAATAATGCCGAAGAAACCAGCTGCCCTTTTCGAAACCATTTTTCAGCTTTATGAGGGTTTGTTCTCTTCATAGTCCAAAGAATAATCAACGTTATGCTATATGATATGAGCATACCAATCATAGGAGCTAAAAGAATAAAAGCGGCGATTTTAGCAATGATTTGAAAATTAACCACACTAAGACCTCCATGTGCGATTGCTGCTCCAGCAAATCCCCCTATCAGCGTGTGTGATGAACTAGATGGAATACCGAAATACCAAGTCAATAAATTCCAAAGAATTGCAGCAATTAAACCTGAAAAAACGACCCATAAATTAATCATATCCGAATCTACGGTCTTTGAAATGGTATCGGCAATATTCAAATCAAAAATCAGATATGCAACAAAGTTAAAAAAAGCTGCCCAAAGTACAGCTACAAAAGGCGATAAAACCTTTGTAGATACAATGGTAGCAATAGAGTTTGCGGCATCGTGAAATCCGTTTATAAAGTCGAACGCCAGAGCTAAAACTATTATCGTTATAAGTAAAGTCATAAATTATGCATTTTTTACTATTATAGACTTCAAAACATCGGCAACATCTTCAGCTTTGTCAGTAGCTTCTTCCATTGACAATAAAATTTCTTTCTTTTTTATAATTTCAATAGGATCGGTCTCATTTTCGTACATTTTCGAAATCGAGTGATAAAATATATCATCAGCATTATTTTCGATTTCATTTATTCGTACACAAGCATCTTTGATTTTGAAAGTATGTTTCAAGTCTCTTAATTCGCTAATTGCTTTGTGAATTTCTCTACTTGCTTGAAGTACCAATTCAGAAAGTTCAACAAACTCCTCGCCTAAATGTTTTGGTTTGTAGTATCGAATGCGCTGGCTTGAACTATTTATAAAATCAAGCACATCGTCCATCGAAGAGGCTAGTTCGTGAATATCTTCTCTATCGAAAGGTGTGATAAAAGATTTGTTCAGCTCTTCAAATATTCTGTGAGTTACTTCGTCTCCCTTTTGCTCTACTTCTTTAATTCTAATCATTAAAGACGATTTTTCGGCAAGGTCGGTAACTAGAAACAATTTATTGAATAAAACTGCACCTTCAACCATTAATTTTGCATTTTCCTCGAAGAGAGGGATAAAAGTTTTGTCCTTTGGAGTAAGGAACTTGAAAATAGATGAAAAACTCATATAATTTTTGTTTTAAATTTTAGGCTAAGGTAAATATTTCCATACCATACTTTGTGCATATAAATATTAAGTTTATGTTAAGTTTATGTTAAGAATTAATGACAGCAAAGAAGATGATAACAATTGATTGGAATGTTGAGAATGAAGGAAAAATATTACACAAAAACTCGGACAAGAATGTTCGAGCTATTTTTTTGCCAATGTTGGAATCCCCTCCAAATTTATTTTTCTAAATTTCCCCATTGCAAAAAAATATTCAAGTCGATTAAACCTTTTTCTTTTTTGTTACTCTAAACGATGAAAACAAATTATAAATCATTTTAAATTTAATATTATGAAAACAACAAAAATCACATCGTTTGCAACTTTTATGTTAGTTGTATTATTTAGTTTAAGTTCATTAGCTCAACCCGGATTAGGAAAAGGTATGTGCAACATTCCCGACTTAAGCGAAGAGCAACAAAAAAAGATTGATGAATTAATGGTTCCTCATCAAAAAGAAATGTTGATGTTAAGAAATCAGATTCAGGAAAAGAAAGCACATTTGCAAACCTTGACATCGGCAGATAATGCAGATATGGCTTCAATAAACAAAACAATTGATGAAATGGGAGCAATGAAAATCGACAAAATGAAAAAAGTAGAAGCTCACAAACAAGCGGTTCGCAAAATTTTAACTCCTGAGCAACGTTTATTTTTCGACTTACACCACAATAAAGGTGCAAATAGTCACGGTGCAATGGGACACGGAAAAGGTATGAAAAACGGGCATGGTGCAGGTTGTCAAGGTGGACAAAATGGAGAATTTCATGGTAAACACGATGGAACTGGTCCAAGAGGCATGATGAATGAATAAATTAAAAAATATCGAAATGAAGGGACTTTTTAAGTCCCTTTTTTTATTTTTATAAAAAATTTCATCGTGAACGAGCAGATTAAATATATTACTGAAAAAATTCAAATCAAAAATATGGTCTGCGATAGCTGTAAAAAAGTTATCAAGTCTAGTTTCGAAAAAAATAACATACATGTTCAACAAATAGAATTAGGTTTTGCTGAAATTACTTACGATTCAAATATTCTAAAACAAAACGAAATCAGAGAAATTTTATTGACCGAAGGTTTTGATTTAATCACAAGCAAAGAGAAACAATTTGTAGAAGAAATAAAACATGCTGTTATCGATTTAATTCACCATATGAATAACATTGATTCGATTGTCAGAAAATCAGAATATTTAGTAGAAAAATTAGGACATAGTTATCAAACCATTTCAAAAATATTTTCGAAACACGGAGCCATTACACTTGAAAAATACATCATTCTTCAAAAAATTGAACGAATAAAAGAACTAATTGCGGGCGATGAATATACCTTAAGCGAAATAGCGTATATGATGGATTATAGTAGCGTTCAGCACTTGTCGAGTCAATTTAAAAGTATAACAAACTATACTGTTTCTGAATACAAAAATTTGGATATAAATATTAGAAAATCAATCGAAAAACTTTGTTGAATTATCGAAAAAATAAGCAATAAAAAGCAATTTTTGTTTAAGATTTAACGAAAAATTCCTTTTAACATTTTTTTAACACTCCTTTACTTTTTTATACTATATATTTGTTGTTTAATTCAAAAAAATGATGAATAAAAAGAATATAAGCATATTTTTTATACTTTTTGCAAATATAATTTTATTTGCTCATTCATTTATTCCACATCATCATGATAATTTTCAAGTTTCTTTTGAATTTTCACATATTGAAACTGATGAATGTTCAAAAGAACACAATCACGAACACGATGGCAAAAATCATTCAGGAAATTGTGTTTTAAAACAAACCGTTTTTATAACTTCAAATCTTGCAAAACAAGAAAGCAAATGTTTGGATTGTAGCAATAATTATTTTCCAACAGACGATTTTCAGGCAATTTTGGTTTCAAACGAATTGAATTCAATTCTTTCAAAAAACATTTCAAATTCACAATTTTCATCCGAAACCTTTTCTTACAAGACTTCTTCAAAGTCTGCAATTGGTTTACGAGCTCCCCCAACAGTTTAATTTTCCATTTATATGAATGAAAGCAATAGTTAAAATATTGCTTTGAATTTCTATGCATTGAACAATCAATAATTTATTAAAAAATATTCTCAATGAAAAACAATTTATTTTTAGTTGTTTTATTTGCTTTAATTATAGCAAGTTGCAACAATAATCAAGAAACAGAAAATCACGAAGAACACGAAGAAGCAAAAGTTCAATTTACAGCATATAGTGAAGAATTTGAGGTTTTTGCCGAAGCCGATGTTTTTGTTGTTGGAGACACATCAAATGTTTTATCGCATTTTTCGCATTTACCAAGTTTCAAAGCTTTAGAAAACGGAAGTATGACTATTCGTTTAATTGTTAATGGAAAAGAAGTTAATCAAACATTAGATAAACCAACACGAAAAGGAATTTATAGTTTTGATATAAAACCCGAAACCATTGGAACAGGAAATATAATTTATAGTATTCAAACTGAAGTTGGAAAATTTCAAGTAATTGTTCCTCAAGTTACTGTTTATGCTTCAAAAGAAGAAGCCGAAGAAGCATCAAAAAAAGTTGTAATTTCAAAAACAAACACTGCGGTTTTTACCAAAGAACAATCGTGGAAAATTGATTTTGCAACTGATTTTCCTAAAACAGAAGCATTCGGACAAGTTATTAAAACTACCGCACAAATTCAATCATCACAAGCCGACGAAATTATTCTTTCGGCAAAAACAAATGGAATTGTAATGTTTTCAAACTCTTCGGTTTTAGAAGGAAAAGACGTTTCAAATGGTTCGGTTTTATTTTCAATTTCGAGTAGCGATTTAGCTGATAATAATATTTCGGTTCGATACAATGAAGCAAAAAATAATTTTGAAAAAGCAAAATCAGAATACGAACGAGCAAAAGAACTTGCAAAAGAAAAAATTGTGTCAGAAAAAGATTTGATTTCGGCAAAAAATCAATTCGATAATTCAAAAGCAATTTATGACAATTTGAATAAGAATTTCAGTTCAAATGGACAAAATATTTCAAGTCCAATGTCAGGTTTTGTGAAACAAATATTTGTAAAAAATGGAGCATATGTTGAAGCAGGACAACCAATTGTAAGCATTTCGCAAAACAAAACGCTAATTTTAAATGCCGAAGTTCAACAAAAATATTCGTCAATATTGGGTACTGTAATTTCAGCAAATATTCGCACATTGGAAGATAACAAAACCTATTCTCTTGAAGAATTGAACGGAAAAGTTTTATCCTTCGGAAAATCAACAAATGCTGACAATTATTTAATTCCAATCACATTGCAAATCGACAATAAAGGAAGTTTTACTTCGGGCGGATTTGTTGAAATTTATTTAAAAACATTAACCAATTCAGAAGCTTTAACCGTTCCAACAAGTTCATTGCTCGAAGACCAAGGAACTTACTTTGTTTATGTTCAAATTACACCTGAACTTTTTGAAAAACGAGAAGTTAAAATCGGCGTAAACGATGGTTTACGAACTGAAATCAAAAATGGAATTAAAGAAAACGAAAGAATTGTAACTATGGGAGCAATTCTCATAAAACTTGCTCAAGCAACAGGAACTTTAGACGCTCATTCGGGACACGTTCATTAATTCACAATTTAAAATTTCATTTATGTTAAATAATATTATAAAATTTTCACTGAACAATAAGTATTTCATTTTACTTTCTTCGGTGGTTTTGGTGGTTTTCGGGATGAGAACGGCCTCAAATATGGACGTTGATGTGTTTCCCGACCTCACTGCACCAACAGTTGTTGTAATGACAGATGCACACGGAATGGCTTCAGAAGAAGTTGAAAAATTGGTAACTTTTCCAATTGAAACTGCAGTAAATGGAGCAACCGATGTTCGTAGAGTTCGTTCAGCATCTTCACAAGGTTTTTCATTTGTTTGGGTTGAATTTGATTGGGGAACCGACATTTTCAAAGCTCGACAAATTGTAAGCGAAAAACTTATCAGCGTTAGCTCGCAAATGCCTTTGGGTGTTGGTCAACCTGCACTTGCTCCACAATCGAGTGTGATGGGCGAAATTTTCTTTATCGGAATGCAAGCTGACAGCACAAGTATGATGGATTTTCGAACAATTGCCGAATGGAATGTGAAACCGCTAATTCTCGCAACAGGCGGAGTTTCGCAAGTTACAATCATTGGTGGCGATTACAAACAATATCAAGTTTTGGCAAATCCTCAAAAAATGAAATTTTACAAAGTTTCTATGAGCCAATTAGCCGAAGTTTGTAAAGGAATTAGTCAAAATTCAACAGGTGGAGTTGTTCGTCAATTTGGTAATGAATATGTTGTTCGAGGAATTGCACGAACTTCAGATTTAGAAGCTTTGGGAAATTCTTACGTAACATCAAACAACAATAAACCAATTAAAATTAATGATGTTGCCGATGTAATTATTGGAAGTGCTCCAAAAATGGGTTACGCTTCCGAAAATGCAAAACCTGCAATTATTGTTTCAATTTCTAAACAACCAAATGCAAACACGTTGGATGTTACGCAAAGAATAGAAAAAAATCTAACAGAATTAAGAAAAACTTTACCAAAAGATGTGGTTGTTGATACAAAAATATTCCGTCAAGCGGATTTTATAGAAACATCGGTTAATAATGTGCAAGGAGCACTAATGGAAGGCGGAATTTTTGTAATCATAGTTTTATTTGTATTTCTTGGAAGTTTTCGAACAACCATTATTTCTCTTTTAGCAATTCCACTTTCGTTGCTTGGAGCAATTTTGGTTATGAAAATGTTCGGAATGACAATAAACACAATGAGTTTAGGCGGAATGGCAATTGCAATTGGTTCTTTGGTTGACGATGCAATTATTGATGTTGAAAATGTGTATAAACGATTGAGACAAAATCGTTTAAAACCCGAAAATGAAAGAGAAACATCGTTTACTGTTGTTTTTGAAGCATCAAAAGAAATTAGAGCATCCATTTTAAATGCAACATTAATAATTATGGTTGCTTTTTTACCGTTATTTTTCCTTTCGGGAATGGAAGGTAGAATGTTGCAACCACTTGGAATTTCATTCGTAGTTTCATTATTTGTATCGTTAATTGTCGCGATGACGTTAACTCCGTTATTGTCAAAAATGTTACTTTCAAACGAAAAATATCTTGCAAAAAATGAAAAAGAAAAATGGTTGGTTCGCAAACTTTCATTCTACTACGAAAAATCACTTGAGTGGACTTTAAATCGCAAAAAATTAGTAATATTTTCAACTCTTGGATTATTTATAATTTCGTTAATTGCCTTTTCAACTTTTGGAAGAAGTTTTTTGCCCGAATTTAACGAAGGAGCATTAACACTTTCAGTTATCTGTAAACCAGGAACTTCGCTCGAAGAAAGCAATCGATTAGGAAATTTGGTTGAAACCGAACTTTTATCAATTCCTGAAATTTCAAGCACAGCTCGAAGAACAGGACGAGGCGAACTTGACGAACATTCGCAAACTACAAATAGTGCCGAAATTGATGTGAATTTTCAATTAAAAGAACGAAGTCAACAAGAATTTTTAGCAGAAGTTCGTGAAAATTTAGCTCGAATTCCAGGAATTGCAGTTACCGTTGGTCAACCGCTTGGACACAGAATTGACCACATGTTATCGGGAACTCGTGCAAATATTGCAATAAAACTTTTTGGAACCGATTTGAACAAAATGTTTTCGGTTGGAAACGAAATTAAAAGTTCAATTGTTGATATTGAAGGTTTGGTTGATGTAAATGTTGACCAACAAGTTGAAATTCCGCAAATTCAAATTCGAGCAAATCGTGATATGTTGGCTCAATATGGAATTACAATTGAACAATTTAACGAATTTGTTGATATTTCGTTTGGTGGCGAAAAACTTTCGGATATTTACGAAGGTCAACGAAGTTTCGATTTGGTTTTGCGTTTAAACAAAGATTATACTGAAACTATGGATGGAATTCGTTCGGCTTTAATTGAAACGCAAGATGGAAAAAAAGTTCCGTTGGAACAAGTTGCCGATATTGTTTCGGTTTCGGGACCAAGTTCAATTAGTAGAGAAAATGTTCAACGTAAAATTGTGATTTCGGCAAACGTTGCTGAACGCGATTTGAGAAGCGTTGTAAAAGATATTCAGAACAATATCAATACAAAAATTAATTTGCCCGAAGGTTACAGAATTGAATACGGCGGACAATTTGAAAGCGAAGCAAAAGCATCTCAAACATTGATGTTAACATCAATTATTGCGTTGATAATCATCTTTTTATTGTTGTTTCAAGAATTTAAAGATTTCAAATTGGCAGGAATTATTTTGTTGAATTTACCTTTGGCTTTAATTGGAGGAGTTTTTTCAATTTGTGTAACATCGGGTATTTTAAGCATTCCTGCAATCATTGGTTTTATTACACTTTTTGGAATTGCAACTCGAAACGGAATACTTCTAATTTCCAATTATCAACGATTGCAAATGACAGGAATTTCATTGTATGAAACCGTTACAAAAGGTTCGTCAGACCGTTTAAATGCAATTTTAATGACCGCTTTAACAGCTGCACTCGCATTAATTCCATTGGCATTAAAAGGCGATTTGGCAGGAAACGAAATTCAAAGTCCGATGGCAAAAGTAATTTTGGGAGGTTTGCTAACATCAACATTGTTAAACATTTACATTGTTCCAATAGTTTATAGCATTTTATTTAATCGTGGAATAATTAAAAAAGAAAAAATATGAAAACTTTAATATTAATAATCAGCATAACAGCATTCAGTTTAAGTTTATTTTCACAAAGCAATATTGATAAAGTTTTGGCAGAAATTGAACAAAACAACACTTCGCTTCAAGCATTTAGAAAAAGCGTAGATGCTGAAAAAATCGGAAATAAAACCGATATTTATTTACAAAATCCCCAAATTGCATTTAATTATTTGTGGGGAAGTCCGTCGAATATTGGAAATAGAAAAGATTTAAACATAACTCAAACTATTGATTTTCCAACGGTTTATGCATATAAAAATCAAATTTCGGATTTAAAAAACGAGCAAAGCGAACTCGAATATCAAAAACAATTGAAGTCAATAAAACTGAACGCAAGTTTAATTTGTGCCGATTTAATTTACTCAAATGCTTTGTATTTTGAACTTTCAAAACAAATGAAAAATGCCGAAAGCATTGCAAATTCATACAAAATTAAGTTTGAAAAAGGCGAAATAAACATTTTAGAATTCAACAAATCGCAATTGAATTTATTAAATCTAAACAAAGAACTTCAATCGATTGAAATTGAACGAAATACATTACTTGCAGAATTAACACAAATTAATGGGGGAAAAGCAATTGATTTTTCTGAAAAAGAGTTTCAAACTGCCGAAATTCCTGCCGATTTTGAACAATGGTATGTTTTGGCTGAACAGAATAATCCAACATTTAGTTGGTTGAAAAAAGAAATGGAAATTAGTCAAAAACAAGTTGGATTGAACCGAGCAATGAGTTTTCCAAAATTTCAAACAGGATATATGAGCGAAAATGTTGTTGGTCAGCAATTTAATGGCGTTACAATTGGTTTGACAGTTCCTTTGTGGGAAAATAAAAACAAAGTGAAATTTGCAAAAGCAAACATATTGGCTTTAGAAAGTATTGAATTGGACAATAAAACTCAATTCTATAATCATCTTAAAGCATTGCATACCAAAACAATAGCTTTACAAAAAAATGTGAATGATTTTCGTTCAAACATTAAAACTTTCGATAATTCGGAATTATTGAAAAAAGCTTTAGATGCTGGTGAAATTTCGTTGATTGATTACATTTTTGAACTTTCATATTATTACGAAAGTTTAACAAAATTGCTTGAATTAGAAAAAGATATGAATAAAACTTGGGTTGAATTAAATCAATATAAATAATTAACATTATGGCTATAAAAATTTATATATTATCGTTTCTTATAATCTATTTTTTGGTAGTATTTTTACTCCCATCAACTCGTGTAAAACGTAGAACAGGTATTAATCCATATGTTAAAAAAAACACTTTTGTGTGAATGTCTCATAAATTTTTTGAAACTTTAAAAATGAAATGAAAATAAAAAATGCAACATGTATTTTTATAACATATTGCATTTTTATAATCTGTGGAGAATAGCGGAATCGAACCGCTGACCTTTTGACTGCCAGTCAAACGCTCTAGCCAACTGAGCTAATTCCCCAAACTTAAAAAGAGCGAGTCAAAGATAATAAAAATTCGATTCTGTAAAACAGTCTTTTTACGCAAACACAAAAATTAATCGTCGTCTTCTTGAATCGTAGCTCTATCGGTAGAATTCATTACCGTATTTTTTTCGTAAAAAAACACATTGATTTTTGCTGTATCTTTCAAAAAGTTGATTTTTCCAATTTGAATACGGCTTACTTTTTGACCAATTCGTTTTTCCAAATCGGCAATTAATTCGTTCCGCTTTTCAGGTACAATCAAATCAATTTTTTCGTATATTATTTCGCGGCTTGATTCATGGTTTAATAACCAAACCTTTTCTAATATCCAAGTAATAGCAATAATTGCTGCGTTTGTGAATACGATTTCCGAAATGCTTATTTTTTTATTAGCAAGAGCATTAATTACCGAAACGCCAATTATTATGAATAAATAGGTCATTTCTTTTATTGGCATGGTGTCGGTTCGGTAACGAATAATACCAAAAATAGCGAACAATCCTAAGGCAAAGCCCAGTTGTAATTTAACATTGTCGAGCAAGAAGCAAAGTAAAAATACAGTAGTGCTTATTAAAATGTAAGTAAACAAATAATCTTTTCGCTTTGCTACCGAATAGTATAAAACACGCACAATGATAAATGTTACTAAAAAGTTGAACGAAAATCGTAAAACGAGTTTGATAAAATCTTCTGAATTTACTAAATCCATTCCGAAAAAGTCGAAGTTGGCGAATAAAGGCGTAATAGTACTAAGCATTTTCTATTTTATTTATGGTTAATAATCTTGGTTTAAAACTGTTTTTCTTAATGTCTGGATTTAAATATACCATTCCTAAACAGTATTTACTTAAGCCTGACGGATATATTCGTAAGTTTTTTAAAATCTCGGTGATTTTTGATTCGGTCGAAAATTTATCTCGTTTAATTTCGATAATAGCTAAATTCGAGCCCGCATGCTGTAAATCGAAACCCGAAAATGAAATTTTTGAGTCAATTGTTAAACGCTGGTCAAGTTTTTTGTTTACCAATGTAATTCGCGAGAATACATTTGAAACCGAAACTTTTAATTCGTCGGCATTAAAAGGAGTTCTTTCTTTTATGAAGGCTTTTCCGGCTTCAGAATATATTTCGTTAACCGAGTTTTGTGGAATTCGTTTTTTGATTGTACGACCTTTGTTTGATTTAAATTTTACCTCAAGAAAGCCAACATTATCATTTTTGTAAAATCGATGACGAATTTTATATCGGTTTTGTTTTCCGTTGTGATGCGAAATATACATATTAAAATCACTCGTGTCGAAATACGAAGTAATATATTCTTGAATTCGTTTATTTTTTATTTCGAGAACAAAAAAACTATCCTTAATACTTTCGAGAATCAAAGGAAGCGTCGATGCATTAAAAATATATTTTGTGTCTATTCTATTCATCAAACGAACCTTATCGGTGTCATTTAACGAAATCGATTCGTAATGGTTTAATATATTTTCAATCGTATTCAAAACGGCTAATTATACGGTAAATTTATAAAATTATTGTTTATAATTCATTGAATTTGGAGAATAGGTTTTTTTTTTTGTAATTTAGTGGAAATTATTTTTTCATGAGTGATTCAGAAATTAAGCGTGAACTAGGTTTTGCTTTTGGTTTATTCAACGAGATGCAGGCAGGTAATCTGAACTATATCTACCGTGGATACTTTACTCAAAACATTACCGATAATATTCTCTCGTTAACCGAAACATCGTTAAACGATTCGGGAGAATCATCTAAAATAAAAAAACGTGTATATACAATTCTTGTAGAAGGCTTGCAAAATATTACACGTCATCAGGATGAAACCGAAATAAGTCCTTCGGAAAAATCGGGAATATTTGTTATTCAAAAGAAAGAAAAGAAATATTTTATAACAACAGGGAATGTTGTTGAAGACAATAAAATTGATAATTTAAAGACTTTACTCGACAAAATAAACGGGTTAGAAGAAGACGAGCTTAAAGATTATTATAAAGAAGTTCTTGAATCAGGACAACTTTCTGATAAAGGAGGAGCGGGACTTGGCTTAATTGAAATGGCTCGCAAATCGAACAATAAACTCATTTACGATTTTTTGAAGCTTGCCGATGGGCTGTCGTATTTCTACCTTCACACAGGACTTTCATATCAAGATGATAAATTTTCGCAAATTGAATCAGAACTTCGCGATTCGTTAAAAAGTATTATTCCCTTGCATAGTTCGTTAAATGCCGAAAACATTCAATTGGTTTTTAACGGAATATTTTCGCAAGAAAGCTTGTTGTCGATACTTTCGATTATCGAAGGACAAATGCAAAGTTCAGAAGCAATCAGAAAACAACTGTTTTATATAATTGTTGAATTATTGCAAAACATTGTAAAACATGGAGCGAATCTTACAAATGGCGAAACTGAAGGCGGAAATCCTGGAATGTTTTTCATTAGCAATAGGGGCGAATCTCACTTACTTACAACTGGAAATTATATTCACAAGCAAAATGCTAAAGATTTAGCCGATAAAATTGAACATATCAATAATATGTCGATTCCAGAGTTGGAAGAATATTACAGTAAAAGTTTGTTGGATTTTGAACTTGTTGACAGTAAAAAATCAGGTTTAGGAATTATCGATTTGAGATTAAAAAGTAAAAATAAACTGATTTATTCTTTCAGCGATGCCGACAACGACACTACTTTTTTCACCCTTCAAGTAATGGTATAAATATTAGAATATGAATAATTTACTTATTGAAGCAACAGAAGATACTCCTAAGGTTGAATTAGATTTAACCAATAATGTATTTCGTATTTCGGAACGTTCGTTACCCGAAAATTCAATTGAGTTTTATCAGCCTATTCTAAATTGGATTGAGGAATATTCAAAGCACCCCAACCTAAAAACCATTTTTGAATTTAGGCTTGAGTATTTTAATACATCCTCGGCTAAACAAATTGCAAAAATATTGCTTTTATTAGAAAAGCTTTCTCACGATAGCGAGGTTCTTATAAAATGGTTTTACAATAAAGATGATCGCGATATTCATTCTTCCGGTACCCGATATTCGAAATTGATAAATGTTAAGTTTGAATTAATCGAAGAATAATTTATAGTTCAAATCCCGCTAATAGAATATCGTCGGTTTGCTTCTTGTTTCCTTTCCAAGCTTGAATCGTTTGTGCAAATATTTTTTCTTGTTCTGTCATGGGCTTAGAGTGATTTTGTAAAATAAGCTCTTTAAATTTCGAAACCATAAATTTCTTATTTTCAGCTCCTCCAAATTGGTCGTAATAGCCATCGGTAGAGATATATAAACAGGTTTTTTTGGTTAAATGAATCAAGTGATTTGTAAATACGGCGTTGGGGTGATTTCCGATTCCTCCGCCAATGGAATAAACATCTCCGTCAATAACTGTAATTTTTTCGTCCTCAATAATATATGCCATTTGATTTACACATGCCAATTGAATTTCGTTAATTTTTTTATTGTACGAAAATAAACTGATATCCATTCCATCGTTTTGATAAGTTGGAGTTGAGGAATATTGACTCAAGGCTTTAATTACTCTTGTGTTTAATATTTCAAGAATTTGGGCAGGAGTGCTAAATGTGTTTTCGTTTATAATATCGTTTAACAACGTGTTGCCAATCATTGACATAAATGCACCCGGAACTCCATGTCCGGTACAATCAACAACCGCAAAGTAAGCCGTGTTATTTTTAAAGGCATACCAATAAAAATCACCACTCACAATATCTTTGGGGCGATACAGAATAAAGAAATTAGGGAAAATGCATTGTACCGACTCTTTAGATGGTAAAATAGCATCTTGAATTTTTTTAGCATAGTTCAAACTATCAGTTATCAAACTGTTTTTATGCCTTAACTCATCGTTAACCTTTGATAACAATGCTTTTTGAGAAATAAGTTCCTCTTTATGTTTTTCGATTATTAAATTTTGATATGTAAGACTATCATTTGCTTTTTTCTTAATTCGATATCGATTGAAAAGAATTAAAAATATTACGACAATAAAAATTATACTTACAATAAATGCATAATTCAGAACCATTCGCTTTTTTAGTTCAGCTTCGTTAATTATTTGAGTTTTATTGAGTAATTCGATTTCTTTTTCTTTTTTATCCGATTCGTATTTAGCTTGTAGTTCGGCAAGTTTATCCGAATTATTTTTATTAAATATTGAATCGGCAAAAGCATAATATTGTTTATAATTTATAAGTGCTTTTTCAAATTTTTTATCGTTTTCATAAATCGCTGATAGTAATTCGTAGGCATCTTTCTTGAATTTTAAATTCCCTGTTTCATTTGCACGACTCAAGGCAAGTTCGCAATAATATATTGCCGAATCGGCATTTCCTTTTTTATTATAGTAATTTGAAATACTAAAGGTTGATTGAATAACTCCTTCATTGTCGCCTAGTTCTTTAGAAATTTTATACGACTTTAATAGGTAAATGTGAGCTTGTTCGTATTGTTTTAGGTTCAAATAAACTTCTCCAATATTTCCGCTTGTCATGGCAATTCCCGTTTTGTCCCCCAGTTCTTCTTTTACTTCAAGTGCTTTTTTTAAATAGTCGAGAGCCTTCTCGAATTGATTCATTTCGCTATATAAAGCTCCAATATTATTCAATATTTCGACTGTGCCAACTTTATCGCCAAGTTCTTGCCAAAGGGTAAGACATTTCTCCCAAATTTTTAAGGCTTCTCCTTTATTGTTAAGCGAATAGTATATAATGCCAAGGTTTGTGTAAGCTCCGGCAACTCCTTGTTTATCATTAAGCGATTCTTTTATTTCCAACGATTTATGGAAATATTCGAGTGCTTTTTCAAATGAAGATTGTTTCCAGTAAACCAAGCCGATATTGTTGTATGTTGCAGCAACATCTTTAATATTGTTAACCTCCAAATCGATTTGCAATCCTTTCTCATAAAAATGTAAGGCTTTTTCGTATTTTCCTATGTCTTTGTAGTTATTTCCGATTAGAAATAAAGCATTCGACTGTTTATTTTTCGATTTTAATTCTTCGGCAATACGCAAAGCTATAAATAGATGCGATAAAGATTTGCTATAATTGTAATTTTTATAAAAAATCGAGCCTGCTACATAATGTGTATGTTGAATTCTTGCACGATGATTAATCTCGTTTGCAAGAATAAAAGCTCTGTCGGAATACAAAACAGCATTTTCTAGATTTTTATCACGTTGATATTCGAGAGCGAGTTGGTTTAAAATGTCAATTCTTGATGTGTCGCTTATCGAATTTTCGAGTTCGAGTTTGAGACTATCAATAACATTAACACTTTGTGAAATTAAACTTCCACAACACACAAAAACGAAAAGAAGAATCGAACGAATATAAATTGACATTGTACGAACTTAAGCCTTGTTAATTTTGGTCGTCTTGCGTACAGAAATACTCGATAGTTTTTTGAGCACAAGTATTGCAATACCCCAATTTAGAAATCATAGTTGTAATCATTCGATTGTAAAGCTTTTGATTTTCTTCATTCGTTCTGTTCGATAACGCACCAACAAGACTTCCAGCTCCAGCTATATCCGATTTTAGACGAACATCGGTTACTGCTTTAACTAAATCGTTGTTGTCCATAAAGTTGTAATTTGGGTCTTTTATCATTTTTTGTCCGTAGATTTTGGTAATGGTTGTTCTGAAACTTTGTTTTTGCTCTGAACTCTTCAGCCCAAGTCGTTCTTCTACACTATTGATAAAAGTTTCGTCAATTTTCAACGGAACAAGTTTACCTGTTTGAGGATCTTGATATGTCCAAATTTTATCCGGACCCAAATTTTTGGCATCAATCCCGATAATCATGTTCACATAATTCATTACATCTTTTTCGATAGCATTCGGTTCGTCCATATATGCATTAAAAATGGTTGTCAGCACATTTTCGCGGTGCAAACCTTTGGCTATTTTCAAATCGTTCATATATTTGGTTCGGTCGTTTGAATCGTGAACATAATCCAATATGACCGTTTCAATAGCTTTAAAAGTATCGCCAGCATACATACATTGACCTTCTTGTGTTTCGGAGCGTTCGAGTAATATTTGAATAGCACGACCTAAGTTTCTGTGTCCTAATCCTTTTTGTCCGAATCGTTTGGTTACATCTGGGGCATTGTTCAAATCGTTGATAACTTCTGACAGCGTTTTAATGCTTTTTTCTCCAGCAACTTCTCCTGCCGAAAGTTTCATCATTTCAATCGGATTGAGTTTATCAGAAAGTGGCATTCTCGATAAAACCATGGTTGCCGAAATGGCAAAATTCAAATTTGGGTCTATGTGTAATTTTTCTCCAACAAAAGTTGTTTTTTCAAGGCTTCCAATTGAAAAAGCAGTAAGTTCTTTTTGAAGTTTTAAATTTGTATTGTGCGACATGTATGTTAAGCGACAACGGTCAACAATCGGAGCTTGTTCTTTTTCCTCAAGGAAACGAGAAAACTCTGCATTATTACTGGTTGCAACAATAAGTGTATCGAGAGGCCATTTAAAACCTTCGATTTCGATGGTGCGGTTTTGAATAACACCCAAATATACCTGCACCAAATCTTTTTTGTTTTTGAAAATTTCGTCGGCAAAATGAATTCCTCCGCCAGCAACACGAGCCAATGCTCCTCTTCGTAAATCGAAACGATACGGATTGTCGGTATTTGTAATGTGTAATAATCGAGTTATCGATTCGTCTCCCAATAAATCGACTGCTGATGAGGTTATTTTATCTTTGGCTGCGTATTTTCCAGTTAATGTTCCGCGAGATTCGCTGATTGGAACAGGAAAAACTTCGATAAATTCTAATGCTTTAGCGATGTCGCCACCAGCAAACTCTTTAATTTGCTCGAAAATATAATAGCTGCATGCACCTAGAGGTCGATAATTTTTATAAAATTTAGTTATTTGAGCATCTTTTACTCCCAATTTTTTTAGATATTCAACATTTTCATCTCTCGATTCGAAAATGTTCATTAGCAATGTCATTGGGTCTTCGAAAGTTTGCGATTCGATAGATGTAATTTTGCCGTAACCGCCTATTTTGTCGAGATTTGCAAAACGAAACGAATATCGTCTATTTTCGGGAATAGCAATAAAATCACGATATATTTTACCTAAATAATCAACAAAATACGTTTTTCCGTTTCCGGGTTCGCCAATTATCACAAAAGCCATTTCGGACGAAGATCCGCCATCGGCTGCGTCTTTTACAAACGAAACGAAACTGTTTATTTCGTCATACATTCCGATAATGTGTTTTCGACCTTCGCGAAAAACCTTAAAATCATAAGTCATGCGACCGTTCACAGTAACCTTTTCGATTTTTTTAGGGTCTCCTAAAATCATTCGAGATACCGACTGAAAAACATTTTCGAATCGACGATTACCCGACAAAACTTCTTTAAGATGAAATTCCAATGTGTTGATTGATTTCATTTTGCTTGTTTTTTGTGCCATTGCTATAAATTTTATAGATGTTTACGAATAGTAAATATAAAATAAATTTATTGATTTGTCAATTTTAATTCGCTATCGAATTTGGTATAAAAGAGCAAACTTGAATGGATTTATAAGGATTCTACTACCGATAAAATATCCATATATTGTAACTTATAGCACAATAGAGTTATGAGATAAATACTCTTTAAAATTTTATACTGAAATCGAATTCGTATCCTTTACCTTGAAGATTATATTTGTTATTAACCGAACTGACTTCTTTTTCCGAGTATTCTGTTTTTACTTCTCCGCACAAAGTGTATTCTGTTATTTTTACTACATTTCCTTTTTCGTTAAAGAAATACCAAACGCCAATTTTTTTCTCGTCGGTTAATATACATGGATTTACCGATGTTTCTTGTTCGTCAACTTTAAATCTAGGTTTTTTGCCTAAATATCCCAATTCTTTGTGCTCTCCATTTTCGTAGTAACTTTCCCATTTTCCAGAATAATTATAAGGCATTCCGTTGCTCATCGAAACTTTATTTTCATCGGTATATTTGTATTTTACATTTCCGTTTGCATAGTATGCTTCAATGGTGTCAGTATATAATTCGACTTCTTTAGCAATTGGATAACGAATTACATATTGCAATTTTCCGTCAGGAAAATAATATTTTGAAATCCCTTCAAAACTTCCGTATTTAAAATTTTTATCGGGAGTTCCGTTGAAATAATTTTCTTCTTTTATTAAGATGCTTTTATCGGTGTAATATTTCCAAGTTCCAACTTTATATGCGATTTCGATTCCTTTTGAAAGAAAACTTCCTTCGCTTTCGACTTTTCCGTCGGGGTAATAAAAAACCCACTCATTGACCTTTTTTCCATTATGAATTTCACCTTTGGCTTGAATTTTTCCATCAGGATAAAAAAACTGAATGTTTGTACGAAGTCCTACAATATTGTTGTCGTCGTGAAGTAAAAATACATCGTAGAAAAAAACATTATTTTTTTTATAATAATCCATACGACTTCCGGTAAGATAAAATGCCTTTTCTAAGGAAAATTTATAGGCAATATTTTCGGTGTTTTCATGATAACCAGCATGTTGCCTATCAGACTCTATTCGCAAGGTATATTCGTTCCCATTTCGCGATTCACGTAATTGTTGTACAACTTGAATTTTTGAAGCCACAGCTCCACTTGGGGAATAGGTTATTAGCATTCCATTCGCTTTATTGGGTTTTCCCAGTTCGTCCATCACGATGCTGTCTTTGCTAAAAACGTGTTCCTCGATAAGTTTTCCTTCGGGGTTATAGAATTTTCGACTGCCAACGATTAATCCGTTTTTCCAATCGGCTTGTTCTTTGATTTTTCCGTTTTCGTATTTTAATTCCTGATATGTATCAAAAAAATCGGTGTTTTTTTGTGCATTTACAGCAAAACTTAAAAGAAAAGCAATGACGAAGTTTATATATTTCATAATTCGCAGTTTATTAATTTGAAAAATTTATACTTTTAACTAGTCGTTTTTCTTTCAATTTTTTCGGTTTAGAAGGTTCGACTTATATTTCTTATCATTTCGAGTTTCCTACGAGAAATTTGTATATTTCAATAATTGAGATTTCTCCCTGTGGTCGAAATGATAGCTATTTTTCACTTCTTTGGTTGCTGAGCCTGTCGAAGCATAGTTTTTCACTCTTAACTTTCCTAGTATTCTTTGCCAACAAAAGATAGAATTCCAGCCGCACAGCCTTCTGCTCCACCTTTAAAGGACATAAAAACATCGTAAATTCCTGATTTTTTGCAATAGAAATCAAAACTTGGATATTCTTTGCCTGTAGCCATATTGTAATTACTTCCTAACATACTTTCTTTGTCGTAAAGCTGAATAATTGCTTTTCCTTCAAATTCGGTTGCACTGCAAACACTGAAACGATAAACGGTATTTTTATTTAAAACAACCGAATATTTAGCAACGGGCGGGTTTTCGTTCTTTTTAGCTTTTTTTAGTCTTACTTTAAAGTCTTTTATGTAGGTTGCTCCTTCGTTTCCCATTGCACATATACTCACGAGTTGGTCGTTACATTGCGAATATGAAATGCCGCTGAAAGCAACGAAAAATATAAGTATTAAATATATCTTTTTCATAATCTTAGATGTTTACAATTTTACTTCGGATAATCTCGGTTTGCTCAATAATCTTGTCGAGTTGTGCATCAGTAATTTCGACAACACTCTTTTCGTTTTGAACGATTACTAATCTGCCATCTTTCTCAATCATTTCAGGTTCGCCAACTTCATACGAAATTTTTACGCCATCATACAAGGCTTTAATTGATTCTAAATCAACAATAAGTTCTTGAAAATTTTGATCCGATTTATAATTGCTTAATAACAAAATAATGTCGTTCATAAATAGTTTTTGTTCGCCTATACGTTCTGCAATCTCTGCATTTGGTTTATCTTTTACAATTTGTGTTGCTAAATACAAACCTTCAATCCAAACTCCAGTAACAAGAAGTGTGCTGATATTTGTACGACCGTTTTCACGTAAATATTCGTCCATTAGGTTAAAGCTCGATACCGAAATAAAAATAAGCGAATCTAAATTGTTACTACTAGTTGAAAGTCTTTTCAACATTGCAAAATCGAAAAATTGACCAACCTTCAAGTCGTCAGCAAGCGATTTAATCGACGAAAGGTGTGTAATAACCGACCCTGTTTTTTCGTACATATTCAAATATCCTAAATCGGCTCCAAAAACACCAAGCGAAAGAGCTTTTTTGAAGTTTGTTCCATATTCATCAACATAGTCGGTTGGCGACAAAAGTTTTTGTGAAAATGGAGCTCCAGTTGATTTAATCAAGGATGCCATTTCGATTGGAGAGGAAATATTTTGAATAATATTTTCCATTGTTTCCTCCGAAATTTCGAGAGGTTTTTCCATTAATACCGAATCGGGGACTTCAAAATCTTTGCTAACGTCTGCTTGATTTGAGTTGTTGCACGAGTACATTATAAACATGGCAACAAATAACAATAATACGCTTTTTTTCATGTTTTGTTTTTTTATTTGTCTTTTCTGATTTTTAGTTTTTCAAAGCCTAAAATTAACTTTTTTAGTAATTCAAAGTACAAAGTTATGTATAAAAATAATGTCATTATCCAAATTATCAACATATTAAACCAATATGTATCGTAATATTTACCCATAAAATGTTTTTGTGGAGCAAAAAAATGCGACCTGAAACTATAATGCGAATCGATAATAGGATTTTGGAAAATTGGGTCAACTTGTTGAATTAGATGATGTTCATATTCAATAATTTTATTTTTCTCGTATATTTTTTTAACAATGTCAGACACACTTTCGTTGTGAAACGCATCTTTTTTTCCACGATATAAAGCAGGGTCGCTGCTCAACATGTAGTTTATAATCTTTTCTTTTTCGGTGTTGGCTTCCTTAAACATTAAAGCATAATATTTATCTACACGTTGTAAATAATCTTTCGTAACAAATCCAATCATATTGCTGAACGATTTAGCATCGAGTTTATCAATAACTCCGAAAGGCATATCGTGAATAGTGCTTTGAATGTGAACGATTTCATTTTTGATTAGCTGTAAGTTGTTATCCAAAACATTAAAAATCGAATCATTGTCTTTGTTTTTTAAGCAATTCATACACACATTAACTCTTTCGATAAGTTCAGGAATATAATATACTTGATGGTAATCGGCAACACTTTCTTTCTTTTCGAGTTCGTAGAAAATCTTTTCAAAATTGTTGTCTTTGAATTGTTGTACCATTAAACCTTCATATGCCCATTTTGCTGACATGAACTCTGCAATAAACGGAACTTTTCCGACGCTTCCCAAGGCTCTATTCAGCTTGTCGAAACTAAACATTGCACCTCCAAGAACCATTTGAGGAATTATTAAGAGAGGAATCAAAATATAGATTGTAACGGCTGAATTAAACGAAGCCGATATGTTGAGTCCGAGCATGTTTGCAAATGCAGAAATCGAGAACAAGGCAAACCAATAGCTGAATGTTGCATCAATTACTCCCAAAATCGAATTTCCAACGAAAACAAAAAGAATAGATTGAATTGCAGAAAGCACAAGCAAAATGATGATTTTTGAAGATAAATAGCTTGAGCGACTTAGATTCAAAAAGGTCTCACGTTTTAGAATTTTTCGGTCGCGGAAAATTTCTTCGGCACTGACAGTCAAACCAAGAAATAGCGAAACAATGATACACATGAAAATGTAAGGAGGAATGTTTTCGTTTTCACGGAAAATATAAACCGAAGAATTTGGGTCAGCAATGTATCGAATGATAATCGAGAGTATGAATCCAAGGAGCGGAGCTTCTAGTAAATTCAAATAAATATATTGTTTGTTGCTTATCTTTGATAAAAAATCCCGAATGGTGTAAATAATTGATTGTTTAAACCAAGACGGAAGTTTCAACGATGACTCAACTTCTTGATTTTCATTTTTAAAATTGGGAATTTTAAAATGCTGCGTGTAATATTCGTTCCATTTTTGTGGAGTTACCTTTCGCTTATCGGTATATTTTCCGAACTCATCAATTACTTTCGATTCGATTATGTTAAAAATCAATTCTGGGTTAACGTTTCCACAAGTTTGACACTCGCCCACCTCGCTGTTAATTTGATTATCGATTCGTTTGAAATACATTACTGCTTCAACTGGATTTCCTGAATAAACCAAATAACCGCCAGTGTCGAGAATAATCATATTGTCAAACATTTTGTATATCTCTGACGATGGCTGATGAATTACCACATAAATTAACTTTCCTTTCATGGTTAATTCTCGAAGTAAATCCATTACGTTTTCAGAATCTCTCGACGACAAGCCAGATGTGGGCTCGTCAACAAATAAAATCGATGGTTCACGAATTAATTCGAGTGCAATATTTAATCGTTTTCGCTGTCCTCCACTTATGGTTTTGTTCATCGGAGAACCGACTTTTAGATGTTTTATTTCGATTAATCCCAGACTTGACAAGGTTTTATCGACAATTTCGTTTATTTCGTTTTCCGATTTGTTTTTAAAGCAAAGTTTTGTGCTGTAATATAAGTTTTGAAAAACGCTTAATTCTTCGATAAGCAAATCGTCTTGAGGAATGTATCCGATAAGACCTTTGATTTTTTTCTTCTCGGTATGCAGATTAATTCCGTTGATAAGCACTTCTCCGCTTGAAGGTTTCTCGATTCCTGAAAGTACGCTTAGTAGAGTAGTTTTTCCTGCACCGCTGGCTCCCATAATTCCCACCAATCGTCCTTGTCTTTCAGCAAAATTTATGTCTCGTAATCCTATGTTTCCATTCTTGAACTTGTATTCAATGTTTTTCACATTAAACGAGAGTTTTGCTTGAGACGAATCTTGCATAAAAAACGAAACCACATCGCTGTAATAAATTGGTTTTCCGTAAGGTGGTTTAATGGTGCTTCCGTTGGCAAACAAATAAATTCGTTTTCCGCTGATGACAAGTCCATTAAGCATTACTTCGTTTAATCCGATGTATCGTAAAAAATATAAATCGACGCTTTTTACTCTGAGTAGCATTACCGCTTCGTTTTCGATTGCCAGCGAGGTTTCTTCGGTTTCTTTTTTCTCGAAATTTCGACCAATTTTAAGCGTGTTGTTATCTAAAATATCAGAAACATTATCAACAATGATAAAGTTTTCGATTTCTTGTATTTCGTCTTTTGAAATATTGAATACATCAGCGACAGTTGTAATGATTGCCATTCGTTGTTCGGCAAAATTTTTATCTGAATTTACCAACTCGAACAAACGCACAAGAACAACTATTTTCTGATTTTGAGTAAGAGTTTTGTTGATTTTTTTACAAATTCCTAACACTTTTACCGAGTCTTTTACCGAAGTAAGTTTGCTCTTCTTTTCCTCAGTATCTGAGGATTCTTCTTCGCCTTCTTTTTTCTTTTTTTCTTTTTCTTTGGCATACTCATCAAACATTGCAAGATACTCGTTTACAACATCGTGGTTGAGTTGCTGTTGTAAAAAAATTCTCACATAATCGCGTTCACGCTCATCTACTCCACTGTCTTGTTTAACAATGAGAGCAAATAGTTGCATTAAGGCTTTTAGAATTTCTTCACTCATTTTTTTTGCTGTTTTTTAATACGCAATATGCTCAAATGGAATTTCTACTATTTCGGCGTATTCTTGCCCAGCTTCTTCCATATCTTCATCGTCGCTGGGGTAATGCCATTTAGCCAATACTTCGTGTCCATCTTCATGCATTTCTTCCAGCATCATAAGTATGTCCATCAATAATTTTGATGAAGCTGTATTAAAATATGTTAATTTAAAATCGAAAACGGTTTTTGAATTTGGAGAATCTTTATAATCTTCAATCCAATCTAAAATCGGCTGAAAAAAAGCAACAACGTCTTCGGGCATTGAACGTCCCGAAAGTTCAAATTTTCCGGCTTCTTTGTCTAAAACTACTCCTGGAGTATCGTCGGTTCCTATTAATCGAATAGCATTCATATATTTTGTTTTTTACTTTCTTAAAATGGTTGTTTTTATGATAAAAAATGAAACATTTTTGTCGATATCGATAAAATGGAAATTGTATTTTTCTTCGGTTTTTCGAGCAATATCGATAAAACCTAAACCAGCTCCTCCTTTATCGGATAGCGACCCGTTTTTGATTTGTTCTTTATACATTTTTTTCAATGTATCTTTATCGGTATTGTTTATGATTTCTAATGTTTCTTTTAATCCTGGTACTTTTTTGTTGTCGATAATATTTCCTGTAATTACACAGTAACTATTTTCACATTTCGAAACAATGAAAAGTCCGCGAGCGGGCAATTTATCATCTTTTTCTATTTTGTCTCCATGTTTATCGATATTTTGCAAACATTCTACCATTACATGAAAAACTTTTCGTTGAACCGATGCAGCTTCTTCCAAACTTCCTAATTTGGCTTCAGTAATTTGGGTAAATGCTTTGGTAATTTGGTGTGTAATTTCTCCTTCGTAAACAAGGTTTATCTCACTTTCGTTTAAAAAAGGGTATTCTTTAAATAAAAAATCTAAAAAACCCTGAATTGTTGCAATGTGTGGCTTCATTTGTTAATGCTTTAATTTAATTCCAAACAGTAATATGTCGTCGATTTGCTTATTATCTTTTTTCCAATCTAAAAATTCTTGATTTACTTCTTTGCCAAATTCTTCCATATTTTCGGTTGATGCTTCAATGAATTCTCTGAGTTGACGTGTCGAATATTTTGTTTTGTTATCGTCGCCTCCAACTTGATCGGGAAAACCATCAGAAAAAAAGTAAATTCTATCGTTTTCTTTATAGTTAACAGTATAGTTTGTAAAGTTTTTCTCAATTTTATTTTTAAAAACAACTCCTCCGATTGCTTTTCTGTCGCCTTTGTATTCGGTCAACACAGAGTCGGAAATATAATATAATGGTCGATGAGCCCCTGCGTACTGGAGTTCTTTTTTATTAAAATTTATTTTGCATAAAGCAATGTCCATTCCGTCTCGAGCTTCTGAGCCTTCTTCGTCTTGTTTCAGTGTGTGTCGAACTTTTGTGTGGAGTAAATCAAGCACCTCGCTAGCTGAAATATCTCTATCGTGGTCAACGATATTATTTAAGATAAAATATCCGATAAACGAAAGCAGGGCTCCAGGAACGCCGTGTCCGGTACAGTCAACAGCTGCTACAAATAAGTTATCTCCCTTTTTGAAAATCCAAGGAAAATCGCCACTGACCACATCTTTGGGTTTGTATAAAATAATTGATTCAGGAAAATAATGTCGTAACATATCGGTATTTGGGAGTATCGAACTTTGAATTCGGTAAGCATAATTGATGCTTTCGGTAATTTTGAAGTTTTTGTCTTTTATTTCGTTTTCGATATGTTTTCGGTCGGTAATATCGTGGGCAACTACCAAAATTGTTTCCAGCACCGTATTCTCGTCATATTCGGGAATAGCGTTAAATAAAAACACGCGCTCTCCGAGTACTGTTTCAAACTCAAACTCTGACTCAAATTTTTCGTTATTGCTTTTAATGTATTCGATAATGCCACTAAAAAATACGACGAGATTTTTATCAATTTCAACATCGTTGAGCGAGTTTCCTATTATTGCTTCAATATCTAGGTCTATATATTTTTTTACAATTGAGTTTGCATAATAGAATTTTCCTTCCAAGTTTAATCTTAATATCATATCGGGGCTATTCTCTGAAAGGGCTTGCATTTGACCTCGCATACGTTGTTCGAACTCGGCTATTTTTCGTTGTGTAATATCCCGAGTATTGAATAATACTCCTCCGATTGCAGGATTGTTTATTAAGTTCCGACCAATGGTCTCGAGCCAAATTTCTTCATTCCCTCCTTTAATATATTTGAACTCAACAACAATGGTTTCCCAAGGTTTTTTCAATAAGGTCTCGAATGATTCTTTAACTTTATTGGCTTCATTACTACTCATTCTTCCAAAAGCATTTTTTCCAATTATTTCATTGGCATCGTAACCTAAAATCGACTTTACCGATGGACTTTCGTACAATACAATTCCGTTTTCGTCGATAATCGAAATAACCTCTGAAGCATTAAGTAACAAAGTTTGCTGTCTAACTTGTGACTGTTCAACTTCTTGTACTTTCTTTTCGAGATTTACATTTACTTCTTCGAGTTTTTCTTGTGCCGCTTTCATATCGTCGGCATTTTTTGTAAGAAGCTCTTCGTTTCGTTTAAGTTCTTCGGTCATTAAGCGAGCTTCGTCGAGAAGGTTTTTTGTTTTTTGATTAATTTTTAAGTTGAAAATCGTTCTTGCAATAATGTCGCTAAGTTCTTTTACAAAATCAATCGTGGTTTGCGACATTTTATTATCGATACAAGCAAGTTCTATAACTCCATATAGTTTTTCGTCGGTAATCAATGGAACCATTAAAATACTCCCTGGCTTTTTATCCCCTAAAATTCCTGATGTAATGGTTGCATATTCTTCAGGAACTTCGGTTCGATATATTAAATCTTTTTCGTAAGCACACTGACCGATTAAGCCATAACCGAGCTTGAATTCTTGCGAAACATATTTTTTTCGATTATATGCATAAGTCGCATAATTTTTCAAAATATTTTTGTCTTCTTCATAAATGTAAAATGCTCCTTGAATAAATCCTCCGTAATTTATTACGTTGACTAAGACTTCGTATGTCAGTTTTTCTAAATCGTTGTGTAATCGCAAAATATCAGAAACCATATCACGACCTTTCGAAATCCAGTTCAATTCTTTTTCTTTTTCGCTTGCACGAAGTAGGTTTTGCTTCATGATTGTCAGCGACTTGCCTAAAATATCGGTTTCTTGTTCATCGGAATTTGTTGAGTAATCGCCTCGTCCGATTTGCAAAGCATATTTTATGTTTCGCTTAATGATTTCGTCTTTTTGCTTCGTTTTTTGGGTAAATGCGGTTATTGCTTTTGCAAATTCTTTATTGGCAACATAAAATGTAATAATGGTTCCGATTACGAAAAACTCGAGTAAAAATATAGCTGGCTCCATTAAATGCAGATTCCATAAATTGAAAAATGAAAATGACATATTGTTTGCTTTCAATTCAATAGTCCAAACAATCAAAGGCAGGAATGCCGAAAATGTGATAAGCGATATGTATAAAATCTTGTTTTTCAATTCGTTATTTTATTTCTAAATCAGCAATTAAGTTTTTTGATATTTGAGAGAACACATTTTCTTTTTCGATATTTAACTTAAACAATGCTATTTCGATTTGCCCAACGGCTGTTTCTTTAAACATAAGCGGAATAAACACAATTGTTGTTGGCAACGATTTCCCCAAACCGCTAAAAGGTTCAAAATAATTTGCGGGGATTTCTTTTATAATCAAAGGCTTTTTGTTTTGCATAGCCTGTGAGTTGAAACTGTCTTGTTCAAAAACAATAGTGCTTTCATAGTCTGACGGAAGAGCGTATTGACCTACGACATTGAATGATTGATTGTTGTTTTGTATATAAAAAATCCCCAATGCCAATTCACATTTTTTCGAAAGCATAGAAAGAATATTGCTGTAATATTGTTCGTTTTTGCTAATTTTTTTCGCTTCAGTTAAAAATGTTTCGTACGAACATATTTCTTTTTGTTCGATTGTTTTTTCGATTTCGACATCAAGTTGTTCTCTGTTTTCGTGAAAATTATCTACTTGATTATATTTTTTGTGTATTTGGTAGGTCAAGAACCCAACTCCAGCAACTATTAGTAAAACATAAAACAAGATAAGTGAATAATTAAAAGCCAATCCGAAACATGCAATAAACACAAGAACAAACATCAATATGCTTGATGCAAAAACTACAAGTGATATTTTTTTGATGTCGTTCATTTGGCAAAAATTATATCAAAAATACAATTTTGAAACGATTATACAATTCTATGCTTAAAAATAGTTTGTTTTTAGAAAATGTAAAGGCGTTCAAAAGGATAAAAGATAGAATTGCTTTTTCGATAAAAACAATTGTTTACTCACGAAAGATAAACCTTAAACCGTTTGCTATTCTAGCATTAGGCAAGAATCGAACAAATTTTTTACTCGCTTGGTTCAATGTGAACGATAATTTGTCCGATTTGAACGATTTCTTTTTTTAAAGCATCGTTTAGTCGATGAGAAATTTCATGACCCATTTTTACCGAAATAGTTGCATCAACTATGGCGTGTAAATCAACAAGATATTTCATTCCGGCTTTACGAACATAACATTTTTCGGTTCCTTTAACTCCTTCAACAGTAAGAGCAACTCTACGAATTTCATTTATGATATCGTCATATAATTGTTCGTCCATAATTTCGCCAAGTGCCGGTCTGAAAATTAAAAAGCTATTGTATAAAATAAACGCAGATGCAAATAATGCAGCCCAATCATCGGCGGATTCATAGCCATCCCCGAAAAATAAAGCAATTGAAATCCCAATGAATGCAGTAACCGAAGTAATAGCATCGCTTCTATGATGCCAAGCATCAGCTTTTAGCGACGAACTATGTGTCTCGATACTTTTTCGAATTACAATTTGGTACGAAATTTCTTTCCAAATGATTATTGCACCAAGCACGAAAAGAGTATATGGCTCTGGTAACTCGTGTGATGTTCCAATATTTTTAATGCTTTCATAAGCAATTATGGTTGCCGAAATAATCAAAAAGCCAACGACGAGAAATGTTATCAGAGGTTCTGCTCGCCCATGTCCATAAGGGTGATTTTTATCGGCGGGTTTGTTCGAATATTTTAATCCAAATAAAACCAATAAAGAAGCAAAAATATCTGTTGTCGATTCAATTGCGTCAGCAATCAAAGCATACGAATTTCCAAAATAACCTGTAACTCCCTTGATTATAGCCAAGCATGTATTTCCTACTATACTGAAATAGGTCGTTCGTACGGCTTTTTCTGCATTATCCATTGGCTTAAAAATGAATTATTTGTTTATCAAATGTAATAAAAAACTACAGTTTATCCAATTGTATTTGCACGCATAATAGAACAAAAATCCAAACACAATTGCCGAAACCAAAATCACAGGAATATACGGAAAATTCTTTTCTGAATATGGATCTTTCAAGTTTCGTTCAGCATTTAATGGCAAAGTTGCAACCGAAGTTAACGTTCGTCCAAAAACAATATTTACAACCGCACGAGCATTAATTGCCCATCCATTTGCATCTAAAATTGGAGCTAAATTTCGTTTTCGGAGTTTTAAATATCCTAAAATCATTGCTGGACCAGAAATTGCTAACATAATACCAATAACAGCTAAAGGCATTTGCCACCACGATAAATTAAAAAATCCCGAAAAAATTGCAACCAAAGCTGTTCCAATTGCTCCAATTGCCATTCCAATGGCTGCAAAAATACCTACAAATTTTCCAATATCGAATGGTGTTGGCGGAGTTGCAGGAGCAGCCGCTGGTGCCTGTTTTGAAACAGTTAACAAATCAGTTTTTTCAACTTTTGTAGCTGTGTCTTGAATTTTTGCGGAGTGCGTATCTTGAACTTCTTTATCTTTTGCAGATGCGAATTTTTCAATTTGGCTTCCAATCATTTTGTTAATTCGTCGGTATGGCGACCAAAATGCTTGACGAATACTTACCGCATTTTCAATAATTTTCACAACAGTTGCGTCCCAATCGTTGCCATTTACATCGTAAAAAATACCATTTCGTCCAACCGATAAATTATCGATATCACCATTGGTTAACGCAACTACGATTTGCATTTTTTCGTTTTTCTTTCGCGAAACGCAATCGCAATAAATCAAATACATTCCGCTTTGTGTGGCAATTGCACTGTGTTTTGCAATGTCTGTTACTTTTATGCACAAATCGCAGCTACGGCGGTCGATGTACAAAATTCCGGCTTGAAAAATTGCTTTCGTTTCGCGTGAGTAAAAATCGCCAAATGTTACAAAATTTTTCAAAAGTTTGTACAAATCTCTGTAATATCGAACCAATTTTTCGACTTTTGAAATCGAATTTGCTTCGTCTTCTAAAGCTTTATCCTTTTCAATTAAATCAATAATTTCAGCTTTTTCGTTTGCCGATAAAATTTCGCGAATGCGTTCTAAACCAAGTTTTTCAACTTCAACTACGGGCTTTTGCGATGTCCAATTTTTATAAAATTCGAATTTTGCAATTATTTCGTTCCAATCTTTTTCGGTTAAATTCGATTTGTTTTTGAAAACAAAATCGACAACCAAAGTTTTGAAATTTTCGATATCGTTTTCCCAAGCAGGATTTATGCCCGAAACCAACGAAAGCGGACGATTTTCGCCAATAAAAGCCAACGGAAATGCCGAAATTTCGTCGTTGCACGAAACCAAATTTTTTGCCGAAATGTTTTCGTACAAACTCAAATTCATATTCAAAATTTCTGCCGAACGTTGGTCGAATTGAGCCAAACGACAACGCAAAAAATAATCGTCGATTTTAATTTTAATTTTTTCGAATATTTGCATCGCTTTTTCGGTGTTTTCGCCAAAAGCAAAAATGCGTTCTTTGTCTTGTTCTGCAAGCAAAAACCAATCGGAAAAACTTTGACATTGTGCATAAAACGCATCCAAAATTTCTGTCGAAATTCCATCTTGTCCGCTTCTATCTTTTGCAGAACCAATGCACAAAATTATTTCAGAAATTAATGTTTTAATTGTTTCATTTTCTGATGTTTCGGCAGTAATAATTCCGTCGCCATTGAATTTGGTTGAAGCAAATATTTTTTCGGTGTCGGATGTGTCTTCAACGCTAATGCAATCGCAATCGGTTTTTCCAATGTTTTGAAGAATTTGTTTTGCCGATTGAAGCAATTTTTTGCCTTCTTCGTTTTCGTCGTTTATAGACGAAAGAAACAATTTATTTTCAGATTTTAGCAAATCGTTGGGGTTTTTCAAAACCGAACCAATCCATTTTATTGCTTCTAAAATTTCGTTCACACGCAAACGACCATCGCCATCAATGTCCATCAATTCGAGTGTTTTTGCGTCCAATTCTAAACCATAAATTGGGCAACTCAAAGCTGTCCAAAGTTTTTGGTCGAGTTTGTGCAAATTCATTATATCGCTTCCGCGATCGATGCAAACACGGTCAATTCCGCCAACACGGGCAAATTTCCAAGTGTGTTCTGATTTATTTATTATTGGTATCATATTAACCCCTCTAACTCCCCAAAGGGGAGGATTTTAATTTGTAATATTTTTTAACGGATGCACGAATTATTTTAATAAATATTTTTATGATTTAACTAAATCGGGAACTTTTTCAAAATAATCTACTAACATAAATGGATTATTTAGATTTTTATATTGTTGATGCAAATTATTATTTACAAATGTATCGTAATCAATATACTGGTTATGAACATTTTGATATCGTAAAGATTTTATATGATTACTTCCAAATAAACTACAAAATATTTTATTGTAATTTCTAAATTCTGAACCTTGTTCGCTCAATGTTCCATTATTTAAAAATCGAAAGTCTTTTTTTAAGTATTCAATAATTGAAGTTGAATATGTTTCGTCGTCTGTTTTCCCATTTTTAATAGCTAAATAATAGATTTTAAATATTTCAAATAAACTACCTATTTTCAATCTAACAAGTTCAAGGATTACCAAATCACGTTCAAATACAATTCCTTTTAAATACATTTGAGTAAATCGAAAACTATTTATAAATCTTTTTATATCACGAGGAGTGTGAAAATATTGTTCAATAATTAATTTAAAAATAGGGTCTTTGCTTAAATCTATATCGGTTGTTAATTTTAAATGTTTTACTGCATATTTTAATAAAGCATCTGATTTTATTTCAGGAATTCGTATCGGAATTTGAATTATTTTTTCTAAAAATGCTTTTCCATCTTCTGTAGTTCCATCAACATAATTTTCTTTTATCGATTTTGCAACCATATCAAAATCAAAAGCCATAACGTAAATTACGTGATTAAAACTTGCAATTAATCGTATGGTTTTTAAAAGAATATGAACTTCGTGTTTACTTAATCTATCAACATCATCAATAAATATAACTAATGGTTTTGCTTTATTGGAAAGTAATTTATCAATTTTTTCTTTACAATAATACGCAGACGAATTTTCTTTATTATAATCTACAACTGCTTTAGTAAATTTTCCTACACTTGGTGTAACAACAGATATTATTGATTGATATTGTTTTAATAAATCGACAAACTCCTTTTCAAACTTTTTTACAATTCCTGAATTTTCTAATATAAGCTCAAATAACGAATGAATTAATTTTTCTTCTGAACCATACATCCATGGATTAAAATAAACAGATTTTATTTTTCTATTGTTAAGGTTTTCATCTAAAAGATTTATAATACTTGATTTTCCAAAACCCCAAGAACCATAAATCCCAACAATCATATTTTCTCGAACATCCTTAAATTCTTTTATTTTTTTCGCATTTACATCTGTTGTTTGGCTTTCAATTACATCAGCAATTGCATCAACAAAACTTGCTCTATCAAATTCATCTTGTTCAATAGATAAAATTGATTTGTCGCTTAATAAATCGATTTTTTTCTTCATCCTTTTCAATTTTTAAGATTGCTTCGTTGCACTCGCAATGACGATTTCAATCAGTGTAATCCATTAATCAGTAAAATCTGTATTTCGACTTCGCTCAATAACCTTGGTTCAGACATTCTTCAATAAATTACCAACTACAAATGTAGTTTTTAAAAGATAAAAATTAAATATTTTGTTTGTGGATTTTTGGGTTGAGGCTTGTATAAAAACTAAACCTCCAAGTTTTTAAAATTTGGAGGTTTAGTTTTTGAATCAACTCGGTTTTTATAAATGAAATTAATTTATAATGAACAACTTGTCGCGTTTAATAAGTTGATTTTTTGAATCGTAAATTTGATAAATATATGTTCCGTTTGCTAATTGAATGTTCAATTTGAAATTCTTGCTATTTATGCTGATTTCGTTTACAAATCGTCCTTCAATTGAATAGATTATTATTTTCGAAATATCTACATCTGACATTAATTGAATTTCGCCATTAGAAGGATTTGGAAATACTTTTACATGATTTTCTAATTTTATTTCCTTACATGCTACTAATAACAATGGGTCGTATTTGTACTTTGTTTCAATTACAGTGTCGTTTTCTACAGTCATTTCTAAAAGAGGGTAGCCTGTGTCATTAGCAATCCAAGAATACTCAAACGAAGTATCGACCGTTGTTTGAACATCCATCCAATAATCGATTGGTATGGGTATAGGCCCAATCCAAGTTGTGTCTAAAACGTGTGCTTTAATTTCGGTGATATCTAAATTCATTGTTTCCATTCGTAAAACTTCAGCACTATCGAGAGGCGTTTTTAAAACTCCCCATCCGTCAACTGTATTATACGCTTCGTTCGAAACAATCATTCGAACAGAATCTACATAAAAACCGCTGTATTCTTGACCATAAAATGCAGTAGAGTCAATCAATAAATTAGAGTCGTCAAACACAGTTAAATAGTTCAACGGGAAAATGAATTTTCGCATGCTTGTGTGAATTTTCAGCGTATCGCCTAAAACGGTAACAACTCCAACAATTGTAAATGCATCAACATCAGAAACAATATAGCCATAACTTATATCGCTCGACGACATACACAAGTTTGCTTCGGGAAAAGTGCCATAATACGGCGAGAGCAACGGATCGTAAAAAATTACGGAGTCAATCGTTGTAAATGGCAAATTTGAATAATCCCACAATATATTTTCGCCCGAATCGCCGACCGATAAACTGGTATCGATTACATTGCTGACTGCTTGCACAAAAAAATCTCCCGACAAGGGCATATCGTTAGATGTAATCGTTATTTGAGATTTTGCAATTGCTCCAAATGTCATAAAAATGGAGATAAAAAGTAAAAGTTTTTTCATAAATGTTGATTTTAAATAATTACATAAAATTAAACTATTTAGCATAGATTAAAAAAAAATATTTTAAAAAGAATTCATAAGTGTTAATGAATACGGATTTGTTGATTAAAACTGCACAAAAAAAGGTTATAGAGCCTGATGGAATTATTTCTTTTTATCAATTGAAATGTATATTGTTCCTCTATTTTTACCAATTGAATTTATCATTTTCTCAGTTTTTAGGTATTGCAAATCCTTCTTAATCGTGTTTGTCGAAATATCAGGAAATCCTTTTGAAATATCAACAAGTTTAATTGGCTGATTATCATCAATAAATTTCTTTATTACTTTCTGTCTATCATTTAAATAGCCTCCTCTACTTTTAAAAACCTCATATTTTTGTTCCAGTCTCTGAATCAAAGCCACTAATGATTGTAAAAAAAACAAAATCCAAGCATTTATCTTTTCATTATCAGAATATCTATCTTTTTGACCATCCATTAGAGCCTCATAATATTTCTTTTTTTTCTGCTCTATCAAGTTTTCAAATGAAACATATGAAATGAATTGATAATCTTGTTTTAGCAATAAATATGTTGTAGCAAGTCTTGATAAACGCCCATTACCATCTTGAAAAGGATGAATTGACAAAAATTCATATATAAACAATCCTATTACTATTAGAGGATGAATTTCCTCGTTTTTTAATTGTTCGTTTGTCCAATTCAATAAATTATTCATCTCGATTTCGACAAGATGAGGCTCAGTTGTATTATAAATAACTCTTTGAGTACCATCGGGATAATTTGCAACGACTTTATTTGGAAGATTTTTATATTTACCTCTATGTCGATTATCTTTATCGCTATACTTTAATAGTCGTTGATGTAATTGTTGTACATAATTTTGAGTTAATTCTATTTCTTGAAAACTTTCATATATCAATTCTAAAACCTCAAAATAACCAACAACTTCTTGTTCATCACGAGTTTTTAGGTTTGTTATTTTCAAATTATCTAACAAATCTTTAACCTCAGCATTAGTTAATTGAGCACCTTCAATTCGTGTAGAAGAACCAATGCTTTCAATTGTAGCAATTTTTCGAAGTTCTTTTAAATATACATTCTCTCTTTGCTCAACAATATTCCATTTGCCTTTAAAAGAATCAATAAAGCTTATGTATTTAATTATAAGTTGATTGGTTTTGAAATCAAAATTTATTTTCGATTGAAATATATCCATAACGTATCTGTATCTTATCTATTACAAATATAGAAATTTAATTTAAATATCCATATTGTATCCGATAAATATCCGCAGTGTCGTTTTTTTATGTCTAATGTTTAAAACGATGATTCTTTTTAAATTCAAATAACTTTGATAAATGAGTATAAAACGAGATGTATTTTTTCTTTAGGGGGCAAGTTGCACAAAGTCCAATTTCATGAATAACAATTATGCTTGAAAGGTAGAAAAAACGGAATTACATTTCTTTACTCGAATGACACAAACAAATTTCTCCACAATTTAACGAACCGCTCCTATAAATCGGAGAGGTGAACACCGTCGTAATTTACTGGCGGAGCCATCTCTCGACTAGCACATGTTCATGTTGTTAATCTAGAATGTCAGTGTCAATTTTAAGTGCCCACCTAGTCCTTGTTGAATTATTTTCATTAATGTGGAAAGTCTAATATCACTAGCGTTGTTCTCGATGCGTGAAATATATGATTTATTAGTTCCGCATTTTTCAGCAAGTTCTTCTTGAGTCATCCCGAGTTTTAACCTTGCTTCTTCAAGAAGAACACCAAGTCTAAAAGCTTCAAATTCTTGTTCCCATCCTTCACGGTTTTTAGCTCCTCGTTTACCATATTTTTTGTCGAGGATTTCATCCAATGATGTGAGATTTTTATTTGCTTTATTTTTCATTGCTATATTCCTCCATTATTTTAAGTGCTCGTTCGATTTCTTGTTTCGGTGTTTTTTTTGTTTTCTTTTGAAATGCATTTCCGAGAACAACTAGATTTCCTTTGTCAAAGAATGAAAATATTCTATAAATGTTTCCACCAACTTCAACTCTTATTTCATATAGTCCCTTTGTGCCTTCAATATGTTTAAAGTATTTTTCAGGTACTTGTCGTGTTACTCTAATTAAATTTAATGTCCACTCGATTTTAGACTGAACATTATCAGGCTGTACAATATAAAAGTCAAGAAAATAGTTCTTATAAGCTACAACTTGTCTTACGAGATTCATAGCACAAAGTTAACTGATCAGACAACATTTTACAAGTTTTTTCCGAATTATTTTGGGGCTCGTATTTTTTAATGCATGTTGGCATGTCGTTGTTATTTTTTGCCGTTGTCGGAATCCTTTCCAGCAACAGACCAAAATATACTCCAAAAATTTGGTTCAAAAAGCAAAATTTTGTATGCAAATCGAACCGCTCCGATAAATCGGAGTGGTGTGAGAGGTGTACTCCGTCAGAATTTATTGGCGGAGCCATCTCATATATAACATTTTGATAAAGATTTAGGAATGAAATATTCGATAGATTTTTTAATCTATATTTTATGCAGCAAATATGATG
>MEOF01000066.1 GCA_001769505.1 Bacteroidetes bacterium GWF2_33_38
AGATACTGAATATCAAGGTATTAACCAAATTTTCAAAGAGCCTAATTAGCTGTTTATCAGCATGTTATATGTTTTGTCATGTACTAAACAATAAACTACATTGAGAATTAGATTAAAATCTATTTACAATGTTGTTTTATTACATTATATGCTTCGTCTAAGCCAAGTTCAGCAGCTTTACTCCAATCGAAACACGCACCAAATTTATCGCCCAAGTAAAGTTTGGTATATCCTCTGTTAAAATACGCATCAAGCTTTTCGGGATTAAGCTTGAGTGTTTGATTATAATCTTGCATAGCTCCCTTGTGATCTTCTAATCGACTTTTCGAAAAGCCGCGATTGTAAAAAACATCTGGCTCATTATAATTGAGTTCGACTGCCTTGTCGAAATCTATCACAGCTCCCTGATAATCAGCTTGATGGTATTTAATGCTGCCACGACCGAAATAAGCTTCGGCATAATTCGGATTCAACTCAATAGCTTTTGAATAATCTTGTAACGAACCTTGATGATTTGCTAAATTAAATCGAACAAGTCCCCTAACTGAATATGCTTCAGTGTAATTTGGTTTTAATTCTATCGCTTTATTTAAATCGACTTCGGATGTCTTAAAATCACCAAGATTAAAGTAGCAATATGCTCTGTGATAATAGGCTTCAGCATTTTTTACATCAATATTTATAACAACCGTAAAGTCGTCAATTGATTTTCGATACTCTTTTATTTGGGTGTACAATACTGCTCGATAGAAAAAATATTCTTTGTTTTTAGGATTCATCTCAATGCTATGGCTAATATCCTGAATTGCTTGATTCGTATATCCGATATCGTTTTTCAATACGCCTCTTTCGTAATAAGCTCGGCTATCGTACGGATTCATCTCGACAATTTTATTGTAAATATCTAAGATTTTTAACGAAATGCTATGGTCATTACTTTCATTCGAGCCGAGTTTAATTGACTTTTTATAATCATCGATTGCTCCGTAATAATCATTTGTGATGAGTTTTACATTTCCTCTTTTTATATATGCCGAATAATTTTCGGGGCTTAGTTCGATTAATTTATTAAAATCGTCCAATGCTCCTTTGTAATCTTGTAGTTTAAGTTTATTTGAACCGCTAATTTCGTAAATATTTTTATCGCTCGGTCTCAACTGAATCATTTTGTTGTAAAAGTCAAGTATTTTGTTGTAATCAGGCAATTCTTGTTGATGAGAAACCTCTGACTTTAACTCAATGGCTTTATTAAAATCTACAACAGCTCCATTAATGTCTCCCATATTGTACTTTACATTTCCGCGTCCGTAGTAAGCTTTTGCATAAGTAGGCATTATTTCAATAGCTTTATCGAAATCAGCCAATGCTCCATTATTATCCTTCATTTCGCTTTTCAACGTTCCTCGAATTGAATATGATTTTGCATCGGTTGGATTCTTTTCGATGGCTTTATTGTAAATATCAAGCACTCGTTGATAATCGGGCTCATCGGAAACAACAACTTCGGGTTTCAGTTCGAGAGCTTTATTAAAGTCGTCGATTGAACCAAAATAATCTTCAATTTCGTATCGCGAATTCCCTCTGTTATAAAAATACTTCGACTGACTTGGCGATAATTCAATCGCTTTATTGTAATCAACTATTGCCTCGCGATGATTTCCTGTTTTTGCTTTTGAATTTGCTCGTTGATAATATGCATCAGCAAACGAATCATCCAATTCAATTGCTTTTGAAAAAGCGACAATGGCTCCCGAGTAATCTTCAGTTAAATATTTGTTTTCGCCTTCTTTGTAGAAATCTTGCTTTGTCTGACCAAGCGATTTTAAACTTAGGGTCAAAAGAAAAATAAAAAAAATATTTCTCATACGATGTTATTTTTTATTGGCAACAACAATCACCAATTTTATGTTTTAATTTATTAAAGTTGAGACTTTTATTCTAAGTTTTTAAGGGTGTAGGGTAAAAATTTTCAACGACATTATAAATTCAAATAATTAATTGATAAATAGGCGTTTAGATTCAAATTAATCGGGTTATTAACATCTTAAAATCGGATTGCCAAACAAATCGAAAAATTTAGACTGTTATTTTTAACAAGTAACCATATATAAGCACGAAACACATTACCACATTACCACATTAGCACATTAAGAAATTAGCACATTATCCCCTTTCCTCCTTACATTTATTTTGACAAGTTATTTTCTATTTCTATACAGAACCAACAAATTAATTTTTGATACCGAATACATTTTATATTTTTACAAAAAAAACTAAACATACATAATGGAAACCGTACTAAGTGGAATACGTCCGACAGGAAATTTGCATCTCGGAAATTACTTTGGAGCCTTAAGTAATTTCGTAAAAATGCAACACGAGCATAATTGCTACTTTTTTATTGCCGATTATCATTCGTTAACAACCCATCCGAACCCCGAAAATTTACACAATAATGTAAAAATGGTTTTAGCCGAATATCTTGCTTGCGGACTAGATCCAAATGCTGCTACCATTTATATTCAAAGCGATTTGCCCGAAACCGCTGAACTATACTTATTGCTAAATATGAACGCTTACTTGGGCGAACTCGAAAGATGTACTTCGTTTAAAGAAAAAATCAGAAAACAAGTCGAAAATGTAAATGCTGGATTACTTACGTATCCAACCTTAATGGCTGCCGATATTTTGATTCACAAAGCAACCAAAGTTCCAGTCGGAAAAGACCAGGAACAACATTTGGAAATGACTCGTAATTTTGCAAATCGTTTTAATCATATTTATAAAACCGAATATTTTGCCGAACCAGTTGCCTTTAATTTCGGAAAAGATTTGGTTAAGATACCTGGACTCGACGGAAGTGGAAAAATGGGAAAATCAGAAGGAACAAACAACGCTATTTTCTTAATTGACGAGCCCGATGTAATCAGCAAAAAAGTAATGAGAGCAAAAACCGATACTGGTCCAACTCAACAAAATCAGCAAAAACCCGAAGAAATTCAAACCCTTTTCGATTTAATGAAAATTATGTCAACACCCAATACGCTGAGTTATTTTGAAGACAAATACAATGCATGCGAAATTCGATATGGAGACATGAAAAAACAATTGGCTCAAGATATCATTACGTTTACAAGCCCCATTCGCGAAAAAATCAAAGAAATTGCTTCTGACAATGCATATCTTAAAAAAGTTGCAAAAATCGGAGCCGAAAAAGCCAAAGAAAGCGGAGCAAAAACAGTAAAAGAAGTACGAGAAATTATCGGATTTAAATCATTTTAACTAAAAATAAGTTATTTTTACAAAAAATCTAATTAAAACCCAAATCAACATGTCAGAACAAAATGAACAATCAAAAGCAGGAATGGGACTAGGAATAGCTGGTTTCGTTTTAGGAATTATCTCTTTAATTATTTCGTTTATTCCTTGTTTAGGAATGTATGCTGTGTATCCAGGAATTATTGCCGTAATTCTTAGTGCAATTGCCTTATCGCAAGCTACAAAAGCAAATGCCGCAAGAGGATTAATTATTGCAGCTCTAATAATTTCAATCGTTGGAGCGAGCATTGCCGCTTACCAAATGTATTTTTGGAGCAACGCAGCTAGCGAAATGGTTGACCAACTCGAAAATATCGATGATTTTGGCGCTGATTTCGAAAAAGCTCTTAACGACGCAAACCTCGAAGAAGATTTACAAGCTCTTGAAAACGAGTTAAACGAATCGTTAGACAGTGTTGAAATAACCATTAATGGCGACACCACAAAACTGAAAGTTACAGCTACCAAGAAGTAATTAAGCGTGAAGAATTTTTTTTCGCATCCTTATTTGCTTATCAATATAATTTTTGCCGGAGTAATAATTTTAATATTTATTTATTCCGGCATTTTTTCTGCCCAAGAAAACAACCACCCTATTAAATGCCCACATTACGAATTGACGGGGAAACAATGCCCATCGTGCGGAATTTCGAGAAGTTTTTCTGAAATTGTTCGCTTAAAATTCGAAAGTGCACAAACGTATAATCAAAATGGAATAGGAGTATTTTTATTTTTTTTTATACAATTGGGGATGAGAATCGGATTTGGCTTGTTGACAATTATTTATTCAAGCAAAAAAAGAACTCTCATTTTTATCGATAGTTTTGTTTCAATAATATTATTTTTGTGGACATTTTGGGAGTTTATAATATTCAATAACTATTAACGTATTTTATGACAAGATTTTTAATTCTATTTAGCATAATTTCAACCATGTTGGCTTGCAACGAACAAATTGTTGAAGAAGTTGAAAAATATCACAACGACAGCATTCCTGCAGTGATAAACTATTATAAGTTCGAAAACGAACAAAAAATACTATTTAAACAAATTAAATACTATTCGAACAAACAAATTGAAGTAGAAGGCGAGTTCGACGAAAACGGCAAACGCACAGGAGTTTGGACATATTGGACACCCAAAGGAAACAAATGGAGCGAAGGCGGTTTCGAAAATGGATTAAGCCAAGGCAATAGAACCGTATGGCATAAAGACGGAGTGAAATATTACGATGGATATTACAACGAAGGAAAACCCGACAAAAAATGGATATTCTTCAACGAAGAAGGCAAAAAAATTAAAGAAGTTGAATACGAAAAGGGAGTTATTATAAGTCAAAAAGATTTCTAAGATATTTTGGCTTAAATATAGTAACTAGTTACCAACAATGCGAAAAAACTAAAGAAAATGAAAATAATTGTTTAATAACAAAACTAGTAAATGTAAATAAAATATGACTGATGCATTTTTTGAACTTCCTTTCTTTACTAATTTATTAATTTTATTAGTTGCTGCAAAAATATTAGGTGAATTGTTTGAGCGTTTTAAACAACCTTCGATGATTGGAGAAATTTTAGCAGGAATAATTTTAGGTCCAAGTTTATTTAATTTAATTCATAGAACAGAAGACATAAAGGTCATTTCTGAACTTGGAATATTTCTTTTAGTAATTATGGTTGGTCTAGAAATAAATATTAATTCAATACTAAAATCTTTAAAAGGAAGAAATTTGATTATTTCATTAATGGCTTTCTTTATTCCCATAATCTGTGGAACAAGTATCGGTTTATTATTCAATCAAAGTATTATGACATCTTTGTTTATAGGACTTTGTGTTGCGATAACTGCTCTTCCTGTAAGTATAAGAATTTTAATGGATTTAGGTAAAATAAATACCGATATTGGACAAAAGATAATTTCAGTGGCAATTTTTGACGATGTTTTAGCATTGACCATACTTGGTGTTTTAATCAATATACAGGATTCCGATTTTTCCGTCTTTTCAATTTTAAAAGCAGGTTCATTTTCTTTACTTAAGTTAGTAGTGTTTATTGTAATTTTAAGTTCTGTATATATTTTAATAAAGAAGGTTCTTCGTAGGGGCGATTATATTGAGAATTCTTTGAATAAACTTATATCATTATTAAAAGGTAAAGAACCATTATTTGCTTTATTTTTTGTTTTTATTTTATTGTTTTCAACATTTACAGAGACATTAGGACTACATTTCATTGTTGGTGCTTTTTTTGGTTCAATGTTGATAAGTGAGCAATTAATAGGAAAAGACAATTTGAAATCAATAGAAAAAACTACAGGTAATATTTCAATGGGTTTTTTAGCCCCTATCTTTTTTGCAGGTATTGGTCTTGAGTTTAATTTTTTGTCAATCAGTAATATTGGACTTTTAATAGCAGTGCTTTTTGTTTCGTATTTTTCAAAAATTATTGGGGGCTATTTGGGTGGAAGATTTGCAGGACTTAATGGAAAAACATCTTTAACTCTTGGAATAGGTCTTAATGCAAGAGGAATAATGGAATTAGTTATTGCTAATATTGCTTATAATGCAGGTCTTATAAGTACAGAGATTTTTTCAATACTTGTGATAATGGGAATTCTTACAACATTAACAACACCAATCTTGTTAAAAAGAGCATTTAGACATGAATAAAAACGCACCGTTGTTACAAAGGCTAAAATCATGCATTCGCTTCATATTTTTTAATTCCTAAAAAAACTCATATTCGTATATCGTAGTCGAAAGTGGTGTTTTTTCTTCTAAAATATTTCCGTTTTCATCGTAGTGTGTTTCCATTTTATATTGAATATTCCCTTGTGCATCGGTGCGTTCTTCTGTTTTTGTTCTTAACTCATCGTTGTAACTGGTTTTAACTACGAATTGTCGACCATATTTTTGCAACACAAGTCGATTTTGCTCGTCGTATTCTCTGCTTACGCTTTCAATAATTACTTTTTTATTGTTGTATTTTGTAATTTTGCTTATGTTGCTGTTTGCGTCGTATTCGTAATTTAATTCAAAAGCTAAGTTATCGCCTTCGAATTCAAAGCTTTTAATCAATAATCCGTTTGTATCGAATTCGTTTTTAATTTTTTCAATTTGCTTATTTTCGTCGTTAAAAATCGCTTTCTCGAGAATGTTGTTGCTTTCGTTCAGAGTGTAGATTTCCATACCTTCGAATTCACCTTCGTCGTCTTGCAGTTTAATTTCCACAGCAAATCCATTGCGTAAATATGTTTTAATAGTTTGTGAATCATCTGGATATACAATTGTTTCTTTGGTAATTTTTCCTTCGTCGTCTCGTTCAAAAATTGATTTTTCGCCGAGTTCGTCTTCCGATAAATAATTTTGCTGTTCGATTACTCGATTGTTAATGTCGTACGTTGAAACAATTAAATTTTCAAAATCACCGTGATTATCAAATGTTTTATCAATCAACAGATTCCCTTTATCGTCGAAAACTTGCTCAAGTTTTTTAGTTTTCTTCTCGTTTACAATTAGATACGAGATTATTTTTTTAATTCCAGACATTTAAGTATTTTTGATTCGTAATTATATAGAGACTAAAATTATAAATAATTTAAACATATCAATCATGCATCGTAAAAATATTATATTAATTGTTCTTAGCTTTTTGTTTGGTATATCAACTTCTTTCATGAACCTTGATGGTGAAAATGTAAATAAAAATGTATCGACAACCGGAAATCTGAGCTTTTCGATTACGACTTCAACTACCGGATTAAATTTTGCTCCAAAACATGTTGTTGCCGTGTGGATTGAAGATGAATCGGGCGACTTTGTAAAAACCCTAAAAGTTAGAGCAAATTATCAAATCAATTATTTGTATCAATGGAAAAATTCATCGTCTTCAAACACTGTAGATGCCATTACGGGAGCAACTTTAACTTCGCATCAAACTCATAATCTTACTTGGGATTGTACCGATGTTTCGGGAAATGTTGTAATAGATGGAACTTATAAAATTCGAGTCGAATTTTCTGAAAAAAATGGACAGGGTCCTTATACTCAATACACATTTATAAAAGGAGCGACTAGCAACGAATTGAATCCAGCAGACGAGACTTATTTCAAAGATGTGAGTATTGTTTACACGCCTGATGCAACTACGGTTGAGGATGTTGATGCGTCCGATTTTGTAAGTATTTATCCCAATCCTGCGTCCGATTTTGTTGTTCTTTCGTGTAAAAAGCCAATTAACGGAATTACTATTTATAATATGCTTGGACAAGCAATTGACGCCGATATTGTAAAAAACAATCAATTCGAATACCGTATTTCTTTCAAAAAAGAAATTTCGTCTGGAGTTTATTTTTATAAACTTAATTTACAAGGGGCATCAAAAGTAGGGAAGTTTTTAATCGAATTTAATCGACTGTAACGAAAAAAAAATAATAACTGATAATTTTTAATCTAGTAAACTTCGATTTATTTTTCAAGTTTATAAACTTTAACATTACAATTCGGTTAAAAGATGTAATTTAGTAGTTCGATTTGAAAGATGGACATCGTCAGAAAAATAATAAAATATACGCTTTTTTTCTCCATTGGAGTTCTTTTGTTTTGGTGGATTTACCGAGACTTAGAATTCGAGGATTTAAAATCGGAGCTTCACAAAGTAAATTGGTTTTGGATTTTGGCTTCGATAACATTTAGTTTATTGAGCCATTTAAGTCGTGCTATTCGCTGGAAAATGCTAGTCAAACCACTTGGTTATAACATGAAGTTGCGAAATACTTTTCTTGCTGTTTTGGTAATGTATTTTGCAAATTTAATTGTTCCGCGTGCTGGAGAGGTTGCTCGATGTTCGGTTTTAACCAAATATGAAAAAGTTCCATTTACAAGTCTAGTTGGAACAGTTGTAATTGAGCGAATCGCAGATACTGTTACTATGTTTATATTGGCTATTATTGTTTTTGGTTACAATTACGATATGTTCGTTTTATTTTTTGATCAACATCCTGAAATGAGTGAAAATTTTTTCAAGTTGTTTTCAACTCAAAACTTGATTATTGGTTTTGCTCTATTAGCAATAATTGTAGGTTTGATGTTTTTCTTCAGACCATTTAAAAACACGAAAATTGGAAATAAAATTAAATCGTTTTCGAAAGAGTTCAAAAATGGAATTTTTACCATAGCAAAACTCGAAAATAAATGGCACTTTATTTTTCACACATTATTGATTTTTACCCTTTGGTTGCTTATGTTTTCGGCCGTCTTTTTGGCATATCCTCCAACAGAAAATCTAAGTTTAAGCGTTGGAGTATTCGTTTTCTTAATGAGTGGATTTGCAATGTTGGTTCCCGTTCAAGGAGGAATAGGTCCTTGGCATTTTATTGTTTACGAAAGCTTGTTTTTGTACGGAATTGACAAAGCCGACGGAAAAATGTTTGCTTTGATTGGTCACACATCAACAAATCTTATCTATTTGTTTGTTGGCTTTATTGCTTTAATGATACTCCCATTGATAAATAGGAAGATAAAGAACACGATTATAAAATAATTTCCTTATCAAAATCAGGGTTCTAACTTTAATCTATGGAATGATTGCCTAAAAAACTCTCTTAAAATCAAAGGTTACAAAAATTAACCGAACTATTGAATTAACAAACCCGTAATACCAATTACGATTCAATGTGACCGAAACAATTTAAAAATAATACCGATTAAACATCAAAATGTCGCATACTTTCACTTCGTTCTGTATGCTTGTTTTGCTTTAATATCGGCATTAACCATTGTTGTTCCAAAATTT
>MEOF01000067.1 GCA_001769505.1 Bacteroidetes bacterium GWF2_33_38
TTCAACAATTGAATCAAGTAACACAAGAAAATGCTTCGGCTTCGGAAGAAATGGCAACAACATCGGAAGAGCTTGCTAGCCAAGCACAACAACTTACTGAAACGATTTCGTTCTTTAAAATTGAAGGAGGAAATTCACGAAAACGAGCTATGGCTACAAATACAACCAAAAGTTCATCGTTTAAAAAGCAAAGTCATTTTTCACACGAAGGACTCAAAAAGTCATTCAAACACGATGGAATAAGTTTACAATTATCAGACACAAAAGATAGCGAGTTTGATAAATTTTAATTATTTTAAGGTTTAATTATTTAAGAGTGTCAATACCTATAAATAGGTATTGACACTCTTTTTTCATTATTATAATTTTGAAAAAAAATGAAATTTATGCTAAAAGTGATTTTGATCACTGTATTTTTTATATCAGGATATGGTATTTTGTTTTCGCAAGAAACAAAAAATGAAATAATTACAAGCAAAGCCTCGATTGTAAACGATTTTTCGAGTAATTTAATGGGCGGAATCAAACAGGGGAGTGTTGTGATGGGATTGATTGATTTGTCGTTAACATTTAACACCGAGAATGCAAAATTATGGAAAAGCGGCGAATTTTTTATTCATGCACAAAATACTCACGGCGGAAATATTACCGGCGATTATGTTGGAGATATTCAAACACTTTCGAATATTGAAAACGGAAATTATACGTATTTGTATGAATTGTACTATTCGCATAATTTCGAAAAACTTAGAATTTGTGCAGGAATTCACGATTTGAATTCAGAAATTCTTACATCAGATTTTGGGGCTTTATATTTGAATAGTTCATTTGGAATTATGCCGAGTATATCGATGAATACACCTGTTGCAATATTCCCACATAATGCTTTAGCATTGGTTTTAAACTACAATGTAACTGATAATATAAAATTTACTGGAGGAATTTATGATGGAAATCCAGGAAGTCTAGACGACAATAAATATGGTTTTGAATTAAATCTCAATAAAGACGATGGATTTTTTGCAATTACCGAAACAAAATATTCATTTTTGAATTCCGAAATAGAAAAAGGATTTATAAAGTTTGGCGGCTATTACAGCAGTATGAAATATCAAGATTTATCGGATTCTACTTCACAAATTGATGGAAATTATGGAGTATATTTAATTACAAATTATATGATTAAGCCACATAAAGATGATGCTGAAAAAGGTTTAGGAATTCATTTTCAAGCAGGAATTGTTCCGTCAAAAACAAATAATTTTAATTCTCATGTTGGATTTGGCTTCAATTACAAAGGTATTTGCAATAAAAAAGACGACGAACTTGGTTTAGGAATTACATATTTAAGTTTATCGAAATACACACAAAATAATTTTACTGATAAGTACGAAATAGCAATTGAATTAACTTATAATATTCAATTAAACGAACATTTTTCTATTCAACCCGATATTCATTACATTTTAAATCCCGGAATGGTAAAAAGTATTGATAATGCTTTTGTCGCAAGCTTGAGAACTAATGTATCGTTTTAAAAGGTATATATGCCAAAAATAGTTGGTAACATATACCTACAAGCCTTATCACAATATTTTTATTCAACGACCAAATAACAGTATGCGAAATTCTCGTTCGTATTGAGTTATAATTGGTATAAAACCGATATTCTTATGCTTTTTAGCTTAAGTTTATTCCGGTTTTACAACTTCAACCCATTTACCTTTTTTTCGAGCATTAATGCTGGCATCGTACATTGCCTCAACATTTACGGTTGGCATGTAAAATTTACCTACATAACTAGCATTTAGCATTACTCTGAATGTTTTTGTTTTATATTGATAAACATCAAAATAAGTATAAACTCTATCGTCTCGAATGTCTTTATACGATGCAAAACTTGTTTCTTCCTGATTAGCCGTTTCAATCATTCGTGAGTTAATGATTTCCCAACCCGATGGAAAAATTTGAGTTAGAGCCATTTCCTGATAATTAGTTCGATAACCTGGGTTTGAAATACTTACTTCAGCAATAAAATCGGTTCCTTGTTCGATTCTTTCAGGATTTATAATCGTTCCATCAGCCATCATATATTTTATGCTAATTCTCAAATTGTTTTCGGCATCAGTCGCTCTGTCAATCATCGGAATACCTTCAACCATAAGTCGAGCAAATAAACTTCCAGTACTTGTATTGTTTACAAGCAATTTTCCGGTTTCTAATTTATCTACATTTTTTGTTGTTAAAGAAATACTTTTTTTAGTTGAAACTGTTGCCAATTTTTCGTTAGCAAAAGCATAAGAATAACTTATTTGAGAAGTAGTAGGAAATTTTCCTATAAACTTCGAAGCCGCAATTAGCGAGTAAGCTGTTGTTTGAGTGCTATACCAATTATCTTTCGATATATTGTCGGAAATATCTTTTAAAATCATAAAGGCATCTTTCTGACGATTAAGTAAACAAAGAGTTTCTAAAATCATAGCCTTATCACGAATATCAGAACCATAAGTGTACGACATTTCAACGTATTCAGGAACTGTAGTCGAAAGATTTTCAACAATTTGATTTGCAATACTATTTTTCCCAGCAATTGCATAGCTTGCTGCAAGTCTCCACTTGGTTTCATTATTCAAATTCGATTTTTCGCGTAATCGATTCATGGCTCCAATTTCGGCTTCGTTGGCAAGTGCAAGTGTAAATAATCGATAAGCCTGTGTAAATTGCGAGCGATTCCCGTCATCAGTCCAATTCGATGCACGAGATTTTTGATATTTCGCCCATTTTTTAAGCACGCTTTCCGAAACATTGTATCCTTTCTTTTTGGCTTCCAATAAAAAGTGCCCTACGTAAGAAGTTGCCCACTGATCAACATCAGAATTCCCTGGCCAATATGCAAAACCTCCATTTTCTTTTTGAAACATCAATAAACTAGTGATTGCAGATTTCACATTTCGTTCGATGCTTGCCTTGCGTTCGTCAGTTAACATCATTAAGTCGCTGAGATATAATTGAGGAAATGCTGATGAAGTTGTTTGTTCTAAACATCCATGCGGGTATGTGATTAAATAATTTAGTCGTTTTTCTAAATTTAATGGAGGAATCGAAGAAACTTCAATAGTGGCTTTGTTTGTTCCATAAATCCCGAAGGTTGAAAAATCAAGTTCCCACTTTTCATTCGAATTAAGCACTTCGGCGTAAACATCGGTAACTTTCGGATTTGGATTCCGCACGTCAAGTTCAATTTCATACGTTGCATTTTCTTTTCCCGATGAAGCAGTGAGTTCTACTTTTGCAATTCCAGTTTTGTTGCCAACTTTAAGTTCAAATTCGATATTTTCCTCGCCAAGTTTTGGAATTTTAACATTTTTAGATGATTCACCATTAATTTGTAATAAATCATTCGTTTTTAAATTCACGGTAACATTTTTAATGTTGTTTTCCATAGCAAAAACACTCACCGGCAATTTAACGGTTTCTCCAGGTCCTAACACTCTAGGAAGAGTCCCCAACAACATTAAAGGTTTTATAACCGGGGTTGTTTTTTCGGCATTTCCATAAGCTTTTTTATATCCAGCAACGACCATAGTACGAACCGAACCAATGTAACGAGGTATGTGAACTTCGTGAGTCTGCTTGTCGCCTCCTTCAAGAAAAAATGGACCTAAAAATTTAACCATCGGTTTAAATCGAGTAGCTTTTTGCCCCCCATCTTTAGCTATTTCGCCGTCGCCTCCAATACTTAAAAGTCGCTCTAGTTTATAGCCATAAGCTCCAATTACCATATCGAACATATCCCAAGTTTGTACGCCCAATGCCTCTTTTGCATAAAAAATATCCCAAGGTTGCGGAGTTAAGAAGTGTGTAATATCGAGTAGTCCTTCGTCAACAATAGCAATGGTGTACGACATATCTCGCTTATTTTTCTCTGAAATAGTAATGTTAACTTTTTGTTCCGAACGCAATTTGTCAGGCATTTCAATTATCGGTTCGAGATGCGTAGCTTCGTTTTCTATGTAAATAGGAACAATACCGTAGAGTCGTATCGGCAAATCGTTTGCAGTTTGATTATGAGGTTGAAGCATCGTTACATGTACATAAACATTTGGAGACATTTGACTTGTTGCCTTAAATGAGAATTTTGTTTCTCCTTCAATGGTTTCAACCCAATAATTTTCAATAATTTTAGTTCCAGATTCAATGCTTATCAAAGCTCTACCATCTTTTCCCGATGGAATTGTAAGTGTAACATTTTCATTCACATTATATTTTTCTTTATCGGCTACAAAAGTTAACATCGAAGCTCCATCGGGCATTTCTTTTCGACTTCGGCCGGCCCAACCAGGCCAATCCATATAAACAAAATTTGCTGTAGAATGTCCGCTTGTTTTATCGTAAACTTTTACCAAATAACGTCCCCAATCAGGCTGATTTACTTGAATTGTCCAATTTGCTTTTCCATTTTTTGAATAGATTTTTTCGGTTTTAATCAAATCATTGTACAACGAACTGCTGTAATCGGTATAATTCGATGAATTGTCCCACCACCATCTCCAACTTACTTTGTAGAAACTAACTTCTAGTAAATGATTGTCGGGTACTAATTTTCCATTTTCATCAACAATAACAAATTCAACGGTATGCAATGTATCTGTTTCGAGAGCTCCCCAAAGGTTTTTTGCTTTTGGAGGTTTAATTCCTACATACGATTTATATGGATGATACGGAATTGAAACTTGGTCGATACTGAAATTTCCTCCAGTTTCAAAAACTTTTGTAACAAATGTAGCTTTAAGTTTTCCAGGAGCACGGTCGTTCACAGAAATATCTGTATTTATGGTTGCATTTCCGTTTCCATCAACATCGCCTTTGAAAATAGTGTATTCGTCGTTGTAATAATTTTTGGTTGGGTCGTCGAAAGTATATTCTTTAAACTTTTCAAAATATGTATCTGTTGATTTCAATACTACATCAATGTTTGCTCTCAGGTTTTTGGCAGTTGCTCCGTGCAACCATTTTACGCTTAAATTTCCAATGGCAGCAAAATTTTTCGACAAATATTCTTTATCAAAAGCTAGCTTTATTTTCAATCGATTGGGCTTAATAGTTTCGATGTGAATGGTTTTATAAAATTTGTTATTTCCGATTGAAACCGAAGCATTCCAATATCCTGTAGGAGCATTTGGTTCGGTTTTTAAACGGAATGTGTAAAATCCGTATTTATTTTTAGGTTCTGTAATTCTCTCAATTATCTGATTTTGGGGATTTCGGAGTTCGAATATTACAGGATGGTCGAGAGGAATTTGAGTATTTTCTTCCAAAATAAAAGAAATGAACAACGAATCGCCTGGACGCCAAACACCTCTTTCGCCGTATATAAATCCTTTTAAACCATTTTTAACTGATGCTCCTGAAACATCGTATTTACTCAACGACAATGAGTTACCATCTTGCAATTTCAGGTAAGCTCTTTCTTTTTTATCCTTTGCAACGACAAAATGTGCTTCCTTTACATCAAGAAATTCAACCATTCCGTTATCATCGGTAATATTCGATTGAAGTAGCTGTTGTTGAAAATTATAAATTTCAACCGTAACACCAACTTTGGGTTCTGCTGTTTTGATATGCGTTACAAAAATACGAATTGAGTTATCGTTTGCTTTTTTAGCAATTAAACCTAAGTCGGATGCAAATATATTTTGTGAAATTTCATTTTTTCGCCCATAATACTCTTTTTTACAAGGATTATCTCGATTTTCCCAATTATAATCGCCATCGTAGTAATAATAATCTTCGTAATAATAATCCTCATAATATTCTCCTTGGTCGCTATCTTCGGATTCATATTCTTCGAGTTCTTCAAATTCAGGCTCTTCTTCCTTGTCGTCTTCAGCACAATTGTAAACAGAATATTGTTTTTTAAAATTTATACTTATTCTATAAATTGCTCCTTGTTCTTTTTTAATCAGGCTATTCAAATCAAGTGTAAAGGTATTCCACTTGCCTAAATCCATTATATTCTGATTATCCAAACGGATTGTTTTTTTCGAAACAACTTTTGCGGTTCGCCTTAATTCGTAATCGCCTTCAAAATCGTTAACCTGAAAAAATTGCTGGATATTGTTTTCGTAAATTTGTTGTACCGTAACATCAATAGCATTAAGATTAACGGCTTCGAATGGAAGTACAGTGCCTTGTTCCGAAGATGGAAGAATTACTCCTGTAGTAGTAAAACGAACACTCGGTTTAATATCCTCGAAAAAAACCATGAAAGTTGATTCTTTTTTCAGTTTGAATCCCAATACATTTTTAATTCCTTCTTTGATTTGAATTTCATAGTCGCCTTTAAGAAAATCAGAAGAATAAAGTCGAATCGAGTTGTCTTCGACAATATATTGACTTGGGTAATTTCCTCCGATGGTGATAAGTCCCGATAAATCCTGATCTTCTAACAATGGATCGGAAAATTGAAGCATTAAATATTGCTCAGGAGAATAAATTATTTTGTAATTGGTAAATTTGAAATCACCAATTGCCGGAATTTCGTATTTAATCGTTTCTTGTTTATCTACACTAATAGAGGCTCCATCTGTGTTGATTTCAATTTCCGAAGCTGTATCGAATCGTTCGATGCTGTCGATTTCAAATTTGAATTTGCTTGTACTTTCAGCATCTTCCCAATTTACAATAAGACTTTTTCCTTTTTGGGTTGCGGAAACTATTTTTTTAATATCGCTCATACTTTCCTGATCGGCGGTAATTATAGTCCCTTTTATTTTTTCCCAACGTAGCGTTTTTCGGTCAATTGTAATTAGCTCGTCGATCGAAATCTCGAAGTTTGATTTTATGGTATGAAATTCAAAATTGAAATACTCTAACGAAGACGGCACTTTAGCTAGTTCGGATAAATCGACCTCCACTTCATATGATGTTCCTGATTTTAAATTTTCATTTGGGATAAACTCTAGCGTATTGTTATCAGCCCAAAAAATTGAACCCGATATTTCGGGAGTAATATCGAAAATATCTACATCAAGCTCTTGAGTTTTATCGACTTTTGCCATAAACTCCGATGTAAACTTAATTTTAATATTCGAAGTTTTTGAAATAATTCCAGAAGTGTATGCTGCAATATATTTACTAAACTCGGGATTGTAGCCACGTTTTTTTTCTTTTGTACTAAAAATAATTACAATAATGATTGCAATTGCTAAGATTGTTGCAATACCAGCAAATAAAAGCTTACGGTTTTTCATACAATGGATTAAATATATTTGTCGTCTTAAAAGTATTAAAGAAAATAAACTTAATCCAATTTAGATAATAACATTTTATTAACGTACATTTTGCATTGACAAAAATTTGGCGAAAAATATCTTTTTTGTCATTTCGAGGGAAGCTTAGCGACGAGAAATCTTAATGTTCTACTTTTAACATTTTAGATTCTTCACTGCGTTCAGAATGACAAAAAAACTTGACTTTGTGGCTCGGATATTCCTATCCGAGTTTTTGTTTTTATCGGACAAGAATGTACGAGTTACGAAAACAGCCACAATTAAAGTAGAGCCTTTATGTACTGAAACCTCTCAGGTTTCCAAAACCTGAGAGGTTTTTTGTAGGCGGATAAAACCTGACCAAAAGATTCTTGTATTATTTTATTTTCAAAAAAAGTTGTGCATCAAAATTATTAACTTTAATAACATCTTGTTTTTCGATATTTCCATTCATATTGTTGATGCAAAATACAAGTTTAATCTTTTCATTTTCTGATATCAACATCATATCGCTGAACGTAAGTTGATTCGATATTTGTTTTGTTTTTAAACTTTTGATGTTTTCTTTTATAGGTAACGAGATGCCTAAACTATCGTTTACTTTAACCGAAAGCGTAAGATTTTTCTCATCAAAACTAATTTGTATTTTTTGGTCATCAACTATATATTCTGCTAAATTTTGACTTAACGAATCGTTATAATTATATGCTTGTTCGTATTTCAAAAAATAGTCGTAAGTATCGATTTTAATTATTGAATTAGTATGATTTAAGTCCGTTGCATTGAGGTAAAAATATTCATTTTCATAGCTTTCTTCCTGCCATTCACCAATGTATTTTAGCCCCATTTTATCAACAATAATAATGTTTCCTGCATTGTATCTTGATTCACTCGCCAACAAGGAATCTAAATTTTCGTCAAACAACGGCTGAAATATTTCACATCCATGATTTTCAACAATATAGTTCACAATTGAACAAATGCTTTTGTTCTCTTCAAACGGAATAACATGGTCTGATTTTTTGTACTTTCCATTTTCGAGCAAGTTATTTTTCTCCAATATATTTTCAAATCGGCTCATCTGACTATTGAGCGATACATTGAAAGCACTCCATGGTCCGTAAAGCGATAGAAAAGAAATAATTGCCAATGAAATTGGAATTACTTTAATATTTCTCATTTTATTGAAAAGCATAAAAATGGTAATTCCCGTCAACCAAATTGCCAAAATCAAGACAAAATAACGATTTTCGGTAATACCATATTCGCCAATTCGAATCCAAATTGCCATAAAAAGCATCACAATCAGAGGAATAATCGCCCAAAAATAAAGTTTAGAAAATAAGTTCGTTATTAAGCTTTCTTTTTTACTAATTACCGGATAAATTAGCAACAAGGAAAAAATCCCTGCTATTGAAAACCCAAGCACAAGGTTAGAAACCCAACCAACAGGCCATTCACCCTGTACAATTATTTTGAACATATACATGTACAGAATAATGAAATAAACACTTACAATTGTAAGTAAAATGTATTGAGTAAATATTTTCAATCCTTTGGGGTACGAATTGTCTTCATCTAATTTATTGAAATCGCTTGGAACTCCAGCTAAGAAAAACCAAGTATTAAAAACACTTACAATAAAAATCCAAAGTTTAAAATACAAATCTTCGTCCACCGAAATAGTAAATAAATGCTGAACTGCTGCAATAGCCAATGCCAAACCCAAATACAAAACAGCAGAATAAATGCCGCCAAAGAAAAATCGTAAAAATAACGACTTATTGAACTGCCAAAAGCCATTCATTTGCCCTTTTCGGTAGAATGGAATAAACGAAATTAACAGATGAAACACTATTGCAAGTATAAACGCATTAATAAACGATTTAAGATGATAGATTTCGGGCAAAAAAAAGTAATATGCCAATAAAAGTGTGCCAACTCCGTTTTTTATTAAAATATTTTTAATTCCTTTTATACCTAATTTTTCGAGTAACAATGCAGTTGCAATAAAAAACGAAATCCCGATGTACAAGGTTTGAATAATGTTGTACCAAAATTGATTTTTTTCAAGCTGAGCGTAATCTAAATCAATTGTGTGAAACACGATTAGTGTTGCAGCAATAGAAGTAATTATTGCAAATGGAAATCGTAAAAATGTAACTACAAGTTCGTTCACGATACTCTTAACCGACAAAATTTTCTTTAGATTTAACATAATTTAGTTTTTTTAATAAAGATATATAATAAAAATGACCTATTTTTAGTTCTCAAAGATTCACATACAAAAACGAATTTATTTTGAATTTATTTAAACGATTTGGGTTTTTAGTATTTTTTGTGATTTTATCAATTCCATTCGAATCAATTGCACAAGAAAATAAACCTGTAAAACTACATCAACTTTCGGGTATTATCAACGACTCAAAACAACGACCAATGCCATTTGTACACGTGTTGGTTAAAAATTACCGACGTGGAACGATTAGCGATTTCGAAGGTTTTTTTTCAATCGTAGTTCAAGCAAAAGATACTATTCTATTTTCATCGATGGGATATAAAAAACAAATTTGGATAGTACCTGACACCGCCTTAACAAACGACTTATATGTACAATTTAAGCTTGAAACCGACACCATAATTTTAAGCGAAGCCATTGTTTTTCCGTGGAATACTTATGAAAAATTTCGTGAAGCATTTGTTCAACTAAATGTTCCTAGCGATGATATTGAACGAGCTCTCACGAATTTTGCACTCATCGAAAAGCAATTGCTCAATGATTACAGCGGAGAACCTAATGCGAGTTTGAGTTATAAATATTTTATGCAACAAACATACAATCAACTGTATTACGCCGGTCAACTTCCTCCAAATAATTTGCTAAATCCGATTGCTTGGTCGAAGTTTTTTCAAGCTCTAAAAAACGGAGACTTTAAACGGAAAGATTAAAATGTTTAGAATAAGAATAGTAGCCGTTAGCGGGCTTCATTCCTGTCTAGTTAAACAAAAGTTGGAGTGGGCTGCAACCATTGAATTTACTGCTGAACAGGCTATTATTTTTTTTATACATTGTTGACGGTAGGTGTTAGTTTAAAGAGAAATTAAGTCGCAAAATTTAAAAACTCGTGTTTTTAACTTCTTCATAGAAACAATCGCAGTAGTCTTCAAAATGTTTCTTAAATTTTTCTGTATTTGTAATTGATTTAGGGATGGAGTATTTATTATCCTTTATTGTTTTGATAAAATCTAATAAGGATTCTTTATTTGTATGAATTCTGTTTCCGCATGATTCAAGTACAATTATATGAGCTTCATATATTTCAGCAATTTTTTGGTCATGGTATTCTTTAATTTCTTTGTCTCGGTTATGTTCCGCAAGCATTTTCTTTTTTAATAAGAAATCAATGAATTTATTATGAAAATCTTTAGTCATAACTGTGTTTCCATTTTCTGTTTTTTTTGAGCGTTTCATATTCTCTGTCTTTTAACCATTGTTTCTCTCAGCTTGTTTAGTAGTTTTTTCACTTACAGCAAATTACTCCGTTATCTCAATAATTGGTTCCGATAAACATCCATTTGGAAAAGGCATGTTTAAAAAAGTGGCAATGGTTGGTGCAATTTCAGTCATCGAAACTCGACGAGTAATCGTTTTACGATTCACTTTCCACCCGTACCAAATTAATGGCACGTGAGTATCATATGCATAAGGCGAATTATGATTGGTTGCCGAAAAGCTGTCTTCCATCCAATTTGGCTCAAGATTTATGAGAATATCTCCAGAGCGATTTTGATTGTAATTGTTTTTCATTTTACTAAAAATACCATTTGAATAATCGGAGTTTTCAAGGTTAGTTGCAGTCATTGCATTGGCGACTCCGGTAAACTGAATAAAAAATTGTGCTGTTCGTTTTTGAAATTCATCTAACGACAGTTTAGAATCTTCGATTAAATTTCGATTCAAATATATCTGTTGGTCAATATATTCCGAAACCCATTCGCCATAACCATAAATTGCATTTAAGTATGTTTTTAAAAGAGTGATAGCATAATTATCGTTAAAAAAACCGGCTGGGATATGTTGGCTCTCCAAATATTTGGGGGAGTGTGCTACACCATGGTCGGCAGTTAAATACACCAAGCAATTTTCTTTACCGATTTGATTGTCGATAAAACTTAAAAAATGTGCAATTTCTTCGTCAAGTCGCAAATATGTATCTTCGTTTTCAACGGAAGTTGGTCCGTATGAGTGCCCTATATAATCGGTAGCCGACAAACTCACAATCAACAAATCGGTAAAATCATCAACGCCAAGTTCTTCATTTACAATTGCATTAATTGTAAAATCTTTTGTAAGGGAATTTCCAAAAGGAACTGTTTTAAGCAAGTCGTATTTCTTTTCTTCTCGTATTTCGGCTAAATTATAGGGAAATGTTATTTGTCCTTTTATTCCAGTCTCAAATGGATTGTTATCGGCAATGCTTTCGGTGTATTCTTCAATAGGTCGAAGTGTACTCCAAACTCTGTTAAGATATAAATCTGGATTTTTTTCTTTATTAAATTTTCGAACCCATTTTGGCAACGAATCGAGATAATATGAACTTGTTACAAAATTTCCTGTTTGTTCGTCGAACCAATATGCTGCGTCAGCTGCGTGCCCTGCCGAAAGTATTGCTGCACGGTCTTTTAGTGAAATAGCAATAACTTTGGATTTTCCGTTTGATGCTAATTTTAATTCATCGCCAGTTGTTGTTGTGATAAGATTTTTGGGTGATTTTTTTCCAGCGTCTTCGCTTTCGCTTCCAGTTGTTTTAGCTTTATCGTCTCCAACACAATAAATGCGTTGTTCTTTAAGTCGATTATACCAAGTGTTTGAAACAATTCCATGAACTGCGGGTAATGCTCCGGTAGAAATGGTTGCATGTCCTACAGCTGTTTGAGTAAATATGTAATCGAAATTTGCATTTTTGCAAAAAGCTCCTTCTCCAATTAATCGTTTAAAACCTTTGGTGTCGAATTTATCCCAATACCTCGAAATATAATCGTAACGCATTTGATCAACAATAATTCCAATTATCAATTTGGGTTTTTCAGGTGGAATTTTTTTTCTGGTTTGCTGCTGAGCAAAACTCTGAGTTAAGTAAATCGAAAAAATAAGAGTGAAAATAATTAGAATTCGTAACATGTTTAAGCTATGTTTTTAGAAATTATAAAAAATAAACCAATACCGAGAACAATGCTTGATATGAAATACAAAGATGCAAACATTATGTTTCCTGTTTTTATTAATTGAAACATTTCGAAACTAAAAGTTGAGAATGTGCTGAAGCCTCCACAAAATCCAACCAACAACATCGTTTTGGCAGTTTCGTTGAATGTAAATTTATGAAAAATAAGCAGTAAAAATATGGCAAAAATAAACGTACTAATAACATTCGAAAATAAGGTTGCAATTGGATTTATGCCTTCAAACTTCGAAACAATGAGTTTTGAAATTCCATATCGGCACAAACTTCCTAGTCCGCCACCGATAAAAACTGAAAGCATTACATTTATGTTCATTTATCCAAAAAGTTATAAGTTACAAGTAATGAGTCATGAGTTACAAGTTACAAGTTATGTTCTTAGTTTTTTCATCTAGCTTCTAACTTCTAGCTTCTAGCTTTTTTATATCCCATCTAAGGTTTTCAAAATTTCTGCAATATTTTCCGATGGACGTTCAGCTGTAGCATTGATAATTTTGCCTTCTCTATCGATTAAAATAAATCTAGGAATAGAACTAATGTTATAAGCTTCGGCAATGGTTGTTTTCCAACCTCCTGCATAAAGTTGAATCCCTTTTAATCCTTTTTTATTTACAACTTCTTTCCATTTTGCTTTGTCTTTAAGTTCGTCAACCGAAACACCCATAAAAACAATATTTTTACCTTTAAATTCATCAATTAATGCTGACATGTGAGGAACTTCCTCCATGCAAGGACGACACCAAGTTGCCCAAACATCGATGTAAACATATTTACCTTTGAAATCATTAAGCGAAATCATTACTTCACTAGTATCTGTATAAGTAAAATTTGTTGCGATATTTCCTTTTGCAATTTTGTTCCATTTTGCAAACAATTCGTCTAATTTGCTATTATATTCTTCATTTTTACAAGACTCTTTGAAAAACTTCAAACTTTCATCAATATCTTCTATTCCATTGTATTTTAAAGCTTTGAATAAATGATCAAACATAGCATACGACTGTATCTCTTTGTTAGAAGAAATTTTTTGAGCTTCTTTCATAAAGGTAATGTTGTCTTCCAAAGTTGAATCATTCTCAAGAACTTTTTCAACATTTTTCACCAAATAGGTAGTCAAAAATTCGCGATAATCTTTTAAGTCAATAAGTTTTGGGTTGTTCAAATCAAGTTTATTGATAAAGTCGTAGAAATTAGCACTTACTTTGAATGTGTCAACTTGTGCAAAATATTTGTGATAATCTTCGTAATTTAGTAAAGACAAGGCTTTTTTGTATTTTATTCTATTTAATTCAAAATCAAAAACCTTTTCATCAACTGAATCTTTTCGTTTTGTAATTTCTTGTTCTAAAATGTTAAATATCGAATCGTACTGCTTGATAAAAGTCTTTTCATCTGACATAAATCTTGAATATGATTTTAGTCCCAAGGTTTTCTCAACTTCGTTTACTGATTTTAAGAAATTTGCACGGGGTGCCGCTTTTCCCGAAATATTTATTTTTCCGTTAATGACCGAATAATTCAAATCATCGCCCGGCGACAAAAAAAGTTGCATATAATAATCGTTGTACGCAAGAGTGTAATATTTGGAAGCACTTGTTTCAAATTCAAATTCGTAATTCCCCGACTCGTCAATGTTAATTGTATCAATTTCATAATCGTTTAAAACTTCCTGATACAACAATATTTGACCACTTTTAGCGGTATCTATTTGACCACTAATTTTAACATTTCCCGTTGGCTCAAGCGTTGAGTTTGAATCGCAAGCCGATAAAATTGCAAGAATTGAAAGTGCAAACAATAATTTTTTCATGTTTCTTAAAGTTAAAAGTTTGTAAAGTTCATCAAGTCCATAAAGTTAATAAAGTTGGTTGTTAGGTTGAAATGTTTATGAGTTTATAGGTTCATTTTCTAACTTCCAACGTCTAACTTCATTTTCAAATTTTCAAATTAGCACATTATCACATTATCTAAAAGTCATTTAATTATTTTCGATTTTAATAATCTTTTTTTCAAACATTAAATCTGCGACATAAAATTGAAAAATATATAATCCTTTATCAAAATTTTTGATGTTAATTTCTAACAAGTTATCACCATTTTCGAGGTGCAGATTATCGACTGTGCTAATTTTTCTTCCATTTGTTGAATAAATTTCATAGCTGTAAGTAGTCGTTTCGCTTGATATTATTGAAAATACAATCACATTTTGTTTTGTGGGATTGTTCAATGCTTTTATTTCAAATCGATTACGATTTTGAGTTGAAAAATAAGAATCATCGTTAGCTAATTCTACATTTAAAAATGTGGTTTGCTTGTTCTCGACTGAAATATTTTCGATTATTTTCGATTTGTGTTTTGGAGCTGAAATGCGTAATGAGTAGTTTCCTGCGGAAATCAAGCGATGATAATTTCCATTAATAGTTTCGGAATAAATTTCTGAACTGTCAACATCGTGGCTTAATACTTCAATTTTTGCTTTCAATGGTGTTCCAGTAACTGAATCAGTTACAACTCCCGAAATTCCGTAAAGCGATTGCTCAATATAGTTTAGAAGCGACTTATAATTATAATTCCAATAATTTGGCAACAACATGCTGTCGGGCAAATGAACCGAACTGATTTCCAAGGTAACTTCTCGTCCATGTAAAAAATAGTTTACATAATCTTGTCGACCACCAGAAATAGTGTACCACTCATACCCATTGGTAATTCCATTGTTAAAATCCGTAAAATAATCTGCCATACCGTAGGCTTGTGCAGTATCGGCATACATTCGTGAAATATATTGATACCAAGTATTGTCAGCATGGTATTTAGCCCAAGTATCCCAAGGATAATTCACTGTTTCGACTCCCGAATGAATATTTGCAGAAAGAACAAAATTATGGTATTTCATAAAATTCATCATTGCTATATTTTCGGTTTGCCAATCGTAGCCATCGGGATGGATGCCATCTTCGGGATCGGGATAGTTTCGATTTAAATCAACTCCATTCGCATTATTCCGAGTTCCTTCGGCAACTGTGTGGTTTCCTGCTGCATACATTCCATCGGGGTTTGCAAGTGGATTTATCCAAATTTCGATATTATTTACAAGATTTGAAATATCAGAATTCGTGTAATTATGTAACAAATAATCGATAAGTCGAAGACTCAACACGTAGCCAATCGGTTCGTTTCCATGAATCGACGATGAATAAAAAAATTCAGGTTCAGCTTCTTTTTGGTCAACATTATCTGAAATTTTTACAGCAATAATCTTTCGCCCGTTAATGCTTTCGCCTATTTCGTGTAACGAACAAATGCTAGGAAATTCAGCAACAAACTGACTCATCAACGAAATGTATTGTTCATAGGTTGGATACGAATTCCATTCGCAAAGTTCTTTCAACGATTTGCTTATTTTAATGTCATAATTCGATTTCGACTCAATAACATCGAATGAAATATTTTTGCTTAAAAAAAGTTCAAACTGACTTTTGTTCGCATATGCAAAAACTTGATTAGCGATAATTTTTTCGATTGATAAGGTTTTCGAAAAATCATTGATTTCAGTTTTATTATTTATCTCGAATGAAAAATAGATTTCCTTTTTATTTGAAAAATAATTGTTCAAGGTCGATTGAGCGTTGCAAAACAGAACGCCCATAAAAAAAATACAAAATACACAAAGTGCTTTTACCATCAATCAGTTTTTCGAATATTCATAAATTGTTATTTCTACTGCTATCTTTTATTTTGTTCGTTTGTTAAATATTTTTTCTCTTTCAAGCAGGACAATATTACTTTAGTCATTGCTCCTATTGAAATAATGAGACCTATAAATGCAGTAGAATAAAGAACTATAGAAGTAGAGTTGCAAATATGGGGTACAAATGGCAAAATGCTTAAAGAAAAAAGGATTGTAATTAAACCTGAAATTATAGATATTTTTGTCCAAAAAAGTATGTGTTTACGAGCTGAATTAACATTGCCAAAAATTTCCTTCATGCGATTTAAGCTCTTCAGTTGTGCACTCTTTTGAACATTGAGGTCTATAAGGATTTTTTCCATTTCTTCTTCCATTCCTCCGATGCATTCAGATTTGTGCAATGTTTTTAATGTTACTGCAATCGTTGGACAATCGTGAAATGAACTATTAAATAATCCATGTATACCATTTAGATAATTATAGAAATATTGCACTTGCAAAAATTGTATTTTCTTCAATTCTTGTATTTTGAAAATAACAAATACGCCACTTAAAGCAATAAATCCTGCTAAAACTTGTGCTATCGTCGAAAAAGTATAATATAACGAACTAAAAATTTCCATTTTGAAAATATTATTTATGTACGTTAGTCTTCAACCTCACAACTAATTAAGATTTTACAGCGATTGATTCAATTTCGATCATAACTCCTAAAGGAAGTTTTACAACACCATAGGCTGCTCGTGCAGGAGGATTTTCAGCATAATATTTTCCATAAACTTCGTTCATAGCAGCAAAATTGTCCATACTATCGAGCAAGCAAGTTGATTTCACAACATCTTTATAAGAATAACCCGCTTTTTCAAGTATTGCTCCAATGTTTTTCATTACTTGTTCGGTTTGCTCTTTTATACCGCCCTCTACTACTTTTCCTGTACTTGGGTCGATTGGAATTTGTCCTGAAACATAGAGAGTTCCGTTTGCTTCAACGGCTTGACTGTATGGACCAATTGCTTTTGGTGCTTTTTCGGTAGAAATAATTTTTTTCATATTTTTTTAAGTTATAAAGTAACGAAGTTATGGGTTAACATAGTTATGAAGTTTTAGAATAGTCCGTTTAATCGTTTTTTTGCTTCTTCTTTCGCTTTTTCTTCGGCTTCTTTTTTCAATCGCTCGGCTTCGGCTTGAGCTTGTTTTTTTAGTCTTTCGGCTTCAAGTCGTGCTTTTTCTTGTGCTTCTTTCGATTTTTTTGCAGCTTCTTGCTTTAGCCTTTCTGCTTCAGCTTGGGCTTTTTTCTTTAGTCGATCAGCTTCGGCTTTTGCTTTACGTTCGAGTTCTTCTTTTTGTCGCTCAAGTTCAGCTTTTGCTTTGTCTTTCAAATCTTGCATTGCATCTTTTGCTTGGTCTTTCAAATCAAGCGAAATTTTGGGGTCCAACAATGTTCCACCAATTAATACATTAACATTTATATTTTCCGATGTTTCGATGTTAATTCCCTTACTTGCCGCTTGTTTGGTTAAATTATTCAATACATCGTTGGCTGCGGTTCCAAATTCTTTTCGTGGAATATTTAAATTTATAGTATAGTTAAGCTCCTGATTTAAGGTAGAATATCCTCCAATCATTGCATCAGTTTTCGAATAACTCGTTTTAAACGGGTCGATTGTAACTTTGCCATTAATAATTTTGAAAAATAAGTCAAAATCGTTGAACTCTGCTTTTTTGAATTTGTCTGATTTTAAAGCGTCAGCAATCTTAGTAAATGTTTTTGAATTAGAAATCACAATGTTGTGTGTTTGTAAACGTCCAGAGCTGTTTATTGAATTCATATCGGGCATCATATCAGGCAATAAATTGCTCTTGTACGTCATTTGAGTCGAGAATTTTCCTTGACAATTTTCGGCTATCGGAGCAAGTTTTTGAATGGTATTGAATGTTTTAAAAGATTTCTGAATATCTAATTTTTCAATTTCCATATTGAAATCAACGTATGGTTTTGCCATATTTTGTGTGTTATATTCACCACTCATGCTCACTTTGCCGTCGAGCAAATTCATACTAACATTATCCATGATAATTTTCCCGTCTTTTATCACAATTATTCCAGACAAATTTGAAATCGTAATGTTGTCATAAATCGTTTTTCCAATGGTAGAATTGAGTTTAAAATCAATATTTGCAGGAACTTCATAAACCGTAAGTTCTGATTCTTCGCTTGATGCAGTGTCGATAACACCTTCGTCATCAGTCATAAATTCATTTACATTGAAATAGGTTGAAGTAAACGTAAAGTCGCCTTTTAAAACTTCATCTCTAAAAGTATATGCCAAAAAGTTTTCGATTTTTCCGGTCATACTGATGTCGCTGCTGCCAATTTTTGAGCTAAACGATTTTAAATCGAGGTATTTAGGCGTAAATTCCATTTCGGTATGGTTGATGGTCATGCCTTGTGGCAAATCAACGCTTTTGAAAAAGAAGTTGTTCAATGCAATTGTTCCTTTTGCTTTAAATTCCTCGTATTTTTCTTGCTCAATGGTTGACATTCGTCCGTCGATTTCGAGATTTGCGGTTAACACACCTTTCAGTTCGGAATCGTCTAATGGAATAAACTCTTTAACCGAATTAAAATCAATGGTTCCGTTTATCGTCCCTGCAATTTGCGGGTCGCTTATCGGAGTTTGAATCAACATTTTAATATCAAACGGATTTTTAGCCATTTCGACATGAAATTTCGAAATATCGATAACCATGTGGTCGTCAACACCGTCTTTGTTATCAACGGTAATCGCAACTTGAACATTGTTTACCGATTTTGGTAAATCTGGATATTGAAACATTCCGTTTTCGATAAGCAGTTTTATGTTGTAAGCCGGAAGCGAGTTGTCGTTATAAATTCCCTTGGCAAAACCGTTCAACGCTAATTTCCCTGACGATTTTAAGGTTTCAAAATCGGTCATATACACCGCAGGAACGAGCGATAAAATGTTTTTAAATTCAGTTTTGGGAGCGTTAAATGTTATATCCATTCCAATATCGTCGGTAGGCATTTCGATAAAACCGGCAAACTGGAGTTCGAGTTGATTTAGTTTTAAAATATTTTCGGAAAATGTATATTTCGACTTAAGCAAATCTGTTTCAATTTTAGCATCAAAATTCACTGCCGTTTGATTAAAATATTTTACGCCTTCGAAAAGCATCGTCATTTTTTCGATACTAGTCAATGTATTGAGCGTAGTTATATCTTGAGTCATATCGCCGTTAAGCGAAAAATTCATATTTTCAAGCAAGGTATAAAAATCCAAACTTCGGTCGTCATAAACAATTGTTGCATTGTTAATACTCAATTGGTTGAGTTTTAGCTTAAATACGGTAGGTTCTTCGCTGCTGGTAGAATCTTCGACGTCTCCCGATTCTTTGGCGATGTCCCAATTGGCTTTTCCGTCTTTCAAAACAATTGCATTGATGTTTGCATGGTCGATGATTATGGAATTTACTTTGTATTCGTCGCCAAAAATGCTCATAAAATCTATCCCTATCGAAAGCTTATCGAGTTTAACGAGTGTATCGTTTTTGAAAGTATCGACGCCGACAACCATTAATTTGTTTAACTCGAAATTAAAATCAGGAAAACTCGAAATAAGCGATAAATCGAAACCATCGAAAGTTACTAAAGCATTTATATTTTCGTTGATTTGCTCCACAACAATATCTTTAATTTTATCTTTAAAAATGAAAGGAAGAGCAACAATTGTTGCAATCATTAATAAAATTACAATTCCGAATATTTTCAAAAATTTTTTCATGTGTGTTTTTGTTCAAATTTATTTAACAAAAATAGCATTTTAGCTACAAAACTTATAATTTGAGTGAAGTTTTTATAAAAAATTGGTATATTTGCAGTCTGATAATGGTCTCGTAGCATAATTGAATAGTGCATCTGACTACGGATCAGAAGGTTGGGGGTTTGAATCCCTCCGAGATCACCAAATGGGACTGCCCTGATAAAAAAGGGTTAGTCCCTTTTTGTTTGCAATCACTATCGCCGACACAACAAGCGATTGCAGAAAATATGGAATTAACTTTTTTGGTTTGAACTGTGTCAAATTCCTTATCATACCAAATTCCTTCTGGAAATACCAGTCTTTGTATCCGCTCCCTTAATCGCATGTTGCCGGACGCCCACATTTCATGCATATTTCCGCAAAGATAAAAAGCCTTGTCTAAAATATTCTTATGGTTTGAACTTGGATTTTGACTACTGTTTAGTTCCTTTAAAATTTGATTCTGCTCTGACTTGTATTTCGTATGAAATTTTTCAAAGGTTTCTTTGTTCATTTCACCCAAAACATAAAATTTCTCTTCTACAAGGTCTATCTTTTTGGTGATTTCTGTCAAATGGGTTTTTATCGCTTTTAGTTTCTCCGTGTTGCTTTTTATTAAATCAATAAAGGTATTTTCCAATTGAGAGATTATAATCGTTTTAAGGCTTTCTTTTACCTGAAATTTCTGAAGTAAAGTTACAAACTGCTTGTTCAATTCATTCGCATTCTTACTACAGCTACAACCTTTTCTCCTGCATTTGTAATAGTAAATATTTTTAGCCTTAACAAGAAAACCTGTTAATGGTTCACCGCATTTTGAACATTTAGTAAAAACCTTTAGAGGGATATTTTTGTTCTCTGGATTATGTGCAATTCCATATTGTGGCGATCCGGAAATAATATTATTGATTTTTAAGAAATCTTCCTTGCTTACCGCCACTTCGTGTACTCCTTCAACAACCTGACCATCCAATAGTGAGTTGGAAAGAAGCCCACAATAAAATGGATTCGTAAAAATCTTGTGGATTTTTTGTTTGTACATCGGCACACCCATCGCATTTAACTTCACAACTATTTCTTCATTCATCAATCCGTTTATTTTCCAGTTAAAAGCAAGTTTTAGCTTTTTGCCTTCTTCATTGAGAACGATTTTTTTCTCATTGTTTATCCTGATAATGTCGTAGCCTAGTGGAGGTTTTTGCACCCATACTCCTCTTTTCAGCTTTTCTCTCATTCCTGCTATTACCTTTTGTCTTCGAAGCTGATTGTCATATTCAGAGAAAAGCAATTGAATATTCTGATGAAGAACCCCACTTGGGTTACTAGTGTCGGTTGGTTGAGTAACTGCAAAAACATCAATACCATATTTTTCCCTTAAATCTGTTGTTAATTTTATTGCTGCTCCCCCTGTACGGCTGAAACGGTCTAAAGTGTAAACTAATACCTGACTTATTTTTCCGTTTGATTTTCTAACGTACTCAAGCATTCGTTTGAATTCTTTTCTCCCATCTGTTTTTGCACTTTCGTATGTTCCTCCAAAATAGGCTATAATATTTAAATTGTTGCGATGTGCATATTCTTCAATCGCTTTTTTCTGTGTTTCAAGACTTAAATTTGTGTCAGCTTGTTCTTTTGAAGAAACTCTTGTGTAAACCACTACGTTTCCTGTTGTTACTTTTTTTACAACGGAAGTATTTTTCTTGCCAAATCTTGTTGAGAATACTGATTCTGTTGTTTTCATTTTTTTGCTTTTTTATTTCTTGTTGCTTTTTTTAATAATATTTGAAGTGTGTATCTAACATGCAATAACCAGTCCTTTAATCCTTAATATTCGACAAATAATTTTTAAGAACCTCCCGTTTTTAAAGAATTATTGCATTGTATCTCGTTGACTATTTAACAAGTGGCGGGAAATTCATCAGTTTTGTTGAATTCTTGTTGATTATGGGTTGATTTAGACAAATTGTTTCCTTCGTCATCATCATTTTCTTCTTCCCATTCTTCCAAAAACACAATGGTTGGAACAATTGCTTTTTTCTCTTTTAGCAGATAGCTGATTATAGAACCCATTTGTTCGAATTCTTCTTTGGTTAGCTGTTCCTGCATATATTTCAAAAAATTTATGCGGTCTTTTTCTATTATTTTGTCATCTTCATTAACTCTTTCAAATGTTGTTTCTGTTTCAGATTCTTTTATTTCTTCTGCATCGGCTGTTGTGTTTTCTTCGGCAAACATTCCTGCTAATGCTGATGCCCCCGGTAATTTTGCTAATCGATGAGCATTTCTGCGAATGATGCCTTCTAATGCTACTGATGCCAAATCGCCCCATTGTTGGCTTAATTTGCCTTTTGAATTGTTGAGTTCTTCAATTTTATTTTCAAGTTGCTCGATGTATTCTTCCGCATCTTCTAAATCGCTTTTTATTTCTTCCTTTTCTTTTAATAGAAGTTCATACTCCCATTCTTTTTTTTGCTTTTCGAGATGCTCTCCAACTATTTTATTGACTTCTAATCCTGACAATGAGGGCTTCTCGGGAAGTTTTTCTTCCTTTAATACGAGAATATAACGGTTGTTGCGTTTTGAATTCCCTTCATAAATAATAATGGAGATGCTTTTTGTATCATCGGTTACAAAATCTTCGTATTCCTCGAATTGTTCGGGGTTATTGGTACGTGGGATAATTCGGAGCTTATCAACGTAAATTTCATAATCTAATGGCTTTCCTGCTTTGGAGTTGTTTTGTAACAATTGTCGTAGCTGCCATGCTTGTTCGCTGCTGTATGCGAGTCGTTCTATACTCATAACTTCGTATTTTTAAGTTAAACATATTTTTTACGAAGTACCGAAAAGCATTTAACTCACTTTTCGGTTATTGCTCGATTTTGTATGATTTTACCAAACAATGTAGTTTTATGTAGCGTTATGTCGGTTTGTGTAGTTTGTGGTAGTTTTGTGTCAGAAAATTATACAACTGGCTCTCGTTCTTTGTATTCTTTTTTTAGAATTCCTTTTTCGTTTAACCATTGAGGCAAAACATAAAAATGCCCAAGTATGCCTGATACTTTGTATTTGTTTATTCTTCCATATTTTACTGCTTTTGCTAAGTTTGGAGATAGGTGTTTCACTTTTTCAATGACGTTACTGAATGCTTCCTTGTCGTGTTCTTCAATGTAACGAATAATTTCTTTTGATTGCATTGGATACTCGCTGATGGTGAGTGCTGTGATGATTTTTCCTACCCAACTGTTTTCTTTGTTATATTTTATTTTTGAAGTTGAAGCTTTCTGTTGCTTTTCTTCTTGCAACTTTTCAAGTTTTTGAATGAGTTTTTCACTCTCGTTCATCTTTTCGGTTATCAATTCTTCTAAATGTTGTATTCGCTTTTCTTTTTCTTGTAATATTTCAACTAATTCTTCTTTGGTTTTTAAAAGCATTTTTTGCTTTTTAGCCTTATTTATGGGGTTTGTGTATTGATTCATATCTGTATTTTATTGATACAAATATAATATGTCTAATATTATTCTAATAATAAAAATGTATATTTCTAATATATGAAGCTTGTATTTCTAATATTTGTATAATATTATTCTAATATTGCTAATGGAATTCTATAATAACTTGATTTTTTTAGGATGTTTATTCATGGGAATATTCAAAAAGAGTGTTAGTATCTGTACGATTCTTAATAAGTCGAAGTGCTTAACTGGAATAGCGGCAGATAAAATTATACATACCTATTTTTCAAAATGTCGCTTGTTAACTTTGAAAAAGGACGTTTATAATAATCTTTATGGTCAAAATAAACACCATAAATTGTTTTTTTCAATTCACCAATACTTATTGCTTTTAAAATTGGATTTTGATTCTTTAATTTTGCAAGATAGGTGTCGGTATAAATTCTTTTTTTATTAAGAATATCTTTAATAAGCTCTTTATGGCATCTAAATCTATTTAATTGAGCAACTACAGAAATAGTTTCTTTTATTTCATCTTTATACTTTACATCTTTAAATATAATATTTAACTGTAGTTTGCTAGTATCGGAAATAAAACCAGCATCAATAGGATTAATATCATAAAAATAAACATCATCAACATTAACAGACAAATGCGGATTAAAGTATTTTTTATTTTGATCTAACTTTATTTGATTGCAAACCTTACATGCTGGCACTAAATTAAAAAATGAAATTGCAAAAAAAGGATAATCCTTTTTTGAATAAATATGATCCCAGTCAAATGTTCTTCTTATTTGATTTCCTCTCTTTTTATATTCAAAAGAATATGTATAATTTTCATTGCAATAAGGGCAAGTGAAAATGTCTATTTTATTTGCTAGGTATTTTGAATTATATTTTTCAGTGATTTTATTACTTGAGAAATAAATACCCCCTCTAACAAAATATCCATATAAAGTTTTTAAGTTTAAATCGTTTCTAATTTTCTTTTTTTCTTTTATAGTTAACTTATCAAAATATTCTTTAATTTCTTTTAATGTTTCAGGAGATGCTTTAATCAGACTTTCAAAATCAGTGATAATTGAACCAAAATGTGTGTTTACATAGTTATTTAATTGAGTAGTACATTTATTAAAATGATTGTCGCAGTACCCTATAATTGCATCACTGTGAATATCAAGGAAAGATTTATAGTTTGAATAATGAACTGTTATCATTTTTTTGTTTTTTCTTTTGATATGTCAAGTATTTTCGTTTTATCTAATTCGACAATTTCATAATATTTATCAAAATCTTTACTTTTTTTTCTGTTAACCATTTTTTGTATTTCATCTCTGATTAAGGGCTCTCCTATTAATTTTAAGAAACCCTCTACGTCTAATAAATTTTTAAATGTTTGTTGTTTTTTATTATTAAGAAATTTAAAAGCATCATTTATCTTTTCAAAAGCAAATTGGCTTATAAATTCATTTACAAAGAAGCCATCGCTAAATAATTCAAAAATATTGCCTCCTAAAGTTGGTTTATGATTGATAGAGTTTGATACCTTACAAAGCCCATTTTCCTTTTTTAAAAATATCAAATTATGACTTGGTATATCTGACGATATAAAAGGGGAATGTGAAGTTATGATAAATTGAAAATTTTTATTAAGGTTAAGTTTTTTATTAAAATAATCGAAAAATACATAAAGTGAATTAATGTATTTCCTTTGCCATTCAGGATGCATATAAAGTTCTCCTTCATCTATACAAACAATTACATTTTCTTTATCATTATATGTTAGATGTTCAAATGTTTCGTAAAATTCAGAAAATTGGTTTAAAAGTGCAGACTCGCCTGCACTGAATGGATTAATGCTATATCTGAATAAAACATCAGATTTATAATCTGTTATTGAAATTATTATACTTAAAAACTTCCATAAGTCTTCAGTTATTATTAATTTGTATGATCCAATATCTACAATAGATTTTGGCTCTATTATTTTAACTTTATCAAGATGAGAATCTATATTTTTTAATAAATCATTTATTTTTCCAATCATGTAAAACTTGTCATCACGATTGTGAATTAGTAATAATTCTAAAATTTTATCAAATATTGAATCGTCAAGAATAAGGTTATTGATAAATTTTGATAAATCATCTAATGGTAATCTATTTTTACTTTGTTTGAAATAATCATTATAAAATGTAAAAAGGAAAATTTTAAATATCAATTCATTCTTAAACTTTATTTTGATACTTTTTTCTATATTATTCTTTTTAATACAATATTGATTAATTTCCGGTAGTCGTTTAAAATCAAACAACGATTGATTAATTAATTTTTCAGTTTCCGCAAATATTTCTTCGTTAAACCATATGGTAACTGTATTTGGAATATGAATGTCCTTTATAAGTGCTTCTAATCTTTTGTGTTTTGTATTAAAAATTACTAAAAAATTAATCATTCTTTTCAATCTATCTTCAAAGTACAACTTAAGTAGATTAAAACTCTCATCAACAAATACTGTATCATCGTTTTTATATTTCTTGTTTTTATCTAAATATTTTTGAATACTATCTGGGGTAAGGGACATTCGAGTTTGATAGTCAACCGAACGATTTCGTGGATTATTCATATTTAACCATTTATCATTTTGGTCTGAATACAAATTTGAGTAATAAATAATACTCATTTTTTTGAAAGGAGACTCTGTTTTATTAATATTTAATAATTTATTTTTAATACTTTCTTTAGAAATAATACCTTCTTCTGGTATAATTATTTCAATTGGGTTTTTAAAAAAGAATTTTGAATCCTTGCTTATATATGTATAAATCTCTAATTTAGAATTAAGCGGATTTTCAAGAATTATTAATACAGGATGTGTTAATGGTTTATCAGCTTCCATAACATTCAATAGTCTTAGAAGTGATGTTTTCCCAGAGCCATTGATTCCAATTATTCCTGTAATATTTGTAATTCCTTTTTTTGAAAAAAGCTGAAAATAATCAGGAGTTTTACTAGCACTTATTAATATTTGTCTTTTTTCTGAATTAAGTTTAAAATCATAAGTGTACTTACTCCCAAAGTTAAATACTTGGTTTTTAATACTCATATAATTTTCAACCCAAATGGCAACAAGTTTCATAAATATAATATTTTACTAAATAATTATTAAAACAAGAAGTGCAGATTTCTCTGCACTTCTACCAACCTACTTCATTTCCACTAACCAGTAACTATTAACTTCATCATTAACCATAATTTTTAGCATATAAGTCCCTGCACTATAGCCTTTGCTTTTTGCACTAAATGTATAATTGTATTTTCCTTCTTTGGTATAACCTGAATATACATTTTCTATCAATTGACCTCCCATTGTGTAAACTTCTAACGATACCTGTGCATCAGTTTTTGTAATTAATTCTATACGTGTGCTTTCGGTATATGGGTTTGGATATACAATAACTTTATTCTCTTTGAAATTGATTACTTGTATTAATTCGTTATCGTCAATTTCCTTTATCATTTCGTTGTTTGCTGTGATTTCGGGAGTAAACATTGCCGATTTTAAATTGGCTGTTGCCGGACATTGTGAATATTTCAAGGTTGCCATGTAGGAATTATATTGTCCCCCGCTGTAACCAGTAACATAAACATTATCGTTCTCACTTACCACCACGTCATTTCCTCCGTTTACGCTGTTTTCAGGTGTTCGGAATGTCTCAGTCCATTCAACTACTCCTTCCTGATTGTATTTAACAAGCAATATATCATTGGTTTGAAAGTGTGAATTTCTTGGTATGGTTGCACTTCGACCTGTTACATATATGTTATTGTTATCATCGGTGGTTATACTTCTACAATAATCAAATCCATCGTATCTATCGTTATAGATTTGCTTCCACTGTTGATTTCCGTATGTGTCATATTTTAATGTTATGATATTGCTATTTGTGGTGCCTCCTACGTAAATATTCCCATCATTATCTGCGTCTATTGCATTCGGATAACTACCAAAATTATAAAATGTTGCCCACTGCTGTACTCCGCTTGGGTTGTATTTTATGGTCAAAATCTTATCGTTGCTTACTCCGGTTACATAAATATTATCTGAATTGTCGTTTGTTAAGTATTGACCAAAGTCCGAATTTCCCGAATCAAATATCTTTGACCATGTTAAGGTTCCGTTTGTATTGTATTTTAAGGTAATATAATTGGGATTCTGGGGCAAGGTATTGTTGTACGACACGCCTGTAATTATTGCATTTCCATTGTTATCGGCTTTCATTGATGTTGCTCCGTCAATATCCGAAAGGTTGTAGGTTTTAAACCATCTTTGCTGACCTGTTTTGCTATATTTGGCTATAAAAATATCTTGTGTATTTGCTGTTGCATTATTACAGTTTCCGGCTACAAATACATCGCCTGTACTGCTTAATTCTACGGCATTTGCTCCATAGGTAAGTCCGCTTGTATTTGCTATGTTTTTTGTCCATTGCAACTGTCCGTCGGCGTTGTATTTCAACAGCACTACATTTGCATTTTCAGATGTCAGGGATAAATAACAATTTCCTTCTTTATCCAATGCCATATCGTCGGTAAAGTCATTGTTTGCCCGACCTGAGTTGTAAGATGTTACCCATAATTGTTCGCCTGTGGGGCTGTATTTAATCAATATTACATCGCTGTTTGTTGTAAGATTATATGTGCGACCTGCAACATACAAATTTCCGCCTAAATCTATGGCTGTACCAACTGTACTGATTGAATCGGGACTGGTGTATAAGTCGTACCACTCAAGATTTACACCCGATAAACTCAATGTCAGTGGGCTTTCTGAAATCCATTCTGATATAGGTTTGTATTCAGAAGTTTGAAGTTTGTAGCCTGATTTGGTTGCAAGCGAATAAACCTGTGTGGTGTCAAGCAAATAAAGAATATCTTGTGTTATTTCAAATTTACCATTAATATCTGTAATGATTGGTAATAGCCCTGTTATCATACTGTTATCCTCATTCGTAATAATTAACGTGTCATAAACAACCGGATTGCTTCCACAAGCAGGGCTTTCGTATAAGTAACCGTATATTTTTGATGTGTCGGGGGCAATTAATGGTGTGAATGTTTCTGTAAAGATGCTATCGGTTACAAGGCTTAACAATGCTTGAGCATTTGCTGAAACTACTGATTCAGAGCCTGCAACAACATTTATTGTTTGTAACTGTTGCCCCGATAGGTTATATATTGTATCTCCGTTGATGCATATTTCTGCAAGCAAATTAAAGAACTCTATTGCATTTATTTCTCCATTGGTTTCGGGTTGAATCTGGCTTAACAGATTTTGGGCTTCTGTACATTGTCCGGCATTCAAATATGCCTGTATCAATTGAAACGTCAATTCATTATTGTTTTGTGACTGGAGAAATGCCATAAGGCTGTCTGTCCCGTTTTCTATGGTTGTGTCTAATAAATAATACTGCAAAAGTTCATTTATTGCCGTGCCGTTTTGTTCTGAATATTCTGCTATCTGATATTCAAGTTCGGTTCGGGCGGATGTTCCGGTTTGAACATTGTTTATTTCGGTAAAAATGCCTTCGGGTAAAGCAGGATTTCTGGTTATAATAGCTTTCATAACCTCTTTTGAAACAGGGCTGTTCGGCACTACTATTTCTTTTACAATACCATCAGGCAAAGGTGTTTTGCCTGTCCGCTGTATAGCTGCCAGCAGCACTTCATCTGACAGGTATGGCCCAACGGCAAGCAATTGTTCTTTTATTTGTCCCGGAGCCTGATCGCTTAATGCTATGGTAAGCAGATTTTGTGTATTTCCGCCATCTATATTGTTTTTTAACTGCTCTACGGCTATTGATGTTGTGTTAATTTCTGCAAGCAGTTCTCCTGATGTTCGTATCCGAACCATACACATGTCGGGATTATATGCTGTGGCACAAGGATTTGCAAACACCTTTGTGTCGTCATAAAGTGCGAGGGTTGTCCTTGCAGATGGGTTATATGAATAATTAAATGCTGAAGTACCGGGGTTTGTCCAGAAATCGCTTGTAAAACCTGTATGGCTAAACAGATTATTTGCTGCCGATGTTTGGGTTAAGCATGAGCCTTGTTTGATATTAACGCTTCCTGTTATGGCTATATCGGCAATGGTTGTGGAAACAAAGTTATTGCATCGCATTACAAGTCCTTTGTTTTGGGAATCAGCTTGTATGTTGGTTTGCAGTCCGGTAAAATCGTTCTGATAAATTGTGTTTGCAGTAGTGCCTGTATTATATACATAAACTCCGTAATGGCCGTTATTTGTTGTTGTGAAATTATTGTTTTGTACTCCGTAACCCGATGAACTCTGTAGATACACTCCGCATGAATTGTCGTTTGCAGTGGCTTGTGTGTTTACCTCAAAGTTGTTGTTACGGATTCTTGCATAATTAACGGCTCCAAGTTTTACACCAATATAATTGTTTTTGAAATCAGAATTTTTTATATCAAAAGTGTTGACAGATGAATAATTATTTGCATTTATTCCATACCAAAGGTTCTCAAATTTGCTTTGATATGTTGTTCCTGATATGGTGTAATCGTCAACATAAAATTTTGAGCCTGTGCTTGAAATTCCTGTGCCACGCTTGTTGTATGCATAAGTTGAATAATTATTGTTTGTAAATGTATTTCCTTTAATTTGTATACCGTTAATATTTGTTAAGGCTATAAAAGCACTTGGTATTGTCCCTAAATAATTATTATCAGTAATGAACTGGCATCCGTATATGTATGAAGTATTTGATTGATTGTATGCAGTAATTTTTACTGCTGTAGTATTATTTCGGAAAATACAGCCGGGTTCTGCACGTAAAATTCCTCCTCCGTATGCAGGATGGTATTGGTCTATTTTCCAATGTCCAAGCAGCACTCCAATTGTTGCATTTTCGATAATTGCTCCATTTTTCATTTCCAATACGCCTTGATTGTCATCGGTTTGTGCAAGACTGCTGTTGCCTTGTATTTCGATGCCTTGCCAAAAGCCACCACAAAAACAAGAAATTTCTCCACCATCTAATATTAATTTTGCCCCTCGTTCGACAATAATTTTTTTGTCAGCAAGAATATTAAGAGACCCCGTAATTGTCAATGTATTACCTGATAAAATTCTAATATCAGATTCAGCCCAAGCATTTCCACTCCATATAATATTTTCTGATATTTTTTTTTCAAAATCATTTCCTGATAAAGGTAAAATATCTCCTTCCCAAATACCTCTCCCAAAAGTTGCTGCTCTCAATTTGCCAGAACAATAATTAATTTTTAGTTCCATTACTCTAACGTTTGGAAAATCTCCATACTTTACCCACTCAATCATAGCTGCATCTTTATAAAAAACACCTGCATCAGTAGCAACATACAATAAATCATTAGAATTTTTTTGATAAACGATACCGTTAACTGGAAGATTTACAAGCGACCCATTTGGATCTTCATTTGACCAAGTAACGCCCCCGTCAGAAGTAACCCAAATTCTGTATTGAGTATCATCACTTGCATAAGTAACCCAAATTTTATTGGGATTTGAAGGGTGGACGACTAAGCCCGTCAAAACAGGAAAATTATCTCCAACAGCAACAGGGTAACCCGGATAAATAACTTCATTCCACTTTTGAACAGACATATCGTCAGCATTAAATCCGGTAGTTGTCTTAAATAAATGAGATGGTAAATCAAGTGGGTCAATAGTTGTTGGATAAGAATTTAATCCATAAGAAATAGCATATACATAATTAGGGTTGGACTCACAAATCCCCAATTCTGTAAATTGCCTTTTCCAATCAGCAATAGTTGTTCCTTCAAATTGTGTAGCAATTTTATATACATCTGAGTTTAACTCCCACAAATCAAGTCTTGTATCAGTACTTGTTTTTTCAACTTTTTTTTGTTTAAAGATTTCTCCAACAAAGGTATAATAAGGCATGAATGTTTGTGGATGATTAACAGTTTTATATGAATCTGTTGGTTTTGTACTACTATTATAAGGAGGCAATACTGGTTGTTGAGAAGTACTATAAGAAATTGTAGTTCCTGTTAAGTCGTAATTCTTGCCTGTAATGAAACCACCATTAACATTCCAAAACATCACATCGTTACTGTATGCTTCAATATTTGTCCCATAGCCATCACCTCCATCAATTTTTGACCATCCCGGATCATTATACTTTCTTGTACCCACGTCTTGTTCTCCTATTAAAATCTTACTTCTTGAATTTTCTGAATCATCAAAATTCCATATTTTTGCAATTTGTAATCCGTTATTTCTCATTTCCCATCCACCTGTACTGACATTAGTCATATCTTTAACGCTTATTCCCCCGTCATTTGCACAAAAAATTATATTTGAATTACCCGGAACATATTTTAAGTCTTTTACATCAGCATGAAAACCGCTACCATTATATGGTGAAGCACTATTAAAAACAACTCCTCCATCAGTTGATCTTTTAACCATTGTATGCCCAAATATTATTTCATTTTCATTAGTTTGTGAAACAGCTATAGCTAAAAGATCATTAGAAAATGCTTCAGTTCCACTTGTTTGAACTTTAGAATATAAAAATGACCAACCATCTAATGAATATTTAAATAAATAACATAACCTTCTTCGCTTGATTACTCCATTTACCAAATATTCTTCATCCCCAACAATATATGCATAAATGTTATTTGGTGCTGCTGGTGTAACTGCTATATTAATACGGTACAATCTGAAATTATTAGCAAAACTGTTTAGATCAAGCCCTGTACTGCCACCCGTAATACTCGACCAAGTATTTCCTCCATCATTTGACTTATAAATACCTTTGCCACTGGAGTAAATTGTATTATAATCGTCTGGCTTAAATTCAAGTCCTCTTAACTCGTCATCATTATATGTTGTAATACAATCGAATACTTTTTCCCAGAAAGGAGTAGGACTTAATGCATTTGTGGTTCTGAAGACACCAATGCTTGTAGCTACAAATATTATATTTTCATCAGTTGGGTCAATAATCATTCTGCGACAGGTACCACCTTCAATAAAGTTTGATAAAAAGCCATCATTTATTGATTCCCAAGTAGCTCCGTAATCAGTACTCCTATAAATACCTGCAGTGAATAAAGGATTTATATTACTTTTATTTCCCGTCCAAAATGCAATTCCATAATCACCCATCCCAGTTGCAACAAAAATGTGATTTGAATTTTGATAACTTACAACTATATCACCGATTGATGTAGTTGGTAACTGAATATTTGTAATTACACTTATCCAATTATATCCATCATTTTCTGAACGCCATAACCCACCAAATTCAGAAGAGGCATATATTGTTTTATTTGTAATTCCATCGTATTGCGGATCAAAGCAAATTCTATTCATTCTGCCTATCTCGGTCGCATCTGTATTTGTCCCATTCGATCCTGTTGGACCTAAGCATGTCCAATTTGGATTTAATGTTGTAAATGATTTATATTTTGTGGTGCTATTGAATTCTTGTACGAAATTCGTATAATTTTTGGCATAATTTTTAGAATTATAAGTTTTACTTAACCTCATACCCCAAAGCATATTCATGCGTTTCAATTGATTCGAAACACCGCCTTCAGCAGTATCGGAAGGATCGTAATAATCTCTAAAATAATCTTGAAAGCTATATTCTGCTACTTGTGCAAATAAGTTAAAATTTAATGCAATAATTATTAAAAAAATAATTGTTCTCATAATATAACAGTTTAATATTTAATGATTTTGTGGACTTCGTTAGATAACTTTAAATAATAGATTCCTTTTGGAAGATGACAAACATTAATTTCATTAGAATTTATATTTTTAATATTTAATATAATTTTACCTAAAGTATTTATAATTAGAACTTCTTCATCGATTATTTTATTAAAATAAATTTTATTATTAGTTGGGTTAGGGTAGATTAATAAATTTTTGTTTATAAAGTTATGTTTTTCAATATTTGTAATATAGTCAGCACAACCACCAACATATAACGAATCATCAACAAAATCACACTCTAACCGAAATCCACCATATTCAGGTTGTAAAATTGGTTGGAATAAACCACCTCCCATATAACTCCCACCAATTCCTTCAAACATTGCATGATTATGAATAAATCCATCTCCTGTAAAATATACTACTTTTGCTCCATATTCATATTTAACTGAATCTACTATTGAGGAATAATTACAATCACCCATTGTTGCAACGTAACATTTTAATGTATCTCCTGCTTGCACATTAAAATCATATAATACTCTTTCTCCGTCAATTGCACATTCGGGGTAATAATTATTTAAATATTCATCATATAAATAAACTTTTTGAGTTAATGTGTCTTCACGTAAAAATTTGTTAATAAAAATTGAATTAGTATCCACTAAATACGGTGTGCAGAAATAAGGGTATGCACCTAGTTCTCCAATGAAATTCTGAGCATAAACCTTTTTATAAGTTTTCCCGAAAATGACGGTATCTCCTTCCAAAAAATATCTTGCACCACCAGAAAGTCCACAAATTGGATTGTTTTCTGGGCTTGAGCCTTGCATTACATCCCAATATTTATTCTCTTCAACTAAAGGAATATATGCTTGTGCAACAGTTTTACAATAAAAAAAAGTTATTAAACCGATAATAATTAAAAAAAATTTTGTATTCATATCTTAAAAATTTTAATTTCTCTACAATTTACAAAAGCCATTTATTAAATACAATTTTGAAATCATGTTATTTAGCACGTTATTTTTGCAATTGTTTTTAATTATACTCTCTAAATATATAGAGTCAAAAAATCAAAAAGGTAAACAAGAAAAAATCAGAAATTCTTGCAATTGAATTTTATGCATGCTGGAAATGAGATGATTAAGTCCTGAAAAATATTGAAAAAATTTCTTCAATTTTTTCTAAAAATATGCAGAATGGCTTTTTAGTTTTGTAATTTGTTGTTTGGCTTTTTGGTATGATTTATTTTCAGGTAACGTAGTTCGGAATACTATATGATAGTTTGTCTTGCTTCTTTTTAATTAATGGCATTTTTTCAAATGAAACATGCTGTTCTATGCAAATAATCCCAGATTTGTTATTCTGCTTAAAATCTGCCTGAACAATCTTTTGAAACTCCTTCCCTCTTTTTAACTGATATGGTTCCATTTAAGTGTTTTATCAATATGTACAGCATCAGCATGTAAACCATGCTCATCTTTAATGTCTATTAATCGTTTATGCTGATTTATTATTTTAGTTAATACAGGATTTGCAAGATCCGTGTGTTTATTTATTTCAATTTTTGATTTATTTCCACCGAAAAAGCTTCGCCATTTTGATGTGTTTTCTGCATTATCATAGCTGTCAATAAAATCTCTTATCTGCTCATTCTTGACAGTAATAATAACATTATATAATAGAAATTTCCATAAATTATTGGATAAATTGATGGGGACAATAGTGCGTTTTTTCAACTCATGCCAGCAAGTGTAATATTTATCATTAAACTCACATTCTGAAACTTGAGCATTAGTAATATCAATATCTAAGAACTTGGATAAGCAGATTCTATGATTTCCTTCACCACTTATTATATAAAAATCACCATATTTGGACACTTTCTTTTCTTGTTTTTGTGTATTCATAAATTGCTGTAACATCTCATTTTTTGAGCCTACATTCGAATCAAACCTATCTAATCCACCTAACATCTCAATCCACATAAGGTTTATATAATTTGAATGGGTTGTTCCGACTATGGATTTTGCTGAAATACTTTCTACTTCAATACTCTTGTAAGAGTCTGTATAGAAACTGAAATTATCAATATTGGTCTTATCAATGGTTTTGTCAAAAAACCACTTTTGATATGTAAAGTCTGGTTTTATCTGTTTCAAACGTTTAAAGCCATTCTGTAAACAAATGTTTTCTACTCTACTAAAACTTAAATCAATCATATGTTACCAAATTATATCTCCGTTTAGCTCTATTCTTTTAGCTTTTGCCGTACAAAGTACTTGATATTTGTTTCTTTCAATTTTTTTCTCAATCAAAATTGTCCAGCATTCTTTTGGAACGTAAAAATTGTCATATACCTCTGGTTTTATTACTATGTTTGAGGTATTTTTATCTGCTGCAATACTTGGAAAAACAAGCCCTTCAATTTTTTCTCCTTTCAAAAAATTACTTCCAATCACAGCTGTTAGCTTATATTTATCCTCTTCTCCTTGTTTCACAGGCTGAGTAAATTGATCTATCAAAAAGTCATCAATAAGTTGATTCTTCAGAATGTTTTGCTCATTTCCAAGTTTTCTACGAATTGCAATATCATCACTGATTTTTCCTTTTGATTTCCATGCGGTATGTCTCATTCCTAATTCCATCATCGTTAAGTAATCCTTATTTAATCCACTTAATAGAACTGTAAACTCATCACCTTCTTTAGGTTGATTTTCTATAATTGCTGTACTTTCATTGGCAGAACCATAAAAAACACTATTGAATGGATAATTAACTCTTCCATAGGTTTTTATAAATTCAGGCTTTGGATATATTAATTTTTCAATGTTCTCGAACCTTTTTGTTTCTTTTTTCCTAGCTCTATATACTAATTTTGCAGGGACTTTCATTAGTCTTGTATTGTAACCATTCATTAAAAAGCTAATCATTTTCTCCAATTCCTTAATTTCAATTTTAGCTAAATCAATACTCCCCAACTCTTTAATAATTTGATTAATATTGTTTACTGTGTTCTTTTCCATTGAATTATTTATTCGGATTTTTTAAACGGGAAACATTCAATTCCTCTTGTGCTTCTGTCAGATTTCCGTATCCATCTTCTGAAATTCATTTTCCATTTGTTTTAATGACATACTGCATATCAAAAAGGCAATATTAATAATCATAGACAATCAATTGTTTTCAGCTCTAATGTTATGATATTTCATTATTACTTGGAAAAATATTGCCTATTATTTGTTTCCATTCATTAGATGAAATCATTTCTTTTAGTAATTCTGGAGTTTGTGCCCTTTCCAAAATATATTTAATAAAGAAGTTTAAACAATCATTTGCTAAATTGTTTAAGTAATCCCTATCTGTATCATAATCCATGTCTTCCAGTAATGGACTTTTAAATAGAAAATTTCCTGAGATAAAGGCTTCTGATAAAATAGTTAATTGATTATCTTCTATCTTATAGATTTGAGTTTCTGCTCGATTTTCTTTCCATGAATTCACAAATTTCCTTTGGTCATAAGGATTAGCATTTAATTTAATATAATATTCTTCATCACCAATGTCAAAAGAGATTCCAAAATTACGCATAGTTTCAATGTAGCTCTTTAACATAAGAAAAGCCCTAGTGTTATCAAGTTGTGCAAAGAAATTGAACTCACCCTCTTTTTTTAATCGTGCCATTAACGTAATCCAATTTAAGAAAGATTCATTATATGAATCAATTGAAATTGAACCTATTCTATATAAGGCTTCATTTACTTCAATAGTTAATACTTCAGATGAAGTATTCTGCCAAGTATCAAGCCCAATTAATAAATAAGATTGAAGAAGCACCTTGTTATCCTCAACAATTTTCGAAGGTGCTTTTAACACAAAATCAATTGCTAAAAGAAAATATGAGTTGTATGAATCTATTGAAGGATTCCTATTTGAAAGGATACTCAAAATCTCTAAACAGATAATTTCATTAGTATCTAAATTATTAACAATAATTCTGAGAATTGAGGCATAAGCGTAAGTATCCCGTCTATCTTTCCAACTATTTAGTAGTTCATCCCATTTTTGTTTTTCAACTTTATTCTTTATTTTTATTTCAGTAGCCTGAACAAAGCATGATAATTCTCTTTTAAGTTTTTCATTTTTTATAGAACTCAACCGACAGTTCAGCTTTTCAAATATCCGAGTCTGCATATCAACAGCTTGTACGCTTTTGGCAATATTTAAAAAATTAATTAGCACTCCAGAGAAATCATCATCGTTAATTTTATTTATTATTTCATCAAAGTATGTTAATCCGCTCTTATCAAAAAGTAAAACATTTAAATATGGTAAATAATCTTCTACAGTACTATCAAACTTTATACACGATAAAAAAGCAAATTCTGCTTTAATTTTCATACCATAATCGCTTATATAGATGCGGTTAAATGCTTGCTTAAAATATACAGATGATAAATCAATCGAACTACTATATTTTTTAGCTAATAATAAATATCCTATTATGCTTAGAAAACTATTAGATGATTTCAGAATACTTAGATTATCATTTAAATCATCACTTTCGATATCATTCCCGACATTAATACATGAATCTTTAAAATATGCTCCTTTTAAAATACTAAATTCTTTTAAAGGTTTCATGTCTAAAAAATCCCACAACATGCTATCTAAATAAAATTGCGAATGTATGTCATTAATAACATTTTGGCTTATATCTCCATTTTTGATACTCAAAGTATCAATTTTTAAATCAAAAATAATATTTGCTCTTTCTATTAAATTAGTATTAATAATCAATTCCGGTATTTCTTTAATAAGTCTGACAAGAATACTTATACAATTTAAGCAAGATTCTCTTAATAATTTTAATTCAACAAGAATGGTTTGATCATCAACTTTATCTGTTTTATGGTAAAGTTCTTGCTTTTTCTCTGAATAATTTAAAATGCATTCCAGTGTTTTTAGTTCATTAATACAAACATTTGTCAAAAAGAAACATTTAATATGCTGATTTGTTGGCATTGTTCCAATTTCCAGCCTTATAACATCGACGTAAGCAATGAATAATTCTGACCAAGACACTAATTCAGAATTTATTAAAGCATGACTTATTTTGTTTGCCGTATAATTCTCAATAAGTAAATTGGAACAAAATGTAGATTTGGATAATGATATTAATTCAATTATACTCAAGTTACGTGTATTTGAATCTGAAATTCTCTTTTCAAAGTTTTTTGAAATACTTTTTATTGTTTCACGGCTCTTCAAAACCAATAATGGAATGTTGAGTATAGATGGAGAACCAGACACTGGATAATATGTAAGGCAAAATAAGGTACTAACAATTTTACCATAATTATAAATAGAACTATTGATAAATGTTTCACGAATAGACTGTCCATCTTCTTTTTTAGGGGTAGGATATATTTTAAGTGATGAATTTAGCTCGAAAAAAACCTGCCATAATCCGTTATGATAAGATTCATTAATATTTAATGTATTAAAATTATGACTAAATTGATATAATTTTGATAAGGTTGATAATATATTTTTGCTATTCAAAATTGCAAATAAATCCCATCCAATTATAATAAATTTTTTAACTAATTCTTCATTATGCTTTATATAATCTACATAAAAATCAATACATCTAATAAATGCTTTTTCCCCCTCCTGTACCAACATCAAATTAGTGCATTTTTCAATTGTATATAGGTATATATTAATAATTTCAACTACAATACTTTCTTTCAAAGTCAAATCGGATATTTCAATCAAATTGGATTCGCAAAGGTGATAATAAAGTCGTCTAAGCAAAGTTTTTCTTAATGGGACTTTTTGAAGTTTGTCGTACCAAAACAAAGTCCAAAATAAATGACCAATTGCTGGATTAAAGTACCCCAAATTCTCATTGTTTGATGTTAAAATATCCTTTGCTTCTACAGTAATTCTGAAACTACTGCCATCATATACTTCCTCATAAATCACAGGAATATTGCTGATTTTTATGAAGCAAATACGGAACTCTTCCATAGATAAATTTGTACCTTTTAATATTAATTCTAATATTCTCGCTCTTAACTTATATACTCGACCTTTGCTTTTTTTCAAGGATTTTAATAAGAACTCTTTGTTGAAATACAATATATTTGGCAATGATGATAATGACAATAAAAACAATAAATCGTAAGCACTATATTTGTCCCTTGAATTTTGTTCATCTTTTTGAAATTTCAGCAATATCTGTTTTAACTGTTTAAGGTTTTCAATATTTGGCTCACAACAGATCTGCTTAAGGGTAGTATATTTATCTGCTAATTGTGATAAATTCAAGAATTCAATAAGTTTACTTTTTTCATTCAAAGTAATACTCTGCAATTCAAATTTCAGAAATTGTTCTATAGGATTCCTTAAAGAATAGTTTTCGCCAAGTAGGTGATTACCATAGTATTCTAAAGTATAGTTGCTAAAAACAACCCAACATTCTTTATAAAAAATATCATCATGCTTTTCAAGGAGATATTGATTTAACACTCTTTTTGTAGTATTATCCAAACCATCAATATTATCCACTATAATAAAACGTGGACTTGGGCTTTGCCGAAAAGCTTGTACTAAATGTTTAATAAATTCATTATATTCTTCAGACCCATTACCATTCTCAAAAAGTATTTCGTGTTTATGTATTTCTTCTACAAGCTTGTGTATTGCCTCTCTTCTATCGACAACAATCCACTTTGAGAATATTGGTCTTAATACTGCTACTGAAATAAACGTCAATAACGCACTGATTCCTATTATATAATTTTTAAAATTGTCATTGAAAATATTACTAAAATACACAGGTAAAATAACACAAATTAAGAGGCAAAAAAATATTAATATCCAAAATTTAATTTCAAGTAATTTAAATGAATTTGTAAGTCCACTTTTTTTAGCTAATTTGATTAATCTATTTTTGCCTATAATTCTAATGATTTCTGGCAACCCTTGATTTGCACTAATCCCATTAAAACAATTGATATTCCAAGTTGGAAACAATGATTTGAAATTAAGTCGTAACATTTCGGCAGTCCACGACATTCCATCTCCTTCTTTAACAAAGATTTTAATTCCTAAAAATGACTTATGAGTGTTTCTTATTAACTCCGAAACCAATTTATTTACTTTCGTTTCAATTCTTTCCGAAACTTCATTGCTTTCAGATAATTTTATTTTACGATCAATGATATTATCTTTATTTAATATCTTTATTAAGTTCTTTTCAGAAACAAAGCTTGGAACCTCTTGCTTACTCATAAATTTACAATTAATTTAATATGTTTATCCCTTGCCTTTTCAACGAAACAAAAGATATGACAGGCAATTTAATCTTTTCCTTTGCCAAATAATAAAGTGGAATTTCCTCTGAGGTTAAAATCAAAGATTTTACCTCAAATTCTTTAGCTGTGCTACAAAAACAAGAAAGTAATTCAATATGATGTTTTAACCACAAATCCCTTTTTACATGCTTCTCAATAAGCCCTTCGTTTCCATCTCTTCCTAAATAATTGTCAAGTTCTGTTTTCATTTCATGCATTACTCTTGCACTGACTGTATTTTTACATTCAATAGAATAAAACACCCTCTTTTTTTCATCTATTGCTAAAATATCAATGTCTCCATACACTCCATCTTCCTCTTTTCCACTGAGGTCTTTTGGTTTGACTTCATAAGGAATAACCTTAAATATCTTTTGATTTTCCAACCAATTACAAACTTCATCTCTGAATTCTTTCCCTTTTTCGTTATTTCTTTTTTTCAGAAAAGCTTCAAGTTTTCCTCCTCCTTTAGCTTTTAATCTCCCACTATATAAAAGAGATAGCAGATTATCTTTACTCGAAAGAACATATCTATAACTCCATAATATAGTTGTTTCTTCTTTATGTTCAATTTTTACTAGAGGTCTTCGAATATATGATAATGCTCGATTATATCTCCAAGGATAAATATCTGTTTTAGAAAATCCATCTGGAGCTTTGTCTATTGCTTTTCTTTCTGTTAGAGACAAAAGCGTTAGTCCAGCAAGTAATACGTCATTATTAAAATCAGGGAAGTATGTTTTTATTTTTTCAACAATATCTATTTCATTCATCACAGTCACGGATTCTTCATTTTCTATAGAAATCCGAACCAAACAGCCTTTCAATTTTAAAATCCATGTTAAACTAATTCCCCATTCCTGCTCAAATGCTTCATCAATTTCTTTTGTTTCTTCTGTTTCTCCTGCATTAATAACACTTTCATGTAATGAAAAATTCTCATCAAATCTCTGCTGATATTTAAATATTTCGCCGGCTACTCTTGCTTCTGACCATGTCTCTATGTGGTTATAATAGAAGCTTTTGTCAACTCCTATTCTCCCAGAAGGTAACAAGCCCATTTCTGGATCATCCAACCCTAAATCCATTGAATCGGATAATATTCCCCAATTAATAACCTCTACCATAAGAGCAACAAGTCTGTCAACATCATCCATATTTGGACATTTTGATTCAAAACTAGGTTGAGCCGCAATAAACTCAATTAAGCATCTTAGTGAAAGATTTGTTTCTACGAGTTCTTTATTGCTTTTCTGTAATTTTATAACTTCTGTAGGAAAATCACTAAAACAAGATATTTTTGCTGGAATAAGAAGCTCTGAAAACTCTCTTTGGTAAGTACACCTCTCTTGCAATTTAATTAACCACTTTAATAGCTCAACTGAATCATACTGCTTTAGTTCATGTAAAATTTCAGTTATAAAATTACCAACTATCTTATTACACAACCTTATCTTATCATCTTTTGATTTTATCTTTTCTGGGACAGTTTGGTTTAAGGAGTCGACAATTCCGTTAAGTATTGATGATGTCTCGCATTCCTGAATTTTTCTTAATGGAGACAACCATCTATTATCAAGGATTAAATTTTTTGAAGAATCATAATACAAAATCATTTTAGCACTATCTGGTTTGAGATAAGAATCTACTATGTTTGTAATTTCAGTTTCTTCTAATATCGGAAACTCGTTCTTATAACTGACTAACAAAGACAAACCTTTAAGAATATTTTTCATAATAAGTTTTTCTGCTTCATTTGTAGGCTTTAACAAAAAAGCAGTTAAATCAGGAACCTTGAGATAAATTTTATTGTTTTCAACCCGAACATCAAAATGTAAATTAACTGAAGTTTCTAATTCCCTATTTAAAGCTGATTTTGTTTTTAATAAGTCATTATCAAGGATTAAAATAAACTCCAATGATTCAGATTTAATTTCCTCAATATATTTACTCAGTTCCAAACGCATTTTATACAGCCAGAAAATTGCGGATTCACAAAAGAAGTGTATCACGTTTTTTTCTTCAGGCTTTGTAGCTTGATTGTTTTTTACCCAAACTGGAATGGAAAAGCATTCAATCAATAGATTACATTCACGTGATTTTTCTCTTTCTTTATAAATAGGTGCGTATTCTCGATATTTTATTACAGGAACAGGTATGAGCCCATGTTGTTCTGTGTATTGCAATGTTGAATGCTCGTCTCTTTGTTTAATGATTTCTCTTTCATAATTTGAAGAACTACCTATAGCAAAATTCATTAAATCAGGCACGGCATAATCAGAATGCAGTAATGACTGATTATTGTTTTTATAGGCAAAATAGGTGTCTAAAAATCCTCCCGGAGCTATTATCTGGGTTCTATTTCTCGTTTTACTCTGTATTCTTGCAAATTTCCATAGGGTTAAAGGATCAAGTTCATTCGAAAACACAAGGCTCTCAAATTCACAATGTTTTAATGCCAAAACCTGATTTTCGTTTATAGCTCCTCCATGAAAAAAGTAAAAATCATATCCTGATTCTCCTATGATGTATAATGTAAAATACTTATATAGGGCATTCTGATTCACTTTCTCCAAAAACTCTAAGACTTCATTATTTCGGTTGTCGTAAAAATTAATTTCGCCAGATTGAGAAGAAAATAAATCCACACTTTCTTGAGATTGACCCGATTTAACATAGCAAACATAGGCTAACTTGTCATTATCAATACGAAATACCGATTCTTTGATGTTTAATTTTGTTTCAGGAAGGGTGATATCCGTCAATTTCCATCCGGTTTCTTCTAATTGTAAATTCAAGATTCTCCATTGATGCGTATAATAGTAGTTCATTAACTCCTTATGGCATCCGAAATCTTTTGAGGTTTTAGTAATAAATTCTGTCAGACAATTAACGGAAGCCGTTGGTAATGCAAAAATATACTCATCATTATTTTTATAGAGAGGCTTTGTTAATAATGGGTTTTTGTCAGGATCATCATTTTTGAAATTTTCATCATTTAAGTCTACTACAAATTTTTCTATTACCTTTAAATCAACTTGATAATGAATTGCAATTTTCTGCAAATGAGAGGTTTGAAATGACACTATATCCTTGAATCTTGATAAATCACCTTCTTTTGGTATCTTTATTTCAGAATGTTCATATTCTTCATATATATATCTTTTCAATCCGGCATTCATAGCCATTGACTCACACATGGCAAGTACTATCGTGGCAGCATCCCTAATTGTCTTTTTATATGAATCAGGCAATAAGTTCTCCATTGTAAAAATAGCTTCTAAATAGCTATTTAGAATCCGTGTTCCATTATGATTTAAACCCGGAAATACAGTAAAATTGCCAAAAAACCATATAATATTTTCTGTAAAGAATGAGCTTACAGGGTCTTCTAAATAATGGCTTTTGAAATTATTCATGAAGAAATCTTGTAAATTTTTGTAATCAATTTCAGGCTTATCTAAAATTTCTTGTAGTACTAAATCCCTCGCTAATATTTCAAATCTTACATTTTTTCCATGATTTAAAGGAAGTAATTGTGCCGCAGCAATTGTTTTAAGCAAATCAAATTTATCATAAGAACTAACAAACTTCTTGTATTCAGAAACCGTCACTTTTTCTTCTTTTTCAGATACGAAATTACTATACTTTAAATTACAACAGTATTTATTCTTTTTTCCACTTCCGCATGGACAAGGAGCATTTCTTCCGATTTTATTACTATTAGACATAATTTCAAAAAAGTATTACTAAGTTGGCTGACAAAAAGTATTATACACGTAAGTCATCGGTCTATAGCCACTTAAATATCCATCTTGGGTACTATAAATTTTCTGCCTATTTGGTAAAAATTTTTTATCGAGTGTTTTCATTATATTATCACGTTTATTTATAACCTCAATCTATATTTTTATTAATCCTTCTTTTAAAAGATATGTTTTAATGTCCATTATATCATTTTTATCAACATAATCGATAAGGCAGTACTTCTTACCTAATCCATTAAAAGAAGCCCCAACAAACAGACCTCTTTTCCCACAAAGCCAAAGTCTATCATGAAATAAGTCTGAAAACTTTGTCTCAAGCTTCAATTGACTTTTTACATTTAAAAAACTATCATATATTGCTTTTTCAGTGTGTTTTTTGTACTTCTTTTTACTTGTGACAAAAGTAACTTTTTGCAACTTTTTCAAATGCTTACTGAATATTTGTGTTATAAAATCAGAATATTTCATATTTTCATTATCATCTGTAAACATGTAATAATCAATAATAATTAAATGTTCTGATGAAATAATGCGATCCAGAAATTTTTTAAATACTTCAATAATATCTTTTGCCCTGTTATATGGAGTTCCTGTTGCTTCATATTTTATTTCAGGTGTAAGAATTCTTGTTTGACCTTTCTCAACTAAGTCAGTCTCGATATCCTTACTGTCATCCTCGAATGGTAATATAGTATAGCTAAGTCCATTAATTGATTTTAGAACTTTAAAAAACTCTGTTTGTGGATCCAAATACTTATCTGTATATGATTCACATTTAATATCAATCTGCAATTTTAAAGATGTCATCATAATTATAAATTCTTTTCTACTTGTAAATTATGTTACCTTGAAAAAGCCAACTCTGGATACAAATCCCTGAAAACTCCTTCAAAATCATATTCCTGCTCTGGCATATCCAAATAAAACTGAGTGATTTTCTTTTTAAAAGTTCCTTTTCCGTCAAGTTGTATCAGAATTTTCCAAAGTCCAGAACTTTTAAATGCAATTTCGATATATTCCCAATGCTTACTATAATGCTGGATTGCATTATTTGCAAATGCAATCCATTCATTCGGTTTATAGCTAAATCCCATAATAGTTGCATGTTTAGCTGATTCAATAATAAAAAGTAATTTTGAATATTTATAAGCAATATCAATCATGCTTTTGTCTGATAAACTCATACAAAGCTTATATAAAATCAAATCATTATTATTTTCTCCGCTTAAATCAGGTATTGATACTGCTAATGCCTCATCTTCAGTAATTAACTGATAACCTCTTTTTAACAATCCTTTTATTGGAAGATATTTTCCTATTGATTTATTCAAATATATCTCTTGAAAAGCGGTTTTCCCTTCAAAGTCTCTCTCATTCACATCTATATCAATTTCGTTGCAATTCAAAACAAAATCAATAAATGCAATATCTTCCTGCGTTGCAGTCTTTATCCATTGATTTAAAGCAGGTGTTTTTGATTTGAGATTACTCTTGATGTTCAACATCGAATTAAACACATCTTTCTCAAATTCATTTAATTCTGAAAGAAAGAGTATGACATCTCCAAAATACTGTGATTTTCTTTCACGTAAAATTTTAATTTCCTGAATTATTCTCTTTGATTTATATTTTGCAGCACTTAATCGGTCTTCCTCTATTTTTATTTTTTCGACTTCTTTGATTTGTTTTGCATTTTGCCATTGTTCTTTTTCCTTCAGGGTTTTATTATCACCAAAATTATAGTAGTATATTTGATAGCATTCAGAATCAAACTTTAACTCATGAAAAGGGATCGATTTATTCAACCATTTAGTTAGAAGGCTATTATCATCTGTAAGAAAAGGGAATTTATAAGTGCAATTAAGACTGAATTCTTTGGTGTTTTCATCAAGATTGAAGAAATTTTCATACTTCGTCAAGTATTTAATATCTCTCTCTAATTGAGCTTGTTTATGGACATCGAAATTATCAAGTATCCAAATAAGAAACATTTTGTTTTGTCTATAAAAATCATACCGACTTAAAATATAGCGTAAAGATAAATCAGATAATTGTATTTCGAAGACTAATTCCTTATCCAGATATTTGCAGTAAACATCTGGTCTTCTTCTTTCATTATTTTTTATAATTACCTTATTGTCAATTGAAATTGAAGCATTATCAACTCCTTTAACATTTTGAAGAAGTGATGCAATCTTATTCTTCAGTTTTTTATGTCTTTCACTTTCTTTTGCTACAAGAATTTTGTTATGCTGATCGACTTCTTGTGGAGAGAGATTTCCGTCTTTTAAAATACAAAAATCAGCTTTCGGTTGATGTTTAAAATGGAGTCTATCATGTTTACTTGTGGAAACATGTAGCCTTTGCTCACATTCACAGCAATATAATTCAACTTTATCCTCATGAAATTGACGTCGAATTAAAAAAGCATCTTTTTTATTATAAAAAATTTCATCAGCATTAAGAATTTCACCAGAAATCTTATCAAATGCAATTTTTATAAGTCGTTCATAATTTCCCATTTACTTTCACTCAAACAAAAAATTAAAATTATTTCTTCAAACAATACCTCCCTCTTAATAAAATGAGTTCAAATCAAAAAAGGTAACCTCCGAAACCAATATAAAGTTAAAAATATATTTGAATTTCAGACATATAAATTCTTGATATTTTATTAACTATTTGAATAGATTAAGTAATAATTTTTAATCAATTATTTAATTATTGTTAAATAATTCAAATATAAAGCCTTGCGTGTGTTGAATATGTATTTTATGTTCGCTTGAAAAAAAGCAATGAAATCGTTAAACCAAAAAGTTACAAAAATGAAAAAATATTACGATAGAACGGATGACCTAAATCCGAATTATATGTTTTCTACAACTGCAACGCAGCTTTTATGCGAAGCAGAAAAAGACGATTTTGATATTAAGTTTCTTGTACGTAAAGAACTTGCAAATAGGGGTGTGGACAAGGATGGAAAATGGATTGGGTTTCAGGCTGCCAAGATGGAGCATGGTGTGGAGTGATTGCTTAATCATTCGGATGCTTGTAAATATTCAGCTGATATTTCTTGCTTTTTTTTCTGGGATGGTTTGGGATAAGGGATGGGTTCTTTGTGCTTGTCACTTACGAGGCTCATCAGTTTGTGATTCAGTTTTGTCAGCAACAGGTTTTGTTCTTCGAGTAATTTTATTTGCTCCCCAAGTGCATTGAGGTTTTCAAGCTGTTTATATACAAGCACTTCTAATTCTGCTTTGGTGTAGCGATATTTCCCCATAACCTGTTTTTCGGGCTATGTTCGGGAATGTATTTCAGATGTGCAAATTTGTACCAAATTTCAACTTCGAACTTTTTTCTATTCAGACTTGTACACAAATATTAATTAATGTAGAAACATGTCGCAAAATGTTTTTATTTGTAGCAAGTCATCAAGCATATGGTTTGAATTTTGGGAGCTTTGGCTCACAAACAATAATAAGCCTTTCAGAGCATCTAGCTTTGGAAGGTTTTTTTTGTTGCACCAAATTTTGCACCATTGACTACCACTAATCGTATAGTTTTATATTAACCCATTGTGCATTTGTAGAATAAATAATAAATGTTATTCGTTGGATAAAAAACTCGTATATTTATTTGTGATTCAAACAACTAAATATATGGGCGACTTTTAGGCAAGTTGCGAGAAAATTTTAGAATTTTTTAAAACAAATTCAGAAAACCTAAGTTAAGTAATATAGAGTTAATTTCTATAAATTTCACGTCTGAATATCTTAGTATAGATATTGAATGTCAATTATTTAAAACTTTACCAACATCACTTAGGAATAAGATAGAACGGTCAGTTTATAATAAAAGAAAACGTAAATTATTTTATGCAATTTCAAAAATTCAAGATCTGATTTCAAATAAATTTAATGAATTTGAGGATTATTACATAATTGATAGTATGCCCTTAGAAATAGTGAAACTATCGAGAAGCGGAAGAAGTGAAATTTGTAAAGAAGATTATAATTCTTCACCAGATAAGGGATTTTGTGCAAGTCAAAATATGTAATTTTATGGATATAACCCCGTCCTCAAAAATGTGTATCGTCCTGAAATAGGTTTACACAAATTTTAAATAAATATGAGTAACCAAAATCAAGTAAAGAGAAAAGAAAGACAATGTTTAAATCCACGTTCTCCAATATTATATTTTAGAGAAAAAGAAAAGCGAGAAATGGTGGAAGATTTTTTAAATTCAGGAAACACAATGATTTCTGTTTGGACGAAATATACAGGAAGAACTAAAGGAGAGTTTCAGATTAAAAGATGGATGATAAAATATGGATACGAAGATAAACGTACTGCAAAAAGCACTATCTTTGAAACAAATCCAAATTCAATGGCAAAAAACGATGTATTTTCAGAAGAAGATTCATTTGAGACTTTGCAATTAAAAAAGCGAATTGCAGATTTAGAAAAACAAGTGAGTGATTCAGAAATGAAAGCGGCAGCCTTTTCCACAATGGTTGATTTAGCTGAAAAAGAATTTAATATCTCTATCCGAAAAAAGTACAATACCAAACCATCGAAAAAATAAGAAATGATTATCCTAATTTAGGATTATTCAAATTATGTGGATGGTTTGGTCTTACTCGTCAAGCGTATTATAAATACAACAGGAAGTCACTTGAAGAAAGCAAAGTAGAAGATTTAATAATCAAAGAAGTTTTGATAATACGACAGCTTCACAAACAAATGGGAGTTCGTAAATTATATGATAAACTGCAAATATTTATGTTTGAGCATCAAATAAAAATGGGGCGAGATGCTTTATTTAATCTGCTATCTTCAAATAAATTACTTATAAGGAGACGGCAAAGACGTGTTCAAACAACCCAGTCTACACATTGGTTAAGAAAATATCCAAATCTTATCAGAAACTTTACCCCAGCATCACCTAACCATCTATGGGTTAGTGATATTACTTATTGGCGGATTGAAACGGGTTTCATTTATATTAGCTTAATAACTGATGCGTACTCTCATAAAGTTGTAGGTTATCATGTTGCTGAATCTTTATCAAGTATTGAAACTATTAAAGCCTTAAAAATGGCTCTTTTTGATATGACAAGGAAACCTAAAAGGCATCACAAACTAATACATCACTCGGATAGAGGTCTTCAATATTGTTCACAGGATTATACAAGTTTATTAAAAAGTAAAAATATTAAAATAAGTATGACAGAGAGTGGTGATCCTCTTGAAAACTCTATTGCAGAAAGAATAAACGGCATTATCAAAGAAGAGTATCTTAAGCATTATTCCGTTAAAACAATAGAAGAAGCCAAGAGGATCTTGGATCTTAATATTAAGTTATATAATAAGGACAGACCTCATAATAGTATTGGAAATCTATATCCAGAACAAGTTCATAATTTAAATCTAAAAACGAAAAAACTTTGGCGGACATATTATAAAAAAAAGACTACTTTAGTAACATAATTGCAAGTTTTTAGTTAAACTGTAAACCTATATCAGGATTAAACAACAAAACTTAACAGAAAAATTATATTTTTTTATTCAAAAAAGATGGATTATATAATCAAAAAATTAGACTGTAAACTTATACTAGGATTAAGCACTAACCTGTAAACCTATTTCAGGACGATACAATGTAACTAGTTGTAAGATTCAAAAATACAAAAACACGCTTAAGTTTCAACCTTAAGCAGTCTGAAAATAATCCCATTAAAACAAAAGTTGAAAGATTGAAAGTGAAATTTGTAAAAAAAATTTTAGTACATGACAAAACGCATAACATGCTGATAAACAGCTAATTAGACTCTTTGAAAATTTGGTTAATACCTTGATATTCAATATCTTACATAAGATTACAACGTCAATATGTATGATATGAATACCAAGGATAAAAACAAAAATAGTGATTTAGTTTCAACTCTCAATAAAAA
>MEOF01000068.1 GCA_001769505.1 Bacteroidetes bacterium GWF2_33_38
AAGCTCCATGATTCCACTCATATGTATATGGTGCTGTGCCGCCACTTACCGATAAGTCTATCGAACCATCTGAACCTCCGTTACATAAAACATTGGAAACTGTTGATGACGGAACGATTAAACTTGCCTGGCCAATTGTAATATCCGCATAAGCAATACAACCCTCAGCATCGGTTACAGTTACGCTGTAATAATCTGGAGATAAATTGTTTAAATCCTCAATTGTTTCACCCGACAGCCATGAATAAGAATAAGGAGTCAATCCGTTTGCTACATTTAAGTCAATAGCTCCATTCGAACCTCCATAACAAGTAACATTTGTTCCAATGATTTCTGTTGTCATTCCACAAATTGAAGCTGCCACTTCATAAGTTCCAATAGCAACACAATCATTTGCATCAGTAATTGTAACAATGTATGTTCCTCCTCCTAAATTTTCAATATCATCTGAATAGGAGCCTGTATTCCAAACATATGAATAAGGATAAGTTCCTCCACTTGTAGTAATATTAATTTCTCCATCAGAAGCTTGATAACCGCCCTCATCTGTAATAACAGCTGTAATTGCTAATACTTCAGGTTGTTCGATTATAACAGTATCAAGTGTAGTTGCTCCTACATTATCTGAAATAGTAACATAATATGTGCCTGCCACTAAACTGGTAATTGTATCATTTGTTGCTCCATTTGACCATAAATAAGTATATGGAAGCGTTCCTCCTGTTGCGTAAACAATTGCTTCTCCATCAGCAATACCATTACACGAAGTGTTTTCGCGGCTAATGATTGAACTTGTAAGTTCAGCTCCTTGTACATTTACATTCAAACGAATTGCTGGAACCATTGAAATCCAAAAATTGTCAGTTCCAAGCATTAAAAGAGATTCGTCTTCAAAATTATGATGAATTGTTTGATCTGCACCAACGTATATTTCTCCTAAGCCTTCGAAATAGAACTCTAACATTGCATAAACAATTAATCCATCGGTACCAGCTTCAATAATTTCAGATGATCCATCTTTTATAATTGGAACAGTTATCCATGTTCCTAAGTCTGATTCAGCTAAAGTATAAATATCCGTTGTTGCTTTCTCAATCAAATTTCCAGCTCCATCGTCAACCAAAAGCTTACCTATAAAAGAAGTTCCTGCTGTACTATATGAACTAATGAACGCAGTAATAGAGTTTATTTCTTCGTTGTTTGGAAAATAATATACAACCCCAACCTTATCTCCATCAACACCATCGGTATAACTCGATGGACCTGTTCGTGTTGTGATTTCGATATCTCTCGCATAGATTGAGTCTGTTACATCAAACCAAACTTGATCAACATTGTTTCCTGGAACATCTTCTACTTCGTCTTGAAGAATCGAAAATGTTGCTTCATAAGATCTAATTTCCGCAGGCAAGGTAAATGGAGCATCGATTCCAAAAGTATCAACAGCTTCTGATTCAATAGTATCAGTAGCTACAGACGAATCATTGAAATAAACATTCGAGGAAAAATCACTTGCAACACCATTTAATCTAACATTATGTTGAGCTGCTGTACCAAAGTTCGAAACTGCTGCCGAAAAATAAAAATCTTGAACCTGAGTAGTTGGAATTTTTGAATAAAAACCAATACCATAAAACTCAGGATATATTTTGGCAAGTTGAATATCGTTTACAGGCGGCTCGCTTAATTCGATATCGTCAACCATCCAAAAATAATGGCTTGTTCCTGCTACATACCAACGTAAATAAACCGTTGGTTCATTGGCTGCAACACTTGAAATATTGAATTCCATTTTAACAGGGTTTGCTGATGAAGCATTTCCTGCCAAGCCTTCTTTTAAGTCGTACGATACCCAATTGGTGTTGTCGTTACTAACTTGAAGTTGCCAAGTTACACTTGTTTCAAGTCCGTAATATCTAAAATATTGATTAAACAAAATTACGACTCCGTCTCTTTCTGAACAATTAATCGGAGAAGTCTGAAAATAAGCATCCATTTCGTTTGTTGGGTTTGGCATTGGAGTATTGTAAAAATCTCCGCGTAACTGCATAAAATGCCCACCACTATTCGAACTGATTACAGGAATATTATCTGAATAGGTTCCTCCGGGAGGTTGATTGGTACAAATCCAAACATAGTTATTTCCTGAGTTATCGACATTTTGCCAACCTGATGGTAAAACACCATCGGTAAAATATTCTGACCAAAACACTCCTCTATCAGACTGTTCGGCAGTTTGTGCTTTAACTACTTCTGAACTGCTTAATTCTGAAGGAGCTTTTTGCACTGAAATGCTTCTTTTAATCTGTGCTTGCGTAAAAGCAACAACAAAGACTAAAGCAATAAACAATGTAAATTTTCTCATACGTTTTTCTTTTTGAAGTTGGTTTAATATGTCAAAAGTACATTATTGTTAGGAATATTTCAAAAAATATGTCTCAAAAATGGAAGTAATTTAGTTTATGCAAAATTTATCCATATTTATTAACATTAATATTTCGGATTAATGTTTTAATTAACTTTAAAACCACATTTTTTTAATAGAAATATTTTAGACCAACATGAACAATTTTACTCATTTACACGTACATACGCAATATTCGATTTTAGATGGTTTATCGGCAATTCCTGCTTTAGTAAAAAAAGCAAAAGATAATGGAATGACAGCAATCGCCATCACTGACCATGGCAATATGTTTGGAGTAAAAGAGTTTCACAATACCGCTCGCAAAAATGGGATAAAACCCATCGTAGGTTGTGAAACTTACGTAGCTGCTCGTAGTCGAAAATTGATGGAATTAAAAGAAGATCGAAGCGGATTTCATTTAATCTTGCTCGCTAAAAACACCCAAGGATACAAAAACTTAACAAAACTCATTTCCTATTCATGGATTGAAGGATTTTACTATCGCCCCAGAATCGATTGGGAGTTATTGGAAAAATATCACGAAGGATTAATTGCTTCGTCAGCTTGTTTGGCAGGCGAAATACCAAGAGCTATAAAGAAGAACGATATTCAATTAGCCGAAACAACTATAGAAAGATTTAAATCGTTATTCGGCGACGATTTCTACCTAGAGATACAGCGACACGAGACAAACTTACAAGGAGCCGACAAAACCGTATTCGAGCAACAAAAAATTGTAAACCAAAAAATTTTAGAACTTGGAAAAAAGCATAATGTAAAAGTTATTGCATCAAACGATGTCCATTTTGTAAATTCGGAAGATGCCGAAGCACACGATAGGCTTATTTGCTTAACAACCAATTCCGATTTCAATGCAACCGATAGGCTTCGATATACAAAACAGGAATGGATGAAAAGCAAAGAAGAAATGGGAGTTATTTTTGCTGATGTCCCCGAAGTATTAGAAAATACAATGGAAATTGCAGCCAAAATCGAGGATTTCGAATTGGATCATGCTCCAATTATGCCAGACTTTCCGCTACCAGAAGGTTTTTCAAATGAAGACGATTATTTGAAACACTTAACCTATATAGGTGCAAAAAAACATTATGGCGATGTTGATGATAAAATCAAAGAAAGAATCGATTTTGAGTTAGATACGATAAAAAAAATGGGGTTTCCTGGATACTTTTTGATTGTATGGGATTTTTTAAAAGCCGCCAGAGAAATGGGCGTTGCTGTTGGACCCGGAAGAGGTTCTGCTGCAGGTTCTGTTGTCGCCTATTGCCTAAGAATTACCGATATTGACCCATTGAAATACAATTTGCTTTTCGAAAGATTTTTAAATCCCGATAGAGTTTCGATGCCCGATATAGACATTGATTTTGATGACGATGGACGAGAAAAAGTATTAAAATGGGTTGAAAAAAAATATGGTCACAATCGAGTTGCCAACATCATTACTTTTGGAACCATGGCTGCAAAATCGTCGATTCGTGACGTTGCAAGAATTCAAAACTTACCCTTAAATATAGCCGATAAACTTGCTAAATTGGTTCCCGAAAAGGCAGGAACAAGTTTGCAAGATGCGTTCAAAGAAGTTCCCGAACTTAAGGAAGCCAAAAATTCATCAAACGAAGAAATTTCTTCAGTATTAAAATATGCTGAAGTTCTAGAAGGTTCAGTTCGGCATACAGGAGTTCATGCCTGCGGAATTATCATCGGACGCGACGATTTAATTGAACATATTCCAGTAGCGACTTCAAAAGATTCGGATTTATTAGTAACACAGTTCGACGGAAAACATGTTGAATCGGTGGGAATGTTAAAAATGGATTTTTTAGGATTAAAAACTCTTTCCATTATTAAAGATGCTGTCGAAAATATAAAAATTGCCAAAGGAATAGATATCGATATTGAAACTATTCCACTTGACGACAAAGCAACTTATGAGTTATATAGTAAGGGCGAAACTACTGGCTTATTCCAATTTGAATCCGATGGAATGAAAAAGCATTTAAAAGATCTAAAACCCACAAAATTCGAGGATTTAATTGCCATGAATGCCTTATATCGCCCAGGTCCGATAGAGTACATTCCTGAATTTATTAAACGAAAACACGGAAAAAGCAAAATCGAATACGATTTAGCTGAAATGGAAGAATATCTTGCAGATACATATGGAATTACTGTATATCAGGAGCAAGTAATGCTTTTGTCCCAAAAATTGGCAGGGTTCACGAGAGGAGAAGCCGACACTTTGCGTAAAGCAATGGGAAAGAAAAATCGAGAGTTACTAGACAAATTAAAAGTGAAATTTGTTGAAGGTTGCTTAAAAAATAATCATCCAACAGAAAAAGTTGAAAAAATTTGGAAAGACTGGGAAGCGTTTGCCGAATACGCTTTTAACAAATCTCACTCAACATGTTATTCCTTGGTTTCGTACCAAACAGGATATTTAAAGGCACATTATCCAGCGGAGTTTATGTCGGCTGTTCTTAGTCGAAACTTAAATGACTTGAAAAAAGTTACATTTTTCATGGATGAGTGTAAGCGGATGGGAGTAACTGTTTTGGGTGCAAATGTTAACGAAAGTTTTTCGCGATTTAATGTCAACAATGAGGGAAATATTCGGTTTGGATTAAACGCAATTAAAGGAGTTGGCGAAAATGCAGTTTTGAATATTATTGAAGAACGTAAAAAAAACGGAGCTTATAAAAGTATTTTTGATTTTATCGAACGAGTAAATCTTACAGCAGTCAATAAAAGGTGTCTCGAGGCTTTAGCCGCTTCAGGAGCTTTAGACTGTTTTAAGGAAATCTCAAGATATCAATATTTTATCGAAGAAGCTCAGGGTGCAACTTTTATAGAAACTCTAATTAAATATGGCAATAAGTTTACTGAAGATAAATCGTCAACACAAATCTCTTTATTTGGCGATGTAATGGGTGTCGACATTGTAAAACCTGAAATTCCAAAAGGAACAGAATGGTTGAACCTTGAAAAGCTGAACAAAGAAAAGGACCTGATTGGAATATATCTTTCGGCACATCCATTAGACGATTTCAAACTCGAAATTTCACACTTAACTAATTATATTTTAAGCGACCTGAAAAACAATTTAATTCCGGAAGGAAAAGATGTTGTTGTTGCAGGAATTGTAACCGAAGTAAAAGATTCAACTGGGAAAAACGGAAAACCATATGCATCAATAACTATCGACGATTACTCCGATTCATACAAAATAATGCTGTTTTCAAATGATTATGTTTCATTCAAAAACTTTTTTTCGGTCGGATATTCATTATTAATAAAAGGAAAGGTTCAAAAAAAGCCATATGGAAATACCGAAGAACTTGAATTTAAGATAATTAAAGTAAGCCTATTATCTGAAGTACGAGAAACAATGTTTAAAACAATTAAGATAAAACTTCCTATAAATTCGATAAATGCAGAACTTATTAACAAAATTGACGCATTAACAGAAACAAACAAAGGAAAAACTGCTCTTAACTTCTTGATTTATGAGCCTTTGACAAACATTTATATTGAAATGTTTTCACGTACAAAACGTGTATATCTTTCAAATGAAATAATTGATTTTTTAGAAAAAAAATCTGATATTGAATTCAAAATTTTATAAAAATCACCAATAATTAACTGTTTGTATTACAGTTGAATAGAAAGTAAAATAAAAATAGTATGGCAGTAGAAATTACAGATGCTAATTTTCAAGAATTAGTAATGAAATCAGAAAAACCGGTAGTAATCGATTTTTGGGCAGAATGGTGTGGACCTTGCAGAATGATTGGTCCAATTATCGCAGAAATGCACGATGAATATCAAGGAAAAGCAATCATCGGAAAAGTTGATGTTGACAGTAATCCTGGTATTTCGGCAAAATTTGGAATTAGAAATATCCCCACTGTGCTATTTATTAAAAATGGCGAAGTTGTTGACAAACAAGTAGGGGCAGTTCCTAAAAGCGTTTTGGCATCAAAACTCGAGGCAATTATCTAATTTTACAACAATCTACTTAAAAAATACGACTTCGTTCAATCAGAAATATTATTGAACGAGGTCGTTGTTTTTATAAAATGATACAAGTAAACCTTTTACGCAAGCACACTCCCGGATGGGTTATTTTTTTAATCGACATTATAATCGTTTTTATGTCGATTGTGTTAGCGTATTTACTACGGTTTAATTTTCATATTCCAAAATATGAGTTAGAATTATTGTTTTTTGTAATTCCAAGTATAGTTTTAATTCGTGCTATTAGTTTTGTTTTGGGAAAAACGTATGCAGGAATAGTCCGACACACCAGCATTGAAGATGCCGAACGAATTTTTATTGTAATTTCAGCTGGGAGTGGTATTTTTATCTTTTTTAATATCCTGTCGTTTTACTTTATCGATAGTCAGTTCTTAATTCCTTCCTCGGTTGTCGTTATCGAATATATTGCATCAATCTTTCTGTTAACCTCAACGCGTTTGTTTGTAAAAATTATTTATCATGAATTTACAAATCCTCAAAAAGAACGAGTAAATGTAATCATCTACGGAACCGATCATCTTGGAATTGTTACAAAAAGAACCCTAGATCAAGATGAAGAAATGAGAAATAAGGTCGTCGCATTTATCGATAATTCAAAACGGAACGAGAAAAAAAAGATTGAGGGTGTTCTTATTTACAATAGCGATGACATTGAGATGTTACTAGCAAAATACAAAATTTCGAAGTTAATTTTTGCGAAAAAGCACATTAGTGCTAAGCGAAAGAAAGAAATTATTGAACTTTGTTTACAACATAATGTTAATGCTTACACCGTTCCTCCTGCCGAAAAATGGATTAATGGAGAATTAAGCTATAACCAGTTTAAAACCGTTAACATTGAAGATTTGCTCGACAGGGAGCCTATTCGGTTAGATATAAATAGAATTAAACAAAATATCATCAATAAAAATATATTAGTTACCGGAGCTGCTGGCTCAATAGGAAGCGAGATTGTTAGGCAGTTGTCGAATTTTAATCCTCAAAATATTATATTGTACGACAAAGCCGAATCACCATTATATGACTTGGAGTTAGAATTGAGAGAAAAACTAAAGATTACCAATTTTATTATATGCATAGGCGACATTACTTGTCAAGAAAGGCTAGAAAGTGTTTTTGAAAAGTATGAACCGACCATCGTTTTTCATGCAGCTGCATATAAACACGTTCCGATGATGGAACTAAATCCTCATGAAGCTATTCGGACGAATGTAAACGGGACTAAAATGGTTGCCGATTTGGCAAATAAATACAAAGCGTTCAAGTTCATTATGATTTCGACTGATAAAGCGGTTCGCCCTACGAATGTAATGGGAGCCTCGAAGCGTATAGCAGAAATGTATATTCAATCGCTAAACAAAAAATCGGAAACAAAATATATTACAACTCGATTCGGAAATGTTTTGGGTTCAAATGGTTCGGTTATTTTACGATTTAAAAATCAAATCGAGAATCGTGAGCCAGTTACCGTAACACATCCCGACATTACTCGTTATTTTATGACTATTCCTGAAGCTTGCCAATTGGTACTCGAAGCAAGTATAATGGGAGAAGGCGGTGAAATTTTTATTTTCGACATGGGTAAATTGGTAAAGATTGTAGATTTAGCAAAAAAAATGATAAAACTTTACGGATTAACCATAGGTAAAGATATTCAGTTGAAATACACTGGATTGCGTCCAGGAGAAAAGCTTTACGAAGAGTTATGGAACGATTCTGAGAACAACATTCCTACCCATCATAATAAAATTATGATAGCACAAGTTGCTGAATACGAATACGAACAATTGTCTGTCAAAATTCAATCGCTTTTTGAAACACTCCACAGTGCCGATGAGTTTAATGTAGTACGAATGATGAAGAATATTGTGCCTGAATTTCTGAGTAAGAACTCCATTTTTGAAGAACTTGACCACAACAATCAAAAAGATTTAAACGAATAGTAAGGCTGACATAATACTGTCGGAAATAAAAATTCCTTTTGTCGATAATTTCATTACTGAGCCAGAATTTTGAATTAAATTAGATGGTATAAACTTTTCGCTTTGTTTTCGAAAATGATGAAAATATTTTTCTCCAAATTTCTCTCTAATATATTCTAAATCAGCGCCCCAAATCGTTCTCATTGAAGTTAATACATAATCGTTGTATTTATCGTTCATAGTAAGTATTTCCTTTTCAAAATATGTTTCGTTTTTGAAAACTCCAACGATATATTTTTCGATATTCGAAATATTCCATTGTCTCGAGTTTAAATCGTATGAATGTGCTGAAGCTCCCACTCCAAGATATTTCTTTTGTTTCCAGTAATTTGAATTATGAATCGAGAAAAAATTTTCTTTACCAAAATTTGAAATTTCATAATGAATAAAACCAAACGAAGTAAGTTGTGCTATAAGCAATTCAAATTCAGAAACGCTTAACTCTTCATCAATTTGATTGATTTTTTTATTTTTCAGTTCCCTATAAATAGGAGTATTTTTCTCATATGTTAAATGATAAGCTGAAATGTGTTGAACGTCAAGTTTGACAGCAATATCAATACTTTGCTTAAATTTCTCAAGCGACGAATTTGGTATTCCGTAAATCAAATCAATCGATATATTTTTAAAACCATTTGCTTGCAATAACTCAACCGCTTCAATAGCTTTTTTTGAATCATGCCTACGGTTCAAAAAAATTAATTCCTTGTCATTATACGACTGAATACCAAGACTTATTCGGTTTACTTTTGTATGTATTAACCTCTCTATATATTTTTTTGTAATATCGTCAGGGTTAGCTTCTAGCGTAATTTCACAGATATCACCTAGCAAAAATGTTTGCCGAATGGTCTCCAATATTTTGTCAATATGAAAAAAACTTAGCAATGATGGAGTTCCACCGCCAAAGTATATCGATTCTATTGATTCGTGTTGCAGATATTCTTTTCGTTGTACTATTTCAGAACATATAGCATCAACATAATTATCAATGCCTTGCAAATCTATTTCAGAATAGAAATCGCAATAAATGCATTTACTTTTACAAAAAGGTATATGAATATAGATTCCGGCCATGTGCGACTTTACAAATACAAGTCAAGAAGACCTTCGGGAAGATTTGCTAGGATTGTTTTTTTATCAAAGTCGATTTCTTGAATTATTTCATCAGCATACGGAACAAGAATTTCTCGTCGTCCTTTGAAAACAATCAGAATTACGTTATACGAATAAATGTTAATTTCTTTTACCTTGCCGATTTCTCCTTTTTCAATATCGAAAAGACTAAATCCAATTAAACTGTTTATATCAAAATCGTCGTTATTGTCGTGTTGAATTATTTCTTCTTCTGAATCAATTATATATACTTTGCAATCGGCTAGTTTTTCGAGTCTTTTAGGAGTAATAATGTCGTCGAATTTAACAATAGCAGCTGTTCTACTTTTTCTTTTAACTGACAATAAAAAGAAAGGAACCAATCTATTATCGATTTCGATATAAATTAGTCCCTTTTCTTTAAGTTCGTGGAAAATGTTCTTTTCAAAATTAAGAACAAATTCACCCGATAAATTGTAGTTGTTTAATTGTCCTAGATAAAGTTTATCTTGCATTAAACAACGATTTTTATTTATTCAGCAACTTGTTCTCCGCTTTCTGCAACAACTTCTTCACTTGTTTCTTCAGCAACAACTTCTTTTGCTTTTAAAGCTTCTGCAGCATTTTTCTTAGCAATTGCTTCAGCTCTTTCGGCTTTCACTTTTTCTTCAGCTTTAAATCGCTTCGATACGTCATCTTTTTCCGCTTTTTCTAAGCGAACAATTTTAGCATCAATTTTTCCTTCTTTGGCTTTCAACCAATCTTGGAACTTCGCTTCAACTTGATCTTCAGTTAAGGCTCCTTTTGTAACTCCATTTAAAAGGTGGTTTTTGTACATAACACCTTTGTAAGAAAGGATTGCTCTACAAGTATCTGTAGGCTGAGCTCCTTTTTGTAACCACGATAATGCCCTATCAAAATCTAATTCAATAGTAGCAGGATTGCTATTAGGGTCATAAACGCCCAATTGTTGAATAGTTCTCCCATCTCGTGGTGCCCTGCTGTCTGCTATCACAATGTGATAATACGCAAATCTTTTCTTACCTTTTCGTTGTAATCTAATCTTTACAGGCATGTCAATTAATCGTTTTAATTAAAATTTTAGCTTGCAAAGATAGAACTTATTTTTTTATTATTTAAATTTCATCAACAATTTATTTTTAAGCCGAATTCTTTAGTCCAAAAAGTTTTAATATTCATTTATATATATTACTTTTGAATGTTTTTAAACATAAACACACATAGCTAAATAGTTATGATTCAAAAAGATTATACCGCTGAACAGTATTTTGACAACAAGAAATCGTTTTTTTATAATCTTCCTGAGAAGGATAAAGAGATATTAATCAAAAATTCGACGATTAATTTATATAAGAAAAACGATATTATTTTCAAAGAAGGAGATAAACCAAACGGATTGTCGTGTTTGGCACAAGGTAAAGTGAAAATTTTCAAAGAAGGAGTTGGTGGCAGAGAGCAAATAGTTCGAATGGCGAAGCCAATAGGTTTTATCGGTTATAGAGCATTATTTGCTGAAGAAAATTACATTGCTTCTGCTGTTGCTATCGAAGATTCAATCGTTTGCGTTATCGATAAAGATGGTTTGAACAGAGTGTTGTTGAACAACAATGACCTCGTAATGAAAATTTTGAGGCGAATGGCTACCGAGCTTGGTTTTTCAAATAGTCGAACTGTTACACTTACTCAAAAACATATTCGAGGAAGACTTGCCGAATCTCTTATTTTTTTAAAAGACACTTACGGTTTTGAAGATGACGGTTCAACCTTAAAAGTTTATTTATCGCGAGAAGATATTGCAAACTTGTCGAACATGACAACTTCAAATGCAATAAGAACTTTATCATCTTTTGCAAGTGAAAAAGTTATTTCGCTCGACGGAAGAAAAATTAGGGTATTGAATCTTCCAAAGCTTGAACGCATAAGCGATTTAGGGTAAACTTATTCTTGAATATAAACTCTCTTTACTCGTCTCGAAATTCCAGTTAGTATTTCGTACGGAATTGTACCAAGGCTTTTTGCGATTGTAGAAATTGTGTGCTTTTCGTTGAAAATTATAACTTCGTCACCTTCGTTAATATTTTTTAACCCCGAAACATCAATCATACACATATCCATACAAATGTCGCCAACAATCGGCAATAGTTTATTTTGAATAAGAACCGAGCCAACTCCGTTGCTCAGTTTTCGATTAAGTCCGTCGGCGTAGCCAATAGGAATGGTTGCAATAATCGAATCGGCGTTTACTACGTTTGTTCCTCTGTATCCGATGCTTTCGCCTTTTTTAACTTTTTTGAGCTGCGAAATAGTTGTTTTTAACGAACTGATATTCATTAAATTATCTTGGTGAGTTGAACTTATTCCATATAAACCTATTCCTAAGCGAACCATGTCGAATTGTGCATCTTCGAATCGTTCAATTCCTGAACTATTCAACGCATGTCGGATAATCGGATACGTAAAATTTGTCGAAAATTGTTTACAAACTTTCTTAAAAACATTCAGCTGATTCGTTGTGAATTCGTCCATTTGAGGATTATCGCTAGCGACTAAATGTGTAAAAACAGATTTAATTTGTATTTTTTTACATTTCTTTATTTCCGTAATCAAATCCGATATTTCATCAACCAAAAAGCCAAGTCGTTTCATTCCTGTATCGATTTTGATATGAATAGGAAAGTCTTCAATATCAGAATGCTGCAAATAATTTAGCAGATGATTCAACATTCTAAAACTAAATATTTCGGGTTCAAGTTGATATTTTTCGAGTTGATTAAAGCTTTCCAATTCAGAATTCATAACCATAATCGGCGTTGTAATTCCGGCATTTCGCAATTCGATACCTTCATCGGCAAAAGCAACTGCCAAATAATCGACTCGTTGGAATTGCAACAAATTGGCAATTTCGCCAGTTCCGCTACCGTAAGAAAATGCTTTTACCATTGCCATAAGTTTAACCGATGGTTTCAACAAGGATTTGAAATAATTCAAATTATGTGTAATGGCATTGAGATTTATCTCAAGAACGGTTTCATGATTTTGTTGTTGAAGTATGCGAGAAATTTTCTCAAATTCAAAAACTCTCGCACCTTTTATAAGAACAGCTTCGTTGTTAAATTTTTTACTGTCGAAATTGGAAATAAAGTCAGCTGTACTTAAATGTGTTTCGGTCTCGACGTTGAAAAAAGTTATGTTTTTCGAAATTTCAGTTCCAATCCCGATTAGTCGGTTAACCGACGAATTGTTTACAATATCAGCAATTTTTTTATAAAGTATTTTAGCTTCGATGCCCGATTGCAAAATATCGGAAATGATAAGTGTTTGGCTTCCGTTTTGTTTTTGTTGTTTCAGCAATTCTAAGGCAATTTGCAAGGAGCCAATATCCGAATTATAACTGTCGTTGATAATCGTACAATTGTTAATTCCTTGTTTTAGTTCCAATCGCATTTCAATGCTTTGCAGATGCTTAAATCCATCGACAAATATTTTGGGTTCGATGCCTAAATACAAAAGCGTAGCTAGGCAGTGAATGGCATTTTCGATTGATGCTTTATCCGTAAACGGAATTTCGATTTTGTATTCTTTGTTTTTAAACTCTCCAATAATTTGCGTTGTTTGTTTTATTGAATTAACTCTTGTAATTTGCAAGTCAGCTTTTTCGATAAACGACCACGAAAATCCGCGAATATTTTTTCGCTTTATCTGATTTTCAATTTCCTTAAAATCTTTGCAATAAATTAATATTTCGCTGGTTGAAAACAGGTTTAACTTTTCAATTATTTTTTGTTCGAGACTTTCAAAATTTTCTTGATGTGCTGTGCCAATATTTGTAAAAATACCGATGGTTGGGGCAATAATTTTCTCGAGCCGACTCATTTCGCCAACTTTTGATATTCCGGCTTCGAAAATGCCAATTTCGGCAGACTTTTCCATACGCCAAACCGATAAAGGAACTCCTACTTGCGAATTGTAACTTTTCGGGTTTTTAACGATTCGCTTAAACGACAACAATTGGCTCAACCATTCTTTTACAATCGTTTTTCCATTGCTTCCGGTTATTCCGATTACCGGATAAGAAAATTCTTTGCGATGAGCTGTCGAAAGTTTTTGAAGAGCATTTAACGTATTTTCAACAAGCGTGAAATTTGCATCAATTAAATATTCGCATTTTATTTGAAAATTGGAAGCTACCACAAAATTTCGCAAACCATGTTTGTAAAGCTCATCAACGAATATATGTCCATTATTCCGTTCTCCTACTATTGCAAAAAATAAAGAGTCTCTAGGTGAAATAATGTTCCGACTATCGATTATTAGTTGATTGATTTTACAATTTTTATCGCCATCACCAACAAGTTTTCCATTGATAATTTGTGCGATATGTTTAATTGTATAATCCATGGGGCGTATAATTGTTAATGACAAATTAAAAATTGTAAATTATTCGTTCAATATCCCATGTTTCAATGCATAACCCCATTTTCAGTTAGAAAAGAGGATTTCAAAAAAATGATTAAAACAGAACTCCAACCTTAAGCGAAACGCAGTTCATAATAACTTTATCGCTCACGTTGGTTGTTTTGTTTCCTTTAGGATTTCGGGTAATATCGAAAAAACCATTTGTGTAAATTATAGCTGCTAACAGCGAGGTATTTCCGCTTAAATTATACTCTACTCCTGCTCCAATATGATAAGCTAAATTAAACAAGCTAACCTCTTTTTGAATTTTTTCGTTGTCGATTAAATCGGGTTTTTCGCTATCGCCTTTTGCACTAATGTTTACCATTGGAGTTAAACCCAACTGTCCAAAATAAGTTAAGTAGCCAATTTCATTGGTTTTGAATTTTAATCCGAGAGGGATTTCCAAATACTGTGTTTTGTAAGTTATCGAAACTCCTGTTGGCAATGTATCGATAATATCGCTATGCTCGAAAGAAAATACATTTGTAGTATCGTTGTATTTTAATTTCCCTCCGGCGTTGTTAATAAATACGCCTGTTGTGAAAATAGCATTATCGCTGAACGAAAATTCGAGATTTAAACCATAGCTCAAACCCAGCCTAATGCCATCGGTTTCGACCAATTTTACATCTGATTTCAACCATGTTACTTGAGGCGTTCCAACAATTCCAAATCGCATTTGACCAAAGACCGAAATGCTTGTAAATAAAGCTAAGACAAAAAATATTTTTTTCATGTAAACGTTTTTAAATTAAGTTTTGTGTTAAATCACACAATACAAAAATATACAATTTTATAAAAATAGGGATTAATTTTCTAATTTTAAACCAAATTTATAAGACTTTTATTATGAAGTTCATTTTAAAAATTTCAGGATTCGTTTTTGCCATGTGCATTTTTGTGATTTCGTGTAATGAAAATAGGACGAAAACAGATGTTTCGAATATTGATTTAAAACTCAAGCTTTATCGTTTCGAAAAAGAATTATTCGGATTGAATCTCGACAGCATCGAATATTGTATTCCCGATTTGGAAAAGAAACACGGTGAGTTTTTCGATTTGTTTAATCAAAAAATTATAAATATCGGAGGAACAAACGTGAAAGATTATCCAATATATTTGAATCGATTCTTGACCGATTTTTTAATTATCGAGATTCACGAAAAAACAGAAAATCATTTTGCCGATTTTAACCCGATTGAAGAAGATTTAACCCAAGCGTTTAAATATTACAAATACTATTTTCCCAAAAATGAAATTCCGACTATTTACACGTATATTTCGGGCTTTAATCAATCGGTTGTTGTTGCCGACGGTATTATCGGAATAGGATTAGATAAGTATTTGGGAGCTGATTGCGATTATTATCAAAAAATGACGATTCCGAGTTTTTCAAGATATAAAATGAAAAAAGAAAAAATCGTTCCTGATGTAATTACAGCATTGGCAATCGCCGAATTTCCATATAACGATTCGCTCGACAATGTACTCAATCGAATGATTTACAACGGAAAAATTATGTACTTTCTCGACCAAATATTACCAGAAACTCACGATAGCGTAAAAATTTCGTACACACCAACACAGCTTGAATGGTGTACGCAAAGCGAAAGCGAAATGTGGACGTTCTTGGTCGAAAATAAAATTTTGTTCAAATCTGATTACATGGAAATAAAACGGTATTTCGACGATGGCCCTTTTACAGCTTCGTTTCCTCGACAATCGCCCGCACGAACCGGAATTTGGTTAGGTTGGCAAATCGTTCGATCATATATGAAAAACAACACTGTAAGTCTCAACGAATTAATGCTCGATAAAGATTATCAGAAAATTTTAAACTTGTCGAAATATCGACCTTGAAAAGGAATCGCACATTCTAAATTTTTTCACAAAAACTAATCTGGTACTTGCTACATTGTCAAAAAATGATTAAACGCAATTATGAATTGTTGGAAAGGATTTAAACAATGGAGAGAAAGTAGTTAATTTTCGTATCCTTTATATTGAGTGGGTGTTTGGGGGCACAAGGCTCTTTATTCCTCGAAACCTAAACTTTTAATTTTCTTTAAATTCCTAATTTTGGAACACGATTTTTAAAAGTGTTGGGGAATGTGCAGGACTCACAAGTGGATGCTTGCGAGAGATAGGGGCCGAGCCCCTCAAATATAGTGTCGTTATATTCATAATTACAAAAATTACCAAAACCTAAACTATCAAAATCAAGTGTTAAAACATCTTTCTCAAAATAAAAATGTCCATCAATATAAAAATATATGCTTGTTCCATTTATATAACCTTCTAACCAGCAATCATGACTATTCTCACCTACCATAACAAGTCTAGCAGAGTTACATTTGTCGTTATATAAATATATTGACTCTTCATTGTTTATTTTCAAATCCCAAACCATCCAATCTCCAGATAATTTATTTTTAGTTGAACTCAAACCTATTCCATCTACAAATCGATCACAACCTGTGCTGGTAATAAAAAATGCAACGATTATAAATAGAAAAATCTTCTTTATTTGTTTCATTTTAACTGATTATTTGTGTAGTCAGTGTTTTATATAAATCACTCAATAGCCTTAAATTCATAATGTTTATAATCGAAATGGCATTCCATCCATAATTCATCGTTTGTTAGTCTTTTTATCCACCAATTTACGGCTATATTGCGATTAAAAGGACCAAATCCTACAAACAAGCTATCATCAAAATCACCCATTACTAGGGTAATTGCCGTTCCTCCAGCATAAAGTCTACCCGAATGATTTGAAACTTCGAAACCGTAATATGCTTTATATTCTTTTTTATCAAACCAAAAGTAGATAGGTGTATTCAAACATTTTTCATTAAATTCATCAATGGATTCTACGCCATCAACTTTTAAACTCGTAACGTTCCAATTGTTATATAACCTCTTATCCTTCGACCGTAGACTAATTAGAGGTCCATCCTCATATTTTTGGCAGCTATTGGTAGCCAATAGTAAAATAATAGTTATGAAAAACAATAGCTTTTTTGCAACCATACTTTTTCTTTTATTTGTGTTTTTGGCAACATGTATTATTGCGAAAATACTCAATTATATGTATTTATTCAAGAAAAATGAGTGCGAAATTTCAGTTTTATCGGTTTATAATTTTAATTGTTAGATGGAATACTCAATGAAAATAATCATATCGGTTGTTGTTTTATCCTAAATAAGCCCTATTAAACATTCGTTTGTTGAAAATATTCAATCTTTATTCAAAAATTTAACAAATAAGCAGTCTATCTTCGTAATTGTATTCTATAAGGTTCTGTGTTTTCAAATTATAATAAAAAAAATATGTTGGAATTTGTACTCGTTGATATTGTTTCGGTTTTTATGGTAATGTTTGCTGTAATCGATATTCCAGGTTCGATTCCGATTATTATCGATATTAAAGCAAAAAATGGAAATATAAGTGCATTAAAAGTTACGCTTGCGTCTTTTCTTATTTTTATTCTGTTTTTGTTTGGTGGCGAACGAATTTTGGAATTGTTCGGAGTCGATGTTTCTTCTTTTGCCATTGCCGGTTCGTTTATTATCTTCTTGATTTCGCTCGAAATGGTGTTAGGAATCGAACTTTTTAAACAAGATACAACCGGAGGTTCGTCTATAGTTCCTATTGCTTTTCCATTGGTTGCCGGAGCTGGTTCCATCACAACCTTACTTTCGCTGCGAGCGGCTTACAGCACACAAGATATAATTGTTGCCATAGCTCTAAACATGATAATTGTATATTTTGTGTTACGATCAACTCGAATTATTGAGAAAGTTTTAGGAAAAACAGGAACGCACATTTTACGAAAAGTATTTGGAATTATTTTACTCGCTATTGCTGTAAAACTTTTTCTAAGTAACACTGGTATTGTTTTAGGAAAATAAAAAATATTTACATGAAATAGCCATAAGCAATTAATTGCATGCAAAACGCAAATGATTATTTATGGCGTATTCCATCTGACAATAAAAAAATTTAATAAAAATATACAGATGAAAGAAAAGCTTATTATTTTTTTAATCTTGCTCTCAACAATTGTTCATGCTCAAGATTTTGATTCAATAAAAGTTGAAACCAAAATTATTGTTGACAAAACCGTGCTTGTAATTCCATTCAACACAAAGGTTTATAACAACGATGCCGACGAGGCTATTGCCAAAGAGACAGGCAAAACTTTTGAGCAAATTTTAAATTATCTTCGATTGGCTTTCGACCAACATCTTATAAAATCGCTAAGCGACACTTGTCATTCAATTAGCATGCTTTCGAGCTACACAGTTTCGGCAAACGAAGATTTACAAATGATATATTCGGTTTCAAATTATGTTTTGTCCGATGCTATGGATTATAAAGAAGGAAAAACCAGCCTTTACTTGAAAAGTAATTTAGCAAGCGAGAAAAAATCAAAAAAACACGATACTGGAAGTCGAAAAGGCGAAGTTGTTAGTACGGTTGCCAACAACGAAGATAAATTTCTTCATGTAAAATTCACTGACGATAATTTTATAAAAAACATTGCTCATCAATATCAAATCGATTATTTATTGTTTATCAACGAATTTGAAATACTCGGAAATTACACAAATCCATATGAAGTTGGGAAAAACGAGCATACTATGTTAATAAAAGTTCACTACTCATTGTACAATGCTTCGGGAAAATATCTTTTCGGAAGTTTTGCTACTACCGAATACAAAGCCTATATAAACGATATAACAAAAATTTCATCTGAATATTTTCCTTTAATAAACTCGCAAATCATAAATAATATTCCATTAAAACCTGAAATAAAATAGATTTGATAAAAAAATGCTTAATTTTGTAAACAAATAATTAAACTATATAGATATGAATTTATCTGTTTTATTAGGAGTCGTAGGACCATGGCAATTAATTATTGTCCTTATAATTGTTCTTCTTCTATTTGGAGGTAAAAAAATACCCGAACTAATGAAAGGTTTAGGTCAAGGAATCAAAGAATTTAAAGATGCGTCGAAAGACACTCCTAAAGAACCCGAAAAAAAGGAAGAAAAGCCAAAAACCGAATAGATTCTAATCCGAAACTCCTTATTTTTCTTTCTCTAATAATCAACACACTTGCGTTGATAACTTTCTTTTAATCAATAAAATTGAATTATATATTTTACGAAATTCGAATTTGTAAAATATATAGCTATGACTCTTAAAATCGTTCGTCTTTTATCGTTGATTTCTGCATTCTTGCTTATTGTAAGTGCTTCTTTTTCAAACAACAACAATCGCGATTCCACTTTGATTGGAGAAAATATTGAAAAAGCGAAACTGTCAACCATTGACAGCATTGAAACTCAAGTGAAAAGCGAAGCTTTTTATTTCGAAACCGACAGAAATAAATTGAATAAATACAATTTTGCTATTGACTCGATTCCGATGTATCCCGATTTGATATACGAATATCGACTAGCCGAACTAAGCAACAAAACGCCAATAGATTTATCGTACAATAAATACGTGAAAAAATATATCGATATGTATGCAACTCAACGACGCGACCAAGTATCGAAAATGTTGGGTTTAGCACAACTATATTTTCCAATTTTTGAAGAAAAACTCGACAAATATCAATTACCACTTGAAATAAAATATTTAGCGATTGTTGAATCGGCATTAAACCCAAATGCACGCTCAAAATCAGGAGCTGTAGGCTTATGGCAATTTTTGTTCAACACTAGTAAAATGTTTGATTTAGATATTACTTCGTACATTGACGAACGAAGCGACCCTTATAAATCAACCGAAGCCGCATGTAAATATCTCGAATATTTGTATCGAATTTTCGACGACTGGCAACTTGCATTAGCGGCATATAATGGAGGACCCGGAGTTGTCCGAAATGCGATTAGCCGCTCTGGCGGAAAAACTTCTTTTTGGGAAATTCGTCCCTATTTACCAACCGAAACACAAGGTTATGTTCCAGCATACATTGCAGCAACCTACATTATGAATTATAACATAGAACACAATATTTTTCCTGAAGAACCATTGCTTTACTTTCACGAAATTGACACCGTTATGGTAAAACATCCGATTTATTTTAACCAAATCAGTGCGTTTACGGGTGTCCCGATTGAAACAATCAAATTTCTAAATCCAACCTATAAACAAAACTATATTCCTTCGGACACCGAACCAATGGCATTAACTTTACCAAACGATAAAATTGATGATTTTTTAAAATATGAAGCTGAAATTTACGGTCTAAAAATGTCAAAGCCCATATACAATGGGCTAGAAAATGCCGAAAACAAATCAAAAATAATTCATGATGTGAAGAAAGGCGAATATTTTCATAAAATCGCCATGCATTATCGTTGTACAGTAGAAGAAATTATTGAATGGAACAATTTATCGTCATATAATTTAAACGCAGGTCAACGACTAATCATATACGTAAATCCGACGTATGATATTTTTAGTAATTCTGCTTTGAATTAGTAAAACATGGCTTAATTATTGATGTTTTTTTATCCCTTTAACAAAAAAAATCGTAACATGATAAAACAAGTTTTTATTTTTTTGGGATTTCTTGCAACAATTGTTGTTTCTTGCAATAAACAAGATTCATTGCTTCCAAACATAACTGGAAAAGCAGGAGAAGTAGTTGTTGTAATCGACGACAATGAATGGAATTCAAATCCAGGAAACAGCCTGCAAACAATTTTAAATCAACATCACGTAGCTCTGCCACAACCAGAACCAATATTCGATTTAATAAGAATTCCTCATAAAGCATTTTCAAGTATTTTTAAATCTCATCGAAATATTATTATTGTAGAAAAAGGAAATGGTTTTGAAAAGCCGGCTATAATCGTTAAGAAAAATGTTTGGGCGAGTCCGCAATTATTTATAAATATTGTAGCAAAAACATCTCAAGAGTTAAACGATTTAATCGAAAAAAACGAAGGTTTAATTGTTCGTTATATCGAAGAAGCTGAAAGAGAAAGGATTATTGAAAACTATAAAAAATACGAAGACCTTAAAATACGTAAAGACCTAGAAAAAAAATATAATCTTGCCTTGAATATTCCAAAGGGCTACAAACTCGATACCGACACCAATAACTTTGTTTGGATTTCGCACGAAACTCCATTAATTAGTCAGGGAATTTTTGTTTACTCATACGAATATTCCGACACAAGCATGTTTTCCTTAGATAGCTTAATCAATAAACGAAACAAATATTTGAAACATTATGTTTCGGGGCCTGCTCCCAATAGCTACATGACAACCGAACGAGATTTTCCAATATCGTACAAGGAATTTATGAAAGACAGCATGTATATTGCCGAAATTCGTGGATTATGGAAATTGGAAGGCGATTTTATGGGAGGTCCTTTTATCAGTTTTTCGACTGCCGACACAAAACGAAATCGAATTGTAACTGTCGAATGCTATGTTTATGCTCCAAAATACGATAAAAGAAATTATTTACGTCAAGTTGAGGGAATTTTATACACGCTCAAGATTAAATAACTTGATGATTTTTTGGAATTCACATTTAGAAATAGCTTATATTTGTATAAATTTTTAATTATTTTAATTATGAAAAGAGTAATCACGCTTTCGACATTGTTTATTTTAGTTGCTTTTACATTTAATAGCTGTTCAAAATTTGAAGAAGGACCTGGAATAAGTTTAAAATCTAAAAAAGCAAGACTAACCAATACATGGACAATTGAAACTATAACCGACAAGCAAACTGGAGACGAAATCTCGATTATGGAACTTCTAGGCGGTGGCGAAAGTGACTCGTCTGGACTTGGCTTTGAAATCGAGTTGAAATTTGATTTCGTAAAAGATGGAACAATGGAAATGATTGCCGGAGTTAACATAATGGGTTTTTCATACGAAGTTAAATCTCCTGGAACATGGGAATTTGTTGGAGATACTGGTTTGGAACTAATCATTGATTCTAGCGAATTGGGAGATATAAACGGCGAATCAACCAACGACTCGACTGAACCTGAAACAATGGAGTATAACATATTGCGTTTGGCAAGTAACGAACTTTGGCTCGAATATACCGAAGAAGTAGATGGAGCTGATGTTGAATACGAAATTCATCTAATTCCAGCTGAATAATAACACTAGAATATGGAGTAAAGGGAACTCAAAATTCATTTTTTGGCTCCCTTTTTTATTATGTATAAATTTTTGATTAAAATATTGCTTGTTTCTTTCCTCTTCGTAGGTTGTACAAAATTTGAAGAAGGACCTAAAATTAGCCTTTTTTCAAAAGCCAAAAGAATTATACGAACTTGGGAAATTGAATACGTTCACGACTTAACGGTTGATGAAATTTACACATCTGACTACGATGGATGGAGTTTCTCGCCTCAACGAAATAGTGTTTACTCAAAAAAACATCTTTACAACGGAATCGAATCACAAGAAGACGGATTCTGGAAATTTGAAGATGATATTTTGTTCTTAATTCACGAGGAAGAAGAAATTGAATACGAAGAGCAATACAAAGTGCTTCGCCTAACGACAAAAGAACTTTGGATTAGCAACGACAAAGAGGAAATTCATTATGTCGTCCAAGATTAAGTTTTTAATTATTCGTTTCAGTTCAATTGGCGATATTGTGCTGACATCACCCGTTGTTCGAATCATTAAGGAACAAATCGGAAATTCAGAAGTACATTTTTTAACTAAAACGGAGTACTCATTTATCCTTTCTAACAATCCCAATATAACAAAGGTTCACTCGTTTGAAAAAAATCTTACTAAATTAATTGCCGAACTGAAATACGAACATTTCGACTATATAATCGATTTGCACAACAATATCAGAACTCGAATCATTAAAAATAAGTTGCAAGTCCCCTCTTTTTCGTTCAATAAATTGAATTTTAAAAAATGGATGTTTGTAAATTTCAAACAAAACAAATTGCCCAACATTCATATTGTCGATAGATACATAAACACCTTACACGTCTTCGATGTTACAAACGACAACAAAGGATTGGACTATTACATTCCGAAGGAAGATGAAATTAGCCTTCCGAATTTAGATTCAGAATATATTGCCTTTGTCATTGGAGCAAAGCATTTTACTAAGCAAATACCAACCGAAAAAATAGTTGAAATTTGTGAAAAATTGGATTTTCCAATTGTTTTTTTGGGCGGAAAATCAGATGAGGTAAAATCAAAAAAAATCATTGCATCGTTGCGAGAAAAACGAAGCAATCTTAATATTTTCGATGGATGCGGAAAATATAACTTGAATCAGTCGGCTTCGATTATAAAAAATGCGAAAGTTGTAATTACTCCCGATACCGGATTAATGCACATTGCAGCAGCATTTCATAAAAAAATAATTTCGGTTTGGGGAAATACTGTACCCGATTTTGGAATGTATCCGTATTTACCAAACGAAAAATCGGTAATTGTCGAAAACAAAAACCTGAAATGCCGCCCTTGCTCAAAAATTGGCTTTTCAACATGTCCAAAAAAACATTTTAAATGTATGGCAGATCTTGATTCTACTTACATTTCGGATTTGGCAAACAAATTATTTAAAAATTAAGATGGTAACAAAACGACAAGATATAGAAATAATGGCTCCGGTAGGTTCTTACGAGTCGCTTATGGCAGCTATTCAAGGCGGTGCAAATTCGGTTTACTTTGGGATTGAAAAACTGAATATGCGAGCAAAATCGGCAAATAATTTTACCGAAACCGACCTAAAAAACATTGTCGAAATTTGCGAGCAAAACAATGTCAAAACCTATCTGACGGTTAACACTGTTATTTACGACGAAGACATTAAGCTCATGCAAGAGATTGTTGATGCTGCCAAACGGAATAAAATTACAGCAATTATTGCTTCCGACCAATCGGTAATAAATTACGCCAGCAAAATTGGTGTTGAAATTCATCTTTCAACGCAATTAAATATCAGCAATATTGAATCGTTAAAATTTTACGCCAAGTACGCCGAAGTCGCCGTTTTGGCTCGTGAATTAAATCTGAATCAAGTTAAAGCTATTTCAGACCAAATCGAAAAACAAAATATTACTGGACCAAGCGGTAAAAAAATCAATATCGAAATGTTTGTTCATGGAGCTTTGTGTATGGCAATTTCAGGAAAATGCTATTTGAGTTTACACGAGCAAAATTATTCGGCAAACCGAGGACAATGTTTGCAAACTTGTCGAAAATCGTATATTGTAACCGAAAAAGAGTCGGGATACGAACTTGAGATTGACAATGAATACATTATGTCGCCCAAAGATTTAAAAACCATTCATTTTTTAAATAAAGTTCTTGACGCCGGCGTTACTGTTTTGAAAATAGAAGGCAGAGCTCGTTCAGCCGAATACGTAAAAACCGTTTGCGAATGCTACAACGAAGCCATAAATGCCTACTTTGAAGGAACATTTAACGAAGAAAAAATTGCTAATTGGGACGACCGACTAAAAACTGTATTTAATCGCGGTTTTTGGGACGGCTATTATCTTGGTCAAAAACTTGGCGAATGGAGCTACAAATATGGTTCGCGTGCAACGAAAAAGAAAATATATATCGGAAAGATGTTGAATTATTTTTCAAATCTTAACGTTGCTGAGTTTGTTGTCGAAACCGGAGAATTGTATGTTGGCGACGAAATTTTGATTACAGGACCTTCGACCGGAGTTGTTTCAATGACCGTTACCGAAATACGAGTTGATTTGAAATCGGTTGAAAAAACAGTAAAAGGAGAGCGATTTTCGATTCCTGTTAACGACTTTTTACGACGCTCCGATAAACTTTATAAATTGGTCGAAAATCTAGATCAAATTGAAATAGAGTAACGTAAAACAGATTGAATTGATTTTCCAACCTCTTTAAACTAAACCGAAACAACTTCTTTTATTTCAGGAATTTCTCTTTTTAAAGCATGCTCAACACCATTTTTCAATGTTTGAAGACTATATGGGCAGGCTCCGCAAGCTCCTAATAACTTAACTTTCACAATCATGTCGTCGGTTACTTCAACAAGCGTAATATCTCCACCATCGGCTTGTAGATATGGACGAACCTTTTCTAAAGCGTCTTTTACTTTTTTAAAAAAATCTGCATTCATATAATTATATTTTTATTTTTCTGATAACTTATGTACAATTTTTTCGCTCAATTCTGAGAATACTTTCCCGAGCAATGATTTTTCGTTTATAGCAATAGGTTCTCCTGAATCACTCGATTCTTGTAAACCCTGAACAAGAGGCACCTGACCTAAAAAATCAAGATTTTCGCTCGACGCTAATTTTTTACACCCTTCTTTTCCAAAAATATAATATTTTTCGTCGGGATGATTTTCTGGTGTGAACCATGCCATATTTTCAACTAAGCCCAAAATCGGAACATTTATGTCTTTATTTCTAAACATATTTATTCCTTTTAAGGCATCGGACAAGGCAACATTTTGAGGCGTACTTACAATTACAGCACCCGAAATTTTTAAGGTTTGAACCAAGGTTAAATGCACATCGCTAGTTCCCGGAGGAAAGTCAATAACCAAATAGTCCAACTCGCCCCACTCGGCTTCAGTTGTTAATTGTTTAATCACGCTTGTAGCCATTGGGCCTCGCCACACAACCGGGTCGGTAGGATTTACAAAAAAACCGATTGATAAAATTTTGAGCCCGAATTTCTCAATTGGAACAATAATATTTTTAGTGCCTTCTTGAATAGCATTTGGGCGAGCATTTTCTAATGCAGTCATTTTCGGAATCGATGGACCGTAAACATCGGCATCGAGCAAGCCAACTTTGTAACCCTTGAGAGCTAAAGCAACGGCTAAATTTACGGCAATAGTCGATTTTCCTACACCGCCTTTTCCAGAATAAACTGCAATAATTTTATTGATTCCCGAAAGTTTATCTGTATTGGTAACTTTACTTTCCTTTTTTACAGGAGTTCTGAATTTTACAACAATATTCAGTTTGTCGGAAACCAAAGTTTGTATTGTTTTAATCGCTGCTTTTTCAATCGACGTTTTAAACGGATCGTTTATTTTTGGTAAGTGAATAGTAATAAAAACATCGTTTTCTTCGACTTTTAACCCTTCTAAATATCCAAGTTCTACAATATTTTTGCCATGCTCAGGATGAATTACTTTTTCTAAGGCAATTCTGATTTCTTCTTTTGAAAAAGACATGATTCTTATTTTTATTTAATTCAAATTAACATTACAAAAATACAAATAGTTTTGCGATAATACAAAAACTAAAACAAGACAGAAATGAATAAATGATACTTTTATTCTGAATAATTTGGCAGAAAAAAGAAATAAATCTGTATCGACGTCATATTTTGACGTGATTGGAAAATATTTTTGCTAAAAAAAACAAACGTAAATTCTGCTCACAAAATTATTTCGTTTTAGGAAATACTTAAAACAGAGTGAAAAGTTTACAAATAAGTAACTTTCAGCATATTGGTTTGCCCACGTTTGTTCATTGGCATACTTCCAACGTGAACAACAATATCATCTTCTTTTATTTCTTGTTTTTCTTTAAGTTTTAGAAGTGTATTGTTTATTGCTTCATCAATTTGCTCTGAGCCTTCGTAATAAAAAGCCTGAACGCCCCAAAACAGCGAAAGCTTATTTACTAATTCTTTGTTAGCAGTAAATACAAAAACATTGGCTTTTGGTCTGTAACCTGAAATTTTAAAAGCCGTGTGTCCCGAATGTGTAAAAGTAACAATTGCTTTTGCATTAGTTTGTTTAGCCATCAATGTAGCATTGTAACAGATAGAATCGGCTAAAAATTTTGGAGTAAACTCCTTTGGTGCTTCAGAACTGTTAAATTTATAAGCGTTTTCCTCTGTATATGAAATAATTCGCTGCATACTTTGAATGGTTTCAACAGGATATTTTCCAACTGAAGTTTCACCACTCAACATTAAAGCATCTGCTCCATCAATAACAGCATTTGCGACATCATTGGCTTCGGCTCGTGTTGGACGGAAATTTGTGATCATACTTTCCATCATTTGAGTTGCAACAATTACAGGTTTTCCGGCAAGTTGGCAACGTTTTATAATATCTTTTTGAACCAAGGGAACTTTATCGAATGGAGTTTCAACTCCTAAATCGCCACGAGCAATCATAATTCCGTGGGTCATATCAATAATATTATCAATTTCGATTAAGGCTTCGGGTTTTTCGATTTTTGCAATAATCCAAGTATGTTTTTTATGTTTTTTAATTAATTCGTGCAAATCGACAATATCTGTAGCCGAACGAACAAACGAAAGGGCCAACCAATCAACATCTTGTGCAATAGCAAATTCAGCATCGGCTCTATCTTTTTCGGTTAAACTTGGTAAAGAAATTTTTGTATTTGGGAGATTTACTCCTTTTTTTGATGATAAAATTCCACCATTTAAAACTCGAGCTTTTACGTTGTCAATTCTGTTAGTTTCAGTAACTTCCATACGAAGTTTGCCATCGTCAAGCAAAATATATTCGCCAACTTGAACATCTTGTGGAAATGTTTGGTATGAAATATACAGTCCCCTTTTTGTCCCCATACATTTTGTTGTAGTGAAAACAATTTCTTCTCCTGCAATTAAATCAATTCCATTATTTTCAACTTCACCAACGCGGATTTTGGGACCTTGCAAATCGGCCAAAATTGCGACATTTGTGTTCAACGTTTGGTTAACTTTTTTAATTCGATTTATTACTTCGAGGTGTTGGTCGTATGTTCCGTGCGAAAAATTTACTCTAAAAACATCAACTCCTTCTAAAATGAGTTTTGCCAGCACTTCTTCTGAAGAACAAGCCGGGCCTATAGTTGCAACTATTTTTGTGCGTGAAATATTTTTTCCCATAGTAATTAATTTGCTAATGTGATGATTAGATTGCGTGCTAATTTAAACAAAAAATATTTCATTAAAAATTACTTGTCGATTTTTATTATAAATCCGTTCGGTCATATTTTTGATTTCTCCCATCGTCGAAATGACAATATGTTGATTTTTAGCTATTTATTATTCCTATGCGAAGCGAAGAATCTTGCTAATAACCAACACATTGTAAAAATTAATCGAATCAAAGTATTAGAGATTAATCTTTTTTGTAAAAATTAGTGCTTTCGAAAATTTTATTTGCCGACTTTGCGATAAAGCCCGAAAAAAGTTTTCCGGTGCTGTCTGTGTATCTTTTGGCAAATTCGTAAAAGCATGAAGGAACTTCGTGTTTTCCGTCGGTAAATTCGAGTTTAATTTTTCCCGACATAATGCTCGATTGTTCGAGTAATTCTTCGGGGCTTCCCTTAACTTCGCCTCCTGCATTATTTACCATAAAACCTTTTTCTTTCAAAAATGAATTTAATTTTTGAATTGTATTGTATTTTTTAAGAGCGTTGATATTTACGGTAAAATGATTGGCACAAAATCCGAAAACATAAACCCATGCTGCATATTCCGATTCTTCTCGTAATTTATTATAGGTTACAAAAGAGGGTTTTCCCCATGCGTTTCCTGCAAATATAATATCTTCTGAATTTAATAAATTGGTGAGGATTTTATCGATTTCTGCTCCAATAATTTTTTGAAGTTCGTCGCTAAATTCTTCGAGTTTTAGTTCACTGATAAATACTCTTGGAGCATTTTTATCGGTTTTATGCTCAAAGTGTTTTGCAAATAATTTTTTTTCTTCGAAATGATATTCCTGCACAAATTTATATCCTGCACTTATAAATGCTTGCGATATTTTATCGACATTTATTCTTGGGTCGTTAAAGGTTCTGTATGCAATATGGTCGTTTGTTACATTTTCGCCTTCCTTGGTTAAAAGTGTGTACACTTTATGTACATCGGGATTTTGGCTGATGTAAATATCCCATAATTTATTGAAAATGAACGACTTTTTATTTTCCATAATTCGCAAATTATAATTTATAGATACAAAAATAATTAGTTTCGGTATTATAATACTTATTTAATGAAATATTTTGATGAAGCAATGCGATTTTATTTTTTCCCCGACCAGAATTTTAAGTAAAGATTTATTCCGCCAGTTGTGTATAAAATGTTATCGGTAGCAAGTTTTCGAAGTGGAAATTTGAAATAAGGTTCTATATGAAGTTTCATTTTTGAACTTAAATTGTATGCAACTCCGCCTGATAAATTGAGTTGTCCCGCAAAATCGAATTTATTCATTCCACTTATTTCGACATTTTCTTTTTGGTCGTACGAAATTTCTTGTTCCACAGCTTGAATTCCATCAGCGGTAACTTGATATGATGTTTCGGTTGTGGTAACTTGATAATTGTATTCGTAATTTTCGTTGATATATCCGATAGAAGAAACTCCGGCAGAAACAAAAATTTCTCGAGTGGGTTTTTCACTAATATTATATTTCAAATTACAAGGAATCGTAAAGCTAAGAAATTGTAAATTGCTCTCTTCTGGAGTCTTGAAATTTGATTGGAGCGATTCGTTTATAAAATTTACCGACTGTTTTGAAACAATCATTCCAACTTGTAAATCGGCTTTTTTAACTAAGGCTAAATCTGTTAAAACTCCGCCTCCTAAGTTTACTTCAGGATTGTTGATGGTTTTTGAATTGTTTACCTGAGAACTTAGCAATACAGAAAGGTTCAGCTTGTTTGCTTTGTTCTCATCTTCCGAATCTTCGTAGAAGATTTCATCTTTTTCGGCAATTTCGATTTTGGGAGCTTCAATTGTATTTGGTGTAATGATAGAGTCAATAATTGTTTTTTCTTCAACAAAAGTCAACTCAGAAGTAATTTCACTAGAAGAATTTAATGGTTCGACAATTCTAATTTCTGACGAATCTAAATTTACTGTAAACTTATCAATTGATTCTTGTTTGGCAATTTGCGTTACGATGGAATTTGTATTTGATAATTGATTTTGCTTCGGTAAGGGAATTGAATTTTTAGAATTTATTTTTTGAATCAATACCGTTTTTTGATTTTTTGATTTTTGATCTAAACCTGTTTTTTCTTGAATGTTTTTCTCAGTTAAGGTTGAGGTGATTTCGGTTTTATGAATAGGGTTATGTATTTTTTTTGCAGTTGTATCAAGTAGGATTTTTGTGTTTTCGTTTGCAAACTGATTTGTTTGGGTGTAATAAAATTTCGACGAAAAAATAATTCCGAAAACAAGAACAGCGGCTGCACCTGAAATGATATAAAGCAAAATTTTTCTTCGCTTCTTTTTTGCCAATTTTGCTTTCAATAAATCCCAATTTGCAGGACTATAGTCTGGCGAATATTCGTCGAAACTTTGTTTGATTTTATTGGCTAATATTTTATCGAAATCGTTTGTCATTGGTTGATATTTCATTTTTAAAGTCTAAACTACGGCATGCTCTTTTTTAAAAACTTTTTGCTCGATATGTTCATTATAAAGCTGTCGCAATTTTTCTTTTGCTCTTTTTAAATATGATCTTGAGGTTGCTTCGGTAATTTTCATCATTTCGGCAATTTCGTTATGTTTATAGCCCTCAATCTCGTAAAGGTTAAAAACCATTCTGTATTGGTCGGGGAGTTCTCTAATCAACATCATAATGTCTTCTACCGATAAATTTTCGAGAATTTCTTGATTAAAATCAGAATGTTCGATTTCCGAAATGTCAACCAATAAATTGTGCTTTGAGTTTGCCCTATAATAATCGATTGAAGTATTTACAACAATTCGTCGAAGCCAATGCTTAAATGGAACTTCGTGCTTGTAATTTTTAATATTATTAAAAACCTTTAAAAAACTATCATTCAGAATTTCTTCAGCTATTTCGCGAGCTCCCGAATACGATAAACAAATACTCATAGCGTAAGCATAAAAATGTTTATAAAGTAATTCTTGGTGCTTGATATTGCCTTTTTTGCATTCGTCGATTAACCGCTCTTCAGCTCCTAAGAATAAGGTCTTCACTCGTTAGTTTATAAAGTTGAAAGTTTGTAAAGTTTAAGAAAAATAGCTTGAGTCATCTTCCGTTCAACTTTACAAACTTTGTAATCTTTTTTACTCAATTTCAGTTATACACATTATTTTTACCGGAATCGATGGTCCGACATAAGCCATACAAATAACATCGTCGTAGTATTCAGGATATTCTGTTGGGTCGGCAGTTACAACTCCGATTGAATATTTTTTACCAGCAATAGGAGTAAATCCTTGTAAACTTTCGTCAAGACCGAGTGGTTGCAAGTAATAATTAAACGTGTAAACATTTGAGGAATCATCAACCACAGTTTCTCCATTTTCGATAGCAAACCACATGTTTTCCCATAAACCATTTCCGCAAATAACATTTTCTGCTACAACGGTCATGTTGCAAGTTTCGCTTTCTGTTATTTCAAATGGGACATAAGGGTCGCAGCCTCCGCCATAATATAGAGAATCGTCAGACGAACCTCCATTGTAAATGTCAATATTGATGTCGGGATAATAAATTGAGTCGCTCAAATCGGTCAAATCGATAATGATAACTTCGGTAATCCAAGCTTCGCATGCGTCACCGTTTGCGTTGTGCTGAATAATAAAATTTACTTCGGGAGAATTATCTTCTGAATTTGTAACCACGCCATCCCAAATAAAATCAAACGTATGCTCCTCACAACCACCGCTGTACGAAACTGTAATATTTAAAAGATTTCCATTTTGAACAATTCCGTCTAACACAAATGGGTCGCTTGATTCTGACGAACGGTTTTCGTAAGCATCGTTATACTCCGATTCGCCAATAGCATATTTCACACTCGAAATTCGATCGGAAGGTGCTAAAATATTTTCTTCTTTACAAGACGAAAACGCACTAATTATCGCAAGTGCAGCAACAAAAATGATTGATTTTTTCATAATCTTTTTAATTTAAAATTAATAATTTGATTTTGTTATTTGACTCTATAACGCAACAAATTATCAAAACGTGGCAGATGGTCAAAAATATTTTTAAATTTACAAAAAAGAAAATGATACGAGAATAAAAAAATGAAAAACTCGACTTTTAAATTATTTTTGCTTGGCATTGTTAGCTTGCTTGTGTTCTTGCTAATTTTTTCATTGCTTCAAAACGAATTGTTTTACAAAGCGACGCTTGGTAAAATTTCGCAAAATTACGAACGAGTTGGAAGTTGGAACGACTTTCAAATTCGAATGGTGTCGAAACCCTATGTAGAAATAACAAGCGAAAATTTCGAGCAATGGGATGCTGACATCTATCGTTGCATCAAAGAACGAATGTATTCAACCGACGAGGGTTGTTATCATAAGGTGCGAGGGGCGTTTTTCCCTTTATTTCCGTTGGTTTGGAAAATAAGTTGTGTAAATAGTTTAGGAATATCAATCATTAATTATTTAATTTTTATTTTATCTATATCGCTATTAATAAGCTATTTATTGCCAAGAAAAGATTTCGAAAAAATGATAATATTCGCTGTATTAATTACTTTTCCATCAACCGTAATTTATTACATTCCCTATACCGAAGCCTTGTTTTTACTTACCACAAGCCTTATTGTAATTGGAATTATAAAACAAAAATATTGGGTGTATTTCATAGCGACTATTCTTCTCGCAATGGTTCGTCCTGCAACTATATTTGTGTTATTTTCGTTTTTGGCAGTCGATTTTATGAGGCTTTTTGTACATAAAAGTTTCTTGCTTTTTCTACTCGAAGCAGCAAAAAAAACGATTCCTTTTGGTATTGGATATTTTTTGAGCATCGGAATTCAATATCTTTATACTTCATCGTGGACTACTTTGTTTGATGCACAAGCTTTTTGGTTGCAAAGCGACTTGACTTCGGTCGATAAAATTACGGATTGGTCGGGACAAGGGTTTGGTCTTTCAAGTTTTGCAATATTTTTTATTTGCATCCCCGCTTTGATTTATGTCGTTTATACTTTGTTTAATAAAAATCTTTTTTTATCGGTTTACAAAACAACCAGTAAACAAGAAAATAATTATTCCTTGTATCTCTTTTCGATTTCCTTGTTTTATTTTATTGGTATTTTTGTATTTATTTTGTTGACATCAAAAGGCAATTTCCATAGCTTCTTCCGATTTATTATGGCGAGTCCATTTTTTTACATTGCAGCAATAATTGCAATTCGATATTTCGAGAAACTAAAAGCAAAATTCTTGTTGAGTTCGATTATTATTCCGATGATTATGCTTGGAGTATTTTTGTATTTGGTCGATTTTGGCGGAAGTCGGTTCGATTTTAAATTTGTAGGCTTGTATCTTTCGATTGTAAGCCTTGTATTTCTTCTATTGCAAACAAAATTAAACAAGCAAACACAAACGATTATTGCTTCGTGCATTGTTCTTTTTAACCTTGTTTGGACAAGTTATTTGTTAAATATTTTCTTTTGTAACGGGTGGATATTTACGTAGAATTTGAATTTTAAAAAGATATGGGATTTTTACCTTGTTCATTTTTTTCGTCAACCAGAGGAACAACACTTTGTTTAATGAACTTCAAAATTTCTTATTTTGCGGTTATAAACAATTCATGATATTTATCAACAATTGAAAAAACAAATGAATAAGCACATTGCAAACTAATGCGATTTTAATATTTTTGTGAGAATCAATACTATAATATTCTGTACGTGAGCGGATTAAAAAAAATCAAAAGTGCGTTAATATCTGTATATCACAAAGATAAACTCGACGAGATACTTAAAAAGCTCAATGAGTTTGGAGTGAAAATATACTCAACCGGAGGAACAAAAACTTTTATCGAAAGCTTAGGTTATGCTGTTACAGCGGTCGAAGACTTAACAACGTATCCATCAATTTTAGGAGGAAGGGTTAAAACCTTGCATCCAAAAGTTTTCGGAGGAATTCTTTCTCGTCGAGATAAAGATTCTGATGTACAAGAAATCATTAAATACGAAATACCCGAAATCGATTTGGTTATTGTTGATTTATACCCTTTTGAAGAAACTATTGCTACAGGTGGTACAGATGAAGAAATTATCGAAAAAATTGATATAGGGGGAATCTCATTGATTCGTGCAGCTGCTAAAAATTTTAACGATGTTGTCATTATTCCAAGTCAAAAATACTACGATTCGCTTTTAAATATTTTAGTTGAAAAAAAATCTGAAACCGATATTGAAACAAGAAAAGCGTTTGCAAAAGCTGCTTTTGATGTCTCGTCTCATTACGACTCAGCAATTTATAAATATTTTAGCCAAACCGAAGACTCTTTAAAAATCAGCATTCAGCATAAAGATAGTCTTCGATATGGTGAAAATCCACATCAAATGGGTGTATTTTTCGGAGATATGAGCGCCATTTTTGAAAAAATTGCAGGCAAAGAAATTTCGTACAATAATTTACTTGATATTGATGCTGCAATTAACTTGATTGCTGATTTTACAGAAACAACTTTTGCGGTAATAAAACACAATAATGCTTGCGGACTAGCTTCAAGGAACACTGCCGTAGAAGCATGGAAAGATGCACTTGCTGGAGACACTATTTCTGCATTTGGAGGAATAATTATTACCAACAAATTGATAGATGCGGAAACAGCTCAAGAAATTGACAAGATATTTTTCGAAGTTGTGATTGCTCCCGATTATTCGAAACAGGCTTTAGAATTATTATCGAAAAAGAAAAATCGCATTATTTTAAAACAAAAATCTAAGCTTAACGACACAAAAACCTATCGTTCGGCATTAAACGGAATGTTGGTGCAGGAAAAAGATTTGAAAGTTGAGGTTGTTGAAGATTTAAAAGTTGTTACGAAACTTTCACCTTCGAAGCATGAAATCGAAGATTTGTTATTTGCAAACAAGTTGGTAAAACACACTAAATCGAATACAATTGTATTGACTAAAAATAAACAATTGCTAGGCAGCGGAACAGGTCAAACATCAAGAATTGATGCTTTGAAACAAGCAATTGTTAAAGCCGAAGTTTTTGGATTCGATTTGCATGGCTCAGTTATGGCTTCAGATGCGTTTTTCCCTTTTGCTGACTCGGTAGAAATAGCACATAAAGCTGGGATTACCGCTATAATTCAGCCAGGAGGCTCGATTAAAGATCATGATAGTATCGACTATTGCAATCTGAATGGAGTTGCAATGGTATTTACAGGAATAAGACATTTTAAACATTAACATTATATAAGGGATAGAATATGGGATTATTTTCTTTTTTGACTCAAGAAATTGCCATTGACTTGGGTACAGCAAATACGATTATCATTCATAACGATAAAATTGTTGTAGATGAACCTTCGATAGTTGCCGTTGACCGAAATACAGGAAAACTTATTGCTATTGGCGAGAAAGCTAGACAAATGCATGGTAAAACACACGAAAACATTAGAACAATCAGACCAATGAGAGATGGCGTTATTGCCGACTTTAATGCAGCCGAGCTAATGATTCGTGGGTTGATAAAAATGATTAACCCTCGTCCGAAATTATTTAATCCATCACTCAAAATAGTTATTTGCATTCCATCAGGAAGTACCGAAGTAGAGCTTAGAGCTGTACGTGACTCATCGGAACATGCAGGAGCAAGAGAAGTTTATATGATACATGAACCAATGGCTGCTGCACTTGGAATTGGAATTGACGTAGAAGCTCCAATGGGAAATATGATTGTTGATATCGGAGGAGGAACCACAGAGATTGCCGTCATTGCATTAGGAGGAATAGTATGTAATCGTTCAATCCGTATTGCGGGAGATGAATTTACCGATGACATTCAAGAATACATGAGGCATCAACACAATATTAGAATCGGAGAACGAACAGCCGAAGAAATAAAGATACAAGTTGGAGCTGCTATCCCAGATATCGATGAACCTCCTATCGACTTTATTGTTAGAGGACCTCACCAAATGACTTCGTTGCCATTGGAAATTCCTGTCTCTTATCAAGAGATTGCACATTGTCTCGATAAATCTATTAACAAGATTGAAACCGCAATTTTAAACGCCTTAGAGCAAACGCCACCAGAATTGTACGCCGATATATACAATCGAGGCATATTTTTAACTGGAGGAGGCGCCTTGTTGCGAGGGTTAGATAAGAGATTAGCTGCAAAACACAATATTCCAGTTCATGTGGCAGAAGATCCTTTACATGCAGTTGCCAGAGGAACTGGTATCGCTCTTAAGAATGTAGATAAATTCCAATTTTTGATTCGTTAAAATTTTTAATTTCAGAAACGAATGAGGAGTTTATTACGATTAATATTGCGTTATCATAATATCCTTATATTTTTAATTTTAGAAATTTTTGCTTTTATATTAATCGTTCAAAATAACAAGTATCAACGAGCTAGTTTTTTTAATTCATCAAACTATGCTATTGGAGTTATGTACGGTGCTTTAAATTCGATTTCTGAATATTTTAATTTGAAAGAAATAAACAATCAGTTGGCAATTGAAAATGCTGCATACAAAAATATGCTCGCCAATTCGTTTATTTTTTATAATGAAAATTTTCAACTTGAAAACGATACGTTAACAAAGCGAAAATATAGCTATTTAAACGCAAAAATTATAAACAACTCTGTTAATCGACAAACAAATTTTCTTACTATTGACAAAGGTTACAAAAATGGCGTAGAACCAGATATGGGTGTGGTTTCCCCAAATGGTGTTGTGGGAGTTGTGAAAAATGTTTCAGAAAATTTTTCTACGGTTATTTCTGTGTTAAACATTAATTTACGAATTAGTGCAAAAATCAAAAAAAATAATTATTTCGGTTCGCTTCAATGGGACGGTTCTAATTGGCAAAAAGCAATGCTGAATGAAATTCCGTCGCATGTTGATGTAAAAAAAGGCGATACATTAGTAACAAGTGAATTCTCAGGGGTTTTTCCTTCTGATATCCTCGTTGGGATTGTAGATGAAGTTAATTCTGTTGATGGTAGTAATTTTTTCGAAATATCGATTAATTTATCTACAGATTTTAAAAATGTTTCGCAGGTTTATGTTGTGAATAATTTGTTGCATAAAGAAATTAAAGAATTAGAAAAAGAAAAGGAAGAAGTCAATGATTAGTCTTTTATCACAAAATATTTTTCGTTTCATAGGTCTTGTCCTTTTACAAGTCTTTATACTTAATAATATCCAGTTTAGTGGCTATTTTAACCCTTTTTTATATACCCTTTTTATTTTATTATTACCTTTTGAGATTCCAACTTGGTTTTTACTAATTTTGTCATTCATTCTTGGTGTTACGGTCGATGTTTTTTCAAATACCTTGGGACTTCATACTGCAGCTACTGTTTTTATGGGATTTTTGCGTCCATATGTTTTGAAAGTATTATCTCCAAGAGATGGTTATGAGCCAGGAACATTGCCTAAAATTGGAAATTTTGGATTATCTTGGTTTTTAAAATATTCGATTGCTTTAGTTTTTGCACATCATTTTATGTTATTCTTCTTAGAGGTTTTTGGATTCGACAATTTCTTTTCCACAATATTCAGAATAATTGCAAGTTCGATATTTACTATCAGTTTAATTATTTTGAGCCAATACATAACGTATCGTAAATAAATGAAATCTTTTATCGAAAAGAAAATAGTAATCGGTGCAATTATCGTTTTAATTGCATTTATCTATATTTTACGACTATTCTATCTTCAAGTAATCGATACAAAATATAAATATTCTGCAGATAACAATGTTCTAAGATACGAAACACAGTATCCTGCTCGTGGCTTAATTTACGATAGATACGGAGAGCTTATGGTATTTAACGAAGCGGCATACGATTTGATGGTTATTCCCCGTCAAATCAACAATTTGGATACATTGGATTTGTGCAATGTGCTGAAAATTTCGATACAAGATTTTCGCGAAAAACTATACAAAGCAAAGGTATATTCTAGATATAAGCCTTCGCTTTTTGTAAAACAATTATCGAATGAAGATTATGCGATTTTGCAAGAAAAATTACACAAGTATTCTGGTTTTTTCGTCCAAACAAGAACATTAAGAGCATACCTCCAAAAAACAGCAGCACATGTACTCGGTTATGTTGGCGAGGTTGATGATAAAATTGTGAGCGAGAAGCCATATTATAAATCAGGCGACTACATTGGAATTAGTGGAATCGAGAAAAGCTATGAGGAAATTCTACGAGGACAAAAAGGAGTGAAAATATTTATGGTAGATGTTCATAATCGTATTAAAGGCAGTTTTGCAAACGGCGAATTAGATACGATACCAATTGTGGGGAAAAATATTCATTTAACAATTTCGGCAAAACTTCAATTGCTTGGAGAAAAATTAATGAATAAAAAAACCGGAAGTATTGTTGCAATAGAACCTTCAACAGGCGAAATTTTAGCTCTTGTCAGTTCCCCATCTTATGATCCGAATCTTTTAGTTGGTCGTGTACGTTCAGAAAATTATTCAAAACTTAATAAGGATTCCATTAAACCATTGTTTAACAGAGCTTTGATGGCTAAATATCCTCCTGGGTCAATTTTTAAAATTGTGGAATCTTTAATCGGATTAGAATATGGTGTTATTAACCCGAATACTGGATTTGCCTGCAATAAGTCGCTAGTTAATTGTCATAATCATCCTACGGCAACGAATTTAACAATGGCAATTCAACATTCTTGTAATCCATATTATTTTATGGTTTACAATAGAATTATCCAACAAGGAGTTTCTACTAATCGATTTAAAGATAGCGAAATAGGAGTTGCACGTTGGAGCAAAAGTGTTAAAGAATTTGGACTAGGGCAATTATTAGATATTGATTTGCCTGGAATGAAAAAAGGTCGAATTCCTGATGTCGATTTTTATAACCGATGGTATGGAGAAGGTAGATGGGCTTTTAGCACAATTTATTCAAATGGAATCGGTCAAGGAGAAGTTGAGATTGTACCTTTACAAATGGCAAATTTCACATCTGTTATTGCAAACAAAGGGTATTATTATACCCCGCATTTGATAAAGAAAATAGAAAATACAGACACAATTCCATCAAAATATCTTAAAAAAAATAAAGTTAATGTTAAACCCGAGTATTTTGATTTAGTTACAAATGCAATGGAACTAGTTGTTGAAGCAGGAACAGCACGACGAGCAAAAATAAAAGACATCCCCGTATGCGGAAAAACAGGAACAGCCGAAAATCCACAAGGAGAAGATCACTCAGTGTTTATTGCTTTTGCTCCTAGAGAAAATCCCAAAATTGCGATTGCCGTTTATGTTGAAAATGCTGGTTTTGGTGGAACTTGGGCTGCCCCAATTGCCAGCCTTATGATAGAACAATATTTAACCGATTCTATTTCAAGACCTGATTTGGAAAAATATGTAATTGATTACAAATAACAAAATTTTGCTAAATGCAAAGAAAAGTAAATGTTTGGACAAGTATTGATTGGTTGACGGTTACTATTTACCTTATCTTGGTTATTGCCGGATGGCTTAATATCTATGCTGCCGTTTTTGACGAAGAACATAAAAGTATTTTAGATATTTCTCAAAGTTATGGAAAACAGCTAATTTGGATTTTTGCAGCCTTTGCAATAGCAATCATTATTTTAATTATTGATTCGGAGTTTTATTCTTTTTTTGCGTATGTAGTTTATGGATTGCTGATTTTGCTGTTAATATCTGTGCTGACAATGGGAAAAGAAGTTAATGGAGCTAGATCGTGGTTCGAAATAGGTAGTTTACGACTTCAGCCGGCCGAGTTTACGAAGTTTGCGACGAATCTTGCCGTAGCAAAATATTTGAGCACATTTCATCTAAAAACCTATCGAATTAGAACATTAATTGTTGTCGGAATTTTAATGATTGTTCCTGTTGGGCTAATTATATTGCAAAACGATACAGGTTCCGCTTTAGTTTATGCTGCATTTATATTTGTATTATACAGAGAAGGATTAAGTGTGGGAGTTCTAATAGTCGGATTTTTGTTGGCTGTTTTGTTTGTTTTAACTCTTATTGCAAGTAAAATATCGGTATTAATAGGTTTATTAATTCTAGGTTTTTTACTTTTCGGAATTTTTCGCCAACGCCTACGCGAATTTATTGTAGCAATCTCAATTTATGTTGGGTTAACAATTGTTTTGTGGATTTTAAACGAAATATTTAACTACAAAACCTCAATGTATAATATCTATGTTGCATCAATAGTATTATCAAGCATTGTATATATTGTTCATATTTATAAAAAGAAAATCGCTATTGGCTTTTGGATATTGGGGACGTTGTTTATTTCAATCGGATTTACCTTTTCGGTCGATTATTTTTTTAATAATGTTTTAGAACAACACCAACAAGAGAGAATTAGTGAGCTTTTGGGAGTGCAGTCAGATCCATTAGGAGCTGGGTATAATGTAAACCAGTCGAAAATTGCCATTGGGTCGGGCGGTTTTTTTGGCAAAGGTTTTCTTCAAGGAACACAAACAAAATATAATTTTGTTCCCGAACAAAGCACCGATTTTATTTTTTGTACTGTTGGAGAAGAATGGGGATTTTTAGGAACCACTTTTGTCATAATTCTATTTGTCTTTTTTCTGCTTCGATTAATTATGCTTGCCGAAAGGCAACGTTCTACATTTAGCCGTGTTTATGGATATGGAGTAGTTGCTATATTCTTTTTTCATATAGTAATCAACATTGGGATGACCATTGGACTTGCCCCTGTAATCGGAATACCATTACCTTTTTTTAGCTATGGAGGTTCGTCGCTTTGGGCTTTCACATTTTTACTTTTTATATTCCTACGACTCGATGCAAGTCGATTGGAGCTATTAAGATAATTCAGCTGATTCCCGCCCTTGCTGGAATCCTTTCCTGTAAAAAAAGTAGAGTTCGTAGAATTTCCCTTTTCTTGAAGATTTTGTGAATTTTTGATTAGATTCGTTTAGTGGGCATGTTGGTAATATCACCAACAAGGGTAAACAAATTAATGTTGGTTTTAATAGATTTTCGAATTTATTGAAAGAGGTATTTATCGACAAATGTTAGCCGCTTTAGAGTTTTGCGATTTGGATATAATGTAATCGTATCAGATTCTAGGTTCATTATAATCTTGTGATTTGGAAATTTGCAAATATCTTTAAACTGAGAATATTTGATTGTTGAAGTATACCTCGAAATATTTTTGACTTTATCGGCATACAAAAGCGAAATATTTTCAAATTTTATGGGGATTGATGTGTAATAGTTAATCAAGTTTGGCTGAACAGTCCCTTGTATCGTAAAATTTACGATAATTTTTGACTCGCTTTTCGACGAATCTCTAAATGTAATATCAGGTATTAAAAAGTTACTTTTATCCTTATATTTCAATGGATTCACAAAATATTGAAATATCCCCTTATCGACAAAATAAGATTCAAAAACTTTATTTGTATCAGGCGAACCAGAATTGACTCTCACTCCGCAACTTGTTGCAAAAATCAATACAATACCGAGAAGAATATTATTTAAGCTTTTCATTAATAAATTCAGAATTATTATAAAGATTTAAAATATCCAATGAATCTTGCGACGAAAAAGTTAATATCATTGGATAAAGATTTTGCCCATCGGCGTAAATGTATCGGTAACAAAATAAACGTTGGTTTCTATTGCGAAAAAAAACTTTGCAATGGTTTTTTGTGCATTTTTCTAAATAGTTTACCGTAAGTGAATCGTTTTGTAATTTTTGATTTAAAACATCAACATTATTTTCTAAAGCAAGCGAAATATAGAGTAAATACTTTTTCGATTTAATAACCTTATTGAGAGGGACTTGAGCAGAATCAGTATTGTAAATATTTTGGTAGTCCGACAATATTTTTTGTGTAATGTTAATTTCTTGTTCGTCGGGACTTAAATTGTAGTGTTCCGAAATCCCAATATTCAATTTGTTGCTATTACAAGAAACAGCAAGCAATGCAACAATAAAAAATATAACACATCTGAGCATAATTAGAGAAATGAAAAAAAGGAACGAAATCGCTCCTTTTTCAATGATTTTAAAAACCGAATTATTCGCCAGTTACAATCGTTTTGTATGTAACTACAATTCCTAAAATACTTGATTGTTTAATGTCAACAGTAGAAATTTTAGTGATACCACCATTTTTAGCTGCAGTTTGAATACTAGCGTCGCCACCAAAAAATAATACGTATAAAAATCCTGTTGCAGATGCTTCTCCAACTTTGCTTCCAACTGGATTGCTAGTTGCACATACTGGCAAAGTCAATGAACATGAAGTCAACATTGCAGAAACTGCCAAACTTGCGAATAAAAGTTTTAATGCTTTCATAAAAATATTTTTTAGGTTAATAATGTAACAAATTTATCTTTTTTTTATTAATAACAAACATTTTGCGTACTTAAATTATTCTATATATCAATGCAAAATGTTAAAATTTCACCATTCAAGAAGCATCTTTAGGTCGAAAATCCGATTACCAAAATATCGTCGATTTGACTAAGGTCGCCCCTCCATGCTTCAATTCTTGAATTCAATTCCTCTTTTTGTTTTTCCATCGGCAACTCTTGAGTTTCTAACAAAATTTCTTTGAATTGAAGATACTTAAATTTTTTGCCTTTTGGTCCGCCGAATTGATCGGCAAAACCATCGGAGAATATATAAATAGCATTGTTTTCTTCCAGTTTAATAATATTGTTTGTAAACGGTCTTATTTCTGTACCATAAATTCCGATTGGCATTTTGTCTGGCTTAATTTCCAACAGTTCGTATTTATCGGTTTCAACAATTTTAATTTTCGATTCCACGTCACCTTGTTCAAACGAAATTATTTCAGCAATATTTTTGGTTTGTGATTTTGGACGCACGAAATATGCTGGATTATTTGCTCCTGCAAACTGACATTCGTATGTATTTTTATCGAAAATACAAATGGTCATATCCATACCATCTTTTTGCTCGCCTTCTTTTCCGGTTTGGTGCAATGAGTGAATGATGTTTTCGCGTAATTTATTCAATACTTCATTTGCAGCAATATGTTCATTTTTGTTAACAATTTCGTTTAACGATGCAATTCCTAACATGCTCATAAATGCTCCTGGCACACCATGTCCAGTACAATCAGCCGCAGCAATAATTGCCTGACCATTTCTGTATGTCAGCCAATAAAAGTCTCCACTAACAATATCGCGAGGTTTATTCAAAATGAAATAATCGCGTAAAGCTTTTTTCAATAAATCGTCAGGAGGAAGAATCGCATTTTGAATTCTACGAGCATATAAAATACTATCGGTAATTTCTTGGTTTTGTTCGGTAATTTTGTCGCGTTGCCTCATAATTTCTTCTTCTGCAAGCTTCACTTTAGTAATGTCAGAATCAATTGCAACCAATTTTGTTAGTTTGCCTTCTGAATCCATAATAGGCGTTAAGGTTGTTTGCAACCAAATTGATTCTCCTGACTTAGTCTTAGTTTGCGAAGAATATACGGCAGAATTTCCTTCTTTAATGCTATCGTTTATTGCTTCTTCAATATGCGGATTTGTGCTGTTAATAAATAGATTTCGTCCTTTTGCTTCAATAAATTCATCAAATGTATAGCCGAGTAATCGAGTAAATCCTTCGTTAACCCACTCAAAATCTCCATTTGAATCAGCAATAACAACCGAATTATCGGTTTCACTTGCTACAATTGATAATTTTTCGAGTTCCGAGTTTATGTATCGGAGTTGTTCTGCTTGTGCTTGTATTTCTTCTTTTTGTTGAAGAATTTCTTCGTTTTGCAACTCAAGTTTTATGTTTGCTTTTTTCTTTTGAGTAAACAATCGAATTAACAAAATCAAGAAAATCAGAATTATTATAGAAACGACTATAAAGAAGATGATTAAAATTCGTTGTTGCCTTATTTCTTTGTCTTTAATTTCCTTGTCTTTATTTGAAAGTTCGAGTTCTTTTGCAATTTTATCGGTTTCGTACTTTGTTTGCATATCAGCAATTTGTTGATGTACTTTACCAGTAAACAATGAGTCTTTTAATGTAAAAAACTTCTTATAATAATTGAGTGAAACTTTGTAATCATTTTTTCCTGCATATATATCCGATAGTGCAACATAATTATCGATAATTATATCGTTTAAGTCCATTTCTTGCGCAATTTTGATACTTCGGTGAATATATTCTAGGGCATAATCGTAACGTTCGAGTTCTTCGTAAATCACACCAATATTTCCTAACGTTTGAGCAAGTCCGGCTTTATCGTTTATTTGTTCGTAAAGATCTTCAGCTCTCTTATAATAACTTATAGCTTCTTCTAATTTATGCTGATTTTTGTATATAACTCCAATATTGTTTATCGCTAAAGCGACTTTTGGGATAAAGTTAATTTCCTGATAATAAATAAGAGCCTTTTCGTAATAAAAAACAGCTGAGTCGTATCTAGAAGAATCTATTTGGTCGTTTTTTTGAAAAGTTGTTCCAATATTCAAATAAGCATCTGCAATTCCTGCTTTATTTCCCAGTTCTTCATTTATTTTTAAAGACTTTCTATAGTAATCAATCGCGATATCAAAGTTTTTTAAATTCATGTAAATTACACCTATCACATTTATCGCCCGAGCTATATTTTGCTTATTACCAATTTTTTCTTCAATGTCCAATGATTTTTGATAATATTCCAATGCCGTTTCCAGCTTACCTCGCATATGGTAAATCATTCCAATATTATAAAGCAAACCGGCTTCGGCGGGTTTTTCGCTGAGTTGTTTTTTTAAGATTAAAGCTTGTTCATAACTTTCAACCGATTTATCGAAATCTCGCTGATAATAATAACAACGACCCAAATTATAATAGGCTTCACTTTTCCCAAAAATATCGTCAATTTGGTCTGCGATTTTTAATGCCTTTTGTGCATAAACAATGGCATTGTCAGGGTTTTCAGATTTTAATTCGTTTGCTAATTCGTTTAAAATTGGAACAGCGTCATTGTCGTGCTTCTTTTTCAATACATTGATTAAACTATCTGAACGCTCTGAAGAAAAAACATCAGAACCAAATAAGATTAAAAAGCCAAGTATGGTTAATAATAAATTTTTATACTTAAACATATTCATCAAAATAAGGCTTGAAAGTTACAAATTATCTTATTCTAATCCAATATTTTTTTCAAACATGATATTTTGGATATTAATAATTCAAATCTTTCTAAAAAAATATATTCGTCTAATTAAAATATGTTTTAGTCAATATTTTAGCTGTGAATTAATTGAAATTATTTATTTTTAAGCAAAACAAATACTCATATGAGACGCAACATATTTATTTTAATCTCCTTTTTATTTTTATTTAGTTTTAATTCGTTTTCTCAATGCACAAACTGTGATGATGATGTGTTGGAAATCGATTTAGACTTACGTGATGCAATTGATACCGTTTGGTCGAATACCGATTTTCAAATCCTCAGAAATGCACATTGTTGCGGGGCAACAGGTGCTTCAACCTGTGTAAAATTTAATATTAAACTTAATGAACAAACAGAACAATTAAAATTTGAAATGGCAAATCCTGCTCCTAATGGAGCAGCAGCTAGATATTGGATTGATTGTGATTTGCCAAAATACGACCTCGCTACCGATGTTTGTATCGCAGGAAAAACGGAGTTTTGTTTAGTATATTGTAAAAACGGAAACGACCCAAATGCATCTTATACAATATCAGTTGGTCGGACAACAAAAGCATCCTCTGACATTTCTCTTGTAGCTGGCTGTATTGACTCAATGTTCGTTCAAGGAATGTCTGCTGGAACAATTCACTGGACAGCAGTTGCATCAACTCCAGAGTTAGTAACTCTTTACAACAGCTACTTAAGCAGTACTACAAATGATACAATTTGGGTAGAAGCTCCCACTCCAATTCCTGATGGACTTACATATATCGATTATGCTGTTTCTGGTCAAGCAGCTGGATGCTCTTCTGGTTTATCTCGCGATACAGTTCGTGTAAATTTTATTGCCAATTCATTACAGGTACAAATTGCACCTGATAATCCTGCAATATGCTCCGATGGAGTACCAATTTTAATTGAGGCAAATGGAAGCGGAGGAACTCCTCCTTATTCATTTCTTTGGAGCACAGGAAGTATTGATTCAATTTTGCTTGTCCGAACCTCTGATATTGTTGGAGACGGAGATTTTTGGGTCGAAATTAGCGATACATCTGATTGTGGAATTTCACGAGATACGGTTAATGTTGCCGAATTTTCACTTCCAATTGTAGCCAATGCAGGATCAGACCAAACAGTTTGTATCTCTAGTCCAACCATAATTTTGGAAGGAAGCATCGAAGTCGCATCAGGCGGAACTTGGACAGGTGGTTCTGAACTAGGATTTGTTCCTGATAGAAATGATACCATTGCAGAGTACACATTGTCTGCGTCCGAAATTGATGCAGACAGTCTAACGCTGACATTAACAACAACCGGAAATAGAGGCTGCCCTGCTGATTCCGATGAAATGAAAATTTATATTTCCCAACTGCCTGTTTTAAACATGACGATGAGTACCGTAAGTTGTTTTGGCGAAAATAATGGTTCTGCAAATGTTTCTGTGTCAGGAGGTGAGCCAAATTACGATTATCAATGGTCTAATGGAAGTTCAACCATAAACACGTCATCTACAAGCAATGCAATCAACAGTTTAGAAAATGGAGATTATTGTGTAACCGTTACCGATGATATTTCGTGTTCTACGAATTCTTGTATTACTGTAACTGAGCCGTTGACTGCTCTAAGTGCCAGCATTACAGCTCAAACAAACGTGCTTTGTAGAGGAAACGCTACCGGTTCAGCAACCGTTACTCCTGCAGGAGGAACTTCTCCGTATACATTTTTATGGAACGATTCCGCTCCGGCTCAAACCACAGCAACTGCTTCGGGTTTATCGGCAGGAAATTATACGGTTACCATAACCGATCATAATGGTTGTACAACAACGGTTTCATGCGAAATAACACAACCTGCAGTAGCATTGAGTGCAAGTATTACAGCCCAAACAAATGTATTATGTACAGGAAACTCAACGGGTTCGGCAACTGTAACTCCGGCTGGAGGTGCAGGCGGATATATTTTTTTATGGAATGACCCGGCTCCGGCTCAAACGAATGCTACTGCAACAGGATTATCGGTAGGAAATATCGTCGTGACTGTTACCGATGCAAATTCGTGTACTACTACTGCTACTACAAATATTACCGAACCTGCTGCTACCTTATCGGCAAATATTACAGCACAAACAAATGTGCTTTGCAGAGGAAATAGTACCGGAAATATTACCCTTACAACTACCGGTGGAACTTCTCCATATTCGTTTCTTTGGACAGGTGGACAAACCGTAAATCCTGCTATAAACTTAGCTGCGGGAGAATATACTGTTACCGTTACCGATGCAAACGGCTGTACAGCTAACGACAACACTTCGATTACTCAACCCGCTGAGGTTCTGAGTGCAAACATTACTGCTCAAACAAATGTGCTTTGCAGAGGAAACAGTACTGGAAATAT
>MEOF01000069.1 GCA_001769505.1 Bacteroidetes bacterium GWF2_33_38
TTCGAAGAGCCTAATTAGCTGTTTATCAGCATGTTATATGTTTTGTCATGTACTAAAAATATTTTTACATCCACGAAAAGTATTATATTATGGGACATTCTTTATCCAATATCATTTTTTGGTTTAGCTTTTGGTTTTTCTTCAAAATATGGTAGCATTTTAGGAAATATGCTAACTACTTTTATGTTATGGGTTACAGTTATACTAATTAGAAATTTATTTTTCTCTGTTTCTTCAAAAAAATAAATCGCAAATTTGGGACTGTTCCAAATAGAGAAGCTAATCCCAAATTTCCCCTAAGCTACCGCAAGGCTCTGCCTTGCGGTAGCGGGGCTTTTTTTTTAAGCATTTGAAATGCAGAAAATATCCTAAACTCCAATGCAATGTTTTAGGGTTGAGTAAATATTTTTTAATTGTTTTTACTTCCTTTGCCGAGAGTAAATGTTTGTGCAATCTTTAATTTGTCTTAACTTTGTAATTAACTTTAAAAACTTTATAAGCTGAAAAAAATGAAGGGAATTATTTTAGCAGGAGGAGCTGGAACACGTTTATATCCAATCACAAAGAGCATTTCAAAACAAATTATCCCGATTTACGATAAACCTATGATTTATTATCCATTATCGGTTTTAATGTTGGCTGGAATTCGCGAAATTTTGATAATTTCAACACCTACCGATATTCATTTGTATGAAAATCTGTTAGGAGATGGTTCTCAATTGGGGTTGAAACTTGAATATGTAATTCAGCCTTCGCCTGATGGACTTGCACAAGCATTTATTTTAGGCGATAAATTTATCGGCAACGATAATGTTTGTTTAGTTCTTGGAGATAATATTTATTACGGTTATGGTTTTAGCAAAATGCTCGAAGAATCGGCTAAATTGAAAGACGGAGCACTTGTTTTCGGATATTATGTAAAAGACCCTGAGCGATATGGAGTTGTTGACTTTGACGACCATGGAAATGCTCTCAGCTTAGAAGAAAAACCCGAAAAACCAAAATCGAATTATGCTGTTACCGGACTTTATTTTTACAGCAACGATGTAATTCAAAAAGCAAAAAGTTTGAAACCCTCGAAACGAGGAGAACTCGAAATCACAGACTTAAATCGTTTATATTTGAATGAAAATCGCTTAAAAGTCAATATTTTAGGACGAGGAATGGCTTGGCTTGATACAGGAACACACGATAGTTTACTCGAGGCTTCTAATTATATAGCAACCATCGAACATAGGCAAGGATTAAAAGTCGCATGTATAGAAGAAATCGCATATAAGAAAAATTTTATTACCAAGCAGCAATTATTATCTTTAGCTGAGCCTTTGAGAAAAAACCAATATGGCGAATATTTATATCGTATAGCCGAAGAAAGTATAAAAACGTATAATATTTTATAAAAAGAGCCTTAAGAATTTATTACAATTAAAATATGAAATTGATTAAAACCGAAATTCAAGATTTATATATTATTGAACCAAAGGTATTTGAAGATACAAGAGGCTATTTTTTCGAAAGTTATAATGAGAAAATTTTCAAAGAAAACAATATCAATTTACTTTTTGTTCAAGACAATGAATCAAAATCATCATACGGTGTAATTCGAGGCTTGCATTATCAACTAGCACCTTATTCTCAAACTAAATTAGTACGAGTACTACAAGGAACAGTGTACGATGTTGCAGTTGACTTGCGTAAAAATTCTCCAACTTATGGCAAATGGGTAGGAGTTGAACTTTCGTCACAGAACAAACGTCAATTTTTGATTCCTAAAGGTTTTGCACACGGTTTTTCGGTTTTAAGCGAAACTGCCGTTTTTTCGTACAAATGTGATGAGTTTTATAATCCAAATGCTGAAAGAGGAATTTGTTATAACGACACATTTCTTAATATCGATTGGAAAATTGAATCGAAAAATTCAATTGTTTCGGATAGAGATAAAAGGATGGCTTCATTTGATAAAGCTGAAAAAAACTTCTAAAATATGGCAAAAATTCTTGTAACAGGAGCAAAGGGACAATTAGGTAACGAGCTTTTTGAAATTTCAAAAAAAAATAAAAATCATCAATTTTTTTATACCGACATCGACGACCTTGACATTTTGGACAAGGAAATGGTAAAGGAATTTATATCAGGTTTAAAACCAAATTATTTGATTAATTGTGCTGCTTATACCGCTGTTGATAAAGCAGAACAAGAGCAAGAACTTGCTGAAAAAGTAAATTTCGAAGCTGTAAAAAATATTTCATCTGTTTGTAAATATCAAAATGTTCGATTGATTCATATTTCTACCGATTATGTTTTCGATGGAACTTCTTGTGTTCCATATGTTGAAAACACAAAAGTAAATCCAATTTCAGTTTACGGAAAAACTAAATTGAAAGGCGAAAAAGCAGTTTTAGCAAGTTCCGATTCACTTGAAGCGATTATTATTCGCACCTCTTGGCTCTATTCTTCGTTTGGGAACAATTTCGTAAAAACAATTTTAAAGTACGGCAAAGAAAGAAATGAATTAAAAGTTGTTTTCGATCAAATAGGTACACCAACTTATGCACGCGATTTAGCAAAGGCAATTATCGAAATTATTGATTATTCTGAAAATAAAAATGAATTCAAAAAAGGAATTTATAATTTTTCAAACGAAGGCGTTTGCAGTTGGTACGATTTTGCCAACGAAATTGTTTCTTTTGCAAAAATCGATTGTATAATAAAACCAATTCGAACAATAGAATATCCAACAGCAGCAATAAGACCAGCATACAGCGTGTTAGATAAATCCAAAATAAAATCCTCGTTTAATATCGAAATACCATATTGGAAAAATAGCTTGAAAGATTGCTTGAAAAAAATAAAGTAAAACCTATTGGCAAATCTTAAAGTATATAATGCTTCGGCAGGTTCAGGAAAAACATTTAAGTTAACCGAAGAGTATTTGCTGTTGATTTTTAAAAATTACCAACAAAAAAAATATCGAAATATTCTTGCTGTAACCTTTACCAATAAGGCTACCGAAGAAATGAAAACTCGAATTATCAGCGAAATTTACAAATTGTCAATTGGAAAAATTTCAGGATACGAAAATCTTCTAAAACAAACCTATCATTTTACAAATGATGATTTAAAAATAGCTGCAAAATTCGTACTTACGTCAATTTTACACGATTATTCCCGATTTAACATATCAACAATCGATAGTTTTTTTCAATTAATAATTCGTGCTTTTACACGTGAAATTGGACTGCAAGCAGCTTTCAATGTCGAACTAAACGACCATAAAATATTAGAGAAGTCGGTCGATTTGCTTTTCAATACACTTGATGAAAACAATGAATTGCTTAAGTGGCTAATTGAATTTTCAGATATAAAAATTCAAGATGGCAAAAGCTGGAATTTGAAGAATGATATTATTTCGCTTTCAACTGAAATTTTTAATGAATCGTTTAAATCGATTACCCCCGAGTTATTAGATAAAATTCAGAATAAAAACTTTATTAAAGAATATTACGATAAACTTGCTCTGATTGAGAAAAACTTCAAAAGTACGTTAAGTGAATATGCAAAACAAGCCATCGATTTAATTGAAAAATCAGGATTATCAAAAGATGATTTTAAAGGTAAAAAAAATGGGTTTACTAATTATTTTTATAAAATTTACGAAAAACAAGATTTCAAACCCACGCAAACGGTTCTGAACGCAGTAAATAACATCGAAAATTGGTACACAAAAGATTCAGAAAAAATTGTTGAAATTTCTGAAATTTATCACAATGGATTAAATCAAAAATTAATTCAAATAATTGATATTTATAACAGTCAATCAGTTAATTATAATTCAGCAAAAGCCATTAAGAAAAATTTATTTACCCTTGCAATCATTGTGGATGTAAACCGAAAAGTGCGAGAATATGTTAGCGAGAATAATTTGTTTTTGCTTTCCGATGCTGCGAAACTTCTAAATCAGGTCATTTCAGGTAGCGATACTCCATTTGTGTACGAAAAAATAGGAAACACCTATAAAAATTTCATGATTGACGAATTCCAAGATACATCAACAATTCAGTGGGGAAATTTTAAAAATTTGATAAGCAATTCCTTGTCCGAAGGAAATAATTGCTTGTTGGTTGGCGATATAAAACAATCGATTTATCGATGGCGAAATAGTGATTGGAATTTACTAGCAAATCAAGTTCAATACGATTTTGCAACGAATTTTGAAAAACAAAACCTGAGTCATAATTGGCGAAGTAACAAAAATATTATTTTGTTTAATAATCATTTTTTTGCAAACGCATCGAATATTTTGCAAAATGCTTACAATGCTCAGAATAATTTGAATGATAATACAATAAATTCAGCTTACGAAAACATTGTTCAGAAAATTCCTGAACAAAATATCAATTCAGCCGGCTATATAAATTTCACTTTTTTAGAAGGGGAAAATTCCTTATGGAAAGCAAAAGTTGATGAAAAAATCCCTGAATTAATCAATAATTTGCTCGAGAAAAACTACAAACAAAAAGAAATTACAATACTTGTAAGAAATCGATCTGAAGGCAATCGAATAGTAGATGTACTGTTGGGAGCAAACAATAGCGACAAATTCCCTCATAAATTTAAAATAATATCTGACGAGTCGCTTTATATCAAAAATTCTGTTTCTGTCAGGCTGATGTTGGCTTTACTCAGATATATGCAAAATACAAATGATAATTTTTATCGTGTTTTAATGATAAGCGAATATTTAAAATATGTAAAAAATAATACTGTATTATTCGAGTCAAGCATGCAAAAAATAAACGATAAATCGAGTATTGAATCTATTTTACCTCCCGATTTTATACTCCAACAAAACGATTTATTAAAACTGCCTCTTTACGATTTAGTTGAAAAATTGATACTTATTTTCGATTTAAAATCAATCGGAAGAGAAACTCCGTTCGTTATAACTTTTCAAGGCATAGTTTTCGATTATGTAAATTCTGAAAAATCAGATATAAATTCCTTTCTTAAATGGTGGGAAGAGCAGGGAAGTTTGGCGACTATTAAAGCTTCTGAATCACAAGACGCTATTCGCATATTGACAATTCATAAATCAAAAGGCTTGGAATTTGATGTTGTGCTGATTCCATACTTAGATTGGACTTTAAATCAGCGTCATACACATATATTATGGTGTGAAACTGATGTTGAACCATTTAATGAAATCAATAAACTTCCGATTTTTTACACTTCTGATTTAGTCGATACAATTTTTTCAAAATATTACTTCGATGAACAACAGAAATCGTTTGTCGATAATCTTAACTTGATGTATGTAGCATTTACTCGTGCTAAAGAACAATTATTCGCTTTTTTGCCTATTAAAAAGAAAATAGAAGATATAAAAAGTACGTCTGATATCGCATGGAGCGTAGTAAATCAACATTCTGATTTTTCTCAGTTTTGGAACAAACAAGAAAATATTTTTGAGTTTGGCGAAATTCCAGATAAAAAAACAAAACAAATAGAAGAAAATTCTGAACTTCAACTTTCCATTTTTAATAGCAATATAAATATTTACGATAAACTAAGACTTAAATTTAATAGTTTAGAAATCAATAGCTTTACAAATCCAGAAATGAAATTTGGTAACGAAATGCATTACTTATTTCAAAATATTAAATATGCTGACGATATTGTTACCGCCGTTAGAAGAATGATTCACGAAGGAAAAATCTCAAAAAATAAAGAATCTGAAATAATTAAAGAACTTGAAACAGAATTTAAAAATGAACCCATAAAATCATGGTTCGACAATTCATGGGAAGTATTAAACGAACGTTCGATTCTTCTCAAAAATGGAGATATTAGACGTCCCGACAGAGTCATAGTTAAAGATAATCAGGCAATTTGTATTGATTATAAGTTTGGTATTACCGAGCGAAAATCGTATATAAATCAGTTGAACGACTACATTTCGTTTTTGAAAAGCATGGGATATAAAAATACAAAAGCATATATTTGGTATTATAGTTTAAAAAAAATTGTAGAAGTATAATGCTCCAAAAAAATAATATAAAAGTATTTTTTATGACAGCGATAATGTTTCTATTATTCGTTGTGCAGCTGTATTCGCAGAAGTCTAAACTTCAATCATCAGAATCTCATGTGCTTGTAAATGTTTATGTTAAAGATTTAGATAATACTCCAAGACCCAACGAAAGAATAATTATCATTGCTCAAGCAACAAAAGGAAAATATCAACGAATTAGCAACGAAAAAGGAGAGTTTAGTTTACTTTTGCCTAAAGGCGACAAATACAAAATTATGTATGAAGATTTGGGAAGCGAAGTTGACTATTCTTTTTTAAGCATTCCTAGCGATTCTGGATTATTCACATTTGAAGTAAATGTTCGTTTCGAGAATAATATCGTTCAACCACTCGAAAATGTTACGTTCGAAAATGGAAAAGCAGATTTGACCATTGAATCGTATCCAGAGTTAAATCGATTAGTCGATTTAATGAAACGAAAACCGACAATGGTAATCGAAATTGCTGGACATACTGATAATTTGGGAAGTTCTGAAGATAACATGAGTTTATCACAAAGTAGAGCCGATAGCGTAAGAGCATATTTAACTAAATGTGGAATAACAGCAACCAGAGTTTATGCTAAAGGTTATGGAGATACCGAGCCTATTGAAGAAAACACAAGCGATGAAGGACGCCGACAAAATAGAAGAGCTGAAGTTAGAATTTTAAAGGAATAATGGAAAAATATAGTTGGGGGCATAATCGAAGGTTTAATTCTTATCCCGAATATTTCAAAAAAATATTCGGCGAAAGAATTCAAAAAGTATCGGTAAATGCTGGATTTTCATGTCCTAATCGTGATGGGAGCGTATCAATAGGCGGTTGTATTTTTTGCGATAATAATGCTTTTAATCCATCATATTGTAGCAATCAGAAAACAATTATTCAACAAATCGACGAAGGAATATTATTTCATAAAATACGCTATCGTCGTGCTAATAAATACTTAGTTTATTTTCAAGCTTTTTCGAACACTTATGCGTCAATAGATATACTTGAAAAAAAATACAATGAAGCATTAAACCACCCTGAAGTTATTGGGTTAATCATTGGAACACGTCCAGATTGTGTCAATATTGAGAATCTGAGTTTATTAAAAAAAATTTCTAAAAAATATTTTATTGCCATTGAATTTGGAGTGGAAAGCACAAATAATAAATCCTTAGAAATAATAAATCGTGGGCATACTTTTGAACAAGCAGTTGAAGCGATTGAATTAACGGCAATTCATGGTCTAAATACCGGTGGACATTTTATATTTGGTTTACCCGAACAAACAATTGATGACATGCTCGAAAGCGTAAAAATAATTTCTAAATTACCTTTAAATACAATAAAATTTCATCAATTGCAGATTTTGAAAAACACCAAACTTTTTGATCTTTACGAGAATAACGAAATTAAAGTTAAGTTGTTTGAACTTGACGAATACATCGATTTTATTATAAAATTTACCGAGCGACTTAATCCAACTTTTATTATTGAACGATTTAATGCCGAAGTTCCGCCAAGATACTTGCAAACTAAACCTTGGGGAGAATTGCGTCTTTTTGAGATTCAACGTATGATTGAAGCCGAAATGGAAAAGAGAAATACTTGGCAGGGAAAATATTTCAAATAATCAATTCAAAAAAAGCGATAATGGAATTTTATTTATCACAGTTAGCCGAGCACGTTTATATAAATTATAAAGATAGACTTTCAAAAATATGCATTGTCTTTCCAAATAGGAGAGCAGGTTTATTTTTTCAGCAATATCTTGCCGAAAAAATTGATAATCCGATTTGGTCGCCGCAAATTTTAACAATTAAAGAGTTTGTATTTGAACACACTAATCTCACTCAAGCTGAAAATCTGAAATTGCTTTATGAACTTTATAAAATTTATGTTAAAGTCAAAAATAGCAATGAAAATTTCGATGATTTTTTGCCTTGGGGAGAAATAATTCTGAGAGATTTTGATGAACTTGATAAATATTTGGTTAATGCCAGCGAGCTTTTTAAAAATATATCGGAATTAAAAAAAATAGAACGAGATTTTAATTATCTAACTGAAGAACAAATAATTGCAATTACTGAATTTTGGAAAACTTTTTCGAATTCTAAATTATCTAAAAATCAAGACAATTTCATTTATATATGGGAATTGTTAAATAAAATATATACAGCCTATAAAACTAGATTAACCGAAATAGGAATTGCGTACGAAGGAATGATTTATCGTAATGTGGCAGAACAAATTAAAGAAGGCAAATTCCATGATAAATTTAATTTCGATAAGATATTGTTTGTCGGTTTTAATGCAATAAACAACGCAGAACAAGTATTTTTAAATTACTTTAAAAATAAAAACATAGCAGAATTTTATTGGGATTACGACAATTATTATGTAAAATCGGAGCATCACGAAGCCGGTGGATTTTTGCGAAAGAATTTCAATTTATTTTCAAAAACGGACATCAATATTTCATTAGATAATTTCAATTCCAATAAAAAAATTAATATTATTTCGTGCCCAACTGATTTAATGCAAGCAAATGTTTTAAATAAACTTTTAAGCGACATTTCTACAAAAACGAATAATTCAAATATTAAATTCAACGAAACGGCTATTGTTTTGGCAGACGAAAACCTTTTAATTCCTGTACTTTATTCGATTCCAAACAATTTCGACGATGTAAACGTAACAATGGGTTACCCTGTTAGAAATACGACTGCGTATGGTTTTGTAGAAATACTGGTTGATTTAGCTTTGAATTCGATTGTAAAAAACGATTCCATTCAGTTTTATCATCTTGATGTTGAAAATTTGCTCTCTCATAATTACACAAATTATTTCGACAATAATGTAAATCAAGTAGTTGATACTATTAAAAATAAAAATTTAAACTACATCAACATTTCGTTTTTAACTGATTTAAATATTTTCAAAAATGCTGATAAATTATCGAAAACGGCTATTGAATTACTCGAATTTATTCAAGAAAAATTAACCCACACTTTTCAGTCATTTGACGAAAAAAACTATATCGAAAAAGAGTTTGTATACTCAGTATATAATGAACTTAAGAAACTTCACGATATTATTTTGCTTGAAAATTTAAACATTAAAAAAGAAACATTTATTCGTCTTTTACGAAAAATCATACAATTAGCTAAAATCCCTTTTGCTGGAGAGCCTTTATCAGGAATTCAGGTTCTAGGTATTCTAGAAACCAGACTATTGGATTTTAAAAACTTAATTATTTTATCCCTAAACGAAGACAAATTTCCTCCGAGCAGTTCAGTAAATTCATTTATTCCTTACAACTTACGTAAAGGTTTTGGAATGCCCACAATAGAGTATGGAGATGCTATGTATTCTTATTATTTCTACCGTTTGATTCAGCGTGCAGAAAATGTTTTTTTACTATATAATACTGATAAGTCGTTCGAATCGACTGGTGAGATGAGTCGATTTCTTTACCAATTGAAATACGAATCTGGCTTGACGATTTTTGAAAAAGATTTGAATTACGATGTTGAAATAAAACCAAATCAGGAAATTATCATTAAAAAAGCCGATTATAAGGCTAAATTGGAATTATATCTTGATTCTCAAAAACCAAAATATCTTTCACCAAGTTCGCTAAACACATATCTTGACTGTAGTTTAAAGTTTTATTTCAGATACATTATAAATATAAATGAACCAGAGAAAGTTAACGAAGATTTAGGAGCAGATGTATTTGGAAATATTTTACACAATACGTTGGAGAATTTTTACTCACAATTTGTAGAAAAAGAAATTACCGAAAGTGTCTTAAATAATTGGTTGAATGATGATAAACTAATTGACGATGAAGTTTTAAAATCATATAAAAAGCTTTATTCAACTGATAAGCCAAGCGGTGAAAACATAATAATTGTCGAAACAATTAAGAAATATGTGAAACAAATATTCCGCTACGATAAATCAAGACTTCCTTTTAAAGTCTTATCAACCGAAAAATCGTTTAATCTGAATTATAATTTTGTAATTGATAACGAGACTAAAAATGTCAATATTGGAGGCAAAATTGACAGGGTTGATTTGAAAAACGATACAATTCAACTTATTGATTACAAATCAGGAAAGGCAGAAATCGAAGTAAAAAAAGGAATTGATGGCTTGTTTTCCGATGAAAAAAAACATCGAAATCATATCGCACTCCAAATGTTTTTGTATTCTTATATTTACGCAAAAACAATCGAGCTAAATTTGCCTATATCACCTTGTATATTCAGTGTGCGAGAACTTTACAAAAAGGATTTTGATTCACGTTTGAAAATAAATGGAGTACCAATAAATAATTTTACTTCATATAATCAAGAGCTAGAAAATCAATTAAACAATTTGCTTTACGAGATATTTGATGTAAACACAGATTTTAAGCAAACAACCGATTTGTCAATCTGCGAATATTGTGCATATAATATTATTTGTCATCGAAATTAAATTTCTAAATTCACAACATCTTAATACATAAGCATTAAGTTTACCACAAATAAATGCATATTCATAAATAAATTTTGCAATTAAGTATTAGATTTCTTAATTTGCATTTATATTTTTATTATGTTTGTATTCATATATTTAGATTATTATAAATGAATGTGATGCAAAAATATACAGTTTATGGCGTAATTTTCGGATTTATGTTCCCGATTATGGCAATTTTTTTTGAATGTATCCGGCTTGATTTAGAGTTTAATTTAGAATGTTTGAGTTATGTGCATAATAATAATCCACTTCTTTATATAATAGATTCGGCTCCAATATGGTTGGGGCTTTTTGCATTACTTGGAGGAGTGAGTAAAGCAAAATCATTACAATTATTAGAAACAATAAAAATTTTATCAAAAAATCTGCAAGACAATTCAATCCAACTGAAACAAGATTCATCTAACGAATTTGAAAATTTAAACACGCATGCAACTCGTTTAAGTACTATTTTCAACGAAGCTTCAGAACATGTTAAAAATGTTGGAACCCAAATCAAAGGAACCACCCATCAAGCTGAAATTTTGAAGTCCGAAGCCGATTTTGTTATTAAAAATACTCAGAAATTAATTCAAATTAATAATAAACTGAAAAGCGAAAACAATGCTCTTAATGAAATTATCATGCAATTTGTTGCAAAAGTAGGAGAGATGGAAAAACACTTGAGTAAAGTTGGAAGTTTAGGTTATGAAATCAACACATTGTCGATAAATTCAAGTATCGAAGCCTATAAACTTGGAATTAAAGGGAGTAGTTTTTCTGTTATTGCTCAAAATATTAAATCTTTGTCGGAACAAATGAGCAATATTAATTCTACTCTATCGGCGATTACTAAAGATGTTGAGAGCAGCATTTGTGAAATCACTGTAAAAATTGATGAGAAGAAAAAAATGCTTGAAGAAACATCTGAGCTATCAAGTCATATAGAACAACGAATTGGTTATTACGAAGATAACCTACGTCAACTTATCGAAAATATCAATTCTGCTACAAATGTTAATGAGCTGCAAAATCAAAATTTTATAGAAGTAAACGAAATCTTATTAACACTTATTGATACAAAAGAAAACATGATTGACTCAATTGAAGTGCTTATCAATAAGGAATTTAAAATGGTAAAACAACTCTCGGAAGAGAACAATTAGTATTTACAGAACCTTTCCTTTTTGAATTAAGAAAAAATCTGTAATTGTTATTGCAGCCATCGCTTCGACAATAGGAACAGCACGTGGAACAAAACACACGTCGTGTCGTCCTTTGGGTTTAATGGTCGTTTCTTCCTTATTTGTATTTACTGTGTTTTGTTCTTTAAAAATAGTTGCTGTAGGTTTAAAAGCAATATTGAAGTAAATATCTTCTCCGTTCGAAATTCCACCTTGAATTCCTCCTGAATGATTTGTTTTTGTTCGTATTTTGTTATCTCTTATTATAAACTCATCGTTATGCTCAGAGCCTTTCATCTGAGCAGAATAAAAACCTTCGCCAAACGAAACTCCTCGACTTGCATTAATGCTCATCATCGCTTTTGCCAACTGAGCAGTGAGTTTATCGAAAACGGGTTCGCCTAAACCAGCTGGAACATTTTTAATCACACAAGTAATCACGCCTCCAATACTGTCAAATGATTTATGAACCTCGTGCAACAAATCAATCATTTTATTGCTAATCTCAATATCCGGACATTTAACTTCACTTTTTTCAATAGTAGATAAGTCAATTTCGGAATAATGTTTTTCGAGTTTTATATTTCCAATTTGGCAAACATAAGCCATTATTGAAATGTTATGTTTTTGCAAAAAATGTTTAGCAATTGCACCTCCAACAACTCTTGAAGCTGTTTCTCGAGCCGAAGAACGTCCTCCGCCTCTGTAGTCGCGAATTCCATATTTTGCATCGTAAACAAAATCGGCATGAGAAGGACGATATGTTGTTTTTATCGATTCGTAATCTCCAGACTTAACATCGCTATTTTTTATTAAATATGCGATGGGAGTTCCCGTAGTTATGTCTTCAAAAATTCCTGAGAGAAATTCAACTTTTTCTTCTTCATTTCGGTGCGATGTATAGAATGATTGAGAAGGTTTACGACGATTAAGTTCAGATTGAATAAAATCGAAATTCAATTTAATCCCAGCTGGACATCCGTCAATTACGCCTCCAATTGCAGTTCCATGAGATTCGCCAAAACTTGTAATCTTAAATATAGTTCCAAAAGTATTTCCTGACATATTACCAACGATTAAAGTGAATTTTATTGCTATCGTAACGATTGGTTGTATGAGGATTTTCGTCAGCATATCCCAATGCTACTAAAGAAAAAGGAACGATGTCTTCGGGTAAATTCAAATATTTTTTAAGTCCATTTTCGCGATCTTCTCTTGGATATACACCTAACCAAACACTTCCAATGCCTAAACTATATGCTTGAAGTAGAATATTTTGTGTAACTGCTGCTAAATCTTGAATCCAGAAACCATCGGATTTAACTTTTTGGTGATTGTGGCACACCAAAATTGCTAAAGGAGCTTGTTTTAGCATATTTGCATAAGGATGAATTTCTGAAATATCATCAAGCATTTGTCTATTGTTTATAACCACAAACTCAAACGTTTGTTGATTTCTTGCTGTGGGAGCGTACATTGCAGCTTTTAGAATATCTTCAACTTTCTGAATTTCGATATTTTGATTCTTAAATCGACGAATGCTTCTTCGATTAATGATACAATTTAACACGTCCATAAAAAATAATTTTAGTAAAGATATAAAAAACCAAATAATCTAATAATAATAGGTAGGGTATATTTTACAATGTCTTGATTATTAGCTAGATTTATTATATCCGTTCGGAATCATAAAAATCCTAAAAATCAGCACATTGTCATTTCGAAGATAGGATAAATCTAAAATATTAACGAACCATTGTAATAGCAATTCGATTGCATCAATATGTAACGAATTTTTCAAAATACTACATTATTATTGAAATATTGCTTGTTCTATAGCTTCTTGCGATTTTATTGTATATTTATCGAAATTCATAAGATATTTTTTTATTTTTACTGTTGACAAATTGATTGCCAACGAAAATTTTGTCTTTCTTTTGACAAATTGACATATATTTACGTTTGTAATATTTTCATAATGATCAAGTTAAAGAGATGTTTAGGTATTTTTTAATATTATTTTTATCGACCTTATCATACAGTTTAATAGCTCAAGAGGTTATTATAAACGAAATTATGGCAAATCCTGCTGGAAATGATACGACTTTTGAATCAAGTATAAATGCCAATTCGCTATATAATCTTTATTCAAACTATCAACCTCCTCAAAATAAAGAATGGATTGAATTATTTAATCCTAGTAATACCGATACTGTTGATATAAGTTGTTATACACTTGGTTCAAATGCCTATGACTATTCTTCGGGCTCTGAAAATTGGGGAGCCTTAACTTTTCCCGAAGGAACAATTATTTTACCTCGACAATATTTGATTGTTGGAGGAAACGACTCAGATGTGCCATTTTTAGATTTTGATTTGAATTACTATTACGAAAACTACTTTCAATCTCAATATCTTGATGGAGATTCGTATCGTTGGTTTTTGCGAAATCAATGGGGGTGGATTGCATTATACAATGAAGTAGGAGAGCCAGTTGATGCTGTATATTGGGTTGATTCTTTGTCGTCAAGTGATGATTTATACACAATGTCGCAATTCAATACAGTTTTAAGTACATCAACAGCATGTTCAGGCTATATGAATTTTACTTCAGCTGCAGAAATAAGCAATATCGAATTTGCAGGATTTATTCCGAGCGAAAATATTTCGTTTCAACGCGATTTTGATGAGAGTTCGCATTGGAATATTTCGGAAAATCCTAGTCCAGGCAGTTGTAATGGGGGAGAATGTTTAGATTTTTTGTACCAAACCGTTTGCAGCGATGATACAACTTTTTTTACCTTGATAATTAATGATTTTATAGTTTTAGATTCCATAAAATGGTTCTTTGATGATACTATAAGTGGTTCTAATAATATTTCATATGATGAAAATCCATATCACATTTTCAGCGATGCCGGAAACTATAATGTAACAGTAATTGCATACTACAATAATAATTACGATAGCCTCACAAAAAACGTAACAGTATTAACTAGACCGTTTATTGATTTGGGTGCAGATATCGAAATTTGTAATGATGATTCGGTCGTTTTAAATGCAGGTGCTATTTACATGAGTTATTTTTGGAATACAGGAAGTACTGCTTCGAGTATATCTGCCGATACTTCGGGAATATATTGGCTTCGGGTTTCAAATGGGACTTGTTATGCTTATGATTCAATAACCGTTTCGTATTTTCCTTTTCCACCAAATTTTAATTTAGGAAACGATACTGCAATTTGCCATACTCAAGATATAACTTTTGATGCTGGCAGCGGATTTCTCTCTTATCTTTGGCAAGATGGAAGCACAACGCAAACATTTTATGCGTCAACAATGAATTGGTATTGGGTCGAAATCGAAAATATTGATGCTTGCAAATATATCGATTCAATTTTTTTAGCAACAACCGTTTATCCTGTTATTAATCTACCCGAAGATACGCTAATTTGCGATGTTGATAGTTTTTTGATTGATGCAGAAAACCACTGGTCGTCGTATGCTTGGTCGACAGGCGAAAGCACTCAAATAATTTCGGTTACTGAAACTAATATGTATTACATTACGGTTACCAACAATTGTGGAATTCAAAACGATTCATCGTTTATAAAAATTTCCCGAAAAGCAGACATTGACCTTTCTAACGATAGTTTGATTTGTAGTGGAGATACTATTGTACTTCAAATAGATAGTCTTTTAAACAATATTCTATGGTCAACAGGTGATACAAGTTATTTTATTCAAATTTATAATGAAGGCGAATACATCGTGAGTGTTGAAAATGAATGTGGGGTAAAAATCGACACTTGTAATGTAATATTTCAAGCAAATCCATTCATCGAACTTGGAGTTGACACAATTATATGTGATAGCAGTTTTTATTTTCTTCCAATCTCAAATAGTAACGACATCGTAAATTGGATTTGGTCAACAGGAGACACGCTTCCAAACATTAGTGTTTTAGAAAGCAATACATATTACGTTACAGTTAGCAATATTTGTGAACATAGCATCGATTCCGTAAAAATAGAATTTGATATTACACCTTTCTTTGAAATTTTGGATACCACAATTTGTATTGGCGATTCAATTTATATAGAAATCGACAGTTTGTACAATACGGTAATATGGTCGACCGGAGACACTACGAATAATTTTTTAATTACGAATTCGGGCGAGTATATTGCCGAAGTTCAAAATTTGTGTGGAAGTTGGAAAGATACATCTATTGTTACTTCATTTGAATATCCAAATATATACTTAGGTAAGGATACAACCCTAGAAGAGGGAAATGTCTTACTTTTAGATGCAGAATTCCCCGAAGTTCAGTATTTGTGGAATACTGATGATACAATTTCTACCATCGAAGTTAATGAAAGTGGAACATATTGGGTGCAAATTTCTAATTTTTGTGGCCTTGCAACCGATACAATTACCATAAACTTTACAAATTGTTCGATAAAAATTGAAGTTCCTAATGTTTTTACGCCTAATGGAGACGGCATTAACGATGCAATATTGCTTTACAATAATTGCGAAGTTGAATTAACTATGAATGTATATACTCGATGGGGAGCCTTAGTCTATCAAAATACAGCCGAGGTTATTTGCTGGGAAGGTCGAACTTTTGCAGGAAAAGAACTGAACACCGGAGTTTATTTCTACACCTTAGAATACAATTTTGAAGACAATACAGAAAAACTTTCCGGATTTATTCATATTGTAAAGTAGTTTTTTCATATTTTTTTCATTTACAAAGAAATCATAAATCGAATACAAATTCCACTCTAGAGGGGTGGCAGTCGAAAGACTGACGGGGTGGTTGTATTGTTTTACTCAATATTAAAGACCTTCAAGCTTTGGGCGATTGTGAACTTTCTGAAATTTGGTTGGCAAATAAAGAAGGCTGTCTAAAAAAAACAGCCTTCTTTTCAATCAAAAACTAAAAAACACTATTATTTACTAACCTTCAAAATATCTGTTATCGTTTTTTCAAATGTTGGTTTATCTGAATAACCCATGCTCATTTGAGGTTCTCCTTCTACTGGAATGAAAAGAAAAGCAGGAATACCAGTAATTCCGAAAACATTTGCAAGTTCTTGTTCTTTTTGAGTATCAATTTTGTAAAATATTATTTTGCCGTCATATTCTTTATTCAATTGTTCTAAAATAGGCGACATTTTTTTACAAGGTCCACACCAATCGGCATAAAAATCGATAATAACCGGAGTATTTCCTTTAAATTTCCATTCTTTATTTTTTTCGTAATCGAAAACTTTTTCAATGAAAGTTAATTTTGTTAAATGTTCAATTCCTTCCGATGTTTTTGTAGTGTCGTTTGAAGCATAATTGCTACAAGAGAAAATAACCAGCGTTATTAACGATAAGATATATAATACTTTTTTCATATTTTTTTAATTTTATGATTCATCAACTTTTAAAACGTCTTTTATCGCTTTTTTAAAAGTATCTTTTGGCAAAGCTCCCATTGCCATTTGTGGTTGACCTTCCAAAGGAACAAATAACAAAGATGGAATGCTTCTGATTCCAAACATACCAGCCAATTCTTGTTCTTGTTCAGTATTTACTTTGTATATGTTTATTTTTCCGTTATATTCTTTTTGCAATTCTTCAAGAATAGGAGCAACCATTTTACAAGGAGAACACCAGTCTGCATAAAAATCTATCATACATGGAACGTTTCCTTCAAATTTCCATTCTTTATTTACTTCAAAGTTAAAAACTTTTGTTTTAAAAGTTTCTTGTGTCAAATGTTCGAGCATAATTTTAAGTATTAATTTATTAATTTAAAAATTCACATATCAACATATATGCCAATATTAAAATTTTGGCAAATCTAGTAAATTTGGACTAAATAAGTTGTAATTTTGGCACAGAAAAAAATATATTCAAATATTTATTTGAAAAAAATACGTATTTGATATTAAACAATAAATAAAAAAAACATATTTAAATAATTTATTTTCAGATATTTACATTTTTTATGAATAATTTTGAAAATATAAACTCTAGGTATTTAGTATGCCAGAAATAATGCATATAGAATTAAAAGAAAAAATATTAAAGCAAATAGCTGACATTATTGCAGAAAATAATATCGAAGCGTATGTCATAGGTGGGTACGTGAGAGATATCTTTTTGAACCGAGAATCTAAAGACATCGACATTGTTACTATTGGCAGCGGAATAGAATTAGCTCAGCTAGTTGCTAAAAAACTAGGCTGTATCAACGTAAACTATTTTAAAAACTTCGGGACAGCTATGTTGCATTTCGACGATATTGAAGTAGAATTTGTAGGTGCGCGGAAAGAATCATATGATAGAAATTCGCGAAAACCAATTGTAGAAGATGGAACTTTTAAAGACGACCAATTACGACGTGATTTTACTATAAATGCAATGGCAATAAGTCTTAATCGTGATAATTTGGGTGAACTTATCGATCCTTTTAACGGAATTGCCGATTTGAAAAATAAATTATTACGTACACCTCTTGACCCTGAAATTACGTTCTCCGACGATCCTTTGCGAATGATTCGTGCAATTCGTTTTGCTTCGCAATTAAATTTTACGATTGATGAAATAGCGATTGATGCTATAAAAAATAATGTTGACCGAATTAGAATAGTTTCAAACGAACGAATTGTTGATGAAATTAATAAAATAATTTTATCAAAAGAGCCATCTATAGGATTTCTTTTATTAGATAAAACAAATTTATTACCTCTTATTTTTCCTGAGTTAGAAGCTTTAAAAGGAGTCGATACCCTTGAAGGAAAAGCACATAAAGACAATTTTTATCATACGCTTAAAGTTCTTGATAATATTAGCCTTAAATCTGATGATTTATGGCTACGCTGGGCTGCTATTTTACATGATATTGGAAAGGCTAAAACTAAAAAATTTCACAAAAAACAAGGCTGGACTTTTCATGGACACGACGCTTTAGGCGGAAAAATGGTTGTTGAAATATTTAAAAGATTAAAACTTCCTCAGAATCAAAAAATGAAATATGTTCAAAAATTGGTGCAACTTCATTTACGCCCAATTTCTTTGGTCGAAAGCATTGTAACTGATTCAGCTGTACGTCGTTTGCTTTTTGATGCGAGCGATGACATTAATGACTTAATGACTTTGTGTGAAGCTGACATAACATCAAAAAACGAAGAAAAACTTAAAACTTATTTGAATAATTTCAAATTAGTTCGTGAAAAATTGAAAGAAGTCGAAGAAAAAGATCATATTCGTCAATGGGAGCCACCCATTTCAGGAGAATTGATTATGGAGACATTTGGAATAAGTCCATGTAAACATGTTGGAGATATTAAAAATGCAATTAAAAATGCAATTCTCGACGGAGAAATTAAAAACAATTATGAAAGTGCCTACGAATTTATGATAAAACTCGGAAAAGAAATAGGATTAAGATTGAAAAACGTTTAAATACAGGTTACAAATACGCTAGCCGAATAAAAACAAACAATTATAGTAATACTCTGAAAATAAAGCATATCTTTGTTAAAGTTATTGATTTGAGAATTTGTGCTTTAATTTACTAATTATATTCTCGCTTATTAGTTCATCACTGCTATCCTTTTTAAATCCAATTTTTACAATTTTTAGTAACAAAATTTGATTGTTACTAAAAGAATTTAATTTTATAAAACAATGAACATTTATGTAGGTAACCTTGATTTCAAGGTAAATGAGAACGACTTAGAAGGTATTTTCGAAGAGTACGGAACAGTAAGTTCTTCAAAAATTATTATTGACAAATTTAGTGGACGAAGCAAAGGCTTTGGTTTTGTAACTATGGAAAATGGTGATGAAGCAACAAAAGCTATTAATGAATTGCATGGAGCAACATTTGAAAATCGTGAAATGGTTGTAAATGAAGCCAAACCAAAAAAAGAAAATTTCAATAGAGAATAACATGGCAAACGGAAAAGTAAAATGGTACAACGAAGTCAAAGGCTTTGGCTTTATTGAATCTGAAAATGGTGAAAATATTTTCGTTCATCGTAGCGGACTTGCTAATGCATATGGCGGACTTCAAACCGATCAATCTGTTGTTTTTGAAACAAAGCAAGGAGAAAAAGGTCTGGTTGCTGTTAATGTTAAAGCATTAAATTAAACCAAAAACACTAATAAATATATAAATACCCGTTCCAATCTATTTAGAAAGGAATGGGTATTTTGTTTATAATTTTTCGACAGATATTAATCAAACAAAATCAATAATAATTTATGGGCAGATCGCAAGAAACATTTAATAAAAAGGAAGTACGAAATAAAAAAGAAAAAAAACGAAAAGAGAAAGAAAAAAAACGACTTGCACGTAAAGATAACGAAAAAGTTGGTATGGATGATATGATTGCTTATGTTGATGAAAATGGAATGATTTCTTCAACTCCTCCAGACCCAACTAAAAAGAAAAATGTTTTACTCGAAAACATTGAGATAAACGTTCCAAAACGTGATTCATCACAAAATGCTGATCCAATTCGAAAAGGCATTGTAAGTTTTTATAACGATTCAAAAGGTTATGGATTTATAAAAGATTCTGAATCAAAGGATAGTATTTTCTTTCACGTAAATAATTTACTTGAAGAAATAAAAGAAAATAATATTGTTAACTATGAGTTAGCAATGGGACCTAAGGGTTATACAGCCATCAATGTCAAGAAAGTAAAATAAATTTACTTTCTTATTTTTTTTGATGATGTAATGAATAATTATCAACTTTAATTATATTTATAGCTTATTTAAAGAATCAAGCATGAATATTCCAGTAAATTCTAATTTAGCTGACGAATTAAATTTATTTGAACACTATAAGTCATTTGCTGACAGTGCAATTGATTGGGAAATGATTCAAGACGTAAAAGGAAAATATATTTATATTTCACCTTCATTTTTCAATATTACAGGCTATGAAGTTCTTAATTTGACCGAAAATCCATCATTAATTGAAAAAATAATGCATCCCGATTACATTGAGTATTATAAAAATGAACACTGCGAATCATTTAGAAATAGCGAAAAAAGTCATAACCTAGAATTTAAAATCATTTCAAAAAATGGCACTGAAAAATGGATTGAGCATTATTGTAAGCCATTGTTTAATGAAAAAGGAATACGATTAGGTCGAAAAATTAACAATCGAGACATTACAGAAAAGAAAATTATTCACAACATATACTCCGAAGAAAAACGGAAATTTGATACGCTCACTAAAAACATTGCCGGCTTTGCATATCGTTGTAAAAATGATGAAAATTGGACAATGGAATTTATTAGTAGTGGCTGTTTTGAAGTTACAGGTTACCATTCAGAAGATTTTATTAATAATCATAAAATTCCATTTAACGATATAATTCATCCTAGTCACCAGCATAAATTATGGGAAGAGTGGCAAACTGTGCTTGCAAAAAACGCAACATTTAAAGGAGAATACCAAATTATTTGTGCCGATGGAAAAGTAAGATGGGTGTGGGAGCAGGGTTGTGGTATTTATGACACAAAAGGTAAATTACTTGCCCTCGAAGGTTTTATAATGGATATTACCGAAAGAAAAGAAAACGAAACTAAAATAAAAAATAGTGAAGAACAATATCGAGTTCTTGCTAGTTTGACAATGGATTCGGCTAGTGTTGCCTGTTTTTACCCAGACGGAAGAATTGAACGCGAATGGTTAAGCGATAAACTTTTTAAAGAATATGGAATTCCACCTTCAGACATCGATACATTTGAAAAATGGGCTAAATTCGTTCACCCCGAGGATTTACATATTTTTATCGATGCATCAAAAATAGTTATGCGAGGAGAGTCTGCCTCTCGCGATTTTAGAGTAATCACTCCTGCCAAAGGAATTCGATGGATAAATAATTCAATAATATCCAATATCATTAAAGAAAAAGGTTGTTTAAAAATTTATAGTGCCGTTTCAGATATAACTGATATTAAAGAGGCTGAACTTAAGCTAATAAAAACCAATCAAGATTTAGAATTCTCTAAAGAAGAATTAATTCAAGCCGATAAAAAACTTCGAAATCAAATGGCTGATTTGAAGAGAATTAATAATGAACTTCAAATTTCGGAAAAACGATTCAGGGAATTAACCAATACCATTGGTTCAGCTGTATTTATTTTTCAAAATGAGAAATTTTGTTATGTAAATAAAGAATTTACAAATATTTCTGGATATTCCGAGGAAGAAGCATTCAATTTAAATTTTTGGGATTTTGTACATCCCGATTATATTGATATAATTAAGCAACGAGGTTTTAGTCGAATTATGGGAGAATCAATATCACCTCGTTACGAATTTAAAATAATTAGAAAAGATGGTCAGGAAAGATGGATAGACTATACTGGAGGATTAATAGAATTTAAAAACTCCCCCGCTGGTTTAGGAACCGCTTTTGATGTAACAACAAAAAAATTAGCCGAAGAAAAGTTGCGAAAACTATCTAGAGCTGTTGAACAAAGCCCAGTTTCAATTGTTATTACAAATCCAAAAGGAGCAATTGAATATGTAAATCCAAAATTTGAAGAAATTACAGGTTATAAACTATCTGAAATTTTAAATCTAAATCCAAATGTCTTAAAATCAGGATATACTTCAAAAGCAGTATATGAGGAAATGTGGAAAATTCTTTTGGAAGGGAAGGAGTGGAGAGGAGAATTTTATAATAAGAAAAAAGATGGAACCTTGTATTGGGAACGGGTTTTTATTTCACCTATTTTCAATAAAGAGAGTAATATAACACATTTTGTTGCCATTAAAGAAGATATTACCGAACTTAAAGAAGTGATGTCGGAACTTGTACTAGCAAAAGAAAAAGCAATTGAGTCAGAAAAACTAAAATCTGCATTTTTAGCAAATATGTCGCACGAAATAAGGACTCCAATGAATGCTATTATGGGTTTTTCTGAATTATTACTTAGCGATGATTTATCGAAAGAGCAACAAAAAGATTTTTCTGAAATTATATGGAAGCGAAGCAACGATTTATTGCACCTGATTGATGATATTCTAGATATTTCAAAAATAGAATCGGGAGTGCTGAAAATCACTGAGACTGATGGACGAATAGATGAACTTTTTGCTGAAATATATCAATTTTTCAACTCAAAATATTTGATTCTTGATAAGAAAAATATAGTACTACGATTTATCAATAAAATAGAAAATAATAAGCTTTTAATTCACACTGATTTTTATCGCTTAAAGCAAATTATATTTAATTTAGTTGATAATGCAATAAAGTTTACTGAAGATGGGTACGTTGTATGCAGTTGCGAAATTATAAATAACGACTTGTTATTTAGTGTTAGAGATACAGGAATAGGAATGAATTCAGGTATGTCCGAAAAAGTTTTTGACCGATTTTGGCAAGCTGATGCTATCAAAAAGACAAATTATGGCGGGACTGGTTTGGGACTCTCTATTTCAAAAGGACTTGTCGAAATAATGGGAGGGAAAATTTGGGTAACATCTGAATTAAATCAAGGTTCGCAATTTTACTTTACAATACCTTATAAATCGGCTGTACAAGAAATTAATAAAAATAACCCAAAGACATCTTACGATTTGAGTTCAAAAACATTTTTAATTGTTGAAGACGACAATGCCAATAAAAAATTTCTACAAATTTTATTAGAAAATCATAATGCAAAAGTTTTTACGGCCGACTCGGGTTATAATGCATTAGAATTAGCACAAAAAGTTAATGGTATTGATATTGTTATGATGGATATTCGGTTGCCAGATATAAGTGGATACGAAGTTACAAAGCAAATTCGAGAATCATTTCCAGATATTAAAATCATTGCACAAACAGCATATGCGAATCAAGAAGACAGAATTAAGTGCCTGGCTGAGGGCTTCGATAATTATATTTCGAAACCAATTAATCAATCTGCTTTATTCAAAATTTTGATGGATTACGTGTAGAATTTTATCGAATCAATATTTTTTTACTTTCGATTTCTTGATTATTAACTACAAATTTAAGCATATAAATTCCGTTTGGAATATTATTCCTATTCATTCGTGTTTGATTAATACCAGGTGAAAACTTTGCGAAAAATCTTAATTTTTCTTTGCCTAGCATATCGTATAAAATAAATTCAATATTAGAAATAGTTGGAATATAAAATTCAATCTTTATTTCGTTATAAGAATTAAGATTAAGGATTTTAGATTTTGAAATTACAGATGGTTCGCTTGAATAAACAACATTCCTGCAATTGTTAATCCCAATTTGTAAACTGTCGATGTAATAACGACGAAATTGTTGATTTGGACATACAACAATATAAGTTGGAGTTCCGCCAATGTTGAACATATCATACAAACTTGTGTGAGGCTCTTGCGTTGGTAAATTAATTCCGTTTTGAGTAGAGAAACTTGGGAAAGAAGTTCCGAATAGTGCTGCAAAATTTTCAATCATTGAGGAGTCGTAGCCGCCGGTTTCAATTCCCCAAATCCAAACCGAATCGCTGCCGCCATTGTTTTGCCATATAGAATCAACTCTAGACGAATTTTCTCGGCAAGTTTCACAGTAATATGAGAAAAAATCAAAAACAATAATTTTATTTGCATTAAGTTCTTCAAAAATCGAATATGTATTTCCGTGTATATCTGTTAAATTAGCATCATATAATTCCGTTTGTGAAAAAGATTTCACATAAACAAAAAATAATATGATTGTAAAAACGATTTTGTACATTACAGTAAATTTATGCAAATGTATGAATAATTGATATCTACGCAATATTATAAGAGGCTTCTAATTTGTCCTATAATTAATATTATGTTAAATAGTAAATGACGTTTAAAATTATGTTAAATAGAATATTTATATTAACTCGCCTAAAGTCTAATTTATGATTTCTTATTTATTTAACAAGATTAACTTATCTTGAATATTATAGCGTTCGTAAAGGAATTTTAAATTTTTAATAGAGTTTTCTTCTTTAGGATTCAATTCATGAACTTTTTCAAAATAAGGAATTGATTTTTTGAACCATTCTTCTACTTTATGTTTTTCAGCCTTATATGCATTATTGTCAGTCAATTCATTTACGGTTTGATTTTGTAATATTGCTGTATTGAAATACAAAACTCCTAATTTATAATTAGCTTCGACATAATTTGGATTTAACTCCACTGATTTTAGTAAATTTTTTTCAACTATGTCAAAATCTTTTGCTGAATCGTATAATCCTGCTAAAACTTGGAAAAATTCCGGATTATTTGGATTTTTTGTGATTGCTTGTTCCAAATACTCTTTCGCTTTTTCGTATTGATTATCAGTTAAATAAACATTTATTAGCTTATTGATGAGTAAATTATATTCATTTGGATTCAATTCGATTGACTTCAATAAAAGTTCTATAGCTTTAGCATTGTCTCGCTCTTCGATATATATGTTTGCTAAATGCATATAAACTTTACCTCCTCCATAATTTATTTCAGCTAATTTATGAAAGTACTCCTTGGCTTTTGCGTTTTTCTTTGCATTCATTGCAGCCATCGCTGCATTATATATTCCCATTGTATCAAGGTTCATAATCATAGGCATTTTTTGAATTTCCAACGATTTTTCAAAAGAATTTAAAGCTTCGTTGTACTTATATTCGTTAAATTCATTAATCCCTTTATTGCTATACTGATTTGAAACAACTAACAAACGTTTGCGAATATCAACGTTATATTCTTTATTCTCATCGAATTCAAGTGTTTTTATGTAAGCCTGATATGCTTCGTCAAGCGGATTTTCGTGCAAATTATAATAATCACGAACTTTACTTTCGTAAATTGCATGATAAACCATCGCTTTGATAAACCACGCTTTAGGGCTCCATTGTACGTTTACATCTTTAATTGCAACATCAATATCTAATTTTGCTTTATCTAATTCTTTCGATTTTAGATAATTAAATGCTGATACTAATTTCTCGTTTTCTTGAGAATATAACGATAAGTTAAGTAAAATTAATGAAACTAAAATGCTTATTAAACTTCTCATTTTATATGTATTTGATTGCGAAATTAGAAAAAAAAAGGAGAAACAACTACTGCTTCTCCCCTTCATATAGTAATCTTAGCTAACTATTTTCCACCTTCGCTAGTAATTTCAGCCTTGATTTGATCGTGCTTTTCGATATTTCCAACTTTATAATACGATGTTTTTAACATTACCATTGTATTCATGTCTTTTGGAGTAATTTCATGAGCTTTTTCGAGATAAGGTATTGAATTCCCAAATTCAACATCAGCTTTCTTTTTCATTTCATCGTACTTTTTCATATCATTTGCTGGAAGTTTATTTGCTTCATCAATAATGTCAGCAGCTGTGTTGTAGTAATGTGCTCCTAAATTATATAATGCATCAAAATAATCAGGCTTTAATTCAATAGCTTTTTTGTAGCAAATTACAGCACTATCAACCACATTTTTATCATCATACAATGAACCTTGAGCAAAGTGATAAGTCGCATTTGAAGGATCTTTTTCTATAGCCAACTTCAAGTAACTTAATGCTTTATCTGATTGTTTGTTAATTAAGTAATAGTTAACCAATTCAGGGACAAGAACAGCTCCTCCATTTGGATATTTTTCGATTCCTTTTTTAAGTTTCTCAATATATGCAACTGTATCTTTTTGAGCTAGTTTTACTTTAGCATGTAAATAATACATCGAAGCTTTTTCTTTTTCATCAACACCATACCCTGTTTGGGTAATAATTTGGTAAAAAACGTCTGCTTTTTCAAAATTTTGTAATTTTTCAGCGGCCAATGCAGCATAATAATAAATTGGGGTATCTAATTTCATCGATAAACTTGATAAAAACAATGAACTTTCAAATGCATCAAGTGCTTTTTGATAGTTTTTTGTGTCTTTATATTCAATCACTCCAATATTAACAAAGGTGTTTGCTAATGTGGGAAATTGAGCCAAAATAATATCCATAAAACATTCATCGTCTAAATATTTGGTTTCTTTACTCGATATTAATTTTATGAATTTCATTAAATCAACTTCTTTATTTAAGATATCTAATCCAAGATTTGCTGGATCTTTAAAGTTCATCGATAAAGCTTTAGCATAAGCTTCTAATGCTTTTTGAGATGCATTTGGATCTAAACTTTGAAAATTTTTATTCACAGAAATATTTTGGTAAATTCGTCCATAATACCACCATGTTTTATAATCACTCATCGTTTTGGGATTTGTAATGCAAGCATCAATTTGCTCTTTTGCTTTATCAAATTCTCCTGAATTCATATAATTGTAAGCAGCTACCCTTTTGTTAACTTGGGCATAAATAGCTGAAATAGCGAACAATAGAGTTAAGGCTAATGTTATTTTTTTCATAATTTATTCAATTTTTGTTTATTATATTTTTCCAAAATTATAGATTTATACATACTTAACAAATTTATTGCCACTATTCTTCAGCATTTGGTTGGATTTCTTCATTTGAATCAACATTATCAACATTATCGACAATTTCGGCATCTGAGAATTCATCTTCAATGATTTCTTCTGTATTATTTGAATTATCGATATACGCCACTGCTGCAATTGCATCTCCATTTTTAAGATTTATTAGTCGAACTCCTTGAGTTGCTCTACCCATAACTCTTAATCCGGCAACAGCCATTCTAATAGCAACTCCTGATTCATTGATAATCATAATATCGTCGTTATCTACAACACCTTTGAGAGCGATTAATTTACCTGTTTTTTCGGTAACATTTATAGTTTTAACTCCTTTCCCGCCTCTATTCGTAATTCTGTAATCTTCTATACTAGAGCGTTTTCCATATCCATTTTCTGAAACAACTAAAATATCTTCGTTTCCATTTTCAACGCACACCATTCCAATTACTTCATCTTTTTCATGATCGATAGTAATTCCTTTTACACCAGATGCGTTTCGTCCCATTGGTCGAACTTTGGCTTCAGGAAAACGGATAGCTCTACCCGAACGAATTGCAAGCATAATGTCGTGATTTCCATTGGTTAGTTTTGCTTCAAGTAAATGATCATCTTCTCTAACACTTATGGCAATAATTCCATTTTGTCGTGGTCTGGAATATGCTTCAAGATATGTTTTCTTTATTATACCTTTCTTAGTACATAAAACAATGTAATTATTATTGATATATTCTTCATCGTGTAAATTAAGAACGTTGATAAATGCTTTTACTTTATCGTTTGGTTCAATATTTATTACATTTTGAATTGCTCTACCTTTCGAAACCTTAGTTCCCTCTGGGATTTCGTAAACTTTCATCCAGAAGCACTTTCCATTTTCTGTAAAGAACAACATTGTATTGTGCATAGTAGCAATAAACAAATGCTCTATAAAATCCTCGTCTCTTGTAGTACTTCCTTTTGAGCCAACTCCTCCTCTACTTTGTCGTCTGTATTCGGTTAAAACCGTTCTCTTTATATATCCCATCCTAGAAATTGTAATCACGACACTTTCGTCGGCATAAAAATCTTCAGGATTAAAATCTTCAGATGCATATACGATTTCAGAACGTCTCTCATCGCCATATTTTTCTTTTATTTCGAGAAGTTCATCTTTTATAATTTGCATACGAAGCAAGTAATCAGCTAAAACTGTCTTGAGATACTCGATTAATTTCATTAATTCATCGTATTCAATACGAATTTTATCTTGTTCTAAACCAGTAAGTCTTTGAAGCCTCATTTCAAGTATTGCTTTAGATTGAATTTCAGATAATGAAAATCTTTCCATTAATCCTACTTTCGCTTCATCAGGATTTTTTGACTTTTTGATTAATTCAATAACTTCATCTAAATGATTTAATGCAATCAGTAAACCCTCGAGAATATGAGCTTTCTTTTCGGCTTGAATGAGATCAAATTGAGTTCTTCGAGTAACAACATCATGTCGATGTTCAACGAAATAATGAATTAACTCTTTCAAATTCAACATTTGTGGTCTTCCTTTTACAAGTGCAATATTATTTACACTAAAAGAAGATTGTAATTGAGTTAGTTTGAATAAATTATTTAAAACAACATTCGCAATTGCATCTCGTTTAAGTTCAAAAACGATACGCATTCCGTTTCTATCCGACTCGTCATTGATATTTGAAATGCCTTCTATTTTTTTGTCATTAACAAGTTCAGCCACTTTTTTAATAAGTTCAGCTTTATTTACCAGGTAAGGTATTTCGGTAACAATAATTTGCTCTTTACCTGAATTGGTAACTTCGATGTTTGATTTTGAACGGATAACAACTCGTCCTCTTCCAGTTTCAAATGCTTCTTTTACACCTTGCATTCCATAAATGGTTCCTCCGGTTGGAAAATCTGGTGCTTTTATGTAGTGCATCAACTCTTCAATCGTAATATCTCGATTTTCAATATATGCTACGGTTCCATTAATAACCTCAGTTAAATTGTGAGGAGGCATATTTGTTGCCATTCCTACAGCAATTCCAGATGCCCCATTTATTAGCAAGGTAGGAATCTTTGTAGGAAGAACGGTTGGTTCTTTTAATGAATCATCAAAATTATTTTGAAAATCAACAGTATCTTTTTCAATATCTCCAATAATTTCTTCGGTAATTTTTTTGAATCTAGCTTCTGTGTACCGCATTGCAGCAGCACTATCGCCATCAACTGAGCCAAAGTTTCCTTGTCCATCGACCAACATGTACCTCATTGACCATTCTTGAGCCAAACGAACCATTGCTTCGTAAACAGAAGAATCGCCATGTGGGTGATATTTACCCAAAACTTCTCCAACGATTCTAGCTGATTTTTTGTAGGGACGATTCGACATTAACCCTAAATCAAGCATGCCATATAAAACTCTTCTGTGAACTGGTTTGAGTCCATCACGCACATCAGGAAGTGCTCTTGAAACAATAACTGACATTGAATAATCAATGTAAGCTGTCTTCATTTCTTCTTCAATATTGACTTTAAGTATTCTTTCTCCTTCTATCATTTTAACGAATTTTACATTTTTTAAATAAGTCCACTAAGGTAGATATTTAGTCCCTATTTTCATGGTTTTAAATATCCATATTTATTAACAGTTTTTTGTTAAAATTGTTATTAATTTGGTATTTAATTAAAATAAACTTATTTTTAATTTTCAGTGTTTAAAATATTTTAAATTTATGGATGCTAAATTTTCACAAAAAATCAAAGATGTTCTTACTTACAGTAAGGAAGAAGCGATACGGCTTGGTAATGAATATATTGGTTCGGAGCACCTCGTTTTGGGAATGTTACGCGAATCGGAAGGTGTTGCTATAGAGATTTTAAATTCATTAAAAGTTAATTTGCATGAATTAAGAATGGAAATAGAAGCTAAAATAAAGCCAGAAAATTTTGAGCAAATTAAAGTTAACGATAATATTCCTCTATTAAAACAAACTGAACGAACATTAAAATTAGTTTATTTGGAGGCAAAAGATTTAAAGAGTCAGACTATTGATACTGGACATTTATTACTAGCCATTTTAAAAGACCATGAATCGATACCCACAAAGGCGTTAGCAAAATTTGATATTGATTATATTGTTGTAAAACAAAGCATTACTGAATTTAATCCAAAAATGAAATCAGACTATTCTGACGAAGGTTCTGATGAATCAACTTTTGGCGGAGCAGGTAAAGGTGCTCAAAAAAATCCTAAATCTAATTCTGATACTCCTGTACTTGATAGTTTTGGCGTTGACATAACTAAAGCCGCTGAAGAAGGAAAACTTGATCCAATAGTTGGACGAGAGAGAGAAATTGAACGTTTAGCTCAGATTTTGAGTCGTAGAAAAAAGAATAACCCAGTCTTGATTGGAGAACCAGGAGTTGGAAAATCTGCAATTGCGGAAGGCTTAGCAATTAGGATAAATCAGAAAAAAGTATCACGAGTTTTGTTTGGAAAACGAGTTGTAACACTTGATTTAGCTTCAATTGTTGCAGGTACAAAATATCGTGGACAATTTGAAGAAAGAATGAAAGCTATTTTAAATGAGCTAGCAAAAACTACAGATATAATTTTATTCATTGACGAAATTCACACAATTGTTGGAGCTGGAGGAGCAACCGGTTCGCTTGATGCTGCAAATATGCTAAAACCGGCACTGGCTAGAGGCGAAATCCAATGTATTGGAGCAACTACCCTTGATGAATATCGTCAGCACATTGAAAAAGATGGTGCTCTTGAAAGACGTTTTCAAAAAGTAATGGTTGAACCAACATCATATGAAGAAACTATCGAAATTTTAAATAATATCAAAGAACGATACGAAGAACATCACAATGTTACATACACACCTGAAGCAATAGAGGCTTGTGTGAAATTGACATTACGTTATGTAAGCGATAGACATTTGCCAGATAAAGCAATTGATGCACTTGACGAAGCTGGCTCAAGAGTACATATCTCGAATATTCATGTTCCTAAAAAAATCATTGAAATTGAAAAAGATATTGAAAAAGTTCGCTTGGATAAGGTAAGTTCTGTTAAAAATCAAAACTTTGAACAAGCAGTTATTCTTCGAGATAAGGAAAAAGATTTATTGAAACTTCTTGATGATGAAAAGAAAAATTGGGAAAAAGAATTAATAAAACATCGTCAAATAGTTACAGATGATAATGTTGCCGAAGTTGTTGCCATGATGACGGGCGTTCCTGCTCAGCGAATTGCTCAAGCTGAAGGGACAAAGCTAATAAAAATGGCAGATGAACTTAGAAGTAGAGTTATCGGTCAAAACGAAGCCATAGAAAAAATCGTAAAATCAATTCATAGAAATAGAGCCGGTTTAAAAGATCCAAATAAACCAATTGGAACTTTTGTGTTCTTAGGTCCAACAGGAGTTGGAAAAACTCAATTAGCTAAAGTATTATCTAATCTTTTATTCGATAATAATGATGCTCTTATTCGAATTGATATGAGCGAATATATGGAGAAATTTTCTGTTTCGCGATTAGTCGGGGCTCCTCCAGGCTATGTTGGATATGAAGAAGGCGGACAATTGACCGAAAAAGTCAGACGAAAACCATATTCTGTTATTTTGCTTGATGAAATTGAAAAAGCTCATCCTGATGTTTTCAATATTTTGTTACAAGTTTTAGACGAAGGTCGCTTAACTGATGGTTTAGGACGCAGAATTGATTTCAAAAATACAATTGTTATTATGACTTCGAACATCGGCTCTCGCGAAATAAAAGAATATGGACGTGGGGTTGGCTTTGATACAAAAGCACGAGAAGAAGGTATGAAAGATGCTTCGAATAGTATTATTTCAAAAGCCTTAAAAAAAGCATTCGCCCCTGAATTTTTGAATCGTCTTGATGATGTAATAATGTTTAATCATCTATCTATTGACGATATTCATAAAATTATTGATATCGAAATTAAAGGTTTATATAAACGAATCGAAGGCTTAGGGTACAAATTTAAGATTTCGGCTCAAGCAAAAGACTTTATTGCTTCGAAAGGCTACGACATTCAATTTGGAGCAAGACCGCTAAAGCGAGCCATTCAAAAATATTTAGAAGACCCAATGGCTGAAGTTATTATTAATTCGTCTATTAGTCAGGAAGATACTATCAATATTGGCTTCGATAGCAAGAAAGAAGAAATTAAAATAAATGTTATTAAAGCTAAAAAAGAAGAAGCAAGCGAAAAGGATTCAATTTAATGACAACTAAAAATGCCATTTTCAAAACCGATGATGGCTCTCACTCAATATACAGCAATAGATTTAATGAATCGTATCATTCACAACATGGTGCGATTCAAGAGTCTATGCATATTTTTATCGAATCGGCTTTCAATTTATTTATTAAAAATGAAATTACTGTTTTCGAAGTTGGATTTGGAACAGGCTTAAATGCAATTTTAACCTATATTGAAGCCAAAAAACTTAATAAATTTGTTACTTACGAAACCATTGAACTTTATCCGATTATAGAATCAGAATTTAAAAATTTAAATTTCTCGGCAGAACTGAAGATTGATAAATCCATTTTTGAAAAAATACACCGTAGCGATTCAAGTATTGAACTCTCTCCCACTTTTAAACTCAAAAAAAATATCACAGATTTTACAAATTATCAATTTCAAAACAAATACGATTTAATTTATTTCGACGCTTTTTCTCCAAATACTCAGCCTGAAATGTGGACACGAGAAATTTTTCAAAAAATATATAATAGTATGAATGTTGGAGGGATTCTCATAACTTATGTTTCGAAAGGAGAAATTCGACGTAGGCTTATTGACATTGGGTTTAATGTTGAAAAACTAGCTGGTCCTCCAGGGAAAAGACATATTTTGAGAGCCGTGAAATAATCTAGTTTTTATCCTAAATGGCATGTAAATTTAAAAGAGAAACATTTTCGTTTAAAATAATGATTATTGATGCTGTTAAAGGCTTAGTAGAATTTTTAATGCTTTTTCAAGCTTTTTTATTCCCATATTTTCAAAATCGACAGCATTATTAAGAGCTTGACAAGTTTGATTGAAATCATCTAACTTATATGCCCTTTTTCTGATTTCTTCGGTTCGATAAAAAAATGTTTCGGCTTGCTCGATAAGCTTATTAATTTCATTTTCCTGTTCGTTTTTTAGCTTATTTCTCTTTTTTTGCTTCAAATATTTCAAATATATTTTTTTACGAGTTTCGTTAATAATCTCGTAATATTCATCAATGTCATACGATTTTTCGTTTATGTCCTCTTTTAAATTTTCGAGTTGAGCTGTGTTTGATTTTGGAGAATCAATAATTTCTTTGACTTTTATTCTAAGTTTTTGTCTTGAATTTATCCAAATTTCTGATTCTTTTTCTAAATCAAAACTTTCTTCAAACATCATTTTTTCATTTTCGTCTAATGGGAGTTTTTTATATATCAAATACGCATCACTTTTATCGGCAGATTCAACTTTTTGAGCAAAGATCAGTTGATTTAAAAATATAGTAAAAATTGCAAAAAGGACTATTTTCATTTTTTTTATAAGCACTATGTCTAATTAAATCAATGGTGTAAATTAAATAACTGTGATGTTACTTCAATCGAATTAATATAATGATTTATTTTTTTTGTAGTAAAAACGCCTTCTTCGTTTATATAAACTGAAACTAATTTCGATGGAATTTCTTCGTAATAATAATTTTGGACTGAAATATTTTCATAATTATCATCAGAAAATATTTCTTTTTCCGATTTCAGTGTTTCATTTAACAATGTTTTGATATAACTACTTGTGTGTTCTGTATTTGGTATGTATTTTCGCGTGTCAGCGATGACAAAAACTGGTAATTTCGATTTATAAGAAGCGTGACATAAATACGAAGTTCCAATTTTATTAATAAACGTATCTCCTAATACCGCATCAGCTCCCAACAAAACCAAGTCGATTTTATCAATAATTTTACCTATTCCAGCATCCTCAATCAAAACTACTTTGTGTCCATATTCTGACAAACATTTTGCTTGTACTATCCCCTCTTTAGCTGGATGCGAGACTGTTTGATAAATAGTTAGCAGAATGTTATTCTCAGCTATACGTTTTAAAAAATACTTAATTGAAGTACTACTGCTATGCAATAAAAGGGTTTTATTGTTTAAGCTCGCCATCGAAGTAATATTGTCGAATATTTGATTCAAACTTTCATTCCATTTTTCTTTATAACTTGTAAGAAAATTTAATATTGGAAGCTTTGAATTAGGTTCATTTTCAATTACAAAGAGTATTTCATTTATGAATTTATAAAGTGCCACCAATTGAATATGTTTATTGGCAACATTAAGTAGCTGGTCAATAATAATTCTGTTGATAACATTAATATCATTTTCATGATTATGGTGAAGAAAATCTTCGCATGCAACCACAAGGTCATCAATCAATTGTACCGAACCGGCATGATTATTACTAACAATTGTATTAATTCGTGCTACGAACTTCTTCATCTGTAAAATGATTTAAAAAAAGTGCCCAGGACAAGACTCGAACTTGCATGCTTTTGACGGCGCCAGCCCCTCAAGCTGGTATGTCTACCAATTTCACCACCTGGGCAATTTTAAAGGTTTGCAAATTTACAAATTTTCTAATACAAATGAAGTCATTTTTGTAAAAAGATGTAATCTCGTGTTTCCTCCGTATATACTGTGATTTTTATTCGGATAAAACTGCATGTCAAATTGAATATTTGCCTTCACCAATGCATCAACAAGTTCCATCGAATTTTGAAAATGAACATTATCATCAGCGGTTCCATGAACCAATAAAAATTTGCCTTTTATTTTCTCTACATGATTAATTGGAGAATTATCGTCGTAACCATCGGCATTATTTTGGGGTAAACCCATATATCTTTCAGTATAAACACTGTCGTAAAATCTCCAATTTGTTACAGGTGCAACAGCAATTGCCATTTTAAAAACATCGGATCCTTTCGAAAGACATAAAGTTGACATATAGCCGCCATAGCTCCAACCTTGAATTCCAATTCTTGTTTTATCTACGTAAGGCAAGGTTCCTAAATATTTTGCGGCATCGATTTGGTCAATGGTTTCATATTTACCAAGTTGTCCGTATGTAACTTTTCTAAAATCAGCACCTCTAGCACCAGAACCTCTTGTATCAACAGAAACAACGATATATCCTTTTTGTGCTAGCAATTGATACCAAACTGAGTTATAGTCAAATTCATCCATTACAGTTTGATGTCCAGGTCCTCCATAAACATACATGAAAACAGGATATTTTTTTGCTGGGTCAAAGTTTAACGGTTTAATCATCCAAGCATTTAATGTAATATTATTTTCAGTTTTAATGGTTAAAAATTCTTTTTTAGCAAAGCCGTACTCTTTCATTTTTTCGAGTAATACGGTATTGTATTTATTTACTTCAAACTCCCGAATTTGTTTACCTTTCGAATCATTTAAGGTTGTCATATAAGGCGTATTAGCATCGGAATGCACATTAATAAAATATTTAAAACTTTTGCTGAAATACGGTTCGTTTTTACCAGATTTTTGAGTGAGTTGTATTTTGTTATTTCCATTAATATCAATTGAATATACGTGACGTTGTATAGGAGATACTTCTGCCGATTCGAAGTATAGCAATTTATTTTTTTCATCATAACCATAGAATTTTGTTACATCCCACTCTCCTTTTGTGATTTGACGAATTAGATTTCCATTTACATCGTACAAATACAAATGATTGTATCCATCTCTCTCACTTGATGTTATAAAAGTTTTTCCATCATTTATAAAAGTTAAATTGTCGTGAGTTACTTCTACATAATATTTATCTTCTTCTGTATAAGCAACCGTCGAACTTCCTGTATTTGCATCGGCGTACAACATTTCTAATTTATTTTGAAGTCGGTTTAATCGCAAAACACATAAGGTACTTTGATTAGCAGTCCATTTAATTCGTGGAATATATTGGTCTTTTTCGTTCCCAACATCAACTTTGATTGTCTGTTTTTTATTTATATCGTAAATATGAATACTGACCACAGAATTGGCTTCGCCTGCTTTAGGATATTTAAATTTATACCATTCGGGATATAAAGTTCCGTACATAGTCATGTTAAATTGTTTAACATTGCTTTCGTCGAACTTGTAATACGCAATCTTGGAGCCATCAGGAGACCAAACGAATGGTTTTAAAAAATTTGCTTCCGAGTCGTTAAATTCTTCTTCATAAACCCAATCTAATGCACCGTTTATAATTTCGTTAAATTTTCCATCGTTAGTAATTGCAAATTCTTCATTCGTATTCAAATCTTTGATAAACATATTATTTTCGCGAACAAAAGCGACTTTAGTTCCATCGTGCGAAAATGTTGCTAGTTGCTGTTTCCCTTTATCCGAAATAGCTTTTAGTTCTTTTGTTTTTATATCAAAAACATAATATGATGCGACAAAAGAGTGTCGATAAATTGGTTCAACCTCAGTAGAAAAAAGCAACTTAGTTTCATCGGCAGAAAAAACATATTCATTGATATTTGATACTCCCGAAACTTTCAATTCATTCAAATCAATAATAGTTGCAACCTTTTCTCCAGATTTATATTCGTACTTCACAACGCCAGTTTCGCCTACAAGCATAGTATAATTAACTCCATCATTCATCGAATTAATTCCACTCACAGTAGCAGGATAGAATGAATATTTTTTCCAAACATCTTCAAGCGTGATTTCTTTGAATGAAGTTTGGGCGATTGTAATTGTTAAAAATGCTGAGGAAACTAAAAATAATACAATAAACTTTTTCATGTTGTAATTTTAAATTTTTAACGAATTCAAATATTGTCAATAAAATTTGGAAAAAGAAATTTATTATCAAATTCTATAGCATATAAAAATGCAATCTATTACCTTTTTTTACTAAATTTGGAAAAAGAATTTATATGAAAAATACATTATTAACTATTATTTTGCTAATAATTAGCAATTTACTTTCATTTTCGCAATCGACAAATATTGCTGTAGAGAACAATTATCAATCGTTTTTTAACAATGCGTACGAACAATTTCCAAATATTCCGAAAGGTATGCTTGAAGCAGTGTCATATACAAACACTCGTTTTGTGAACATAGATGAAAATCAACCGGAAAGTTGCACCGGAATGCCAAAAGCATGGGGAGTTATGGGTTTAATTTTAGATGGAAAAAATTATTTCAGAAACAATCTGATTTATGTTTCTCAGTTGGCTGAAATAAGTGTCGAAGAAATGCTTCAATCGCCCGAAAAGCAAATATTCGCATATGCAAAAGCCTTCGATAAACTTTCAACAGAAAAATCGATAAATTCTAGAAATCCTGAAGATTTCATACAGGTTCTTATCGCATTAAGTGAAATTCCTATTAACGAAAGAAATGATATTGGAAATGATTTCGCATTAAACTCACAACTTTACTCCTTTTATTCGTTTTTGGACAATCAAAACTTTCAATCGAAATACCTTCTTCCTCAATATGAAATAAACCTAAAAAAAATATTCGGAGAAAATTTAAAAATACTTTCTGCAAAAAAAATTCTGATTGATGATAATTCAATTGAAAACGAAAATGGAGAATCGTATAGAAATTCAGATCGTGCAGCTTGTCCAGACTATCCTTATTCAAATTGCAGTTGGGTAACATCACCAAACTATAGCTCAAGAAGTGGTACAGTTATTACGGCTGTTGCAATGCATACTGTACAAGGAAGCTATTCCGGCTGTATCTCGTGGTTTCAGAACGAAAGTTCAAATGTATCAACACACTATGTTGTTAGGTCAGATGATGGACAGTTGACCCAAATGGTTTTAGAATCTAACAAAGCATGGCATCTTGGGCTCGAAAATCCGTACACAATTGGATATGAACACGAAGGTTACGTTGATAATCCGGTTTGGTACACGCTCCCAATGTATCAAAGCTCTGCTGCTTTAACTAAAGATATTTGTGGAGCTTGGAATATAAATTCACTCCGAATGTTTTATCGAGATACTTTAGATGACGGAACGGTTTTAGATTACGGCGTTCATAGCTTGGGTGCCGACGGAAGTTGCGTTAAAATAAAAGGGCATCAACACTTTCCAAACAATACACATACCGACCCAGGACCAAATTGGAATTGGGACTTATATTTTAAACTTGTAAATCAAACAGAAGGAACATTAACCACCTACACTGATGCTTCGGGGAGTTTCACTGATTCAGGAGTAAATTCAGGGAATTACGACGACGACGAACGGTTGTTTTGGTTAATTAAGCCTGCGAACGCATCAAGTATTACCCTAACTTTCAGTAGTTTTGATTTAGAAGACAATTACGATTTTTTATACATCTACGATGGTGATAATGAATTTGCACCTAAACTTGGACGTTGGAATACTCAAAGTCCAGGCACTGTTACTTCAACAGGAGGAAGTTTGTTAATCGAATTTCGTTCCGATTGTGCAACTCCAGCTGCTGGTTGGGTTGCAAATTGGACTTCTACCAGTTTAGACAATGTAGCTCCAACAACTCAAATTTCGACAACAGGAACTTGGAAAACCGACGATTTTATAGCAACCTTTACCGATGCTGATAATGTTGGAGGTTCGGGGCTTGAAAAAAGCTTTTATCAAGTTCTAGACTATGATGGAACTGAATGGAGAGCAAACAATAATAATGGATTTTTTGCTGATAATTTTGATACTCAAATTCATAGCGATTGGACTTCGTACGCAGGAACTTGGCAAATTACGAGTAATGCTTTGCACCAAAGCGACGAAAGTAATGGAAACTCAAATATTTATGCTCCATTGAATCAAACTCTATCGAATCGATATTTGTATAATTTTACTGCAAAAGTTTTAGGTACTCAGGCTGACAGACGTTTTGGTTTTCATTTCTTTTGCGATGATGCAAATTTAGAAAATAGAGGAAACTCTTATTTCATTTGGTTTAGAGTTGACGACCAAACAATGGAATTTTATAAAGTAACAAATAATGTAAATTCGCAAGAATATATCGTGAGCAACATTACGACAAACCTTGACCAATGGTATGATTTTAAGATTATTTTCGATAGAATTTCTGGCAAAGTTGATGTTTATAGAGATAATATTTTTATAGCAAGTTGGACAGACAACTCTCCTCATACTGCTGGAAATTACATTTCGTTTAGAACCGGAAATATGCAAATGATGATAAACGAATTAAAAGTTTATCGATCACGATATCCTTCATTGACCGTGAGTGTTGGCTCAGAAGCAACGAACGACATTCGTTATCAAAACCCAAATCCATCAACATATGGAGCTAAAATTAAATCAATTGTTAACGATGAAATTGGAAATCTTTCGGCAATTGCTTACCACGATTTGAATGTAGATTGGACTGCTCCAAGCAATGTAATAGTTTATGATGGTGTAGCGACTGATGTTGATACAATTACTGTAACATCGTCGTTAAGTGCAAATTGGACAAACTCAATAGATGAAAATTCAGATATTTCAAAATATTGGTATTCAATTGGAACAATTGCTGGAGCAACAGATATAATAAATTGGACAAATAATGGAATAAATACGTCTGTAACTCAAAACGGATTATCGCTTTTGCAAGGACAAACATATTTTATAAATGTAAAAGCAGAAAACAATGCAGGTTTGTTTAGTAATATTATTTCTTCCGATGGGCAAATGGTTGCTGGCTCAACTGTTATTGGTTTTACTTCTTCAGCAAACGAAATTTGTGCTGGAGATTCTGTAATATTTACAAATACCAGTATGAATGCAAATTCATTTGTTTGGACTTTTGATGGCGGAACGCCTTCAACTTCAACCGATGAAAATCCAATTGTAATATACAATTCAGAGGGAAATTTTGATGTGCAAATTCAAGCAAACGGTTTGGTTGATACCCTTTATTTAAACGAGTCGAATTTAGTAAATGTAAATGCTTTACCTATTGCAAATTTTACGGTAAACGATACATTAGTTGAGCTTCCTGGTGCTCTTGTTCTTTTCGAAAATTTATCAGAAAATACGAATTCGTATTTGTGGAATTTTGGTGATGAAAGTTTTACTACTGATTTTGCTCCTTGGCATATTTACGACACATTGGGGTATTATTCTATTACGTTAATTGCTTATAGCAACTCTTGTGGTAGCGATACGCTTATCTCCCATAATTTGATACATGTCGATGTTATTGATAATAACGAATGGCTCAAAAAATCAAATATAAGCATTTACCCTAACCCATTTTCCGACAATTTAACAATTGAATACTCGTGTACAAAAAATGAAGAAATTGGTATTAGTTTAATCGACATGCAAGGAAAAGAAATTTACTTGCTTCCGAAAAAAGAATACATCGCAGGAAAATACGAATATTCGTTATCTACAAAAGATTATTCGTTAACCGACGGAGTTTACTTTTTAAAAATTCTAAAAAATGAACAATCATTATACTACAAAATTGTTAGAGAGTGATTAATCTTCAAAAATCGAAATAAGAAGTCCTGCGAAAGCGGGACTTGTTGTTTTATGAAGTTTGTATTTTGATAACTACAAACTGAAATAAAATTGCTTGATTATTTGATTGGCAAACAAAAAAAGCTGATTTTGAAATTTCTTATTGTACTTTTGCCAACAAAATAAAAATTCATAAAATGGTTAATGAAATAGTTGGTTGGGTTGGAAGTATTATGCTTAGTATTTGTGCTGCACCGCAAGTTTATCACACATGGAAAACAAAAAAAACAGGTGATTTATCGTGGGGATTTCTTTGGTTGTGGTTTTATGGAGAGATTTTCACTTTTGCCTATATCATATATAGCGATTTAGTCGAAGAAGTTTATCATTTGCCTTTATATTTGAATTATTTACTCAATACATTGATGGTCACATATTTACTTTATGCTAAAATGTATTTCAAAAAAGATGAAATCGCAAAATGATTTAATAATTTAAGTATTCTTTAAACAAAATTTGCAAGTAAGCTTTACCCTTTTTTAGTTCAATTTCGAGAGAATCTTTGTCAGCAAAAGTATTATGACGATATTTTTTCAAATCGTGGTCATAGGCATACGAACCCGATGGTACAATCCAACCAATTCCATCGTCAAACGAATAGTAGGCAAATTCTTTTGTATAAGGATTCATCATGTTTTTACTCCATACGAATTTTCGGTAATCGAACTTCAATTGTGCCAACAGTGTTGAAGTTATGTCGATTTGAGAAAATATTTTATGTATCGTTTTTCCTTTATATTCAGGTTTCAATGCCGGTCCGGTAATTAGCAAAGGTATTTTTCTCATTGAATGCGAATGATAACCCCATTTCATGTGTGAAGCATGGCTATGATCTGCAACAAGCACAAACAAAGTATTTTTATACCATGTTTGTGTTTTAGCTTCGTTCAAATAGCTGTTTAGACAACTATCGGTATAATAAACTGAAGTTAAAAAATCGTCAAACTCCCCTCCTGTCTTGAAAACGTTTTGTAACGATTGATCATATGGTGAATGCGAACTTAAAGTAAACATTACGCTCATAAAAGGTTCTTTTTCTTTTTTTAACTCTTCGAAATTTCGTTCGAATAAGTATTCATCGTGAACCCCTAGCCGCCCCTGTGGAATTGAATCGTCAAAATCTATCCCCTCTATAATTTTGTCGTACTCGTTAAAATAGATATAGCCCTTTATGTTTCCATAACTAAGTTGTCCACCGAAGTAGTAAGAAGTTGAATAATTGTGAGTTTTCAACACTTCGTTCATGCAAGGTAAAAATTGATATTTTTGAGGTAATTTAATTATTGAAACCGTTGGCTGAGCGGGATATCCGCTTAAAATACCGGCCATACCCTGATCTGAAACTGTACCAGTTGCATATATATTATCGAAAAATAAGCCTTCTTTAAACAATTGCTTAAATTTCGGAGCAGCTACGCCGTATTTATCCTTTGCTATTAACACATCGTAAGTCCAACTTTCGAGAATAATAAGTACAATATTGGGTTTTTCAACCGATAAAATGTTTTCGGTTGTATCTTTCTCAACAGCATGCATTTTTTTTACAATCTGTTCGGCTTCGGCATCGCTTAAATAATTAAACGGATTTTTATTTATGAATTTTTTATTCTGAACAATACTATGCATAAAATTCCATGCCGAATTCACTGCAGCTTGATTTACATTATTATTTTTTGAAAAAAACACATCGCTTTGATTAATTGGGATAGGCTGAAACCCGCCTCGAATCCCATAAAATATTATAAATGGAGCAATAAGAAAATATAAAACGGAAAAAAGATAACTTTTGGGAGTATTCTTAATATCAACTTTTATGAGCTTATTGAAGCCATAAATTCCAATTAATGATTGGATAATCATGAAAAAGAAACTAAAAAATATAACACTACCTTTCGCAGTATTAAAAACTTCGTCGGGGCGTTCCATATATGTAATTGCCTTGTAATTGAGTTTAATTTTCCACTCTTCGTAAATTCCTAGTTCGCTGGAAGTTATAATTGAAACTACGATGATGATTACATAAAAATAAAATCGATTCATCTTTTCGAAAAACGTACTTTTAAACAAGGAATAAAACAGAATTATAAAAAAGGGCAAAACCATTAAATACATAGCGGCAGAATTATCGAGATACAGAGCATGCCAAAAAGACATTAATATATCGCTGTATCCAATATCGGTAAGAATACCCCAGTTATAAATAATAAAAATCAATCGATTTAAAACGAAAAACAACATCAAAAAAAGATATTGTTTGAAAAAGTAAGGAATAATTTTCTTATACATCGAAATAAAAATCTGTAAATAAATAGCAAATTTTATTAAAAAATATCATACTTTCGCCCAATATTTAAAATATTATTTACTTATAACTTAGAATTTATGAAAATTTATTATTTAGCATTTGTTGTTATTTCCTTGTTCTTGTATTCATGTGGTAATCAATCGGCACAAGAGGTTAAACTAGGTACTGAAATTGATTCGATGAGTTACTATCTAGGTATCAGCATAGGTAACAACCTAAAAGCCCAAGGACCAGATTCAATTAATATTAACGCATTGGTAAAAGGCATGCAAGATGTTTATTCTGGAGCCAAAGATTCAGCAATGGCTGAAGCAAATGGGTATCTCGAAACTTTTTTCAAAAAAGATCAAATGAAAGCCCATGAAAGTAAAATAGCACAAGAGAAAACTTTTTTCGAAACAAATAAATCAAAAGCAGGAATCGTAACTCTTCCTAGCGGTTTACAATACGAAATTATTAAAGAAGGAACTGGAGCAACACCAATCATTAGCGATGTTGTTAAATGTCAATATAAAGGAAGTTTATTCGATGGAACTGTATTCGATAGTTCATACGAAAGACCAGAACCGACTACATTTCCTGTTAACGGTGTTATTCCAGGTTGGACAGAAGCTCTTCAATTAATGAAAGTTGGTTCGCATTGGAAATTGTATATTCCTTACGATTTAGCTTATGGCGAAAGAGGTGCTGGTCCAATTGAACCTTACAGTTCGTTGATTTTTGAAATCGAATTGTTAGAAATTGTTACCGATGAAGCAGTGAAAAAATAAAAACATTTTTTCAATCTTAAAAAGACCGAAATACTTCGGTCTTTTTTTTTTTTAGATGAATTAAACTTTACTTTTCTCGATTAATTAATCCAATAATATCGTAAACCGATTTGAAATTATGTAGTTCGAGGTAATCTTCAATTCCTTGAACTATTTTTTCGGATATTTGTGGGTCAATAAAGTTAGCTGTACCAACCTGAACAGCCGTAGCTCCAGCTAATAAAAACTCAATCGCATCAATCGGATTCATAATTCCGCCCAAACCTACAACGGGGATTTTCACTCTGTTTGCGACCTGCCAAACCATTCGCAAGGCAACCGGTTTGATACATGGACCTGAAAGCCCGCCAGTAAATGTCGAAAGTACAGGTTTACGTTTGTGAGCATCAATAGCCATCCCAAGTAAGGTATTTATAAGCGAAACACTATCAGCTCCTTCGTCTTCAACCGATTTAGCTATATCGGCTATATTACTTACGTTTGGCGACAACTTAACCATTATTATTTTATTGTACGCTTTTCTCACCTCTTTTGTGATTAATGCTGCCGAAGCACAAGAAGTTCCAAATGCCATTCCACCCTCTTTAACATTCGGGCAAGAAATATTTAATTCAATTGCAGGAATTTTATCCAAATGATTGAGTTTTTCAACCACAGCAACATAATCTTCGATTTTAGACCCCGAAACATTTACCAATATATTTGTATCGTAATGCTTTATTCTCGGATAAATATCATTTATAAAATTATCAACTCCTTTGTTTTGCAATCCAACCGCATTCAACATTCCAGAAGGAGTTTCAGCCATCCTTGGATAAGGATTTCCTTCACGATGTTCTAATGTTGTCCCTTTGACAATTATACCACCTAGATTATTTATATCTACAAAATCGGCGAATTCTTCACCAAATCCAAAAGTTCCTGAAGCAGTTAAAACAGGATTTTTGAATAATAAATCTTTAATTTTAATGTTTAAATCTACCATTTTAAATCTTTTGTATTAAAAACAGGACCTTCGGTACAAACACATTTATTTCCCTTTGTTGTCTCAGTAACACAACATAAACAAGCTCCAATTCCGCAAGCCATTGTGTTTTCGAGAGAAACGTAACATTCAACTTTTGCTTCGGCTGCTAATTTGGCAAGTGCCTTCATCATTGGCTCAGGACCACAGGTATAAACCGCATCGTATTCTTCGAGTTGATACATCAATTGACTTTGAGTTACATAACCTTTTTCGCCAAAACTACCATCTTCAGTCGAAATACTTACACAACCTTCCTGTTCAAATTCCTCAATAGAAAATATATCGTCATGACTCTTTCCTCCAAATGCAAAATCAACCTCATTATTTGCTTCGTTCAGTTTTTTCGATAAATACAAGAGTGGAGCAATTCCGCAACCACCGCCAACAAGCAATACTTTTTTATTTTCAAGTATTTCAAAACCATTTCCAAGCGGATATACTAAATTCAGATAATCACCTTCTTCAGAATAAGCTAATTGACGAGTTCCATCTCCAACAATTTTTATGTAAACCGAAATGATATTCTCTTTATAATCAACATCATGAATAGAAAAAGGTCGTCGAAGAAAAGTCGATTGAGAATTATTTACAAGAATCTCAACAAATTGTCCTGGTTTAATTTCTTCAAGTGGATCAAAACAACGAAGCCTAAGCATAAAACTATCAGGGCTAACACGCTGATTTTGAATAATTACAAAATCTTTTATTTGTTTTTTCATGCGTACGTTTATTTTTTGCATAAGGTAAGCGGAGCAACAATCTTTATATTATTGTTTTGCAAATATAAGAACGATTGCTTTTAATAATATCTAAATTTTATTAAATATTATCAACGATTCGAATAGTATTCTTGAAAAGTATTATCATCGAAAAAAATCACAATTTTAGCTATGTTTCTAGGCATTCCAAGCTTATTTACAACTTCTATTGATTCATTAGTAGGCACATTTTCGGGTTCATAATTAAATTTCATCTGTGTTGTCTCTGATTTTAACATTTTGCCTGTTCCAAGAATTAGCCATTCAGGATTAATTCCAGGAAAACGGAGAAGTATTTTTTGTGCAATATCTAAACTCGGATTATTTCTACCAGAAATTATATGAGAAATTTGTGCTCGCTGCACTTTTATTTCATCAGCAAAAATTGATGATGACAATGCATACTCCTTTATAATTTTTTCGATTCTAGAACGCATAATTTATAATTTACATATTTAAATTAGTAAAATGTAAATATAATATAATTTTGTATATTATATGTGATTTACAATTCTAAATGCCAAGCAAAACAATAGTTTCATTAATTAGCCACAGGCAATAATTACTGCTATTTTATAACAAAAATGAGAAGTGTTAATTTATTACTTGAATAAAAAACACATATTTAATTGATTATTAATTATATAAAACTTAATTATAATTAGTATTAACATGAAATGCTAAAAAAATCATCATAACAAGATTTCAATACTAAATAATAACATTATATAAATTTCATAAAGTACTGATAATATAACTATTATATATTAACTATACTATGTCATAACTCGAGCAATTTACGGCATGTTATTTTGGCAGTCGCATTAGATTTCGACTAATTTTTAGTTTACATATATAAATTAATCGACTGGATAGTCTTAATTATTAATATACTTATGTATATTATCAAGATTGCTTATTTTGATTTAAAAGCATGAATAATGCTTGGAATAAGGAAATATATTGTATGTTTTTTAAATGCTTTAAAAGCCTTTAAAATTAAATTTTAATGACTCCCCTGCTCCATTAAAATTTCTTGAAATTAAAATTTGGCAAAAAATAATACCAATTACGATTCAATGTGACCGACACAATTTAAAAATAAGATACCCGCTTTTGCGGGTATGTGGTAATTTTTTGAGGCACATTCCCTTGAAAAAGGGAATCTAAAAAATCACATATGTGTCATATGGAAATAGAATTGGTATTAGTAGAAAATTTATATAAAAAAGGCTTATGCCAGATAAATGATTTATAAAAAGAATCCAGACAATACGCAAGACTTAATAAATTATTACAACGAATATTATAATAGCAGTTCGTGAATATTTTAGATTTCACCGATATTTGAAAAGAAATGTACTTATTAGCGACGTTGATACTTCGAACAAATGGTATAATAAAAATTTAACGAACTATCAAGCCTAGCTAGATTGGGATACACTAGCTAAATTATAACATTAGGGAATTATTTCGAAGAAATAAATTGACCTGATGGCATCATATCATCAACAGGAGGTACTCCATTTTTTTTTCGATACTCCATTCGTTTACACTCACTTTGTTTCCCGCCTTTGCAATACATGCTAATAAATCCTTTACAAACCAATTCTTTCGAAGACTGATATTTTTTAAAAAAGCCACATGTAGCCAATAAGTTACATTCGTTTGCCATAATTTTTAGATTTAATTTATGAAGCTAAATTAAAAAAGAAATATACAAAAGATACATGTGTCTTTATTTATTTTAGCTGAAATTGGAAAAATAACAATTATTTAAGAAATAATTGTTATTCCTATAAATTGGCAGAAAAAGCCAAGAATCTCAGACTCATCGCCTTGAATTACCAAATGGTGGTTTCCAAAAGGGTTTGATTTTAGAATTTCGAGATGATGATTTGACAAACTCACTTCGATTTGAGTTCTGCAAGCATCGTCCATGTTTGGAATACGAATAACTTCTCCAACTGCAACAAATGCTTTCGTAAAATCTTTATTAAATCGTAAAATTGTAACTTTTTTGAAAACGTAATCTCCCTTTATGGCTGTGCCAACTCCTGTTTCGAAATGAGTTTTAATAGAATGATTTGAAACCAAACGTGTTGCTATCGTGCAATGAGCCAGTAAAATAGATTTTTCTTGAACTGAAATAAGATTAGCCATCCAAGGAATATTTCCAGTTAATTCTTTGGATACAATCATACCAACGCTACTAACTAAGTCGCCTTCACAACCTGCAGGAATACCTAAATCGTTAAATTTAGATAGGGCTAAGCAAGCGGTAACGGAATGTTCTCTAACCATTGGAAAACATTCAACGCTGATTGATGAAAGCTGTTCTTTCTTTACAATTGTATCTAATAAATTATAAACTTTCGATGAATCTTCAAGCTCGAATTTATCAGGATTTGTAAATGAGTTGATAAAATCTTTATTTATTTCAAATGACTTATAATCAGCATATTTAATCCAAGATATTTGGTTTAATTCAATTCCTGTTTTATTTTTGATTTGTTCACTATTTGGATTTGAAGCAATCAGCCAATTTGAAATTTTTCCGATTAAACCCAACTTATGCGATTGTAAATTATCGACAGTGCGTTTAAAAACAAGGTAATTTTTCAAAATGTTATTTACATCGATATTATCGATATTTACCAGCAAAGACGATATATTGTTAATATTACAATAAGCCTTGATTTCGGTCGCTGCAGCATTACTATTATCCGCATTCATCGATAGAATTAGAATATGACTTTTATTGTCTAATAAACTTTTTGCATCGTTCTCGGCTCCTCCCGAAACTACAAAAATAACATCTGTTTTGTCTTGAGAAAAACTAACAATTTCTTTATTGTCAATTTTGCTTAATAAAATTTCTTTTCCTTTATCGAAAATTTCTGTTGGAGCATTAGGAAATGCTACTAAACTAAACGATAATACTTCCATCGTAAACAAATTTATCTTGATATCTTTCTCATTCTAAGGCTTAAAGGAGTAACTTCTAAAAACTCATCGTCCTTAATATATTCCATTGATTCTTCGAGTGAGAATTTAATTTTGGGTGATAATTTAACATTTTCATCGTTGCCTGATGCACGCATATTTGTTAATTTTTTCCCTTTGGTAATATTTATTTCAAGGTCTTTTTCACGTGTGTGCTCTCCTACTACTTGTCCAATGTAAATTTGTTCGCCCGGATCAATGAAAAAACTTCCTCGGTCTTGCAATTTATCAATTGCATAAGCGGTAGCAGATCCTGCTTCCATCGAAACTAACGAGCCATGATGTCGTCCGGGTAAATCGCCTTTATAAGGAGCAAAATCTTTAAATCGGTGATTCATAATTGCTTCACCCGCTGTAGCTGTTAAAATATTACTTCGCAAACCAATTAATCCTCTCGATGGAATTTCAAATTCTAAATGCATTAAATCGCCTTTTGGTTCCATAACCAGTAAATCTCCTTTACGTTGAGTTACAAGCTCTATGGCTTTTCCCGAAGATTCAACCGGAACGTCAATGGTCAAAATTTCAATAGGTTCGTTGCGGACTCCATTTATTTGCTTATAAAGAACTTGTGGTTTTCCAACTTGTAATTCATAGCCTTCGCGACGCATAGTTTCAATCAGAATGGATAAATGAAGTACGCCTCTTCCAAAAACGGTAAACCTGTCTTCACTTCCCGTCTCTTCGACACGAAGAGCAAGATTTTTTTCTATCTCTTTATAAAGTCTGTCACGTAAGTGTCTAGAAGTAACATATTTACCTTCTTTTCCAAAAAATGGAGAATTATTAATCGAAAACAACATACTCATAGTTGGTTCGTCAACTTCGATACGTTGCATTACTTCAGGATTTTCAATATCAGCAATAGTATCTCCAATTTCAAAATTATCGATTCCTACAGCTGCACAAATATCACCACTTCTAGCTTTTTTTACTCGAACTTTTCCTAAGCCTTCGAACACGTACAATTCTTTAACTCGAACCTTTTTTTGCTCACCGTCGCGTTTACACAAAATATAATCTTTCCCTTCTTCAATATTGCCTCGGAAAATACGTCCAATTGCGATTCGTCCAACAAAAGAAGAAAAATCGAGCGATGCAACCTGCATTTGCAAAGTTCCCTCTACATAAGGAGCTTCAGGAATTTCTTCGAGAATGGTATCCAAGACAGGTGAAATATTATTTGTATCGATGCTCAAATCTTTTGTCATCCAGCCTTGTTTTGAAGAACCAAATAAGGTTTCAAATTCGAGTTGATCTTCGCTTGCATCGAGGTTAAACATTAAATCAAAAACATCTTGCTGAACATCAAGAGGTTTACAATTTTCTTTATCCACTTTATTAATAACCACAATCGGTTTCAATCCTAATTCGACTGCTTTTCCTAGTACAAAACGTGTTTGAGGCATAGGTCCTTCAAAAGCATCTACCAATAAAAGAACTCCGTCGGCCATTTTCAAAACTCGTTCAACTTCTCCTCCAAAATCGGCGTGACCAGGAGTGTCAATTATATTGATTTTTACGCCATTGTACTGTACCGATACGTTTTTTGCAAGGATTGTAATTCCTCTTTCTCTTTCAAGGTCGTTACTATCGAGAATTAAATCGCCATGTTCTTTACGTTCGTCAAGAACTTTGCATTGATGAATAATTCGGTCAACCAGGGTTGTTTTTCCATGATCAACGTGGGCAATAATTGCTATATTTCTAATTGATTGCATAAATTTTTTTTTGAATCGGCAAAAATAAAAAAAATTGTGATTTGATAATTGAATAAAGCTATTTTCTTATTCGTTTCGCTCGTCTCCTTCTCGGGTTATCATTCTCATCTCCTCTGGAATGACTTCGTTGTGGAGGTCTTGTTGCATCGTTATTTACTCTCAATTTTCGACCTTTTAACTCAACATTTTTAAAGCTAGAAAGAACTTTTTTTGAGAATTTTCTATCAACTTCAAAAAATGAAATTGATTTTTGCATTTCGATATCACCAATATCATTTTTCTTAAGCTTAGCATAATCGCAAATCATGTCGAGCAAATCCTTTTTCGTTAATTCGTCCATACGCCCCAAATTAATAAAAAAAGTTTCAAATTGAGAAGAAGATGAAGATGTGGATGTGGTTGAATCAAAATCTGTTGATTTTGACATTTCTTTATCTCTACTCTTTCTGTTGTCTGACCTTTCAGAACGTTCGTGTTTTTCCGATTTACTTTTGTCGTTTAAATCTCGTTCTTTAGCACTGTAATTAAGTTTTAAAATTTCGCTTGTAACTAATTTTTTAAGCAGTTCTGTTTTATCAATATCTTTAAAAATAAGTTCGGCTTGTTGATAAGCTAATTTATTAAGATTCAGTTCGCTATCAACTTGGAAAATTGAAGTAGCCCAACTTACTATATTTTGAAGTTGAATGTCGCCAACATGCGGAACATTAACTTTGTTGAATTCTACTTTTAAGTCTCGTTCAAAACGACGCAATCGATCAACTTCTCTTGTTGAAACCAAAGAGAGTGAAATTCCTTTTTTACCAGCTCTAGCAGTTCTTCCACTTCGATGAGTATAATAAGCTGTTTCGTCGGGCAAAGTATAGTGAATCACGTGAGTTAGATTATCTACATCAATACCACGAGCAGCGACATCGGTTGCAACAATAACTTGAAGTGTATGACTTTTAAATCGACGCATTACAATATCTCTCTGACCTTGAGATAAATCACCGTGAAGAGCATCGACTCTATAATGAGCTTTTTTTAGGCTTTCGGCTAAATCTTGTGCTGAAAGTTTAGTGCGGCAAAAAATAATAGCTCGCATATCGTTTTCCAAATCCATAAAGCGTTTTAACGCATCGGTTTTATCGGTTGATTTAACAACACAATAACGATGTTCAATGTTTTCATTAATTTCTTTTTTTGAATTTAGCGTAACTTCATTTGGTTCAGACATATATTTTTTAACAATATGTCGAATTTCTTTTGGCATGGTTGCCGAAAAAAGCCAAGTATGTTTTTCTGCAGGAGTATGTGAAAGAATATTGTCAATATCCTCTTTGAAACCCATATTCAACATTTCATCGGCTTCGTCGAGAACGACTAAATTTATTTTATCAATTTTTAGGGCTTTTCGGTCAATTAAATCAATAAGTCTTCCGGGAGTTGCCACAATTATTTGAGGCATTTGTTTTAAGGCTTTTATTTGGTCAGAAATAGAAGCTCCACCGTAAACGGCAACAGCGTGAATATCATCGAAATATTTTGTAAAAGCATTAATATGTTGTGCCACTTGTTGACCAAGTTCGCGAGTTGGAGTCAATATCAGAGCTTGGGTTTGTTTTAGCTTAGGGTCGATGTTATCGATTAATGGTAATCCATAAGCAGCTGTTTTTCCGGTACCTGTTTGTGCTAAGCCAATAAAATCTTTGTCGGCCAATGCTAATAAAGGAATCGATTGTTCTTGTATTGGAGTAGGAATATCAATACCTAACTCAGGAAGGACTTTAAGCAGTTTTGCAGAAAGACCTAAATCTTTAAATGTGTTCAATATTTATTTTGTTAAATTTATAAAAAAGAGAAAGTAACAGATTACTTCTCTAAAAAGCGGTGCAAAGGTACGATTATTTAATTGACTATTACGATTTTATTAAATAAAAAAATACCACCTTTAAAAGATGGTATTTTCGATTTTATGTTGCATAAAAACCTTATGGAATCAAATACATAATATTTGTTTGCCATTTGCTTGTATCGGGCTCTTGGCTTGGGTCGGTAATATACTCTTCAACTACAGGAAGTAAATGAGTTATATTTTTTTCTTTCATGTACTCGTCCATTGCATAATGAGCTTCGCCCGATTTTTCGTAAGCACCAAAGTATTCAATTTTAACAGCTTTAGTTGGTAAAATTTCGATTATTTCAAGCGGAGAAGCTAATTTTACTTCTTTTTCTAGCTTTACTGGAACAGCAAAAGCAGACTCTGATTCTTGTGTTTCTTCGTTCCAAGTGTAATAAAAACCGTGAACAGTTCCCGCCATTTCAATATTGTTGGCTTGAATAAAACCCATAACTTGTCCGGCTGCTTGCTCGAAAAAGCTAGTCATTTCTTCCATTTTGAGTGTTTTTTTCACAGCTATAAATTTACCTCCGGCAAATTCGATTTCGATTATATTATAACCTCTGTAAGTTTTATCGCTACTAGCTAACATTTCGCATTTTGTTTTTAAATTATTTAATCCTTTTTCAAAATCTGCACCCAACATTTCGTCCATATTCATAAACAAAGCGAATATGTTTGAAGGAAACGAATTATGACCTACAAAACTCCAAGTTACATTAATCGCACTATCGGTTTTTGTAATTATATACGATGTTTCGCTTGTAGATTCCCAAGGTTCGATAAAAGTTACTATTAAATCAACCTTTTCGTTTGGAATGATGTTGCTAATTTCCATATTCCCTTTGCCTACATCTTCGTTTCCTTCCCAGATCGATTTTGCACCAATAGTTCCATCGGTTCCTTCGTAAGTTGTAACCATAGCTGAGTCGTAAGCTCGCCAAGGCGACCATGTATCAACATTTTTTAGTTGACTTATTTGTTCAAAAATAATTTCATTACTTGCATTAATGCTAACAGTACGTTCGACCTTGTAAGTTTTAGGAGCTATTAGACCAACTGCCAAAACCACAACGATTAAAATTACAATAATGATTAAAATTTTTTTCATGATTTAGATTTTAAGTGATTTAAGTATTTTAATTGCTTCAAAATTATTCTTTTCCTCGGTAATATCAAAAATTGATTGCGTTTTTTTATTATACTCAACATCAGGATTTAACAGAATTATATCGATTTGTTTTTCTGTAAAATTTTCGTTTAAAAGTTGTCCCATTTTAAAACTCAATAAATCAGGCTTAATTTTATTTTCGAAATCAGAATTAAACCTCATCAATTCGATTAATCCTTCTACTGGCCCAGCTGATAAATGCACACCATTTAAACTATAACTTATGTCGGCAAGTCCAAACGTTGCCTTATTTACAAATAATTCTTTACGAATGCTTCCATCTTTTGCTACCGAAGGGTTTGTGCTACCAATCAAATCAGTTCTCGCAATTTGCCAATCGGTATTTCCTTGCAACGTAAAGGTAACGATTGAACGCCCCGGTTTAATAAAATGCAACAATTGTTTTGGGTGAAAACTGTTTATAATATAAGTATCAGCTCCATTTAGCAAAACTTTTTGCACATAAGTTCCTCCGGACAACTTAATTATTTCGATTTTTGATACAAGTTCTTCTAATCGCTCAAGTGTGATTGAATCATCATGTTTCATTAGCTCAAGGCTTCCTAGCAAATTAACGTCGTTGATTGATTTATTGAAAACTTTTTGAAAATTTTGTACAGCTGTTTCAGAAAAATAAGTTTTAGGATTTTGCGATAATTGATTGATGATTCCGTAATGCTGAGCCATTATATTTGTTTTATCTAAATACTTAGCTGACAAAATATTAACATCTTTTATCTTTAGTTTATACTCATTAAGTTTTTCAAAAATAAAAGATAAAATTTCGTTTAGTTTTATGTTATTATCGGCAATCGTAATTTCAGGTTTTATAAAAAATAAAAATTCATGATTCTCATTATTGTGGTCAGTATTTTTTAAAATTTTTTTCTTTTCGAATTGTTCGTTTTGAACATTCCTAACTTCGTTAACAATTGTGTTTATTAATTCTTTCATTGTGATTTTATTTTGAAAAAAAAAGCCATCAAAAAAGATGGCTTTTTTATGATTTTATAAAATATTTTATTCTCCAGCAGTTGCTTCCGTAACCAATTCGTCGATTCCTTTAACTTTTTTTACCATAACAAATTTACAACGTTGAAAATCTTCAACTGGCATTCCTGTCCAACTTACGTAATCTCCGTATTGATCTTTAATATTGTATCGGGCTTGTGTAACATCGTCGAAAGTCCATATCATAGTTTCTTTGTCAGTATCATCGATTTCTACTTTAACATCGATAAATTTATGATAAATTACAGATTCTACAAATGAAGGCAAGCTTAATCCCATAAGGTCAAGAATAGTTTCTAAAGTTTCTATTGTCGGAAATTTCATTTTCATTTCAATAGTGAAACGTTCAACAACTTTATCTTTTTCCATAAAGAATTCGCCGTTGGTTAAGGTTAAATCGGCATATTTAAAAGCTTCGTCCAATTTAGATGTAATGGTGATAAATTTACTTTCGCCATAAACAATGTACATAAACATTGGACCAGCGGTTGAAGTAACTCCATTCATATCGTCAAGCCAAATATAAGTAGGTAACATATGATTAACGTGCTCGATAATCGACGAATCGTTTGCGTCGTAAGCTTCGGTTATTTCCCAAACTCCTTGCATTAATTCGTGAGTTGGGGTTTCAACTTCATCGCAAGATGCAAAGCTAAACGCAATCAAGGCTAGCATAATCACTCTCCAATTTCCAATAATTTTTTTCATAAAATATTAAGATTAATTAAGTTTTCTTTGATTCAAAAATAAGAAATAAAATCAATAATTTTATAATTAAGAGTAATTTATTTATGCAAAATTTGAAATCACGATAAAAAAGTGTACCTTTGTACTCCTAAAAATTATGATGGTTCTGTAGCTCAGGTGGATAGAGCATCTGCCTTCTAAGCAGAGGGTCACAGGTTCGATTCCTGTCAGAATCACAGAATTTGAAGCCTTGCAGAAATGTGAGGCTTTTTTTGTTTTTTAAATCCTTATTCAATTTTATTTGGCATTTCATAACCTAAGTTTTTTATTTTTCCGAAAGTTCTAAAACTTTTGGAAAATGTATCACATATTGGAAAAAAACCTCCAAGGTTTTTGAAACCTTGGAGGTTTGGTGTTTTTTTTTCAAGCAGAGTTTCAAAACAGTAGCAAATGCTACGGAAATATATAATCGTTTTGCAAACTACGATTAACGAGGGACTTGCCAATCAGCTCCCGGTCTGCCCATCATAAATACTTTTGCTCCAAACCAAACTAAAAATATAAATAATATTAAAAATGCTAAATATCCTATAATACTTGTTGTTCTGCTTCCCTTGCTATCAAAATATTCTTCTATCTTTAAGTATCTGTCTTTATAGTTGAATATCAGATAGTTTATTGCAAAAAGAATTGCTCCTTCAATTATTATAAGAATTCTGCCGTTTTCTCTTGAAATTAAATCGCCATTGTATTTATCTATAAATAATTCAATAAACATTACAACATATAATAAAAAACAAGTATAAGCAAGATTGGCGTAAGTGTCAGACTCTGATTTAGTTATATACTTATAATATACTTTGTAAATTTTATAATAATAATAGCTGTATATTTGCATAAAAATATTCATAATTCAAAATATTAATGATTAAGCCATACAAAAGTGGGATTATTTATCGGATTTGTTGTTGAATAAGGGTATCCTGCTTGTGTGTATTGGTATTACTCAACAATAACAATCGTTTTTTCAAAAAAAATAATTTTGTCACCAATGACAAGTTTTTTTCTTTTTTGAGTTTCTATTTTGCCATTTAATTTTACTTCGCCTTCTGTAATAAGTGTATTTGCGACTCCACCCGATTCAACCAATTGCAAAACTTTAAGTAATTTATTTAGTTCGATATATTCGTGTCCGTTTAGATTAAATTTTATCATTTTGTATTTTTTGAGTGCAAAAAAACCTTAAGATTCTTTAAAATCCTAAGGTTTTGTGAATTTATTTTCAGCCGGAAGCAACAATATTACTCCTTTATATTATGGAAAACATTTGTTACATCGTCGTCGTCTTCAAATTTTGCAAGAAGTTTATCTATTTCAACACGTTGTTCTTCAGTAAGCGGTTTTGTTTCATGAGGAATTCTCTCGAAATCAGCACTAATAATTTCAAAATTATTCGATTCTAAATATTTTTGAATTGAGCCAAAAGCTTCAAAATCTCCATATATAATAACATCTTCCTCTTCGGCAAAAATTTCTTGAGCTCCAACATCTATCATCTCTAATTCAAGTTCTTCTATATCGATGCCATCTTTTGCTTTAATTTTGAAGTTACATTTATGGTCAAACATAAAAGCAACGCTTCCTGATGTGCCAAGACTTCCGTTGTATTTATTAAAGTAGCTTCGTACATTAGCTACAGTTCGAGTAGTATTATTCGTAGCCGTTTCGACCAACACAGCTATTCCATAAGGACCATAACCTTCATAAGTTACTTCCTTAATATCTTCTTGTTCTTTCGATGATGCTTTTTTAATGGCTCTTTCAACGTTTTCTTTAGGCATGTTAGCCGCCTTAGCATTTTGAATAATTACGCGAAGTCTTGAGTTTGATTGCGGATCGGGACCACCTGCTTTAACTGCAATAGCTATATCTTTACCAATTTTAGTGAACGTTTTTGCCATGTTACCCCATCGCTTCATTTTTCGTTCTTTTCTAAATTCAAATGCTCGTCCCATTTTTATAATTTATGAAAATGATTAATACTAAATCTTTTTTGCAAATTTAATTTACAAAAATGTAAATGAAAGAATTTTTTCATATATTTTTTCATTTTTAAGTTATATCCATTTTAAGGCAAACAAACCGTTGGTAAGAGTGCTTAAGTATAAATAATATGATATAAAACATATAAAAAGCGTAAAAAACGAACTTTTTTGCGTTTTTTTTCAAAAAAAATGCTGAAATCTTTTGTTAGTAAGGAATTTTGTGTATTTTCGGAGTAGATTTAACCTTAAAATTATAAAAAATGAACAAACAAGAATTAGTAGCAGCAATCGCAGCAGAAGCTGGTTTGACAAAAAAAGATGCAGAAAAAGCATTAAACGCAACTACAGGTGCAATTTCTGGAGCTTTAAAAAAAGGAGAAAACACTCAATTAATTGGTTTTGGAACATTCTCAGTTAGCAAAAGAGCTGCAAGAACAGGACGTAATCCTCAAACAGGAAAAGAAATTAAAATTGCTGCTAAAAAAGTAGCTAAATTTAAAGCTGGTAAAGCATTATCAGATTCTTTAAAATAAGCCACATTTTACAAGAAATTAAAAAGACCTCACATGTTGGGGTCTTTTTTTTTACGAGTTAGCAAAAAATATCATTTCACAATGCTTAGTTTCCCTATTTAAATTTCGTTTAAAAAATGAATGAAATAAAACCAATTGCAATGCCCAGAACTCATCAAAAATTTTTGAGTTTTTTTGAGAGTAAAAAAGTAGTAAATACTGCTAAAATATTGGATATTGGAGCAAGTTACGGTGCGTTTTCAAAAAGGACGTTATTATTTCTAACATTCGCAAATAAAAATTAACTTGGTACCTTTAATTGATAATCGAGTGGTTTAAAACATAATCTTTGTATCATAACAATTTCAATTATATCTCAATTCTTTTCGATAAAAATTCTAAATTTGCATGAAAAGCAAACAATAAATTTATGGCAAAAAAAATACAAATTGCAACAGCTGGAAACAACGATGCAAAGGTTCGTTCCGACTGCTTTGTTTCGGTTGAAATAACGACATCTGGCGGTCTTCAAATTGATCTAAAAAGTAAAGTGAAAGTTTTGTTTGGCGAGTCGATTTTGAAGCTTACAAACGATATTTTTAAATTTTATGGTATTAAAAATGCAAAAATAGCAATTGACGACCGAGGTGCTTTGCCTTTTACTCTTTCGGCACGAATGGAATCAGCAATTAAGCAATTGATTGATAACGATTTGGAGTTTCTTCCCGAAATGATTAATGAGAACAATTATAAAAGTTCGAAAGAAAGTTTTCGTTTTTCGCGTTTATACTTACCAGGAAATACTCCAAGTATGATGATAAATGCTGGAATTCACAATCCAAATGGAATCATTCTTGACCTCGAAGATTCAGTTGCTCCAGCAAAAAAAGCCGAAGCTCAACTGCTGGTTCGAAACGCATTGCGACAAGTCGATTTTTATAAAGCCGAGAGAATGGTTCGTATCAATCAAATTCCGAAAGGTTTAGATGATTTAAAATACATAGTTCCTCACAATGTCCATTTGCTGTTGGTTCCAAAATGCGAAAGTGGTGACCAAATAAAATTGTTGGATAAAGAGATTGAGAAAATCAAAAAACAACACAAAGTTAAAACTCCTATATATTATATGCCAATCATCGAAAGTGCATTGGGAGTTGAAAAAGCATTTGAAATTGCGGCAGCATCGGAAAATGTTGTTTCGCTTGCCATTGGACTAGAGGATTTAACTGCCGATTTGGGCGTTAAACGAACAGCAGATGCGAATGAATCGTTTTATGCAAGAACACGCTTGGTAAATGCTTGTAAAGCTGTTGGAATTCAGCCGATTGATTCGGTATTTTCCGACGTAGGAGACATGGATGCTTTGGCAAAAAATGTTAAAATATCAAAATCACTTGGATTTGAAGGCATGGGCTGTATTCACCCACGTCAAATAAAAGTTATTCACGATAATTATGCTCCAGAAACTGACGAAATCGAAAAAGCAAAGAAAATTGTAAATGCTTTTATCGAAGCTACCGAGAAAGGACTTGGAGTTGTTTCGCTCGGAACAAAAATGATTGACCCTCCGGTTGTTAAAAGGGCTCAAAAAATTATCGATTTATCAATTTCACTTGGTTTAATTTCAAAAGATTGGAGGACAGAAAATGCAGAATAAGAAAATAAAACTTGTAAAAAATGCAGTTGGACGTATGGTTCCAACCGAAATTAACGGACAAGCTGCAATTCCTTATAAAGGAGTTGGAAAACATCGCCCAGAAGGCAGAAAATTTGCACCTCGAATAGCTACTTGTATTGATTATCCTGACGATGGAGATAAAAGAGTTCCTACTTTGAAAGATGCCTTGATAAAATCAGGTCTAAAAGATGGAATGGTTATTTCTACTCATCATCATTTTCGAAATGGAGACTTAATTGCCAATCAAATATTCGATATCGCTCACGAATTAGGCGTAAAAAACCTAATTTGGGTGCCTTCGGCTTCATTTGAGTGCCACGTACCACTTATTAAGTATCTCGAAGACGGAACTATTCATCATATTGAAGGAAGTATGAACGGTTCGCTCGGAAAATTTACTTCGCATGGAAAAATGAAAGGCGTAGGAATTCTTCGTTCACATGGAGGTAGATACCAAGCTATTCAAGACGGAGAAGTTCAAATCGATATTGCGGTTATTGCCGCTCCTACTGCCGACCCTTTCGGAAATGCAACCGGAGACCGTGGGCCAGCTGCTTGCGGATTGCTCGGTTTTGCTTTGGCTGATTCGCAATATGCCGATAAAGTTATTGTAGTTAGCGATACAATCGTTCCATTCCCTTGCGTACCTTGGCAAATTCAAGGAAATTATGTTGATTATGTTGTTGAAGTCGATAAAGTTGGAATTCCTGAAAAAATTGTTTCGGGAACTACCGAAGTAACCAAAAGCCCCGATAGACTTTTACTAGCCGAAATGACAGCCCAATTTTGCGACGAAGTTGGAATTATCCGCGATGGTTTTTCGTTTCAAGCCGGAGCCGGAGGAACAGCTCTTTCGATTGGTATATATTTTTCGGAAATGCTCCGTGCACGCGGAATGAAAGCTCGTTTTGCTCGCGGAGGAAGTAATAAATATTTGGTTAAAATGCTTGAGGAAGGTTTAACTGATTTTATTCTCGACGGACAAACATTCGATTTGGAAGGTGTGCGTTCGATGCGTGAAAATTGGAATCATTTGAATACAAGTCCATTTACAAGTTACAACTATCATGGAAAAGGAAATTTTGCCTCGATGATTGATGTGGTAATTTTGGGAGCAACTGAAGTAGATGTAAGTTTTAATGCAAATGTGGTTTCTCATTCCGATGGATTATTGTTGCATGGAATTGGCGGTTGGCAAAATTGCTTGGCATCGAAATGTGTTATCTTACCGATTCCATTGTTCCGCGACCGTATTCCTGTAATTTTAGATGAAGTTACAACCATTTGCGGACCAGGCGAATTAATCGATGTAATTGTTACTGAACGAGGTATTGCCGTGAATCCTAAACGCAAAGACTTACTTAAAAAACTTAATGGCTCGAAACTCCCAATCAAAACAATTGAAGAGCTAAAAGCCGAAGCCGAAAAAATTTGTGGCAAACCAGCAAAACCTAAATTTACTGATAAAATTGTAGCAGCTGTTAAATGGGTTGATGGAACAGTCATCGACGTTGTAAGACAAATTGCTGAGTAAAAAATGAAACCTCCGATGTTTTCAAAACATCGGAGGTTGAAATTAAAATTTATTGAGATAAAAAATCTAAGGATATTTTTAAATTTATTGAAAATTAAAGTTCTTTCAGATACGATAAAAATAGTTTAACACTTTCTTTTTTGTCATTATCGAAATCGAAATTCATATTTTCGGTTAAATAATAACTAATATCGGTCAAAGATAACGAAGGATAATTGTGTTTAACTTGATGAATCGCAATATTTTTATTATCAAGTCCATACTTTATCGCAGAATTAAAAATACTAATAAAAGTCTTATCGAGTTTTGAATTGCTTGCCCAAACAGCAAAAACGAAAGGCTTTGAAGTAAACGTAAACCACTCTTCCGCCAAATCGTAGTGGAACTTAAATTTATCTTTCAAATTAAATACTTTATCTCCAATAATTACAGCCCCTTGATTTTTATCAAAATTTACTTTTGAAATATCATCAACACTCGACCATTCAGGATTTATTTTCCAATAATTTTTGGCTAATATCTTAGTCAAATTTACCGATGTTTTTGAATCACCATCGAGATATATTTTCTTCAAATCGTTTAATTCACAGTTGCTTGCCAGCAAAACCGATTGAACTTTTTTCATTGAACTTAAGCAATAATCTGAAAAGGGAAATATGCTGGTATCTTCAATAAGTGCAGCCACCGGAATTAAACCAATCGAAACCGTTCTATTTAAAACCTTTTTGGCACAAACCGAAGGAATGTCCAATTGTAATCGTATTAAATTTTTAATATTCGGATAATTATTTAGCCCAAATAAAAAAAGTTTTGAGTTCAAATACGAAACAATTGAAATATCAATTTTATCCATTATTTTATGTTATCGATTTGATAAACTTCGGTCATGGCTAGACTTGCAGCAACTACCGAAACTATTGCGAAAAAACCTGATAATGACACTCCGCAAAAAGGAATAATCAACGAAAGCGAAAAAATTCCGCCATTCACAATCGCTAAACTTTTATGAGCTCTGATAAGTTGCACACTTTTACTTATATTTAGTCGTTTCCGCTCGTTTGAATAATCCATAAACGAAAATCCATAAAAATACGAGGATACAAAAAACAAGAAAAAACTGCCAATAATCGAGAAAAACCAACCGATAAAAGGCATGAATCCAATTATCAATAAAGCAAGCATATATGCAAATTCAATCGACATATTACGAATAGCAATAAGAATGCCTCGAAAAATATCTCTCATTAATTGTTCTGCACTTAACGGATAATCTTTTCCGGTATAAATCTTTTCGGTTTTTTCTGATAAGTAAGCTAGAATTGGCGACATGGCAATTAAAACTATATATCCGCCAAAATATGTAAATACAAAAAAGAAAATGATTGAAAAAGAAATTCCAATAATCCACGAGACAGTTCCTTTTAAAAAATCGGAAAGAAAAAAATCAGCAGTATCTAATCCTGTTGCACCTAGAATTTTTGTATTGATTATTTCGGTAATATATTCCTTAAACTCAATGCCAGTCCAAAAAATAATAATATTGAATAAAATAGGGAATGCAAAAAACCACCACAAATTATGTCGAAAAATAAAACTAATAGCTTTTCCGTAAGTGCTAAATCCTATTCCTATGTCTTTTGAAATTCCCACGATTCAAAAATAATGAGTTTAGATTTAAAAACCGATAATGTTGTAATATTTTTGATTGTAATTATTACGATATTCTTACTCCAATAATCAAAACATCATCGACTTGTTCGAGATTTCCTTTCCAATTATTGAATTTATCGGCAAGTATTTGTTTTTGTTCCAATAAAGTCAGCCGGTGATTTTCTTTAATGATTTCTTTTAAAGGCTTATACTTGAATTTTTTCCCAAGCGGTCCGCCAAATTGATCGGCATATCCATCGGAATATAGATATACCGAATCGCCTTTACTTAGCTGAAACACATGATTTGTGTATATATCGGCAACTCCATCGTAATTTACGCCAATAGGAACTTTATCGGCTTTAATTTCAAATAATTCTCCATCTTTAATCAAAATCATTGGATTATAAGCACCTGCAAATTGTATTTGATTTGTTGAAATATCCCAAGTACAAACAGCAATGTCCATTCCATCTGAAACGCCACTTTCACCACCTTCTTGACGAAGGGTTTCAGTAATTCCTGAATCCAAAAAACTAAGTATTTCTGAAGGCTTTGTAATGTGATTTTGCTTAATTGCCTGATTTAAAATATTAAAACCAATAACGCTCATCATACTTCCTGGAACTCCATGTCCTGTACAATCTACCGCAGCAAAAATTACTTGATTGTTGCATTTTTCGATGTAGTAAAAATCACCACTAACTACGTCTTTAGGGAAGTACAATATAAAATGTTGCCCTAATAATTTTTCGACAAAATAATCGGGAGGTAAAATTGCTTTTTGAATTCGTTGAGCATAATTAATACTATCAACGATTTCTTTTTTCTGATGTGCAATAAGCGTTCGTTGTTTTTCAGAAAACCCAAGTTGCACCTCTATTTCGTCTCGTTGTGCTGAAATCTCTTCTTTTTGTTGATTCAAGATTGAGTTTTTACTTTCAATTTCATCTTTTTGAATTTGTAACAATTTATTGTCTCTGCGTTTACGCGAATAACTACGAAGTAGTACAATGGCAAATAAAAGAACTATCAATAATCCTGCGATAAGCACATTTCGTTGAAACGTTTTTTGTTTTGATTCGGCAGTATTTTTATCAATTAATGCTTGTTGCATCAAAATCTGCTGATTCTTTTTTTCGGTTTCGTATTTAGTTGAAATTTCCTGAATTCTGTCGGCGGTAGTTTCGTCCATTAGCGAATCCTTCAAGTGTAAAAATTTTTGTAAGTATTCGTATGCGAGATCAAACTTTTTGATGTTAGAATAGGTTTGTGCAAGATTTTCGTATGTTGCTTTTTTCAAATCTCTGAAGTTATTTTCTTCGGAAATTTGCAAGGCTGATTTTAAATAATATATGGCTGAATCAATTTTGTTGCTTTGGCTGTACATAGTTCCTAAATTCATTTGAGCGGCAGCAATTCCACTTTTTATGTCTATTGATTTATAGATATTTAAGGCTTTGTGTAAATAAGGTAGGGCTTTTTCGTTTTCTCCAATTGTGCTGTATAATCCGCCTATATTACTGTAACCGGTTGCCAAATTCTCTAAATCGCCAATTATTTCTTTATACTCCAAGGATTTTAAGAAACATTTTTCGCATTCTTTATAATCTTCTTCGTAAAAATATACCGTTGCTAAATTATTGTAAGTATCAGATAGCCCGAATGTATCCTTGAATTGGTGTTGAATTTCAAGTGATTTGGTATAAAACTCTATCGCTTTTTTACTGTTAGTGTAAAAGAAAACATTTCCTAGGTTCGAATACGAACGCCCAATATTTTTAAATTCATTATGTTGCTCATAAATTTTCAATGCTTTTAAAAACAATTCAATTGCCATTTCGTACCTTGAAGTATTAAAATAAACCAATCCTAAATTATTGTAATTGTGAGCAGCTTGAACTGGTTTGTTTATCGAATTATAAATAACAATTGCTTTCTGATATAGCAAAATAGCTGAATCGTTTTTCTCGTATCGCAACATTAGATTTGCTTCTTGCTCAAAAATATATGCAATATCAACTTGTCTATTTTCCTCAGATATTTGTTTCAATATCTGCTCATACTTATTATATCCTTTTAAAAATGATTCTTGTGAATATTGTTTTGCAACTGTACAAAGCGAATCGACTAATTTACTTTCGCTGTCATTTTCTTGCTGAGAATATGATAAATAGGGCAAAAAGCCTATAATAAGTAGCAAATAATAAGATATGGATTTCGTTAACATATTTTGCTAAATTACATTTTATCTGCGATTTAAAAAAAATAAAAAAATTGATAAATTATTAATATGACATTTTTAAACATCACTTTTTCATCTTTTTACAAATACTTTTAATTCTGATTCTGTAAAATTATTAAACTCTTTTAATTGATTTGCAATTAAAAGATTCCATTCTTCTTGTTTTTCGACTACGAGCGAATGTTTTGTTTCATTATCGTATTTATTTTGATATTTTTCGGCTTCATGATAGTTTGTTTCAACAATTTTGTTCAGATTTTTTTGAATGTTTGCGTATGAAAATTCTTCTTCGAGTAATTGTTTGCGAAGCATTCGTGCAAAAATTTCAGAAATATCAAAATGTTTTTGTTCGTGATTTAAAATATAATCGTTATCGCTGTTTTTCTTAACCCACGATTTTTGTTTATTAAATGTATTAAAAACATGAATGATTGCAGTATCGTTTTGAACTGAGATATCGAAATTAATGCTGCAATGCGAAATAGCAGCACTCGGATTGTTTTTTTGCGAATGACCTTTAAAATCGTTCCAAGTCAACTTAAGAGAATCTGTCCAAGCAATTTCATTTTTGTCTTGAGCTAAAACGGATATTGATAGCAATAAAAATAATATCGTTATGATTTTATTCATTTTTGCCCACTTCTTTAAGCATTTTATACGAAAAGTATCCTACTATAATTATTATAAAACCAATTAAAGACCATAAAAATATGGGGTTCAAATAAAATGCTTCCGATTGTTTCGGAATTTGAATGCTTGAAAGGCTTTCAACTTTCAATGAATTTCGCTTTTCGGGAATGCTATCGACAAAATATTTTAAATCGTAGCTTGCCGATGTTAACGATTTATCGCCAAATTTCAATTTGTACGAATTACCTTTTTCAAAATAAGCTGTGAGGAAGCGATTTAGTTGAAAAATATTCACATTTTCGATTTGCAAGGCTTCGTTATCTTCGTTTTCGATTTCAATCAATAAATTATCGGTGTAAAGATTATCGAAATAGTAAACGTTATTGCTACTCGAATTTATTACAATTTGCTGAACCAAGTTTTTCGATATTTGTCCTTTTGCATTTTTGGTATTTGCATAAATCACTGCTTTTCGGTAAAATAACGAAGGGTTTGCCATTTCGAGATTAATTTTATTGATATAATTGGCTTCTTCGAAATTGATTTTCAAAAATGTTTTTTTCAAATCATTGCTATCGTTTTGTAGCATATCGTAATTTTCGATTTTGGAATATTTTCCATTTTCAACTTCAATATCGTAATAACCAACTCGCAAAATATTTATCGGTTCTTGAAAATAGTCGTCAATCAATATTTCGTAATATTCGTAATTGGTTAAGGGGAAATCTAAAATTTTAATTTCTGACGTTTCTTCCTCATTTTCAATCGAATAGAAATAATATTTATCTTTCACCACAAACCATTGTTGATTGTCGTCGCTTCCATTTAGCGTAAGCCACTTGCTTACTTCCGAATTTTTAATAATCATGCTTATGGTTCTTATTTCTTTTTTTGCTTTGTTGTGAATTACGATTCGAGTATATCCCATTCTAGCATTATGCTCTTTTACAAGGATTTCGTAATCGTGAAACAATGTTGTTCGATTTACTGATTTTTCGATGTTAAACAAATATGGAATTTCTTTTTGTTGTTGATTATAGAGCCTTAATTCAGCCGCATTTTCAAATAGTTTAGCTGAAATTTCAGGCTTCAACAATACATCGTAATAGCCTGATTTATTTACATTCGATAAATTTGCTTCGTATGTAAAATTCTGACCAAACGAATGTGTAATTTGCAAACACATAAATAACATTATCAGTTTTTTCATTTTATATATTTTTATGTTCTTTTAATTCTTTCAATAGTTCGTCAATGACATTCTGAATTTCCAAATGAGGAACCTTATTCTTTTCATTTTTTTAGATTTTTCCCTTTGATTGAAATGAAAAACAATTTATGCATTTTTACTTTTTTCTTCTTCGATTTCTCCATCGATGATTATTTTTTTTAGTTTTTGATACATAAACGATACAATTAACAAAAGTACACCAAGTATGATGAATGCTACAATTTTTCCGCCCTCAGAAATATTTGTCAAATCGAAAATAAATAACTTTAAAATGGTTACGAAAAATAATGTCAACGACATAATTCGGTACTCCTGAATTTTCTTTTTCATTCCAATAAGCATCAATACGAACGAAATTAGCCCCCACAAAATTGGCAAGCCTGTTCTATTCGATTGTGAAATTATTTCTCGAATTGAAGAAACGCCATCGTTTGCAAACATTAAATAATGGTGATTCATTTGAAAACTTAATACAAAAATATAAACCACCACCACAAACCAATTGTTGATTTTATTGAAAGTCGACGTTTGCCCAAAAATATTTTTGACAAAATTTGAATACAAAATACTTACAACAATCAATAAGATAGTCAGCAAATACTGAAACGAGAAATGAAACATGCTTACTCCTTTGTAATTTAACAACGCTGCATTTCTAACATTCACAACTTCTGATTGGTAATAGAATAAGTAAGCGACTATCATTATAAAGCCAAAAAATGCAGCAACTTCGCGAACAATGGTTTTTTCTTTTATAGATTTTGCCCATATCATTGCCAATGCAACAAACCCAAGATTATATGAAGCGATTATAATTGTTCTTGGCGGTTTCATTTGAATATATTGTATCAATTGATGCGATAATTCAAAATAGAATACAAAGTATGAAATCAAAATAAATAATCCGGTCAACGCAAATTCATAATATTGAAAATTCATGCCCCAAATAAAATCCTCCTTACGTTTTTTTCCTGCAAGAATAATTTTTGCAAACAAAGCTGCAATAACAATTATTCCGGTAATAAATCCTTTGTTAAAAATTACCGATTGAAAATTATATTTAATTATCTCCTTAAAATCATCGGTATATCCAGTAATTTCATAATAATTAATATAAATATTACGCCAATCGATAAATAAACTGAAAAGCATTAGTACGGTAACAATTGGAGCCGCAAATTTGAGTATTTTAATTTCTGTTTTATGAGCCAACCATAACAACAATAGGGCTTCAACCGCCCAAAATATCGTAATATAACTTCCTTCGAGTTGAACGGGAGCTGACAAACTCAAAAAAGTTAGAACCAATCCTATTAAATAGTATTTAAGGTTTTTATCAATGCTTACATTTTTGTAAAGAGCAAAGGCAAAAATAAAATTTAACATCGCTATTGATGCTGTAAAAACACCTTGAAATCGAGCATCGTGAAATTCTTTCAAAATCAACATTCCCGAAATGTAATAAAAGAAACTGTTTGAAAGTAAAATCGATATTTCGCCCCAATGAAATTTTGTCTTCTCCTTTATATTATTGATAATGTTCATTGCAAAAAATATGAGATAAAACATAGTTGCAAAAAACAAGGCTCCACGATAAGGCACTGTGCCGTCAACCAACTGAACAGCTAACCAACCTCCGAATAAAATAATAGTAAAACCGTACGAAACTAAATTAACTATATACCACTTTTTGAAATACGAAAGAATAAGCATTCCCGAATTCAATATCAAAATATAAGAAAACAAAACAATATAGTTTCCTTCGCCGGTACTCACAAAAAATGGAGTTCCAAAGCCGCCAATCATAGCTAAAATTGCTAATTCCTGACGATTATACCCAAGCGACATCAACACGGCAAAAAGGGTAATCAGCACCATAACTGCAAATGTCATTGTTTGGCTAAGCAATTGGTATTCTTGAAAAGCAACCGCAAACGTAAAATACAAAATAGCCAGTCCGCCACCAACCAAAACTGAACTAAAAGCTTTGTACGATTTTCGCATACGGTGAGCCAAAAATATTAATAAACCTCCACAGGCAACACCTATTGCAACTCTGCTAAGTTCATTAATCCAATTGTTGTCAATCGCATATTTAACAAAGAAGCTCAAGCCAAGAACCAAAATTATAATACCAATTTTGTTTATGAGGTTTTCGCCAATAAATTTCTCCAAATCAGGATAGTTTTTTAAGCTAAAAAAGTTTGATTTCGGTTCTTTGTATTGTGATTTTGCAATCGGCGGTGTTATCGGTTTATAATTCTGTGTTGTTTCAACAACTTCTGGTTTCGATTCTTGAACATCGGAAATAATTTGCACATGTGGTTTTGGTAAAATTGCTGAGTCGAAAGCAGCCTGAAATTCAGGTTCAATTTCCTCTTCAACAATTTCTGGTTCAATCGTTTTTTTGACGATATGTTCTTCTTTTTTAACCGTTAGTTTCTTTTGATCATCGATAAACTTTTTCAAATCTCGTTGCAACTGATTTACTTTTCCGGTAATCGATGAAAAATAAATCAAAGAAAATACTAGCAAAACTAGCAAGAGAAAAAAATTAAAATATTCCATTTTATATAATTTTAAATAATAAATTGTTAAATACTAACATGTTACATGTTATATAAATCAAAAATTTACATTTGTTTTTTAATCTTTCATCCACTCAAAAAGTTCATAATGTTCGTTTGTCATACCCGAAACTGAATAGACTTTTTGAGCAACAGTATTCCGTTTATCGACATAAAGTCGAACGCCCGCTATATGAATCGAATTTAAAACAATATTTTTTATATGATTGTACATCAGCGTGTAAATTCCCTTTCCCCTATGTTCGGGCAACACATAAACCGATTGAATCCAATAAACTTGTTTATTTCTCCAATCGCTCCATTCTTTAGTAATTAAAAGTACGCCAATAATTTCATTATCAAGTTCTGCAACAAAATATTCTCCTTTTGAAGAATCGTTAAAAACGGCTTCAACTCCTGCTTTTAATACTTCGTAATTTAATTGCAACGATTCGGTTTCAAATGCCATACTAAACTGAAAATCAGCAATTTTAGAAATATTATCTCGTTGAGCTTTTTCAATTTTTATCATTTAATAAAGATTATAAAATAAATTGACTTTTTCAATATTTCATTAAACTTTGTCAAAGTAGATTTTTATAATTTATTAATTTGTTGATTTTTAACAATATATACAAATAAGGAATTTTACCTTGATTGGTAATATAACCAACAAGCATGTGACAGCATAAGGGTTAATATAATGCGATACATATCAGTAAATTTTTATAGTTTTTGAAAATACTGATTCGTTGCATTGCAATTTAAGCACATAAACTCCTTCGCTGTAAGCCGATAAATCAAAAGAATTGTGATTGCCCGAAACGTCAGTTCGTCTAAAAACCAGCTATTTGTTTTAATTTTTGACTAAAAATAAGGCGATTTAACGAGAGATAAAAATATTCAGACAATA
>MEOF01000070.1 GCA_001769505.1 Bacteroidetes bacterium GWF2_33_38
CAGAATATTAACAAATTTAAAATACGATATGTTGCTGATTGTTAATAACTTAAACTTTTATTAACACTTGGGGTTATTAGACAGTCTGACGGTTGCGTGTATGAGTAGTGGCGGACTTCGGAGCACTTTCCTATCAAGATACACTGAACTTGATGCGAGGCAGAACACTCGAATACGCTACAACCCCCGCCATTACTTATACACGATGTTGTGTGCTGTGTTTATTTATCATTTTCTGAAAGGTAGTAAAAAACCATTTTAGTCTTTTGATAATGTGCAAGATAAGATATATAGAAAGAATTATTGCAAGTTTGTCGTGAATCTCAATGAATCCTTTCCGTAGCATTTCATCGCCATTCAGCAAATCTATAAACCAAGGTATTAATCCGGTAATTGCAACCAAAACAAAAAGTAACGATAGAATCAAAACTTGTTGGTTTTTTATAATTAGTTTTTTTGTAATCACAACTTTGTACCATTTCCAATGCTGGTAAACATGATAAATCATTAATAGAGAGAGTGCCACAATTGAGATTTTATGAATAGCAGACCAACCTTGGTAATTTATTCCGAACACATAGTCATTTAATGCAATATTACCATGATTACCCATATGGTATTTTACTTGAATCAACATTCCAGAAAATACAGTTGCAATTCCCAAAATAAATAGCCCAAGATTAATTATGAACCAATTAATATTTTTTCCCATTAGTATAACCTCCTATTCCTTACTTAATTTACTTATTGCGCCTGTCTTACAAATTTTCACACACTTCATACAACCTATGCATGAACTTCCATTGACAAATCGGATATGTTTGTGCCACGGCAGATTTATCCGACCAATCACGTTATTAGTGCACACGTCCAAGCATTTCCAACATGCTTCACATTTTTTTGTATCAAGCAAAACAAACGCTGTGTTTGTAGGCTCTCGTTTAAAGAATCCTTGTCTCATATTATATTTTTTGAGCAAAATTCCTCAAAAATTCGCCTTGCAACGATAACAATTGTTAAGAAATGAATCTTACTTTCTATTTCGTATCCTGCTGAGCGAAATTGGAGTTATGCCTAAATATGAAGCTATGTAATGTTGCGGAATGCGTTTAATTATTTCCGGATGGGTTTTCATTAAGTCCTCATAGCGTTCACGAGGTGTATCTTTTATTCGGGATATAAAAAGTTGAGCATAATTTTTAAATCGTTGAAAAATGTAATCCTGAAATCCATTTTTGAGCGTTGGGTATGTGTGCATAAGTTCTTCAAAAGTATCTTTTGTAACCGAAATAATCCACGATGTCTCTAGACTTTCTATACCGAACAGACTTGGCTCGTTGTCCATGAAACTTTCGATAGAAGCGACAGCTTGTCCTTCAAAAAAAAATTGCGTTGTAACGTCTTTCCCGTCTTTGTTGAACCATTGACGCAAACATCCCTTTTTCACAAAATGAATATAAGAAGATATTTCGCCCTCGTTAAGAAGAATAGTTTTTGGAGCAATTTCCTTTTCGATGAACGAATCTCGAATCTCTTCCCACTTAATGCTATCTTTTTTTATTTCGATTATAAATCTATCAAACATAATTATATCTGTTCTGTTTTTTCAACATAGCACACAACGTTGACAGTATGAATAGTAAGGACTTGCAGCGATTTCAGTTTCAAATTTTGCGTTGGTTTCTTTCTTATTCATAAGCTCAAATTTAGCAATAAAACCTTATTATTTATACTGTGGGTTAGCACCAGCTTTTTTTTATTTTTTCGTTGTTGTCCAAAATGTTCGTATTGTTAAGTCAAACGGGCTCCATTTACCAAAATAATCATCTTTGTCACGATAATATAAATCAAAGTTGTCTGAAAGAGATTTATTGCAAGTAATTAAAAGTTCAATAGTTGTCCAAGAGCCACCTACATTTTCTAAAATAAATTTTTCGTTAGGATACTTTTTCTTTATCTCTGCTTCAATTGATTTAAAAATCTTTTCGTCTTCGTCCAAACAGTCTTTCGTTTCTTCTTTGCATTTATAAGTAAATCTAAAACTTCCTTCATATTCAGTCAAAAGCGGTTCAGGAGTCATAATAAGTGTTGGGTCATTAAGAATGCTTTTTCTAAATTCTCTTGCTTCCAGAATTGTCGTAAATGAGTGTCTTTGGCTATAAGGTTTTTTTAGCTTTCCATAGAATTGTCTTAGTAAGTTTGGATCAAAATAAAAATACCCTTTATCTGTTGCAATTTCTTCACAGTTTAAGTTAATTGAAAATGATTCGAGAATTTGTCCCTGTCTACATAAAAAAATATTGTAGTGATAACCACAAGCATACATTTTCCCCGGCTTTTCAAAAGTCCAGACCTTTTTGAATTCGTTTAATACACTTACATCATCGGTATAAAACTCACCAATACTATCCCTTAGTGAACTTTTATCACTTTCAGAAAATGTCCCAAGAATATAATAGTCACCATTTTCGAAGTCATAGTCCTTCAAAAGTTGAGTCTGTCCGAAAGTCGAAACTGTCAGAAGCAGAAATGTGATATGTAGTAATGTCGTCTTCATAAAGTTGGTGCTAACGTTCGAGGCTAAAAGCTGGCGGGCATTTCGGAGCACTTCACTGTCAACCTGCAATAAAGTTTTTTAGAAGTAATACCGTTCAAATTACCACTTCCTGCCCGCTTGATTTTAGCCTTTGTTACCGCCTGGTGTACTGTCTTCCAGTCTTGTAAACCATTGTCTTTATTCAGCTTCTGTGTCATTGTCATTTTACTTTCTTTTTTCTGTCGGCTCGTGTGTCAGCGTTTTTTATTTTTTTTAAGTGTCGGCAAATTTTTTAAACAATTTCTCTCGGTGCATTGGCTTTGCAAGCTCTTTGACAATGCTTTGGTTGTAGCGTTAGCTTGTGTGGCTTTGGCAATGTGCTTGCAAATGCGTTGGCTCATTAATTATGGTTTTATATCTTCATACGAATTCACAACCCTTTTATGTAGACCAAACTTTGTGGTGTAATAGCGTTGTTCAATTCCGTAAATAATTTCCTTCAAATCTTCTTCTGTTTTGATTTCAAAAGCATTATTCTTGAAAACTACTTTTTTACAATACTCCTGAATATAAGTTATCATTTCCTTTTTCTCCTTCTTGTTGTAACTATTCAAAGTTTTCATAGCTAGTGTAATTCTTTTTCTATTTGCTCTTTTTACAGCATCCGCATTATATCCGTCCTCTAACTTTATGAAATCGTTTTCTAAAAATTCTTCCGTTTCTTCTTGCGTTGCCTCTCGAAATAATTCTTCAATTCCATTAAAGATACTCTGTACTGAACTTAGATTTTTAAAATAAAGAATGTCCTCTTGCTTATCGTAAATAGCATCTGAATAATGGGTTATGACAATTATCGGTTCATTCTCTATAAAAGTAATGTCGGCAGAAAGTGATATGAATTTTTTCTTTACTAATTGTCCTGCCGTTATTTTTTGGAAAAAATATTTACTGTCCTGTACGGCACACAAGTATTGGATGTCGCTATATTTTTTAGGTTCTATTTGCATATATTCAACAGCAACAAATTTCTTTTTCAAAAAGTCAATACAGAAATCTTGTTCTGAAAAATTTTCAATAGCATACCATTCTTCTTCCTCTAACTTATAGGTTGGGCTGTATGGTTTTACATTGCCTAAATCTTTTGGGGTTGAAAAGAATGTTTTGCCCGAAAGCACTTTAAAAAAATCCCCGTTTTTGCCTTTTGTCTTAGCTAATAGATGATTCATATTTTCTTTTTTTCTTTGTCAATAAAAGTAAAATCGTTAATGCGTTTTAGTTTTGGAAATTCAAGTTTGCTAGGGTCTTTCAGTTTCTTTCTCGTTATCAAAAATATTTTGATGTTGTTTGCTGTTGTCAAATAATAAAAGTGATAACGGAAAATCAGAAATAATGGATTGAAATAAAGTGTCTGCGAAAGAAATGTAAATAGGAACAGAATTGCAAAAACAAAAATTAGTGTGTCGCAATAAGGAACGCTTAACGCAACAAAGAAATAACCCAAATAGCTTGGCAGAAAAGCATTGTTCGCCTGTTCAATTTCCTTGATTGCTGAAACTCCGTTTTCCTTTTCAATGCTGTCGTTTGCCAACCATTTTGAAAAAAGCAAACTCAAAAAGGTCAGTAAAACTGGTATAAGAAAATAAAATGAGTAAGACACAAAGTGAGGAAGGTCTGCAAGTCGCCACCACAAAACATTTAAAACTTTTTGTGTCTTGACTAAATAAACCACCAGTATTAGTGATGTGGCATTAAATGTAAGGAAGAGTCTAAATATTAAATTAACCATTTATTCTTGCATATTATTTGTTTTCAATAGTCTTTATCTTAGATGTATTGTAGCCAATACTTTCAAGTTTCTTTTTTCTTTCTTCAGTTGTTCCCTTTGTAATAATCTTGTAAAGCCAATCATATAAACCGCCATATTCCTTATCACTTTGCTTTACTTCAAAATGACCGTTTTTCTGATAAAAATCTTGAAGCATTTTAACTTTCAAATCAAATTCATGCTCCTTTGTATTCCAAATGAAACCTAATTCTTCAAGCAACTCCTTTCTGTGTTCAAGCAATTTCCCTCTTGAATAGTTGAGTCTTTGGTCATTTACCCATCTGCCTATTTTTTTATAATCATTGTTTAACTGTGATACATTGCAAACCCCAAACTTTTCTTTATAATGGGCTAATTGTTCAAGCATTTCAAACCATCTTTCATCGTCTGGAGAACTACTGGTAGCCTCAGGATTCCAATTGAAATCAATATCATCTAATCGTTTAATCTGCTCGTCTGATAATTCGTTATTGCGTTTTTTCATTCGCTGTTGCAGAACCCATGTATAAAGAGTATTATCTACGTATGAACTGGTTATATGTGAACTTTTGGTTTCTTTAAATACAGTCAATAATTGGGAGTATTTATTATTCCAAGCTTCCATCCAAACCTTTGTCCTGTCAACTTCCCACTCAAAACCAAGAAATTCCAATTTATTTATTTGGTCATTATTTAGTTTGCCTTGTTTGTAGTATGCTCGTTGTCTGACAACAAAGTTTGCCAATGGCTTATCATCCTTATAATCCCTCGGGACATTACAGTTTCCAACTTTCATTTTAAAGTTCAACAATCTCAAATAGTTTGAATCCCACGAATTACGTTCTATTTCTGGTTTTTCAATTTTTTGTTTCTGCTCCCTACCTTGTCCATAATATTTAATTCCAAAAGAATACCCGATATTTGAAAGTGCTTCTAATTGTTCGGTAGTCAACTTCTCTTGTTTCTTGAGTATTCGCTGGTATCTTAACCATTGTAAAAGGTCAGAATTATCTTTGTCGTTTCCTTTAATGAAAAAAGTTCCTGTTTCTTTAAAGTACTCTTGTAGCTGTGATAATCTTGTAAACCAATCATCTTTGATTGAATTTTCATCATTGCCTTTTCTGCCCCGAAAATCAAGTTCAAAAGAATATCCTAGTTCTTTGAATTTTTCAAGTTTATCATTTTCAAGTTTATCTTCTTTGTATAAAATACGTTGATACCTTACCCAACTTAATAACGGTAGTAATTCTTTATCATCTGATGGAATGAAAAAAGTTTGATTGTTTAAATAATATTGTTGGAATTCTGCAAATCTCATTTCCCAAGGTGATGGTTTATCTTCTTTCTCAACTGGATTTAGCTCATTTGAAATTGAATTTAAAGATTTACCTCGAAAATTTAAACTAAAAGAATATCCAATATCAAGCAATTGCTTTTCCTTATTAGCACCTAACATTCCTGTATTGTAAAGACTTTTCTGATAACGTAACCAGTTACCAAGTGTTTGATTTGTTTTGTCTTTATTTGGAATTAGAAATGTTTTGTTTTTATCAAAGTAAGCTTTTAGGTTGTTCAACATTTCAAGCCACTCATTATCAATTTCATTATTTTTTATTCGAACGCCCTTGCCTCTGTAATTAATTTCAAATGAATATCCAATATTTTTTAGTTTTTCTATTTTCTCATCACTCAATTTCTCTTGTTTGAATAAGGATTTCTGATAGCGAATCCAACTCAAAAGACTTTTATTTTCTTCGTCATTTTGAGCTATATAAAAACTACCTGTATTTTCAAAATAATCTTTTAATTTTTGAAGGTTACTATTCCAGTTTTCAACATCATCTGTGCTAAAAAAATCATCCAATGAAAATTTAATTTCTTCAAGCCAAGAAAGTTTTTCTTCCGACAAATTGCCTTGTAATTGCAAACTTCTCTGATGTCTGAGCCAAATTATTAAACTTTTATAATCAGGGTCATTCCTTGGTATATTATAATCGCCATATAAGTCAAAATAATCCGATAATTCAGATAATCTATCAGACCAAACTATAAGTCCTGCATCACTGCCAGATTGTGATTGAAATTCAAAATTGAATTCAATTGAATTCAATTTCTGTAGTTTTTCTTCTGTCAAACTTTCTTTATTCTTTCTTTGTTTGTTACGCCATTGATATAAAGAAAAATCTTCGGCTTGCTTTACATTTGAATTGCCATTTTTATCATAGTATTCTTTTAATTCATTAAACCTGTCATACCAATCACCTTTAACAGCATTCCACAAAAAACCAAGTTGATTTAATTCTTTTAATTCATCTTTCTTTATAGTTCCAATCCCTTTTAAAACAACATTCCCATTACTATCTATCAGGCCTTGTTTATATAATACACGTAATCTATTAACCCAACGACCTAAATCTTTATATTCTTCACTTCCTTGAGTAGGAACTTTTACATTTCCGTTTTTCTCCTTGTACTTTAGCAGTTCTGGATAGTATTTTTTATAACTATTCTTTGGATCCCAATCAAATAATATTTCTTCTAATAAATTGATTTGCCAATCAGAGAGTTTACCCTCATTATATTTTACTCTTTGGTCTTTACACCATGTCCCTAATTTATCATTATCCTTTATGTATCTTGCTGGAACATCAGAATTCCCATTTTCCTCAAAATATTCTTGCAGTTTTTTATATCTGATTTTCCAAATTTCATCTAAATCTGTTATTTCTCGTCTGTTCTCTCCTTTCCAATCAAAACCGATTTCATTAAGACGTTTAATTTTTGAACTCTCTAGTTTGCCTTCATAATAAGACTTCCGAAGATTACCAACCCAATGATAAAGTTCTGAATAGTCAGTATTTTTTTTAGAAATTGTTGAATTACCATTTTTCTCAATATAATCTTTGATTTCAAGAAAACGGAGTTCCCAGTTTGAGCTTGTTTTTTCAATAATTTCATCAAACAAAACATCACGCACCTTTTCTTCAATGCCTTCAAGTTTGATTATTTTTTCAATTTTAGAATCAGGAAAATCAATTCTTATTCGTGAATTACTCCGTTTACCTTTTTTAAATGCAATTTCATTGATTTCAGCACGAAGCCTCTCGTCATGGTCGCAAAGCGACCTAATTACCTGAATTAAATGTTCAAATATTGGTTTCTTTTTTATTTCCGCTTCAACGTCTTGGTCTTCGTGATGAAAAATTGGAACTACAATAAAACCCTCTTTCTTAATTCCGCTTGGGTCAAGTCGCAATGCTCTGCCAGACGCTTGCACTATATCAATAACAGAAGTTTTAGGGTCGCAGAAATATATTAAATCAATTGAAGGAACATCAACACCCTCTGTTAAACACCTTGCATTTGAAACAAGGCCTTTTGGACTTTCTTTAAAATTTTGCAATGTTTTAGCACGAACTGTTGTTGTTTGGTTTCCATTAACACTTTCAGAAAACATATCAGAGAAAAGCTCCTTTTGCCTTATTGCAAATTTTTGTGCGTTATCTACTTTGCTATGAAATGAAATAGAATGAAAAGCACCATAATTATTCATGACTAATTCCAAAGCATAATTATTTGCTAATTCTTCAGCATTATAATTGCCAAGATACTGTCGTTCATCAATATATTTTTTTACTTGTAAATCCGAAACGCCAATTCCGATAATTTTATAATCAACCAGTATTTTTCTAGAAATAGCATCCCCAAAAGTCATATGATATGCCTCGTCACCATATATTATAGGATTACTCATATCGCAAAATAATTTATAATCCTCTCCGAGTTTTCTTTTTAGTTTTTTTGAAACAATTTTTGGCGTTGCAGTCATGTAAAGTCTTTTCCTTGCAGGCAAATTTATGTCATAATGAACAAGTGTAAAAGTATTCTTGTCTTTACTACCAGCAGTTCTATGGGCTTCGTCACAAATGACTAAATCGAAATAAAAACCCTGTGTTTTTTTAACAGCATTTACAATAACCTCTATAGATTGGTAAGTTGAAAAAACAACCTTATCGCCTTCTTTTAATAGAAACGTTTTTACTTTTTCAATATCAGTAGTAACTCTACCAATTTCATAGGTATGCAAAATAACATTATCAGCATCTCTTTTGTTGCTATCTTTATCAATATCCTTTTCTGAACAAACACAGATATAACTATACAAACTGTTTTTATGTCTTGCCCAATCGTTTTTTATTTGCTTTAACAAAGCAAGTGAAGGCACTAAAACTAATGTTGTTTTAGGCTTCATTACTTCTTTAATCCATAACGCAGTTACAGTTTTACCAGCGCCACAAGGTAATATTAATTGACCTCTGTCATTTTCTTCAAAGTGTTGAATAACCTTATCAATAGCATCTTTTTGATGTTCTTTTGGCGAGTGCTTTTTTAATTCTTTCGGTTGATTACCGTTCGCCAATTCAAGAATATTTCTAAAAACAGCTGGTTCGATTGAATTTAGCTCGTCAAAAGCTATTTGCTCAAATTTTTGAAATGCCTTTGCAACATCTGCCGTACCGGATGCGTTTGTAAAAACAATAATTTTATGGCAGTTAGTTCCAAGCCCAAAAACATGAGCTATTTTATCACCACGCCAGCTTAATGTTTTTGTTTCGTCATTTGTAAATTTACACTGAACCGCATAATAATTATCATCCTTGTCAACAAGTAAAAGGTCTATACCATGGTCAATGGGAGGTAAAGATAATTTTTTTGAAATTTCTAATGATATTTCGTTATATAACCAAACTGTTTTATATAAGTCCGATTGCCTTGGGTCAGTTTGCAAGTAGTATTTTGTGAAAACTTCAAATATTTTACCTGCTTGCGTTTTTTTTGTAGTATTTTCGGTTTGGGAAGTATTGTATTTTTCAAGCTTAACCTTTAAGTCAGACCAATTTTCTACACCATTTAATAATTCAATTAGTATTTGATTCTCTTTATTCATAGCTAATTCGTGTGTGTCGGCAAGATTGCACTCTTTGACAAAGCTCTGGTTGTAGCGTTGGCTCGTGTGGCTTTGGCAATGTGTGCAATGTGGGTCTGCAATTGTTTTAAAAAATGTGCGGTGGCAAAAAAATAAAAAACATTGGGTCGGCTTGAGTGTCGGCTCTCTGGTCTTGTCAATATTTCGTTTTTCTGTCCTTTCACAATGGTTTACTATTCAATTTTTCTATGTCGTTGTCTGTCTCCTACACTTGGCGGTAACGGTCGAGGCTATATGCAGTAAGGGATTGCGGGCTACTTTCCTGTCCACCGACACGAAATTTTATGCGGGGCAGAATGCTTGAATTACCTCTGAAACCCTTATTGCATATAGCCTTTGTTACCAACTGGCCTTCTTTCTTTTCAAGCGACATACCTTTAATATTTACAGTCTGTTCTGTCATTCCTTTGTTGTCTGTCTGGTTGTGCGTTTGCAAAGTTTTATTTTTAAAAAGTGGGGATGATTTTTTGTTTTTCTTTGCGGGTTGGCAAAGCAAGCTCTTTTGCAAACTTTGGTTTGCGGGATGGCATTTAGCGGTTTGCAAATGTGCTTGCTTTACGTCCGGCATTGTTTAGTTAAATTTCCCTGTAATTTGTGAAATATCAAAGTTTCCATTAATTTCCTGTACTTCAATTTTGCCGAGTAAAATGTCAAAAAAGAAATTCCTTATTTTATCAAAAGTCAGCGTAACAGGTTCTCCTTTAGCATTAACACCTAAGTCATAATTTTTAAGCAATTGAGAGCCTAAACTTGCTGCTGTTAACAAGAAATGATTTTGAAATTTATCCATGTCCAATAAGTCAGCAGCCAAAACTTTACCAACAACAGTATAACTCCTTAATGTTTTCTGAGTTTCTTCATTTGTAAGTGTTGTCTTAACTTCGTCAAATTCAAGATTCATTTCTATTTTACCTGAATTAGCTGTCTGTTTCATGCCTTTATAAAGTGAACCCAAATCAGCTAAACTTAAATTGAAGAATTTTGTACCTGGTATCATTACAATTTTCTCAATTGAAAAAGCACTTGGCAATAATAACCAAACTGCTTGTGAAGCCTTAATTGACGGAGTATTAAAAGTACCAACAATTGAATTTGTAATGTCAATATTTTGAGTTGCAAATACGCCACCAATAACAACGCAATTCTGTAAAATAATTTCATCAGCGTAAATACTTCCTGCCACAAACGCATTGTAAAGCGTAACACTTTTAGCATTTATGTCTGAATAAAACATAATATTACATTTTGGTGCTCTGGAAACAATAGAGTTAGCTGAACCAACGCTCTTTTTGAAAGAGATATTGCCAGTTGCTTCACTGTTTACATATAATTCAAGTTGTGTAAAAACAGCACCTTTAATTTCAGAATCACCTTGTTGAATTTCTAGTTTATGGGCATAAACTGCACCCTCAATAACTGAGTTTCCTTGAATTGTTATAGTTCTGTCAAGTTCAGCTATTTTTTCAGGTAATATTGAGCCTTTCACCAAATTATCTTTAAGTTGGATATTAGTCTCATTAAAACGAAGTTCTTTTAATTCATTCATATTTTTAAGTTTTAAATGTTTTGAAAATTAATTACTTTCATTGAGCCAAGATTGGCTATTTTCTGAATCATCTCTTTGACTCTTACAGCATGTTGGTCACCAGAAGAATAAGACTTATTTAACTCAGAGTTAAAATACAAATTCAAATTGTCATTATATTCCTTGGGTATGGCACTCCATGAATTTGAAGTTTCAGAGAATTGTTCAATTATTTCGCTTTTCTTAGTATTTTCTTGTAAGGCAGTTAAAAATGTTGGAATAAACAAATTCTTACCAATCTGATTTTTTTCGTTATTTGTTTCAATGAAACAAACAGGTGAAAATTTTTGATTATCGGTATTCTCATTCAACATACATTGTTGAATAGTATTGTTTAACTTTTTCTGTTGCCACAAAAATACTTTTGCTTGATTTAGAGTGTCTAAAGCTCTTTTCTTTGCTATAGAAGTACTGATTTTTGTGTGTAGATTGCCACTTTCACTGCCAAAAATTGTTGCTGTGTTAACCATGTCATTTTCAGAAGTCCTTTTTTTCTGACTATCTGTTTCTTTTTTAAACACGAAAGTAGGTTTATCCAACTCATAAACGCGATTTGACAACTCATTATTCAAGTCATCAAAAATCTTAACATAGCGGCTGGAAATTCTGATATAATCGCCTTCCATTTGTTTTTTCTTTGCAAGACATGATTGAGCCAACTCTTTCAGGTGCATTAGTTGAGCATCAATATTCTGTGAAAGTTCAGCAACCTGCTGACTTATTTCAGAACGGATATAACCAAAAAAACCTGAAATGATTGTACTTGCAACTTTTTTAGAGTTTTTATCTATGGATACTAACTGTGCTGCTTCGGTTGCAACAACTGCTCCAGTTAGAAGATTGACATTAGTATTACAATTTTCAACACTATTATCAAAAGGAACTGTATCAACATTGATATTTACATCTACGGGGACATTTTCCACATAATCAACAGTAACAGTCATGCTACCACCACTATCAGATTTGGGATATGAAACAGTCTTTGATTTTGAACCTCTGACTGTAATTGTCTCATGATATTTTCTAGTATAACTCATATCTTTATCGTTTAAATGGTTTGATAATTATTAGACTGGAATAATTGCATTGCCAAATCCTTAACCCGTTGTGATTTAGATGAAGAAGATAGTAATTTGCTAAATTCACTTTTAATTTCGGAATTAGAAACCGACTTTTGAGACCATTCAACTTTATTAATTTCTGCATAAGCAGTATTCTGAATGGCAGATTTGGAAAAATTATCTAACTCTACATCCGAAACAATAATCTCAAGGTTTTTACTATCAGTTTTATCTCTGTTACATTCACAAATAACTACAGGAATGTATATTGTTGCTGTCCCTGTGTATCTGTTGTCGTTGATTAGAATTTGGTCAGTAAGTTTTTTTTGTGTATTCATTTCAAAAAGAAAACTTCTCATGGAGTTGATTACATTAAGTCCTCTATGCTTAATATTAGAAGCAACAATTTTCTGGCTCAAAGAAACAGATTCCAATTGTGTAATAGGGATTGTTGCAGTCAAGTATTTAGTTCTATTAGAAACCTTATCTACTTCTTTAACTGCAAAATCAATTGTTGGCTTGTCAAGTTCAAAAACTCTTTGTTTTAAATTTGCATTTAGACCATTAAACAATTTAATGTACCGCCCTGCAATCATATTATAATCACGTTGCATACGATTTTTAATGCTTAATAAAGCATTTTTTTGTTGAACCAACTGCATTAAATGAGAATCAACATCGCTTTGGAGCTTAGCCATTTTTTGCGATATTTGGGAGCGTATTAGCGAATAAAATCCTTTATTCACATTGTTGCAAACATGATCAGCTGCTTTTTCTTCTGCAAGAATTACAGCGGTTTGCATAGCCACAACAGCACCAGTAGTAGCGTTCACATGATGCGAAACACTTCTGATTTCTTCTGCCATTGGCTTTGTGTCTACCGTATAATTAAATGTTGCCATAATTTTAAAATTTTAAATGAGTTAATTGTTTTTCTTTTCTTCATCATCTTCATCCTCATTGTCTTCCTCTGAATCATCATCACTATCCTCATTTTCTTCATCGGAATTTACCTCATCTAAATCTTCTTCGGCATCATCCTCGCCTTTTTCCAATTCATTATTTTCCTCTTCATTAACACCTTCTTCATTGGTTTCTTCGGCAGTAGTTTCATTTTCTAAATCAGATTTTTCAACAACCTCATCAGTTGAAATTTCTTCAACATTTATATTATCCGTTTTTTCGGAATTTAAATCACCTTCAATTTTGATATCTTCTTCAAAGGCTTTTTCAACAATAAGGTCTTCATCAAGTTCTCGCAATGTGTTTTTTGCAATACTTGGTAAATTTAATGAGATGTGATCATAAGTCATATCTTCCACATTAGGTTTTGGTGGCATCTCAGATGTTTTAGCAAACAATGGATTTACAGTAATTAATGGTTTTCTCCTTTCATCAAGTTCATGCACTTCACTGCTTGCAACGGCAATATCTTTTGAATTTCCATCTCTAAGTAAAGCGTCATAATAATCTATATGCTCAAATTTACCTGCTTTAACATCAATGTCCTCCTTTAATCGTTCCATATAATTTTCAAAATCCATCTGAACATTTTGGAATTCTTTTGATTGTAATTCAAAAGCAGCAAATACTTCCGCAGAATTTTCAGTAGCTGTTACAACAGTTGAATCAAGCGACCCTCCAGATTGAGCCATACTATCTTCTGTTTTCTTTAATGAAGTTAAGGTATTGTACGCTGCAACATAATCTCTTAAACTAGCACGCATTAAATTGATTAAATCAGCACTCTCAGCTCTGTTTCTTCCATAAAAATCCTCTGTGTCTTGATGCCATTTATTTAAGTAGCTAATTTTTTGGTCTTTAATATGGTTGTATATTTTCAAACGCTCAATTCTTGTTTCATTCATTAAATTTTGAACAATAGGAGCAACAATTTCTTCATGAATTTGATGCACCCCGAATGGGAAATTTGTTGTACTACCATCTTCTGCTGTCCATGTATCTGAAAGTAGATTGTATCTAACCTTTGAACTTTCTTTTAATTGAAATGGAACATAATCTGTAACTGCTTCTGCGTAGTTGAAATTTTCATTTTTTATTCTTTCAATTTCTGATGCTTCTAAAATTGGCGAATAATGATTGTATGGCGATTTTAAAATTTTATAAAGCACCTTGTTCGATTCAAACACAATTTTATCTGTAGAAGCTACTTTTAGTGCGGAAATTGCTTGAACAGAGTTAGCCATTGTAACCATTAAGCCTCTAAGGACATCTTCAAATTGAGCCGTGTGTCTTGAAAGAGAGTCTTTAAGTTTGTTCAGTTCTTGGAATTTAGCAATATCGTCTCTGTATTTTTCAGTATTAAAAACTTCAAAAACTGGCGAGCCTTCAGGAACTTCATTTGTAGCAAATTCTTTTAAGAAATTCAAATAACTACTTTCATTTGCAACAAGTGGTAATGAAACAGAAGTAACATCTAAATCATCCATACAGTATGATATAGTTCGTAAAGAACGTTCTAATTTTCCAAAATAATCATGTTGGTTAATTTGTTGCATTGAGGTAGAATATTGAGCAGTTTCCATTTCTTCAATTTCATCAGATGTTTCAACTAATGGCGCTTGAGCTGAAAGATTTTCCAAAGCAGAAATGGTGTCAATTAATAAATCATTTTGTCTTGAAAGTTGCAATTTAACTTCTGACTCATCAACCATTCCTGTATGGTCAACTATGAAGCTTTTACTTTCATATTTTATTTGGTCTGCAACTGGCACATAAGCAACACCCAATTTACTTACTTTATAATCACGGAAAATTTCCTTGTGAAGTTTTTTGAACTCATTTATTCTTTCATCAAGTGCGGTGATTTGTTTTGTTAAGCCATTTTCTTTTATCATAAAGTAGATAAAAGGAATTATCAAAATGCAAAGCACCCATTTCCATAATTTGGCTTTTGCCAAATCCTGATTTAAAACGCTTTTTTCTTCTTCGAGTTTCGCAATTTCTTTTTCAATGCGTTCCTCTTCTTGTACTATTTTTTCAGCCATTTGCTGATAATAATTGAATAATATCTTCGCTTGGTCTTGGAAAATATTACTTGTTTCCGGGAAAATTTTACCTTTCATACTGTTTAAATTTTAAGATTTATATTAATTGGAAAAAACTTGTTTTCTTTCTTTTAAAGTGCGGTTACAATTCTGAATGTTGTCATTTATTTTTTCGAGATTCAATGGAATATCAAAAAAACAACCGTTTAATGCTCTCATTTCTTCAACAAACTTTGCTTCAAGTTCATAAGCATTGCTATTATTGCATGGGGAAAGAAAACGAAGATTCTCCTGCAAATCATTTAATTTATTAATAATGTCTGTTGGAATATTTTTCATCTGGTCAATTTTTAGCTGAACTTCTTTAGTCGCTTTTTTCATTTCATCAACCCTATCTCTATTTTGTTTTTCCTCAACATAGACTTCTCGAACTTTATCTGATGAAGAAAAAGCCATAAAAAACCCTAATAGTAAAAAGAAAAATAAAATTCCCTGAATTATGATTTGGTTTGTAAAATGAATAGGTTTTACAGAATTGAATACTACCATTGCACCAATAGCAAGTAGCATATAAAAAAATGTAAAAAACCATCGCAGTCCTATTGAGCCAATAGTTTTTTGAGATTTATCTTTAAAATTTACCCATGGTACAATAATATCAATAAATAGAAGGCAGTATATTATTGAAGATACTACAATGTTCAATGTAAGTATTTCTGTTTGAACATTTCTTCCAAAATGAAGAAAGCACAGTATTATTAATGCTTCGCCAAATATGACGAGCAATAACGAAAATATTTTTTTAGCGTTCATAATATTTAGATTTTAGTTATTATCTTTTTTGTCCACACTTGGGACAGAATTTAATTGTTGGTGCTAATGGAGTACTGCATCGTGAGCATTTATCATCGGCTTGCTGTTTGCCGCAATTGCCACAAAAACTACTGCCAGCAGCAAGTGGGGTATTGCAATTTGTACACAACGCAGTTTCACTTTGTAACTGAGTTCCACAACTTACACAACGTTTTGCGCTTTTGTCATTATCTGTTCCGCATTTGGGGCAAGCATCATAAGGGTCGCCACAATGAGGGCAGAAACGGTGAGAACTTGGAAATTTCTTTGAGCAATTTGAACAATAAACTTCCCTTATTTGATTTATTGGTTGTGCTGTTCCTCCTTGTTGAACTTGGTTTGTGCTTCCGAAAGTGGGCTGATTATACTGTGGCTGCATTACACCGCCACCAGCACCTCCTAGACCACCCATCATATTTGATGCAACAATAGCACCCATTATCCCAGAATTGCTATTAGCTAACCCGTCAACAGCATCTTTTGCAACGTCAAATGCTTTTTCTTGTTGCCATGTGTAACCCCCGATTGATTGAGCACTTTGTCTTGATATTGCATCTAAAACTCTTCTGCCTACTTCTGTTGTGCTGTCAACTTCAATACTTGTAACATAAAATTTTGTCAATTCTAAACCAAGATTTTCCCAAAACGGAAGCATAATGGTTTTTAAATGTTCTGAAATATTATCTAAATGAGCTGATATTTGCTTTAGCCCTATTTTGTTATTTATCATGAACTGCAAAATCGTAGATTTTGTTTTTGTAGAAAATTCTCCAAAAAATTGGTCTGTCAGGTCATTTTGGTCAAATGAATTCTTAGTACCAACAATCTTAATGAGAAATCTTTCAGCATCAGTAATTTTTAAACCATATCTACCATTTGAAATAAGAGGAATACCTGTGTTGTAGTCAGCATCATGAATGTCCATTCTGTCTATCGACCAATCAATATTATAAGGTTGTAATTTATTTACAAACCAAACTTCTGCTGTGAATGGATTTTTACCACCAAATGGTAAGCCGTATAAACTTCTAAGAATAGGTAAGTTTTCGGTATTTAAGGTATGCTTGCCTGGACCGAATTTCCCAACAATTTGCCCTTTTGAGAACAAAATTGCTTCTTGCGATTCTTGCACAATAAGCTGGGTATATGTGCTAAGATTTGTCTCAGGAAACCTATAAGCATATATGGTTTGATTTCCTTGAGGAGTCCAACGTACTAGATCAATTATTGCCATAATTATTTAATTTAAAGTTTATACTTGTGAATTTGATTTCTTCTTGTGGGTGAGCAAGAAATGGCTCTTTGACTTTTGCGAAGCATTGGCTTGTGTGTCGGGCAAAAGGCAATGTGCCATTTGTGTGGCGGCTCTTAAACAAAAAATGTGTGTCGGCAAAAAATAAAACTTTATCGGGTCGGCTTGTGTGGTCGGCAGTCATTCCGATTTGTCTTTCTTTTCTGTCTTTGAATGTCGTCTTTTCAATTTTCATGTCGCTGTCTTTTTCTTAGGCTTGTTGGTAACATATGTATACCCGCATATTGCGGGTATCTTCAATATATCTGTTTTGAATATATCTTTGAATATCAACACATAAACAAATACTTGCGATTTTTATGGTTTGTAAATGTTGCATTTTTATATCTATCGATTTTCAAATTTTTATACCGATTATACTTCAATAACAAACTTAAAAATTAAAAACCGCTTTAGCAATTTTTAAATAACTAAAATATGTCTAACGATTATCCGATTAATTCCTTGTAAATTCTATAATTTTCGTCGTCGAAAGTTACAAAAATTACTTTTTTGATTGATTTGTTTTTTTCCATTTCCTTTTTTACAACTCTGATTGCAATTTTAGCAGCATACTGTTTTGGAAAACGGTATGCTCCTGTACTAATATTTGGAAATGCAATGGTTTTAAGATTATTTGCAACAGCAATCTGAATGCTATTTTTATAACAATTTGCCAATAATTCCGATTCGTTTTTTTCTCCTCCGTGCCAAACGGGTCCTACGGCATGAATTACATGTTTCGACGGCAAATTATAGGCTTTTGTAATTTTTACTTCTCCAACCTGACAGCCGTTCAAGGTTTTGCATTCCTCAAGCAATTCTTCTCCGGCTGCATCGTGAATGGCTCCGTCAACGCCTCCTCCTCCGAGTAGTGTGCGATTAGCGGCATTTACAATTGCGTCAACCTCAACTTTGGTAATGTCGGCATTTATGATTTCAATTGTTCCCAAAATTATCTCAAAATTCCGTTTAATTTTTCTTTATATGCATCAATAAATCGACTCATTATTTTGTCTATCTGCTTATCGGTAAGCGTTTTATTTTCGTCTTGAAGAATAAAACTTACAGCGTATGATTTTTTGTCCGCCCCAATTTTTTCGCCTTCAAAAACGTCGAAAAGCGAAACTCGCTTTAATAGTTTTCGCTCTAAATCGTAAGCAATGTTTCTGATTTCCTCGAATGTAACTTTTTTATCAAGCAATAAGGCTAAGTCTCGACGAACTTCAGGAAATTTAGAAATTTCGTTGTGAAGAACATTGTTTTTAACCGATTCTTTCATTAATACGTCCCATACTATATCGGCATAAAAAACATCTTGTTTAATGTCGAATTCTTTCAATCGCTGTTTTTTAACGATTCCAATCGAGGCTAAAACTTTATGACCAACTTTATAAATCAACGATTCAGAAAATACCTCACAAGAGCTTACTTCAGTAACAAGATTTTCGGGGTTCACTCCTAAACGCAAAAACAAATTTTCGACATACGATTTTAGGTAATAAAAATCGGATTGTTTTTCGGAAGTATTCCAATTGGCTTCGTTTTTTAAACCCGAAATATACATTGCTAAATGATATTCTTCGTGATACTTTTTAGTTTCGTCGTTCGACATGGTGTAGCAATATCCAAACTCGTACATTTTAATATCGTTTGTTTTTCGATTTAAGTTATACGAAATTGATTCTAAACCATTGAAAAGCAAACTTGCTCGTATTGCATTCAAATCTTGACTCAATGGGTTTAAAATTTTAACTAAAAACGAAGTATCATTCGGGAATAAGTTTTCGTAATATTCAGATTTTGTCAATGAATTTGACATAATTTCATGAAATCCGTTTGACGATAGAAAGTTTGATACTACATTGATATATTTATCTTTATCAGGTTTAATTGAATATGTAATTGAAGAATTTAATTTTTCGCCAATTTCGATATTGTTGTAACCATAAATTCGTAATATGTCTTCAATAACATCAGCTTCACGAGTAACATCAACTCTATAAGTTGGGATTTCGAGTATTAATACTTCGTCTGATTCTTGAACGATTTTAATATCAAGTGCTTGTAGTATTTTCTTGATTCGTCCTTTTTCAATTTCTTTTCCAATTAATCTCGTGATATTTTTATAGGAAACCTCGAAAATTTTGTTTTCGAGGTTTGAAGGATAAAAATCTTGAATATCAGAAGAGATTAATCCGCCTGCGATTTCTTTAATTAACATTGCTGCTCGCTTAATCACATATTCGATATTGTTGGGATCGGTTCCTCTTTCAAATCGGAACGAAGAGTCGGTGCTTAAAATGTGACGTTTTGCTGTTTTACGAACAAAAACAGGATTAAAATACGCACATTCCAAGAAAATATCTTTTGTGTTTTGGTTCACTCCCGAATCAAATCCGCCAAAAACTCCCGCCATGCACATTCCTTCTTCGGCATTGCAAATCATTAAGTCGTTATTTGATAGCTTTCTATCAACTTCATCTAAAGTTTTAAATAAAGTATTTTCGCTGAGCGTTTTTACAATTACTTTTTTTCCTTTTATTTTTGCAGCATCAAAAGCATGTAAAGGTTGACCGGTTTCGTGTAAAATGTAATTCGTAATATCGACAATGTTATTTATTGGACGCAATCCAATTGCTTTTAAGCGATTTTGCAACCATTTTGGAGATTCTTTAACTTCCACACCCGAAATTGTGATTCCTGCATATCTAGGACATGCTTCTGCGTTTTCAACAATAATAGGAATAACATTTTGCTTGTTGTCAATTTTAAATTCACTTACATCTGGTATGTTGACCTGAATATCGTTGAACTGGCTAAAATATGCTGCCAAATCTCTTGCCACACCAATATGTGAAGCGGCATCGATTCTATTCGGAGTTAATCCGATTTCGAATACAAAATCTTCTTCAATTTTAAAATATCTGCTTGCGGGTGTTCCAATAGGAGCAAGATCACTCAAAATCATAATTCCGTCATGAGAGGTTCCGAGTCCAATTTCGTCTTCGGCACAAATCATTCCATCGGAAACAGCTCCGCGAATTTTCGATTTTTTAATTACAAAACTTTCATCGCCGTTATATAAAGTTGTCCCAACAGTTGCTACCACAACTTTTTGACCTAACGCAACATTTGGAGCTCCACAAACAATATCAAGTAATGCGGGACCACACACATCTACTTTTGTGATGCTAAGTTTATCAGCATCAGGGTGTTTCGCACATTCAATAACTTTTCCTATAACAATGCCCTCTAAACCTCCTTTTATTTCCTGAAAAGGCTCAACACTTTCAACTTCTAAACCTATATCGGTTAATATTTGAGATAATTCATCAACCGTTTTATCTACTTGAATGTACTGTTTAAGCCAATTGTAACTTATTTTCATGATCTAATGTTTTTTGACGAAAACAAAAGTATAAATTTTATTTTCTACGACATAATTTATAAGGGTATTCTTTGTGCTTTCGATAATCTGATGTATGAATAGAATGATTTAAAAATACAAATGTTCGATTAAAATTTTGGTTCCTATTCCGATTAATACAATCCCTGCAATTGCATCGAGTTTGAGCTTAACTAATTTACTGAATCTACAACCTAATTTTAATCCTGCAACCGAAGCAATAAATGTTATTGATCCGATTATAATTGCACTTATCAGAATTGGAGCTTCGAGAACGCCAAAACTAACTCCAACAATTAATGCGTCGATTGAAGTTGCCACCGAAAGACCAATTAAAACAATCATGTTTAGCGGATTAATTTTATTGTCGATGGGTTTGTTTTTAAATCCATCAATCAACATTTTCAGCCCGATAGCAAACAGAAGGAAAAATGCCAACCAATGGTCATAATTAACAATCATTGATTTAAATGAATATCCAGCAAGCCAACCTATTACTGGCATTCCAGCTTGAAAAAACGAAAGAAAAAAGCCGATTTTTACTGTTTGTGAAATCGAAATATTTTTTAAAATAATTCCACTCGTTACCGAAATGGCAAACGAATCGACCGAAAGCCCTAAAGCAATTATGAAAATCGAAAATAAGTCCAAATTTATTTTACTTGGCTAGTAAAGTGTTGATTTTGCTTTTTCTTCATTTTTACAACCAAAAGCCCAATAAATACCCGAACGCCAATTAACACTTCGCGAACGGTGAGGCATAAAAAATGCAAGCATATTATCATTTACCCAAAACATTCTAAATGGTCCCATCTTCATCGAAAGTCCAAGCCCAATGTTATAATACTCGCGATTAATCATGGTGTATGTTCCGCTAATAGCTAGCCATTTCAATAGTTGCGAATTAGCCGACAATGTTAATGAAGGATGTATTAATTTTTTGTAAAATTCAACTTTTACTAATGCCCCAACATTAAATTTTTCGTTAATTTTAAAATTACCTCCGATGTACATTTTAGGAGTTAAGTAGCTGGTATAATATAGGGATGAATCAACAAATGTGAACTCTTGTAGCAACGAGTCGGCAAATTTTGTGAATGCATTTGCAGTAGAATCTCCATCAACACCCAAACTTCCTTCTTCAGTATAACCAACACTTAATTGTTGTGAAATGTCAACACCGTTAAATCCTATGTCTCCAGTGTTTGTAAAGTTGAATGTATTGTTTTTCCAACGAATAAAGCCTAAATCAACCAAACTCAACGAAAATGTAAGTCTGTCGGTATATTTATAAGTTGCACCTAAATCTAGTGATGCTCCTTTGTTTTTTCCCATGAGCAAATATGCAGCGGGATCAAAATCATCAAATTCAATCGAATCAATATTTCCTGATGTATTACTGTCTGTGTACAAATAATTTACAAATGGCAATGAAGCATTTACTTCAGTTTGATTTTCGATAATATAATCGAATGTATTTGCGTCGGTTAACCAAGTGTTATCATTTGCTTTCGTATCAATGTTGGTCATTCCCATAAGAAGTTTTGCCCTACCACCAACTGTAAGTTTGTTGTTAATTTCTTTTGAAACACCAACTGCATATTCGCGATAATGAGTAAAATCTAAAGCGAAACTCATGTTTGCCGTTCTGCCAATATTTGCCGGATGTCCGTTTCCCCAAAGTGGAATTTGAAACAAATCTCGTGTATATCCGAATTTAAAATCGACTCGCTCAGTTGCGTGAAATGTAAAAAAGTAATCTTTTACTTTTACTCCAAACGAAAGCAGTTCGTATTGAAAATCGAAAGTTAAATAATTGTAATTGTGTAAGGAGTTTACAAATTGAACCATATCAATAACTAAAGAGTCTTTGTATTCTCCTGTGCCTGGGTGAATAAAATCGTTTAATCCAAATGATGTATTGTTGAAATTAAAACTTATTGGCGAAAATACTTGCCCGAAAACAGGAGTTATTTGAGCGGGGACACCACCCAAATACCATTTGCATTCGCTTTTAAACGCTGGATTTAATAAGGTTGATTGCGGTGTTTGATTCAAAAAATACATGGTGTTACTTTGTTGAGCAAAAGATATTGTTGAAACAAACAATATGATAAGTGTATATAGTATATTTTTCATGATTCTCGATTTATTAATTTGATGAACCAATATTTGATAATGAATCTAACGGAAGCCCTATTTGAGCCTGCATACTGAACTTTAAGTCAATCGTATAATCGGAATAAAATTTAACCAAAACAGTAGCATTATTTGTTGTAGTTACAGTTCCTTTAAATAACATATATTTACAATCTTTTAAGCCTTCTATTCTATTGTGCGAAAACAAAAGATCGGTGGTTTTGTATGTTTTTTCAACCACACGTCCGTCACTATCAATCACTCCCGATTGAATTAATTCGGTTTCATCAAGGAAAAGTGAGTCAAGTTTGTTATACACTGAATCGCAGAAATATGCTTGAATGCTCATATCTGTTGGGAAACCATTATCGACATTCAATCGGAATAAAATCCAATCGATGTATTCTGTTTGGTCATAATAATCGGCCATTACAAATTTTCCAGTATCTTGAATTGCGAAATACTTAGCATGACCCCAGAGCGGAAGTTCTACTTCAAGATTTACATCAAATCGACTTGTATCCAGCACAAAGTTATTGTTTACACTAGGGTCTGGATTTAATTGAGCATCAACGCCATAAAAAATGTATTTAGGCAAATACGACATTACAAAACTAATGTTACTATTATCTTTATGAATAAACATATCGGTTTCGGCAAATGTACCAACTTGGTCAATCGTTGGAGCATTGATAATCAACGGGTCATATTCTAGTGGCATTGTGATGGCATAATCGCCACCGTAAATTTTCGAATACGCTCCAAGATTGGTAAGGTTAAACTGAACGGGTATTCCGTAAGAATTGTCGATATAAACATTAATTTTAGGATCTGCGAAATACGATTCGCCTTCAAAAACATTGTTATACATTTCTAGTTGAACAGTATCAGTACTGATTGAAATGCTTTTTTGTCCTAAAAATCCATATGCTGCTTGAAATTGAATATTCGAAAATTCTGCATTTACCGAAATAAATTCTCCGTTTGAAATAGGATTTCCTGAATTTTGAAGTTGTAGTTCTAATTTCATAGGAAGTTTGTTGTAATCGGTTCCGCCATTTGTTAAATCGAAAACATAATTCCCTTCTAAATCATCGATATTAGTTGTACTTACTGTTGAAAAACTCCCATCGTTTGAATTAATTGGAATTGTAATTCTTAAAGGAACATCGTTTAATGTAACCGTGGGAAAAGTAACAAATACTTGTCCATAATGTTTGAATGTTGAAGTCAAAGCAATGTTTAATTTTGCATATTTGAGAATAATACTATCGAGTCGCTCAAAATTACTTACATCAAAGTTTTGTACGGTATTTAATTCGGCATACCAACCACTAATTCCGGCAGGAATCAATGCTGTGTTTGGGACAACACCGTTGTAGGTTTGGGTTGGAAACTTAATTAAATCTTCGGCTTCGACCGATGCAACTTGCCCTTCATACATAATATAAATAAAATGCGACGAATCTTCCTCAAAAACTTCGGTTGAATCATAATCTTGTAATAAATCACGCAAGGTAATTTTCGAATATACAATTGGGACAGCCAAATTCGTATTCCATTCAAGATTTGAAGTTGTGATTTTGTTAAAATCAAAATTATCTTTTAAGCACGATTGTATTCCGACTGTCAAAAAAGATAAAACGATAACGATTCCGAGTAGCCTGTAAGTCTTTTTCATGTTTATATTTAGTTTACTTCGTAATTGTATAAAAAGTTGTTGTCGCTTCCAACGATTAAATTAAATTTACTTTTAGAATTATTTAATGAACCAATGCTAAATAAAGTCTTCCCTCTAAGAGGAAAACCTTCATACAAACTTCCGTCTTGATTGAATAAAAATATTTTGCTTTCAATTTCTGACGAAACCCCTATTTTGCGATCTTTGGTTCCAAAATTATAATATGCAGGTTTTAACGTAATTTGCTCATCAAATTCGTATGTAAACAAACTCTCTTTTTTAGAATTGAATACTTCCAATTTTTTATCATCTATAAAAATGTAGTCAGATTTTCCATCAGCATCAACATCTTGAAAATCAAAATAATGTTTTGAGCTATATGTTTCGATTTTAAACTTTTCGACTGTTCCGTCCATTTTAATTTTTATAATGTTTCCACTTGTGTCGGTTACCACTAGACGAGCCTCGTTTAGTTTGGTTGCATTTTCAATGGTAAACAAATTATTTTTTGAACGAGGGAAGGTACTCTTAGGTTTAATTCGAGTATTCCCTTTTCGGTCGAGCAAATACGTATTTAAGCTATCTGAAAACACGATATAATCTTTGTCTTCAACTCTAAAATGCTGAACTTCGTTTTTTACAAAGCTTTCTGTTTTATTGAATCCCCAGCCAGTAACTACATTTCCTTCGGTTGAATAAAGGGTAACTTTTTTATCGGCAGTAGCAATCACGAAACGATAATCGCGACTATCGTCGTAATCGAAAACGGCAATGCCATTGGTTGCGGGCGAAGAAAGGTTAACAGGATAGCGTTCAACATGATTTCCATTTCGGTCGATTAGATAAATGCGATTTTTGGTATTGAACAGAATTTGTAGTTTTCCGTTTTTGAAATAATCAATTTGATAAATTTCGCTAATAATTTTTTCGTCCAATTTTTTCTGCCAAAGTTTTCCTCCGGTTTCGTTTATCAAATAAATGGTGTTGTTTATATCTTGAATAAAGATTTCTTTTTCATTTGTTTCGTGGTTTATCAATAATTTTGGCTTGAAAAGTATATTTGTATCTAAATGACATTCCCATGCAGTTCGAGGAGGGTCTTTGTAAACAGGATTGAATTTTATAACAAAGTTATTATAAATCATGTTTTTACTTGCACTAAACTGATAGGCTATTGCTTGAAATTTCTGAAATGTATTTGTGTATTTTTCGATATTTTTCGCTAAATCTTTATCAATATAATGTGAGATAAGAGGCAACGAACGAGAAGTGCTCATGTAAAAGTAAAAGTTTGATTTTGATGATAAATACTCTGTAAATTTAGCATAGGCAAGATCATTCTGCATGGTTTTTTGCAAAATATTAGCATGAATAAAATTCGAAATTGCTGCAACAGAATTACTAAAAACGATATAATTTTCGATAAAGGTGAAGTATTTTCCATTTACTTTAGAAAACATCGAACCAAACAAATTTGCAGAAATATATTGTGTTGGTGATTCGTAAATTGGAAATTTTGTTTCTTGATCGATTTCACAAACATTGATATACGAAGCAAACTCTCGATTACTTTGAGATGCGTGGTCTTTAATCGCTTCAACCATTCGCTCCTCGGCCAATTTTTTACTTTTAGTTTGAATTAATGCAAAAATATTTTGGTCGGGGTCTAAACTATTAATGTCGGTATATGCAAGTACAGCTTGATTTTCGATAAATTCAGAAAATACTTTTTCGAGATTAATGTGAAATTTGTCATTAAGTTTATTAAGTTGTTCTTTTTGCGAGCTAAGTTTTCCTTCTTTTTCAAGATATTTTTTGAAATTTTTATTGTAAGCGGCAAAATTATCGAATCCAATGGCACAAAACAAAGATGTGTTTGAAGGTAATATTGATTCAAAATTAGAACTTTGTGGCGTTTCGGAGTTGAAAATATTTAAAAAATTGTTTGTCGAATCATTTGAATATGTAAAGCCATTCAATAAAAACACATCGTTTTTCATGGTTAAATCCAACTCCGACCAATTAGCAAAGTTGGTAAAACTGTTTATATACGATTTATAATTTTGACTCAAGAAAATAGAAGCGAATTTAGGAAAGGTTTTAAAGTTGATATAAATGTTTGCATCTACATTTTTGCCGGCAGTGTTTGATACTTTTACAAAGTTTCGATCGGTCAAAAAATTATCTTCTAAATTGATTTGTCGCAATCCATCCTCGACCAATATTGAGGTGTAGCTGAACATAAATACACCGTTAGAATGCGAGTACGAAAAACCGTTTCCTTTTGTAATTTTTACATCAATAATTTTTTCTTTATTGTATGTTCTTTCCGTAAATATTCCATTGCTACCAACAATTTCTTTTATGGTTTTACTCACTTCAGCATATTCGGCATCATTTATCGAAATAAGAAAAAGAAAATCGAAAGTCGCTTTTCCAACAATATGGGTCGAAATAACCAAGGGGCTTTTGCCGAGAAACGAATTAATATTATCGTATTTTTTTCCAACAGAATCAAGATACAAAATATTATTATTCAGGTTTTTGACTGTTTCAATGGTTTGCAATTCATGCCAAATTTGATTCTCCGAAGCCAAGGCATCGAAAAAATTCAACGCATTGTTGCTTTGAAAAATTAGAACGGCATCAAGCGGAATAGCATTTAATGCTTGCGAATTAACGGTTTGCTTATCTTTGGCAAAATAATAGTATCCCAACAATATCAAACTAATTACAATTATACTTGAAACTGAAAAAAGTATAATTTTTTTTGTCATATGGCTTTATTTAAATTAGGTTAATCTCTTTTAAAACCAATTAAACTCTTTTAATTAATTTCTTTCAAAAGTATAAATATATTTATTGATTGGAAAAACATATTGAGTATATTTTTGAAAAAAGAAAAATGCTTTAAAAAAAGAAATGTATGTCTTTTTTGCTGAAGTAAAATATTAATTATAACCCGATTGTTTTAATATTGAACGTATTTATTCTAAAAATTCAAAATTATTTTGTAACTTGCACGCCCAACTTGCTGATTGTCATAATACTTATAATCAACAAGTTGGCTTTTGTTTTATTGTTTTTTAAACAAAAAATAAGTAAATAACATTACAAAAAATAAACACATGAAAACAGCGGAAATTATTACCGAAAAAGGAAGCATGAAAGTTGAATTTTACGAAAAGGATGCACCAGGAACAGTTGCAAATTTTGTTAAACTTTCGAAGCAAGGATTTTACGATGGACTAAGCTTTCATCGAGTTATTCCGAACTTTGTAATTCAAGGCGGATGCCCAGATGGAACTGGAGCAGGAGGTCCTGGATATTCAATTAAATGCGAACTTGACGGAGGAAATCAGTATCACGACCGAGGAGTTTTATCAATGGCTCATGCTGGCAGAAATACTGGTGGCTCACAGTTTTTTATTTGTCACAGTCGTGAAAACACAGCTCATTTAGACCGAAACCACACTTGTTTTGGAAAAGTTGTTGAGGGACTTGAAGTAATTGATAAAATAAAAGGCGGCGATGTAATCGAAAAAATTATCATCAACGAGTAGAAAACAATATTAAAAAACATAGCCGGAGTCGAGACATAATTGATTCCGGCTTTTTTGTATGCTCTGCTCCAAAAAAATATAGATGCCCTACATTTTTTAATCATAGAAAATTTCAATAAAAATCATATTTTTTGTTAGCAATCAAAAGGCAAGGATATAAATTTCATTGTTTATAATAGTGTTGTTTTTTAAAAATAACCGTATTTTTGCACAGAATCAAACTAAACTTATGGAAAAATCTTTAATTAACGATTTAAACATAAAGCTAAAAGACTTTAGCCCCGAAGAACTTATAAAATACTTTGTAAGTAATTATAAAAAGGTTTCGTTGGCGTCGAGCATGGGAGTCGAAGACCAAGTCTTGACTCACATTATTGCTACAAACAATATAAGTCTTGATATTTTCACACTCGATACTGGTCGAATTTTTCCCGAAACCTACGATTTAATTCAAAAAACCGAAAGCAAATATAAGCGTCGCATAGAGGTTTATTTTCCAAACAACAATGAGGTTGAAAGAATGGTTAAAGCCAAAGGAATAAACTTGTTTTACGAAAGCATCGAAAATCGAAAACAATGTTGCAATATTCGAAAAATTAATCCCTTGAAAAGGGCTCTTTCTATATATGATGTTTGGATTTGCGGTTTACGAAAAGAGCAGTCGGTTACTCGCGAAAACTTAGCTTTAGTTGAGTGGGACGAGCTGAATGGTTTACTGAAAATAAATCCGCTGATTAATTGGACCGAAAAAGAAGTTTGGGATTATGTAAAAGTTAATAAAATTCCATACAATAATTTGCACGACAAAAGTTTTCCAAGCATCGGTTGTCAACCATGTACAAGAGCTATTATGCCCGGAGAAGACCTTCGAGCAGGAAGATGGTGGTGGGAAAACCCGGAAACAAAAGAATGTGGATTACATAAAAAATAAATGCCGATAGACTTTTACATATTTCCTCAAGAGCCCGATAGTTTGCAAAAAGCCAATTTGCCAATCGAAGTTCCACAAATTCCAGTTGATGAAAATCTTTCTCAAATCGACACTCTCGAACCAATCATTAAATCTACAAACAATATAAAAGAGTCTGACTCGGCTGTCGTAAATCAAATTAAAAAAGACATCGTTCAAAAACGCGATTCGGAGATTAATGTAGCGATTACAGAACTAGAAGATAAAAACATAATTATCAAGCCAAAAATCGAGAATATTCGTTATTCGTTTAATATCGACGAAATTCCTTACCTGCAAAAGGAAACAGATGCTGATTTGGCTGTAAAAAAGAATTTTTTGCTCAACTTACATGCGTCTGATGAAGCAGTAATTGAAACTATTGCCGATTCTCAACAAGTGAAAACAGAAATAAAATCGATTCTTCCTAATAAACAAGAAACCATTGTCAGTATTCCTGAAAATACTCGGCTTGCATTTTCGCAAGACTGGATTATATTTGTAGTCATCGGTTCATTGGGCATAATTGCCTGGACTAGAATTTTTTACAATAAATATATCCAGCTAATATTCGATGCCGGCTTAAATTATCAGCAATCGTTTAAGCTTTTTCGTGAAAACAATTCGGTTTACCAAAAAACCTCTTTTTTATTCAACATAAACTTTGTACTAACGATAAGTTTATTTTTATATTTAAGCCTACATTATTTTTCAATTTTCCCATCTTTTGATAATCATTTGGGTTACTTTTTAATAATTTCCGTATTAGTGGCAGCATTTTATCTATTAAAATACGTCGTTTATAAAATTTTAGGTTTTATGCTGAAAGAAGAAAATGCAACAAATGAGTTCCTCCACAATTTATTTATTTACAATAAAATATTGGGAATTACATTATTACCTATTGTTTTCAGCATTCCTTATATCAACCCTATTGCTCACAAATGGCTGATAGCTTTGGGTGCAATAATGCTTGCTATATCTTTAACAATGAGCATTGTAAGGGGTTTTGTAATTGCGATTAAAATAAATGTTTCTATTTTCTATTTGATTTTGTATCTTTGTGCACTTGAAATTTTGCCTATTTTGGTGTTGATAAAGTTTTTTCAAACAACCATATAATTTTCGAGTTAAAACTTGATGTTTAATCTAAAATCTTTGAGACGTTGAAAATCAAATCCATTTTAGTTTCGCAACCAGCTCCAACGACAGAAAAGTCTCCTTATTTCGATTTAGCTGAAAAATATAATTTAAAAATTGACTTCCGACAGTTTATTCAAATAGAGGGAGTTACAGCAAAAGAATTTAGGCAAGAGCGAATCAATATTTCGGAATATACAGCAATAATTTTCACAAGTCGCACGGCTATTGACCATTTTTTCAGACTTTGCACCGAAATGAAAGTTCAAGTTGCCGACACAACTCGTTATTTTTGCATCTCGGAAAGCATTGCTTTCTATCTTCAAAAATATATTGTTTACCGAAAAAGAAAGATTTTTTATGGCGAAAGTAAATTTGAAGAGCTAATCGACCTTATTAAAAAATATTCTGACGAAAAATTTCTTGTTCCTCTTTCAGATATTCACAAGGAAGAAATCCCTGTGCTTTTAGACAAAATAAAAATTAATTACACAAAAGCAATTATGTACAAAACGGTAAGTGCCGACTTGTCAGATATTGTTGATTTTAATTACGACATTCTTGTGTTTTTCAGTCCTTCGGGAATCAAATCTCTAAAACAGAATTTTCCGAAGTTTCAGCAAAATGAAGTTGCCATTGCAGCATTTGGACCAACTACGGCAAAAGCAGTTATTGAAGAAAGTTTACGCTTAGATATTCAAGCCCCAACACCAAGTGCAACATCAATGCCAGCAGCTCTCGAGCAGTTTATAAAAAACAATCTCAAAAATTGCAAATAAAATAAAAATATTATCTAGGCTGAAGGGGGAATATTTCCCCTTTTTTTGTAAACAAAAGTAAAAAATATTGAAAAAATTCACATTCAATAAAATTGAACGAATCTGTCATAAAAAGGAGATTGAAACGCTTTTTTATCACAACAAAAGCTTTTTAAGTTATCCTTTAAAAGTACTATACAGATATTCTGATATACAAGATGATAAAAATATAAAAATATTAATATCTGTACCCAAACGAAACATAAAAAAAGCCGTCAATCGCAATTTATTGAAACGACGAATAAAAGAAGCATTTCGTCAACACAAATTTATATTGAGCAACCACCTCGACTCAACTAATAAAAAAATGCAAATAGCATTTGTTTACATCGGTAAAGAAATAGTTGATTACGGCGTGATTGAAAATAAAATAATATTAACTTTACAACGTTTAACCATTGATAATGAAAAAACTAATTAGCTATATTTTAATTTTTTTCATAAAAATATATCAATTCGTTATTTCCCCATTGTTACATTCGTCATGTCGATATACACCATCATGTTCAGTATATTCGATCGAAGCGATTAAAAAACATGGTCCTTTTAAGGGCTCGTATTATTCGGCAAAACGAATCATTTCATGTAATCCTTGGGGCGGACACGGTTACGACCCTGTTCCATAGCTATTAATTTAAAATTTGAATCATGGAAATCTTGAAAAAATTTAAACTTATTCTGATAAGCCTATTTATTGGAATAGTTGCATTGTCGTTTACAAAATCCGACGATGTAAATTTTGAAATATCTAAGAATTTAGACATCTATTTTACTCTTTTCAAAGAGCTGAATCTGTACTACGTTGACGAAAAAGCCCCGGGCGATTTAATTAAATCAAGTATCGACAAAATGCTTCAAACCCTCGATCCATACACTGTTTACATTCCCGAATCGCAAATGGAAGATTATAAACTAATGACTACCGGACAATATGGAGGAATAGGAGCATTGATACGCAAAAGTGGCGAATATATTGTAATTGCAGAACCCTATGAAACATTTCCAGCTTATAAAGCAGGACTTAAAGCTGGCGATATAATTATAGAAGTTGACGGAAACACTATTAAAGGAAAATCGACCGAAGATATTAGCGAAGCACTGAAAGGTCAGCCAAATACAAGTTTAAAATTACTACTAAAGCGACCAGGATTAGAAAAAGAATTTGAAAAAGAAATTATCCGAGAAGAAATAAAAATTAACAGCGTTCAATACTCAGGTGTAATTTCGGATGGGATAGGCTACATAAGATTCTCAAGTTTTACCGAAAATTCAAGCGAAGAAATTAAAAAAGCCTTTATATCGTTGAAAGAAAAACATAAAATCAACAGTATTGTTTTAGACTTGCGAGGAAATCCAGGAGGGCTTTTGATTGAGTCAGTAAATTTGGCAAATATATTTGTCAAAAAAGGAGAAGAAGTTGTTAGTACAAAAGGCAAAATTTCGGAGTGGAACAATACGTATAAAACTATGTTTGAAGCCACCGATGAAGAAATCCCTGTTGTTGTTCTCGTAAATAGAGGTTCTGCCTCTGCTTCAGAAATTGTAGCCGGAGCATTCCAAGATTTAGACCGAGCTGTAATTATTGGCGAGCGAACTTTTGGAAAAGGATTGGTACAAACAACCAGACCATTATCGTACAACTCAAAGTTAAAGGTAACCACAGCAAAATATTATATCCCAAGTGGTAGATGTATTCAGGCATTAGATTACACTCATAGAAACGAAGATGGAAGCGTAGGTAAAGTTCCCGATTCGTTAATTACCGAATTTGCCACAAAAAACGGTCGTAAGGTTTACGATGGCGGAGGAGTTTTGCCCGACATTGAAGTTAAACCGATGTATTTAAGCCGTATTGCCGTTGAACTTGTTGCCGAAAATTATATTTTCGATTTTGCTACTATTTATGCAAATAAACATGAAAAAATTGATGCAGCTGCCACATTTTCAATTAACGATGCAGATTATCAAGATTTCATAACTTATTTAAACGATAAACGTTTCGATTACAGCACACTAAGTGAGAAAAAGCTAAAAGAACTTATCGATATAACCGAAAAGGAAAAATATTACGAAACCGCAAAAACCGAAATCGAATCGTTGCAGAAAAAAATAGCTCACGATAGTAAGAAAGACTTAGAAACATTCAAAGAAGAAATCGTTGAATTAATTAACGAAGAAATCATCAGCCGCTATTATTATCAAAAAGGAAGAATAGAATTTGCGTTAACCAAAGACCCAGAAGTTGAAAAAGCAATCGAAATTCTTCAAAATCAAGAGTTGTATAAAAATACTTTAATTGGGAAAAAATAAACGATTGTTTGGAACAAGCCAACAAAGAGCACTACAAGCGGATTTATAATGAGCCAATAAACAATATTTAGAAAAGAGGATGGGGTTTTCGCCAACAATAAAACAGCAAGTTATGAATGACTCCGCAAGACATTGTTGCGTTTGTCATAGATACAAAGGTATTAAGATTGAAGTCCACCATATAAAACAAGAAGCAGATGGTGGCTCAAACACATATGAAAATGCTATTCCTCTCTGCTTTGATTGTCACTCAGATGCAGGTCACTTTAATGACAGACACCCAAGAGGAACAAAATTTTCAATTCCAGAGTTAATCAATGCTAGAAACAAATGGTATGAGTTTGTGAAAAAAAATCCAATAGTTGAGAAAAGACTTATTTCAAATCATATTCATTCTAGTTACTATGTTCTGCATTCTTTTGACATTTTGGAATCGACAATCAAAGGAACCCTTTCGACTGTTAACAAATATCGCAACAGGGTTTTACTTTCTGAAAATTTAATTTTAAAGGAGTGGAAATCAATCCTTGATTCGCATAAAAAAGACTTTGGCTTTAATATTGAACAAAGAATGATTCTCGAAATTAGACAGTTTAGCTCAATTGAAGAATATTTTCAAGAATACGAAGGAGTTGAAATTATTGACAAAACAAGTGCAGATTATCCATATTATGAGGCTAAACGAAAAACAGATTGGTCCTCAATATTAAGTATTGTAAAACCAAACTTATTTTTAGACCAATTAAGTAAATCAGGAATTAAAGCCGAACAATTTTGTACTTCGTTACTACATAAAAATGGAGAAACATGTGGTGGTGAAGTTCCGAATTTTGAATATACTGAGTATTTAGAAATTTCCCCATTAAGTTTTATTTTTCTTGGATTAACAAATGCTTCAAAAGAACAAATAAAATTAAATAGTCTCTTGACAAAAGAAGGTACAAAAACTAATCTTCCAAATTTTAATTTGCTTTCTTATGAAATGGTTTTACTACCAATTGCAACTGCTATCAATTTAAACGGAATTGATAGAAATTGTATAATCTTGGAGCATATTGACGGAGACAGGGGGCAAGATTTTTCACGAGTTTTAAACTCACAAGATTTTGATAAAGAGAATGTGTGTTTTTTTATTAATAGGATTAATCCTATTTCTGTCATTTACAACGACAATCACGATGAATATGAAGTAGAAATCCATGATCTTGACTTTAATAATTTATATTCTATAAATAGCTATTGGCAATGTGGGTCGTGCCCTCATTTATTCTATATAAATATTCACGGACACCAAGAATATGTTCGGGAATTATTGGTTTCATCTTCTTATAAAAAAGGCATTGATAATATTGTTGTACCTAAGAATATTTTTGAAATAGTAATTCGAGAACTTGAAGATGAAATAACTCATATCGACAAAATTCGAATTAACAATAAAATATTTCGTGAAAATATTCTTCTAAGAAAAGGCGAGTCTCTTATAGTTAAAGTAAATCCAGATGATAAAATTGTTATTGAGGGCAGTTATGAGCCTTATTATAAAAATGATGCAAGGGAGAATGATATTTGGAGAAGAAATGAAATTATAAAAGGGTCAAACATATATTTTAATTTGGCTCGATAAAAATGAAATTTAATTTAATAAAATATTTGAACGAATACCAGCACCAAATAATTAGTACAAAGCACTGGAATTTAGGTGAATGGTGGGTGTTTTGCTTTGTGTCTTATTCCTCTCGTAGGATATCGAAGCTCCTTGCAATTCTCAATATTTCATACCTACAATTGATGAAAACATTTCTAGTATTTAGTCTTTTTTTAAGCTTTTCTATTATTTCTTTTTCACAAACACTCAACTTGCCCGAACGGTCAATTGGAGCAAAATCGGGATCCGAAATTGTCGCATATATTAATTCGATGTCCTTAACTGACCGCGAAAATGCAATTTACAGCGAAGTAATTAGCGGAAATGTTCCCGATTTTATGCGAAATATGGTTCAAATTACCGATGTACAAACCATCAACACCCAAACGTATACAATTTTTTATTTTGTAATTCCCGATTATTTGGCTTTGGGAAACGATTCCGATTATTTTTTATGTCCGATGACTCCCCTTTTAGCACAACGAATTGCCAATTATACCGATTGTTCGCTCACAACTCGTAAAATGGTTGATGATATTTGGTCGGCAGCTAGTGTAAAACTTTCGCCATCGCCTATTTCCCCAAGTGCCGAAATGGTAACCGTTCCTGTTTTTTCACAGCATAATACAACCGTTTGGGGACAAAGAAGTGCCGTTTTGACTTCTCATCCACTTGGCGAATTAGTAGCCGGAGATAAAAAAGATGTTGTAATTTCAACAATGATTTATGGTTATCCGTCGCCTGGCAGAGTGGTGATATATGGCTGGCATCAATCGAATGGTGTCCCAATTCAACAGCTTTACAACGGACACGAAGAAACGTATGCTGATTACAGTCATGGAATAAGACTGGTGCAAAATACGGTTTATGTTAACGATAGTATTTCGAGTGTACAAGAAATTTTAAGTTCGCCAACCTATCATGTTTTACTCAGCGACGAAGGCGTTATTTCTATTCCAACTTATCCGGTAGTTGTCCCTGAGCCACAAAAACCAACTTCATTTTGCGTATTGCAAGATACTGACTCAAGCCTTATAATTAATATTTCACATAATTCCGACAACGAAGGATATGTCGCCCAATATGGAATCGATGGGATTAACTTTCCTAATACCATCTCGTCAATAAGCAATAATTTTACAATTTCCGATTTGGCTTCCAATATTGCTTATTACGTTAAAACAGCATCTTATATCGATAACGATACTTCAGAATGGTCTGAAGTGTTGGCTGCAACAACTCTCGAAAATTCAACAACCATCTTAATTGTTAATGGCTTTGATAGAGCAACAACAGGAAATACGTATAATTTTATTCGTCAACACGGTGAAGCTATACTGGCAAATTTTTATGGATTTTCATCAGCAACCAACGAAGCAATTATATCTGGATTAGCTGAACTATCAAATTACAATATAGTCGATTATATTTTAGGCGAAGAGAGTTCGGTAAACGAAACCTTTAGTAATACTGAACAAAGTATTTTGGCAGATTTTTTAGACAATGGAGGAAAATTATTTGTTTCAGGGGCTGAAATAGCTTGGGATTTAGATCATTTAGGTTCGGCAAGCGACAAAAGTTTTTTTAATAATTATTTGAAATCATCGTATGTTTACGACGCACCGAACAATGTTTCGGCAAACTATTATCAAATTTCGCCAATTTCGAGTTCGTTCTTTTCTGATATCAGCACTTTTTATATCGATAACGGAACACAAGGAACTTACAATGTGAAATATCCGGATATTGTTATTGCTCTGAATGGAGCTGAAGAAATTATGGAGTTTTCGGGCTTAACTGACAATCCAACTGCTGTAGCATTTTCTGGGTTATTTCCTAATGGGACACAAGAAGGAAAATTGGTTTATTTTGGGTTCCCTTTCGAAACCGTTTATCCCGAAAGTACTCGCTTCGAAATAATGGCGAAAACCCTATCGTATTTCGAATATTCAGTTTACACACAAGATATTGAGGCTTCGTGTAAGGTACAAGTTTTCCCAAACCCGAATACAGGCGAATTTTTTGTAAAATACGAAAACATCGAAAACGAATTGTTGGAAATATTGGATATTTCGGGGCGAGTAATTTTCTCTTCAGCAAATATTATAAATGAGGAGCTTATTCGCTTTACGGATTTTTCAAAAGGAGTTTATTTCTTGAACATTATAAGCAAAGATGCGAAAATTACAAGAAAAATAATTGTACAATAATTTAGAAACAAAATAATGATAAAGCTAAAACAATTTACATTCAATGCTTTTCAAGTAAATTGCTATGTACTTTACGACGAAACAAACGAATGTGTTATAATTGACGCTTCGTGCTATACAAGGGCTGAAAAGGACGAGCTAAAACAATTTATCGCAGAAAAAGGATTAAAGCCTATTCATCTATTAAACACTCATTGCCACATCGATCATATTTTAGGAAATTATTTTATATCAGACACTTACAATATATTTCCCGAAGCTCACGAAGGTGAAAAAATGTTTGTTGATGCGGCAAAGCAATACGGGCAAAGCTTTGGATTCGATATTGAAGGACCAGTTCCAATACAAAAATTTTTAATCGAAAATCAACTAATTTCGATTGGTAATTCGAGCATTAAAACAATACACGTTCCAGGTCATTCGCCAGGAAGCATTTGCTATTACGCCGAAAGCGAAAAGTTATTAATCTCGGGAGATGTTTTATTCAATAATTCTATTGGTCGAAGCGACCTTCCCGGAGGAAACCATGAGCAACTTATTATAGGAATTCGCGAAAAATTACTTTCGTTAAACGACGATGTTGCAGTTTATCCCGGTCATGGAGAACACACAAGCATTGGAAACGAAAAATGGAGCAATCCGTATTTTTAATCAACAAACAAAAAGCAACAAGCAATTATTCCGGCACCAAGACCTGATAGACCGCCCCATATAGCATTTTTTGTTCGTTTTTCTCTTGCAGAATCCATATAACCACTCACAAAAGGAAGGTTTTCTTTTTTATCGGGATATTTTTTGTAAAAAGTAGTAAAACTAGGCTTTGTTAAATTTATAGCCGAAGTTCCAACGGCAGGAATTAAGGGAGCATAAAAAAAATTTATGCCCGCAGCTGAGGTTGCAATTGGTGCCGCTGCTCCTATTGCAAATCCACTTACAAAAGCAAGTCGTCCTTTATAATTTTCGTTTGCAGTTTCACGTCCATGAACGTACTCTCGCATTTCTGTTTCGTTGTAAGTAAAAGCACCTTCATCAGCTATTGAATCTGGCGTATAAAGAACCGTTTCTTTTCCCAAGCTATCAGTTATAGAAAAAACATATTCTAACGGAACGTCTTTTGTTTTACCTTTTTTATTCTGATAATAAAACATTTCAGTTTCTTTTACTATCGAATACTTAGCAGTAACAATCTTTTGACCATTTAAAAGCCAAATAGTTTGCTGAGCATTTGCTTCATAAAACAATGATGCAAAAAGAATTAGTCCAATAAATAAACTTGTTTTTTTCAAAACGCAAAAATTTGTTTTACAAACGTATGATTTTTTTCGCAAATAATGACTTTTAATATAATCTTCTTTTTAATTTTGTTATTAAAATAAACAAATAAACTTAATACATAAAATTATGGTAATCGGCAGCTATCTTTCTCGTCATAATGGTCCTCGAAATCATGAAATTGACTTGATGCTTAAGAAAATTGGAGTAAAAACGGTTGATCAATTAATCGACGAAACTGTTCCAACATCTATTAGACTTCAAAAGCCATTAAATGTTCATGCTGAAGGAATAAGTGAATATGAATATCTAAAAAAACTCAAAGAAATTGCATCGAAAAACAAAATTTTCGGTTCATATATTGGAATGGGATATTACAATACAATATTGCCTTCAGTAATTTTAAGAAATATGTTGGAAAATCCAAGTTGGTACACCTCATACACACCCTATCAGGCTGAAATTTCACAAGGAAGATTAGAGGCTTTGTTAAATTTCCAAACCATGATTATGGAACTAACAGGAATGGAAATCGCAAATTCATCGCTACTTGACGAATCAACTGCTGCTGCAGAAGCCATGATAATGATGCAAGGCAATCGTTCAAGAACAGCTGTTAAAAACAATGCAAATATTTTATTTGTTGACGAAAATATTTTTCCTCAAAATTTAGCGGTAATTAGAACTCGTGCTGAATATCTTGGTGTTGAGGTAGTAGTTGGAAAATACAATGAATTTAAGTTTAACGAAATGGTTTTCGGAGCAGTTGTCCAATATCCTGCCGGAGACGGAAAAGTAAACGACTATGCAAAATTTGTTGAAGATGCTCATAAAGTTGAGGCTTTAGTTACTGTTGTTGCTGATATTATGAGCCTTGTTTTATTAACTCCTCCAGGCGAGTGGGGTGCCGACATTGTTGTGGGCTTGACTCAGCGTTTTGGTATTCCAATGGGATATGGCGGACCTCATGCGGCATATCTCGCAACAAGCGAAAAATATAAACGAACGATGCCCGGCAGAATCATTGGTATTTCTGTTGATGCAAACGAGAACAAAGCATATAGAATGGCTCTCCAAACCAGAGAACAACACATAAAACGTGAACGAGCAACTTCAAATATTTGTACTGCTCAAGCTTTGTTAGCAAACATGGCGGGAATGTATGCTGTTTATCATGGTCCTGAAGGATTAAAAAATATTGCCTCTAAAATTCACTCCGCAACTACGCTTGTTGCTAATAAACTAAAAGAATTTGGTTATTCGCTAATGAACGATAATTTTTTCGATACATTAAAAATAGAATTACCAAACTCAATCAAATCGAAAAACATTGAGAAGATTGCTATTGATAACAATATTAACTTGCGATACTTCGACGAAAAAACAGTTGGATTAAGCCTTGATGAAACCACATCGTTACAAGATGTAATCATTTTGTTAAACGTATTTGCTGAAGCGGTTAACAAACAAGTTGGCGAAATAAAACCGAGCAAAGAATTGGGTTTTGACAAAAAGTTTGAGCGAAAATCACAAATTCTAAAGCAAGAAGTTTTTAATAAATATCATTCCGAAACCGAATTGATGAGATATATCAAAAAACTTGAGCGAAAAGATTTCTCATTAACACACTCAATGATTTCACTTGGCTCTTGTACTATGAAATTGAATCCTGCAACATCAATGCTTGCTTTAAGTTGGTCGGAATTTGGACAATTACACCCATTTGCACCCAAAAATCAAGCTGAAGGATATCATATCTTATTTAACGAACTTGAAACATATTTAAAAGCCGTTACTGGATTTGATTCGTTTTCGTTTCAACCAAATTCAGGTGCAGCGGGCGAATATGCCGGTTTACTTGTGATTAGAGAATATCAAAAATCAATCGGACAATCGCACCGAAATGTTGTGCTAATTCCATCATCGGCACATGGCACAAATCCTGCAAGTGCAGCAATGGCTGGCCTTGATATTATTGTTGTTGATTGCGACGAAAAAGGAAACATAAATGTAGATGATTTAAAAGTAAAAGCAGAACAGCATAAAGACAATTTAAGTTGTTTTATGGTTACTTATCCATCGACTCACGGTGTTTTCGAAAGCAGAATTCGCGAAATGATTGAGTTGATTCATAAATTTGGCGGGCAAGTTTATATGGACGGAGCAAACATGAATGCACAAGTTGGATTAACTAGTCCTGCGAATGTTGGAGCTGATGTTTGCCATTTGAATTTACATAAAACATTTGCAATTCCTCACGGTGGTGGAGGTCCTGGTGTTGGTCCAATTGGAGTAGCAAAACATTTAGCTACATTTTTACCATCTCACCCGGTTGTGAAAACAGGCGGAGAAAAAGGAATTTCGGCAGTTTCGGCAGCTCCTTGGGGAAGTGCAAGTATTTTGACAATTTCTCACGCTTATTGCCACATGCTAGGGGCAAATGGTCTTACCGAAGCAACTAAAATGGCAATATTAAATGCAAATTATTTAGCCGCAAGTCTAAAAGATTATTACGATATTCTTTATACAGGCGAAACCGGAAGAGTTGCACACGAAATGATTTTGGACTGTAGAGGTTTTAAAGATGCTCACGTTTCAGAAGCCGACATAGCAAAACGATTGATGGATTTTGGATTTCACGCACCAACTTTGTCATTCCCTGTTCACGGAACGTTGATGATTGAGCCAACCGAAAGCGAATCGTTGCAAGAATTAAATCGATTTGTTGAGTCAATGATTACTATTCACAACGAAATTACCGAAATTCGCGAAGGAAAAGCCGATATGGAAGACAATGTTCTGCGTAATGCACCTCACACATCGAATGAGTTAATATCTGACACTTGGTCGCATAAATACGGAAGAGAAAAAGCAGCATTCCCATTAAAATGGATTGCCGAAAACAAATTCTTCCCATCGGTAAAAAGAATCAACGATGCTTACGGAGATCGAAATCTCGTTTGCTCGTGTGAGCCTATCGAAAGTTATATAAAATAAAAAACATTACGAGGCAGTTTAAATCATATAAACTGCCTCGTTTTTTTATCATGGGAAATACATTTAACAAAAAAAATACATTCTTTTGGATTGCTTCAATAGGTGTTTTTTTATTATTGATTTTGCCAAGCCTGATACAAAAAGGAATGTTTATGGATGGCGTTTTGTATGCAAGTGTTGCACAAAATTTCGCCGATGGGTTTTCAACATTCTGGTTTCCTAAATTTGCTGAAGCCGCCCACAAATCTTTTCATGAACAACCTCCTTTAATGTTTGGATTGCTGGGATATTTTTACAAAATATTTGGCAACAGCATTTATGTCGAACGATTGTATTCATTCGTAATGGCAGCCTTAACAGCTTTTGTGATAAGCAAAACATGGAAGTTGATTTACAAGGAATCTGACATTAAAAAAATAGCTTGGCTACCAATTCTATTATGGATTATTATTCCTGTTTGTTTTTGGTCTTATATCAATAATATGGAGGAAAATACGATGGGTCTATTTGCTTTATCATCGGTTTATTTCATTGTTCGGGCGATTATTCTTAACCAAAAGGTGTTTTTGAATTTAATGATTGCCGGAATATTTATTTTTCTTTCAAGTTTAACAAAAGGTATTCAAGGATCTTTTCCATTGATTGTCGTTTTTTTGTATTTTGTAACTCATAAAAGTTTTTCATTCAAAAAAACTGTTTTTTATTCATCCGTTTTAATCCTTGTTCCTATAATTATTTATTTACTTCTAATTTTTTTCAACGAAGATGCTTTTATAAGTTTGAAAACATACCTTACGAATAGGGTTTTAAATAGCATCGAAAACGTTTCAACAGATTATGGCAGATTTTATTTAATAAGAAAGCTTCTGCAGGAATTAATTCCTGTATTTGCTTTTACTGCATTAATTTATATCATAATGAGAATAAAAAGAATTGAAGCAAGGTTTTCAGGAAAAGATAGGGCCGATGTTATTTGGTTTATTCTTATTGGATTATCGGCATCTCTCCCCTTAATGATTACTCTAGAACAACGAGGTTTTTATTTGGTTACATCGTTGCCTTACTTTGCTCTTTCTTTTTCTATCGTAAACGCAAAGGGAATTTCATCTCTTATTGAACAAATTTCTGAAAATTCAATCGGATTTAGAATTTTTAAATATGTATCAATCTTAATTTTGGTTTTAGCTATAGTATTAACCACATTTAATTATGGTAAAACAAAGCGACACGAAGCAATATTAAACGATATTTATAAAATTGGAAGCGTTCTTCCTGCCGGAGAAATAATAAGTTCAAACTCCAAATTGTACAACGAATGGGCTTTGCATTGCAATCTACAGCGACTTTATCATTTAAGTTTGGACGGCGACAAAAAGAAAACGAATAGCTATTTCCTAAAAGAAAAAAACGATACAACAAAACTTACTGATTACAAGCTTATTCCGATTGATTTGGAGTTATACTCTCTTTATAAAAAATGATGCCTTGTACGGGTTTATAACCGGACTAGTCCTAAAAAATAATCCGAATTCTGCACGAATGCTTGGGAAAAAATACGTTTTTAACACTAATCCATTACTAATTTTGATATTTGACTAACTACAACAAGTTTAAAACCAATTACGATTCCATGTGACCGACACAATTTAAAAATAAGATACCCGCTTTTGCGGGTATGTGGTAATTTTTTGAGGCACATTCCCTTGAAAAAGGGAATCTAAAAAATCAAATATGTGTCATATGGAAATAGAATTGGTATTAGCCGTTGCAATGTAAGAAGCAATCTGAAAAAATATATAGCCATTATTTTTGCAACATCGGTTTAAATTCAATTACCGAAAGCCTACAAAATATAAAATCGGGTTTTGATGATTTATAAAGATTTCTTTTTTATCTTTAAAAAATAAAACGTAACAAAAGCTTGGGTTATACAAGCAAATTCGCTTGTATTTGCTTACATTTATTATGGGTATAAACAAGTTACCGCCAAGTGTAGAAAAAAACAGAGACAACGATAAATTGAAAAGTAAACCATTGTGAAAGGACAGAAAAACGAAATATCGAAAAGACCAGAAAGCCGACACTTAAGCCAACCCGATGTTTTTTATTTTTTGCCCACCGCACATTTTTTAAAACAATTGCCGACCCACATTGCACACATTGCCAAAGCCCCACGAGCCAACGCTCCAGCCAAAGCTTTGTCAAAGAGTGCAATCTTGCCGACACACACATCAAGAATAATTGTAAATTTAATAACTAAATTGGACTAAGATAAAATGGCTTTAAGCTGGAATGAAATAAAAGACAGAGCATTAAATTTCTCAAAAGAATGGGCAGACACTTCAAACGAAGAAGCAGATGCCAAACCTTTTTTGGTGGAGTTTTTTAATGTTTTTGGTATTAGCAGTAAACGTGTTGGTACTTTTGAGCATAGAGTTAAAAAACTGGACGAAAAAGACGGTTATATTGACTTGCTTTGGAAAGGGACAATCTTAATTGAAATGAAAAGTAGAGGCAAAAACCTTGAAAAAGCCTATCAACAAGCAATTGACTATACACATGGACTAAAACAACATGAATTACCAAAATACATTCTCGTTTCTGACTTTGAAAACTTTCGGCTTTTCGACCTTGAAGAAGACAAACACATTGAATTTAAACTCAACGACCTTGTAAGTAACGTTCAACATTTCGGATACATTTTAGGCTATCAAAAGAAAGTTTACAAAGAACAAGACCCTGCAAACATTAAAGCAGCGGAATTGATGGGTAAACTTCACGACCGATTAAAAGAAATTGGTTACACAGGACATCCATTAGAAGTTTATTTGGTTCGTATTCTGTTTTTAATGTTTTCTGAGGACACAACCATTTTCAACAAACAACAATTTCAGGATTATTTAGAGCAACGAACCAACGAGGACGGCAGTGATCTTGCAGCAAAACTGCAAGAACTCTTTCAGGTGCTGAACACACCTAAAGAAAACCGTTTTAAAAATCTTGACGAGCAACTTGCTGAATTCCCTTATGTAAACGGAAAACTTTTTGAAGAAATATTGCCTACGGCAAGTTTCGACAAAAAAATGCGTCAAGCTTTGCTTGACTGCTGTTACATTGATTGGAGCAGAATTTCACCTGCAATTTTCGGTTCAATGTTTCAGAGTGTAATGAACCCGACTGAAAGAAGAAATTTAGGAGCACATTATACGAGCGAAACAAATATCTTAAAACTTATCAAACCGCTTTTCTTGGACGACCTTTGGAAAGAATTTGAAAGTATCAAAGACAACAAAAATAAACTTCCCGAATTTCATAAAAAATTAAGCACACTAAAATTCCTTGACCCTGCTTGTGGTTGCGGAAATTTCCTTGTAATCACATACCGAGAATTACGATTGCTTGAATTAGAAATTTTAAGAGCATCAAATAAAACAGGACAACGAGTATTTGACGTTCGAGAAATTATTTGGCTTGACGTTGATATGATGTGCGGAATTGAATATGAAGAATTTCCTGCTCGAATTGCCGAAGTTGCAATGTGGCTTATTGACCACCAAATGAATATGCAAATTTGCAATGAATTTGGACAATACTTTGTTCGTTTGCCTTTGAAAAAATCCGCAAAAATTGTTCACGGCAACGCATTACAGACAGACTGGGAAAATATAGTTTCTAAGAACGAACTTTCTTATATTCTCGGAAATCCGCCATTTATAGGCAAACAAGTTCAAAAACCTGAACAAAAAGCGGATATGGAAAAAATATTTGCTGGGGTAACTGGTGGTGGAACTTTGGATTATGTAACAGCTTGGTATGTAAAAGCGGCTCAATATATTCAAGACACAAAAATTAAAGTTGCTTTCGTTTCAACAAATTCAATCGCACAAGGCGAGCAAGTTGGAATAATTTGGGGTTTACTTTTTCATAAATACAAAATAAAAATACATTTTTCTCATAGGACTTTTAAATGGGGAAATGAAGCAAAAGGAAATGCAGCAGTTCACGTAGTCATAATTGGCTTCGCCAATTATGATACTAATGATAAAAGCGTTTTTGAATATGAGGATATAAAAGGCGAAGCTCACGAAATTAAAGTGAAAAATATTAACCCTTATTTGGTTGAAGGGAAAGATATGTTTATCACAACAAGAACAAAGCCTTTATGTAATGTTCCCGAAATCATAAAAGGTAGCGAAACTACTGACGATGGACATTTTATGTTGACTTTAGAGGAAGTAAATCAACTAAAAGAAAAATATCCCGAAAGTTCAAAATTCATCAGACCATTTGTTGGAGGTGGCGATTTTATTAACGGAAATGTTAGATATTGTCTTTGGTTAAAAGATGCTCCGTTAAATGAAATCCGTCATATTCCATTTATTCAAGAACGAATAGAGAGAGTTAAAAACTTTCGATTAGCAAGCACGAAAGCAAGAACAAGACATTGGGCAAATTTTCCAACTCTCTTTTCTGAAGATAGACAGCCAACTACAAGATATTTAATGTTTCCAAAGGTTTCATCTGAAAGACGGGCATATATTCCGTTTGCTTATGTTGAACCTGAATTTATAATAAACAATACCGCTTCTTTTATTCCTGATGCAAGCCTATATCTTTTCGGCATTTTAGAAAGTAAGATGCATATGGCTTGGATGAGTTATGTATGTGGTAGAATGAAAAGTGATTTCATTTACTCAAATAAAATCGTTTACAATAATTACCCTTGACCAGAAAATGTAAGTGAAAAACAAATTAATGCAGTTGAAAAAGCAACAGAAAATGTTTTATCAGCAAGAAATGAATTTCCTACTTATTCTTTAGCGGATTTATACGACCCATTAACAATGCCACCAGTTTTGGTAAAGGCACACCAAGAACTTGACAAAGCAGTTGATTTATGTTACAGACCGCAACCGTCAGACTGTCTAATAACCCCAAGTGTTAATAAAAGTTTAAGTTATTAACAATCAGCAACATATCGTATTTTAAATTTGTTAATATTCT